>AP017991.1:3335000-4057619 GCA_003609755.1 Planktothrix agardhii NIES-204
TTTGAACCGCCGACCTAGCGCTTCAGATTTGTGTGAGTTTCCCCACTCTCTGGACTATTCCTTCACCGTAGGCGGGTGTCGCCCGTAGGTGGTGGCCGTTTGTCTAAAGAATAAAATTATTATTCCCTAGAGCCAGTCTCTGCACCTTCTTTCCCCGTTGAGAGGGAAAGCTTGGCTCAAGATTACCTTATCGGTTTCCAGACTTAGGCTTCCTTGAGTTTGACCACATTCACTCACGGGGTTTCCCCACATGGTGCCCGATTCTTCAGGAGGCGCTTGCTCTATCCACCTGAGCCACAGCCCCAAATTAACACTATTTCCATGATAGCATGATTTGTTCTCAATCTCATTCATCATTGAGAAAAGATTTTAGATAAAGATTTTTAACCCTGGGGCAACGCTGTTTTCCAGTTCAAAAATATAAATAACAAAACACTTAATAAATAAACTGAGATTGGGCAAATAATCAACCAAAATGCCGTAGCAAAAACCAAAAAAACGTAGATTCCTATATAATAGACACGGGATGATTGGTTGTCTAAATTTAACCAAACTACTCCCTCAAAAAATTGCTGAATTGCGAATAACAATGGAAAAGTTGCTAATAAAAGCTGCTTTTTCGAGGTTGTTTGTGTCGGCGTTGCAACGCCTAACACGGATAATGAGAAACTGGCGGTAAAACTGGCGGTTGCTGAAAAGCACATAAAAATACTAGACTCGGTGAGTCCTTCGGGTTCTAAAATCTGCCCAAAATCCATAGTAGGGTAAAATTATCAACAGTTTTGGCAAGTTCATTAAGAACTATAAAGTTGACATAGTTATGGAACCTCTCTATCAATACGCCTGGCTAATTCCCGTGTTGCCCCTATTAGGTGCGACCTTGGTTGGAGTCGGGCTAATTTCTTTCAACACCGCCACTAACAATTTGAGACAAGTTTGTTCAACCTTCCTGGTCTCAACGTTAGGGGCATCAATGGTCTTATCTTTTGCTCTGCTTTGGAGTCAACTCGACGGTCACGCTCCCTACACCTATATTATTGACTGGGCAGCGGCCGGAGACTTTAGACTAACAATGGGTTATACCATTGACCATCTGGCGGCGGTGATGCTGGCAATTGTGACAACGGTGGCTTTCCTAGTCATGATCTACACCGATGGTTATATGGCCCATGACCCCGGATATGTACGCTTTTATGCCTATCTGAGTTTATTTAGTTCTTCCATGTTAGGGCTAGTAATTTGCCCGAACTTAATTCAGGTTTATATTTTCTGGGAACTGGTGGGGATGTGTTC
Organism: Planktothrix agardhii NIES-204; assembly: GCA_003609755.1. Lineage (NCBI taxonomy): Bacteria > Bacillati > Cyanobacteriota > Cyanophyceae > Oscillatoriales > Microcoleaceae > Planktothrix > Planktothrix agardhii. The sequence goes on from AP017991.1 coordinate 3,336,294, forward strand.
CTACCTATTAATTGGGTTTTGGTACGACCGCAAACCCGCCGCCGATGCTTGCCAGAAAGCCTTTGTCACCAACCGAGTTGGGGACTTTGGTTTACTCTTAGGGATTTTAGGCATCTATTGGGCTACCAATACCTTTGATTTTAGCCTCATGGGAGAACGCCTAGAACAAGCCGTAGAAACCGGTTCCTTGAGCGTGATTTTAGCCACGTTATTAGGGGTATTGATTTTTCTTGGCCCCGTTGCTAAGTCGGCCCAATTCCCCCTTCATGTTTGGCTTCCCGACGCCATGGAAGGCCCGACCCCAATTTCTGCCCTAATTCACGCCGCTACGATGGTGGCCGCCGGGGTGTTTTTAGTCGCCCGGATGTACCCCGTGTTTGAGGGGTTGCCGATAGTGATGAATATTATTGCCTTTACTGGATGCTTTACGGCATTCTTGGGGGCTACTATCGCCCTAACCCAAAATGACATTAAAAAAGGGTTAGCCTATTCGACTATTTCCCAACTGGGTTACATGGTAATGGCGATGGGGGTGGGGGCCTACAGTGCCGGACTATTCCACCTGATGACCCACGCCTATTTTAAAGCCATGTTATTCCTGTGTTCGGGTTCAGTCATTCACGGCATGGAGTCTGTGGTTGGCCATGAACCCGTTCTGGCCCAGGATATGCGTCTGATGGGCGGGTTACGCAAATATATGCCCGTCACCTCCGCTTGTTTCCTGGTGGGAACTTTAGCCATTTGTGGTATTCCCCCCTTTGCTGGTTTCTGGTCAAAGGATGAAATTCTTAGTAATGCCTTTGCTGCTAACCCGATATTATGGTTAGTCGGTTGGTTAACGGCCGGAATGACTGCCTTCTATATGTTCCGAATGTATTTCATGACCTTTGAAGGTAAATTCCGAGGTAATGACACCACCATCCAACAAAATCTGTTAACGGAAGCCAATGGCCCCCAATTTGCCTTTGGCCCTGGAGCCATGAACCCGGACGAGTTAGCCCAAGGCGACGATCACGGCCATAGCCACGATCCCCATGAGTCCCCAGTTACCATGATTTTACCGTTAATGGTATTAGCGGTTCCTTCGGTATTAATTGGGTTAGTGGGAACTCCATTTAATAATATTTTTGAACTGTTTATTCACGCCCCTGGGGAAAGTGTGAAACAAGTTCAGGAACATCTGGCTGAATTTGAATTAACGGAATTTTTGATTATGGCAGGAAGTTCCGTTGGTATTGCTTTAATAGGAATTAGTATTGCCTATTTGATGTATTTGGCGGGTAAAATTGACCCCGCCGCGATCGCTGCCAAATATCCAGCCATTTACAATTTTTCCAAAAACAAATGGTATCTCGATGATATTAACGAAGTGCTATTTGTTCGAGGTAGTCGTCGGTTAGCCCGACAAGTTATGGAAGTAGACTATCGCGTTGTCGATGGTGCCGTTAACCTTACCGGGTTAGTCACCTTAGTCACGGGAGAAGGCTTAAAATACCTAGAAAATGGTCGCGCCCAATTCTACGCCCTGATTGTATTTGTAGCCGTTCTCGGCTTCGTTGTCTTCTCAGGAATTACTGGGTAAATTAATCAGTTAACAGTTATCAGTTAACAGTTATCAGTTAACAGTAGTTAGACCTGCTAACTGATTGTAGCTTAATTTTAATTCCTTCATTCAGTGCTTGATCTATGGAACATTTTCCTTGGCTAACAATAACCATCTTATTTCCAATTATCGCCGCCTTACTGCTCCCAATTATTCCAGATAAAGATGGAAAAACGGTGAGATGGTACGCTTTAATTGTGGGACTAATCAATTTTGCTATCCTCATTTATGCCTTTAATACGGGATACGATTTCCAGACCCCAGGTTTACAACTCGTAGAAAAATATACTTGGGTTCCCCAAATAGACTTAAATTGGTCTGTAGGGGCAGATGGGTTATCAATGCCCCTAATTATTCTGACAGGATTTATCACCACTTTAGCGACTTTAGCCGCTTGGCCTGTCACCCTAAAACCGAAATTATTCTATTTCCTGATGTTATTAATGTACGGCGGACAGATTGCTGTATTTGCCGTTCAGGATATGTTGCTGTTCTTTTTAGTCTGGGAATTGGAATTAGTTCCAGTTTACCTAATTCTATCAATTTGGGGTGGAAAAAAACGCCTCTATGCTGCTACAAAATTCATTCTTTATACAGCCGGAGGTTCGCTTTTTATCCTAGTTGGTGCCCTAGCAATGGCCTTTTTTGGAGATACCGTCACTTTTGATATGCAAGCGATCGCAGCCAAACACTATCCCATGAATTTACAACTGCTATTATATGGCGGTTTCCTAATAGCTTACGGGGTGAAATTACCAATTTTTCCCCTGCATACTTGGCTACCGGATGCCCACGGAGAAGCCACGGCTCCCGCCCATATGTTACTAGCAGGAATTCTGTTAAAAATGGGGGGATATGCGTTACTAAGAATGAACGTCGGAATGTTACCCGATGCCCATGCGACTTTTGCTCCAATTTTAGTAATTTTAGGGGTGGTTAATATTGTCTATGCCGCCTTCACTTCTTTTGCCCAAAGAAACCTGAAACGGAAAATCGCTTATTCTTCAATTTCCCACATGGGTTTTGTGTTAATTGGGATGGCATCCTTCACCGATATTGGTATGAGTGGAGCGATGTTACAAATGGTTTCTCACGGGTTAATTGGGGCAAGTTTGTTCTTTTTAGTCGGCTGTACCTACGACCGCACCCATACCTTAATGTTGGATGAAATGGGTGGCGTTGGCGTCAAGATGAAAAAGGTCTTCGCTATGTGGACAGCGTGTAGTATGGCATCCCTAGCGTTGCCGGGGATGAGTGGATTTGTTGCCGAGTTAATGGTGTTTATTGGGTTTGCCACTAGCGATGCCTATAACTCGACATTTAAAGTGATCGTGATTTTATTAGCAGCCGTTGGAGTGGTTTTAACTCCGATTTATCTGCTTTCAATGTTGCGTGAAATTCTCTACGGCCCCGAAAATAAAGAGTTAGTAGAACATGAAAAATTGGTGGATGCTGAACCGCGAGAAGTGTTCATCATTGCCTGTTTATTAGTGCCGATTATTGGTATTGGGTTATATCCGAAAATATTAACCCAAATGTATGATTCTACAACCACACAGTTAACGGCATTAATCCGTCATTCTGTGCCAACTTTAGCGCAAAAGCCAGAAGTTAAACCGAGTAAATGGAAATTCCTATCTGTGACCGCGCCTAAAATTGGCAATTAGTTAGTGATCAAATATTAGTGATTTCATCAACCCGATTTCTTAAAGAAATTGGGTTGATTTTTATTGGTTATTATTTATGCTACTGTAAGTTGAGTAAGTAATGTTTCTGTTGTCCACGTTGGACAACCACAACCTAAGAAATCACAATCTTGCGTCCAAATTGCTGCATTCAGGACTAATGCTAAGGCAACCGTTGACCAATCGTTGGGATCTCTAGGAATACGATTTCTGGCTTCTGTTTCCAGGTGAATATAAACTGATTCTTCAATAATATTAATTTTAGTATTAATCACATTTTGTGCAGCTTCTAGTAACTTTTCGCCCAGTTCTTCAGATGCACCTTTTTTATGAATAATAGCATTAATCCGTTTCCTTAATTCATGAGAAGTTTCTGATAAAACAGATTCGGTCACATATAAAATTAAACCAGGATTTTGGATCAACTCCTTCCCTCTTTGTCTTAATAGCTCAGAAACTAAAATATTAGCATCAACAACTAAGTGCATCATTTTAAGGGTTGACTTAAATCTAAAGCTTCAGCTAATTCTTCCGGTGTTATATCTGTTTCCTCTAAAAATTGCTTAACTGCTTGGTCAAATTCATCTAGTGCTTGTTTAACTTGCTGTTCAGATGGTTTTTTAAGAGTTACGTTAAGTTTTAATTCATTTTTAGGCAGTACCATCGCCTCAGTTTGAGATGGTATTCTACTGGTTAAGTTAAGTTTTAAGGATTTTTCAGTTTCTGGCTGAGGATTTAAAATTTTAAGAATTACATCTTGATTAACTGTTTCAGAGGTTTCTCCTTCTTTAATCGGATTTTCAAAAGCAATATCTTCTATGACTTCCACGATTAAATTAGAAATCATTTTTTGATCCTCTTGAATCAGTTCTCGAATCGCCTGTTTTAGAGCATCTTTAAGTTTATTGTCATCTAAGGTAATGGGAATCATAGTTAAGGGGAGGGATGGAGTTAGTATAATTATAAGCGATCGCACCCAATCCTGGCAAAAATGGTTAAACTAGAAAATAAACCTCTATCTAAGCGATTAATATCATTTCATGTTATACTGAACGAGATGGTGTGTTTACTAAAAACGTAGTAATACTATAATGAAAGTCATTCTCTGTACACATAATAGTGGTGGTGTAGGTAAAACGACCTTAGCTGTTCATTTAGCAGGAGTTCTTTCTAAGAAAGGAGATGTTTTACTAATAGATTGCGATGATCAAGCAGATTCTTGGAAATTTTATGTAGGTGCAGAACCTAATGAAGAACTTGATTTTGACCCAGTAGATACAAGACCAGGGATATCAGTTATGACAAACCCTAATCGAAAAAGTATTAAAAGGCTTGTTAAACGACAACAATATGATTATGTTGTTCTTGATATGAATACACCCTTAGCTAATATTGTTCAAGTTATTTTGAGCAGTGATCCTCATATCATCTTTATCCCCATCAGTTCATCCCAAAGGTATAAAGGCTTGAATAATCTTGAACCAACTTTAAATATAATTTTTGAGATGGAGGTAAAAGCCACTTTTACACCTGAAGTTTTTGTTGTACCATTGGGAATTAGTGCTGATGAAGTACAAGAACAAGTTAATAGCATAGAAAATAAGCCTCGCCAATGTAGCGTAGCTTCCGAGATGGATAATCTACAAGATATAATGCAAGAAGCTGTATATTCTGACAGAAAATATATTTGGGAATATCCAGAATACCAACAGCTAGAAAACTATTTTGAAGACTTAATTACTATTTAGAAAAGAGGTAAGACAATGAGTTCAGAAAATTTGAAATCCCTTGCTAACGAAGATTTATCAGAAAAAAAAGTGCCAAAAACCAAGAGCGGAAGCAATAAAGTAGACGCAGCTATTAGTAAAGGAAAAATACTCAACGAATCAGAACAAGACAATGATAGTAAAGAATTAACTATTAAAATATGCAATACAGATAATAAAAAGTTAATGGGATTAACATCAGCATTGAGAATTAATCGTGAAATAATAATAGAATCATCAATGAATTATGTTTATTATTATATCGAAAAATTAAAATTAAGTTTTGATAAAATTATTCAAGAAATGGGTGACCCAGGAGAGGGTTTAGATTCAGATCCTAACATTCCATCATATTCTCTCAATTTATCTCGAGAAACAATACAAAAGATAAAAAAAATTGGAATGGAAGAAAGAGTTAATGATTGTGTAATTTTAGGCATTCGTTTACTCTATCAAAATAACTGTATTGTAACAGAGTTGGAGAAAGCGAGTGAAAGTTCAAAGGAGAAATAATGAGCAATTATAAAGTTATAAATGCTAGAATTCAGGGCTTTATTTCGAGTGATCCGGCTACAAAAGGAGAATTAGGTCGTCGTTTTGCTTATTGTTTAGGGTTAACTCCTGGCCCTCCTGGGCCTGATGGTGGCGTTGATGGAGAAGGTTATATTAATGGGTTAAAAATTTATTTTCAATCAAAGTTAAAAAACAAAAATTTAGAAGCAAAAGAAGCAGACGTTTTACATTCTTGTCTAATACGGCGTCGTGCTGATATTGGTGTAATGTTAGCTGGAGTTGGTTATACATCACCAACAAGATCCAAGCCTAAAGACGGTTTTAAAAATCGTCTTCTTGAGTTTCCTGATATTGAACGTTTTAGAATTCATCTACTAACATTACGAGATATATTTGAAGAAAACCAAACCTTTAAAGATGCTGTTAATGACTTACCTCCTTTGCGTGAACTCAATCGGGAAGCATGGAATATCATGCAATAATAGATCAAATAAAAATAGAATTTTATCAGTGTTTTTAGATTTATTTTAACGAAAATATTATTATGAATCCTCAACTTTATCAACCCAATCTAAATCAATTAACTCTTTATGACCAAGATTATTATTTATGGATTAATAAAACTGTAGAACAGTTAAGTAACAACCAATTTCAAGAGATTGATCTTCAAAATTTAATTGCCGAGTTAGAAAGTATGGGGAGGAGTGAAAAACGATCTGTTCAAAGTAATTTAACAGTTTTGTTAATGCACTTACTTAAATATAAATATCAACCGAATAAACGATCTCAAAGTTGGAGGAGTACAATTGTTGAGCATAGACGACGTTTATTAATTGTGTTTAAAGATAGCCCCAGTTTAAGGGGATATGGTCAAGAAATTTTTGCAGAATGTTATCAAGATGCGCGTCAGGACGGGGCAACGGAAACGCAATTAAAAGTTAGTGTTTTCCCTGATGAATGTCCGTTTAATTTAGAAGTGGTTTTGAGGGTTGATTATTTGGCGGATGAAGAATAAGCGATCGCATTTCAACTCAAATCATTGAGAAATAGGACAGATAACAGAATAAAAATGATAAAATATCCTTAACTATGCTGTATTATATTAATATGACTCTAACAGAATTCCAAACTCAACTTTTGTCTCTTACTCTAATTGAAAAAGCGGAACTCATTCAAGCGTTAACTCAGACTTTAAGCAATGGTTCACGGGGTATTATTAAAACCCCTGGGGTAATAGGTGGAGATGCTTGTATTGCTAATACCAGGCTTCCGGTTTGGCTATTTGTGAGTTTACGCCGTCAAGGTGCGACGGATGCAGAAATTTTGCAATTATATCCCCATCTAACGGCGGCTGATTTGTTGAATATTTGGGTTTATGCAGAGGCGTATTCTGAAGAAATTGAACAAGCATTAAAAGAACAAGAAGAATAAATGTAGTAGAGAGTTGAGCAATGGCTAATCTTTATACAGATGAACAGTTTCCATTACCTATTGTAGTATTATTAGGACTTCCCCAAATTACGGTTTCATGTTTATAAATAACCATCCCAGGTTTAGCCCCTTTAGGTTTATAAACGTGCTTAGGTTTAGTATAAATAACCGGAACTTGTTCACTATTTCTAGCCCGACTATAATAGGCTGCTAAATTAGCCGTAAACTTTAAATCAATATCATCAGCAACCTGTCCGGGATTTAATCTTAATAATACATGACTTCCGGGGATTTCTTGAGTATGAAACCATAAATCATAATCCGTTGCTAGTTTAAAGGTTAACTGATCATTTTGACGATTATTTCTGCCAATTATAACCTCAATCTGATTCGGGGTTTGATAACGATGGAATTGTGTTGATAAAGTAGAATTAGGACTACGATAATTAGGAATATTAATATAACCTTGTTGAATTAATTCCTCTCGAATTTCGGCTAAGGTTTGTAAATCTTCGGCGGTTTGATAGGTTTCAACTAAACTAATCGCTGACTCGACTTGTTCTAAATAGTTAATTTCGGTTTTAACTGCATTTAGTAGGGGTTCAACGGCTATTCTCGCTCGTTTTAACTTTTGATGTCGTTTATATAAACTTTGAGCGTTTTGGACGGCATTACTCTCTGGATTTAAGGGTATTTTAACAGGTTCTCCCGTCTCAAAATCCGGTAATTTAATCTCCTTCATTCCCGGTTTCCATTCGTGTAGAAATGCCATTAATAAATCCGCTTTTGCCCGATAATCGTCCGCTTCATCGGATTGTTGTAACCTTTGAATAAATTGATCTGCTTTAACTTGTAGTTTCTTTAAAACACTATTAAGTTTTTGACTAACTTGATGGCGCAGTTGGTTAAATTCCTGTTGATTTAACTCATTTGTATAATAAGTATTAATTAAAATTTGAACCGATTTAACTTCAGCAATAATTTCTACATTCCAAGGAATAATATCATAACCTTTTGTGGTATTATAAGGAATAAAACTATTATTTTCTAAGGTTTTTAGCCAAGTTTGCCAACTTTGAAATAACCGATGCCAATCTTCTGAATTTAACGTATTTGTGGGTTGAGTTGGATCTAAACTCGCGGATTCAATCATTGCTTGAACTAACCCAGAACTTAAACCTCGATAGTTTTTTAATAGTTGTTGTTTTAACGCACTGGGAATTAAACTCACCCGCTCTTGCCAAAGGGATTGATCTTGATTTAAACTCGGAATTGGTTCGGTTAATTTAGGGGGGAGTTCATAGAATTGATTAGTTAAAATTGGTCTAACACTCGATTGTTGTAGATTCACTTGATGGGCGGCCGTTACAATAATATTGTCCGATCCCGTTAAAATAATATTACTATATTTCCCCATAATTTCCACATACAAATGCCAGAGGGGATCATCCCCCGGACGTTGGGCAAATTGCAGATCTAAAACTCTTTCCCAGGGGTCAAATTGCCGAATTTCAACTAATGCTAATCCCGCCAATTGATGACGGAGTTGATCACTAAAAGTAAAGGTATCAGGAATGCGAGGAGGAGGATCACCGATGCAAATTCTGGCTGCTTGGGGATGGCAAGAAATATCAAGCCAGCCTCGACTTTTTAGGGTGCGTAAGCCCAAAGAAATCGTAAAGCGATCGCGTTGATACACCTGTTCTAACCGCGATGGAAGCCAGTCTTGTCGCAGTTCATAACAGCTTGCGATTAATGTTGTTAAATCAAAAGATTGCATAATATTTGTCCGATCACCTTAACATTTCCCCATTATCTCATTATTTTTCCCCACCTGACCTAATATTTCAAAATCAGATGGTTTGGGAGAAACATCTCTTGGTTTAACTCGTTAAACTTTTCCCTGGTTTAAATAAAATTGAAACCGTTGCTGCATTTGTTCTATTGTTAGTTTTTGTGTCCAATATTCCACTAAAGCATGACCAAATGCCCAAGGGTTTTTTTCCGAGGGATTGTGATTTTCTAAAAGTAATGGCCAGAGAACTAATAAATCAAAATTCATCGAATCAGACTCTCCTGAATTTAATAATAAAAACAAGTCATAAGCCATCTGTAATTTCCCAATTACCACGGGCAATTGTTCGACGGGAATTTTTTCTGCGAGTAATAATGCTAAAGTCGGAGATCCTGTGGCTAAGGTGGAAATAAAACTCAGAATTGGACTTTTTAATAAAGCCGCTAATCCTTGAGTTGTTGCCATTTGAAAGGTATAATGATCAATTATTTTAGCCGTTGCTAAAATCTGGGCTTCTTGATTTTGTAAAAATCGAGCTAAACGTATTTGTTTGGCGGGATTAATCGTTTCTAAAATAGCAATTGATAACCTATCTACTCCCCAAGGTTGGCGCTGGGTTTGACTATCTTGGGTAACAATTGGTAAGACGCGATCGCAATATTCTCCTAACTGTTCTAATCGGTATTCTGTGGCTTCTCGAATTGATTTTTCCTTGGGACGATTTCCCCATTGCCAATCATAGGGCGGCTGCCATTCGCGGATAGGACGTAAACGATCAACTTGGGTAACAATTGTAATAATAGGTAACTCTAATTCCTGCTGTTTAATCTCGCGTAAAAAATCCACATCCATTTGCAAAGCTGGGTCAAGGGCAGGAGTTATTAATAATAATAAATCCGCGTTAGTTGCATAGTCTAAAACCTGTTCTCGTAACTCAGGACGATTCACCTGTTCATAACCCGGAGTATCCCATAAATTGAGGCTTTCTCCGATGTCGGTTTGCCACTGATAATTTTGAATCTGATCGGTACTGGGTAAGACATCAACGACGGCTTGATCCATTTTAAATAGGGTATTGATCAAACTACTTTTTCCTGCCCCTGTACGTCCAACTAAGAGTAAATTAACGGGTTTTTGTTCTAAGGTTTTAACGGGTTCTGTTGTTGTTAAAATATCCCTAATAGTTTGGGTTTTTGCTTGGGGAAAGGAAAGATTATTAACCGAAAATTCCGTTACGGGTAAAGTGTCTCCACCATAAAGAGCGATCGCTTGACAACACAAATTTCTCAAAGCCACTTCTCGCAAAGATTGACCCAAATTACCTAACAATTGTTGTGTGGCTTGATTGGTAGTTTTTTGAGTCGAAACTCGTGCTAAAGCCGATACTGGATTTAACAGCCATTGCGCCCAATTCCAAACTTTTAAAAGTTTACGAGCCGAGGGTTCTAATTTCTGATAAACTTGATAAGTTTGATAGGCTTGTCCAACGGTAACTTGATTTAATGCTGGAGATAATTTTTGGATTAATTGATCTAAATCATCCATAGTTCCCCGGATTAATTGATAGGCTTGGGGAATATAAATACTCAAAAGAGGATATTTAACTTCAGGATGATAAATATTAGCAACAGTTGTCACTACATCTTGACAGCGTTTCCAAAAAATTGAACTTTCTTCCCAAATTAGCGGATCATTCTGGGCTGCTTTTAAAATTTCTTGTAGGGCTATTTCGACTTGAGTAATATTGGGATTTGTAGCAGGTTCTAATCTCGATTGATCTAAGGATAATTCTAGTTCTTGATTAAATTTAGCGGTGATAGTTTCCATCTCTTTAAGCATCGGTTTAGTCCATCGGGCTAATAGCCAACGCCAACCCACAAAAATCAGGGTAAATACCGCCCAAATCCAATTAATTCCCCAATTATGAATCGTGACCCCCGCCGCCGTTAGCAAAAAAATCACAATCATTGCCATCGGTGTGATCAATACCATCCATTGCCATAGTTTGAGTCTAATCATCGTTGCTTCCTCAAAATTTACAGACTATTTTTAAAGATAGATCATTTAATTAGAATTTAACCGATCAAGAAAGTGCGATTGTAAGTTAACAAGATCCGCTAAAATGTTAACGTTGGCTAAAATTGAGTCGTTCTAATGGATAATTTACCCCCAAATTCTCAGGATAGTGCTTTTTGGCACCGGATTCACACTAATGGTTTAGTGCGGTTTTTATTATTTTTTGCCTCTGGATGGGCATTAATTATGATTTTTAACTATTTTGAAAGTATCTTTTTTACTTTTATCTTAGCCGCTATTTTTGCCTTCTTTCTCAACTATCCTGTGCGATATTTAGAACGCTATTTAGGTCGAGGATTTGCGTTAGGAATTGTCATATTTCTGAGTCTATTTATGGTTGTTGCGACCGGATTAGCCTTGGGAACTATGTTTTTTAATCAATTTCAACAACTTCTTAACCTTATCATCCAAAGTTTAACATCAACAGATAATCCTTTTGACGACTTACAAAAGTTTTTAACATATCGTAAAATTAATGTTAATCTCGCTCCCCTAGAAGCTGAATTTAATAAATCTTTAGTGGCACTAGGCAGTATTCTTGTCGGTACTTTTTCTTCTTTACCGAATGCGTTCATTTCATTTGTAATTATCTTTGTGATTTCCTTTTTTATGCTGATTGATGGGGAAAGGCTATGGTTTTTACTATTAAAAATTATTCCTTATGACCATCGTAATCAGTTTTCTTTAGCTGTTCAAAGAAGTTTTTTAGGTTTTTTTAGAGGTCAACTTTTACTCTCGGTTTTCTTGGGAACATCTAGTTTTATCGTTTATAGTATCCTGGGAATACCTTTTTCTTTGTCTTTAGCTATTATTGTCAGCTTATTTGATTTCATCCCAGGAATAGGGGCAACTTTAGGAATTTTAACAATCAGTTTAATTATTTTAATTCAAAGTGGTTGGTTTGTGATGTTAAAAGTAGTGGTTGCTAGTGTGATTTTACAACAAATTCAGGACAATTTTATTGGCCCTAAAATCATGCAAAGTTCTGTTAATATTAACCCTGTAGTTTTGTTTTTTTCGTTAATGATTGGGGCTAGAATTGCTGGAATTTTAGGCGTATTTCTATCCGTTCCCATTGCGGGCGTGATTGTTAATTTATTAGATATTGAAGAAATGCAATCTAAAGAGGGAAGTAAGGATGCTCTTGAAGTTAAATCTTGACCTAAAAACCCGGTTTCTTATGAGTAAGTTCTTCCTTTCCAACTTCCTCCTTTTCCTCGCCAATATCTCAAGGCTGAATCTAAAGTCATTAAGGCATATAAAAATCCAATAAATGGTAAAGTTAATCCCCAAATAGGAGAAAGTTGATACAGTTTTAAGGTGGGATAATAGGCAATTTCCATCAATAACCCAGTTAATAAAGCTAAAAGGATAACTAAGCCATTTCCATGAACAATTCCCCAAATTAAACTTAAAGGTGACATTAAATAAATCAGAATCATCCCTATTAGGGTTAATCCTAATAAAATAGTAGAAAAATTCAGTTGACTAAATGCTGTTCTGGCTACCATATCCCAAATACTTAATAAATTAGGATAGGGTCTTAAACTCTGGGTTGTTTCTGTTAACCCTAACCAAATAGGATGATAGGATTTTGAGGTAAAAGGAAAGATAAAACTCCCAATAGAAAACCCCTGATTTACAGTAGTAAATAACTGATCTTCTCCCCCTTTGCTAAGGGGAGTTGGGGGGGTATTCTTCACCGCTTGAGCTAAAGAACAATCATCAATTAATGCTTGTTTTAATATTGCTAAACCCCCAATTCTAGTTAATGCTTCCTGATGAATTAGAATACATCCTCCCGCCGCCGCCGCTAGTTGACTTTGGGGATGATTTACCCAACGAAAAGGATACAATTTTTGAAAGAAAAATACAAAAGCAGGAATTAATAACTTTTCCCAAAAACTCTGACAACGTAATAAAACCATTAAGGAAACTAACTGTAATTTTTCGGTTTCAGCTTTTTCAACTAATTGCTTTAAATTATTAGGAGAATGTTCAATATCAGCATCGGTAAATAAAATATATTGGGGGATATAATCTAACATAGAAGTATATTTAACTCCCTGTTCCATCGCCCAAAGTTTCCCCGTCCATCCCGCAGGTAAAGGTTGAGAGGTAATAATATTTAACCTGTCTGTTTGATTTGATAATTTAGCAGTTTCTTGGGCAATATTTGCTGTATTATCACTACTTTGATCATCAACTAAAATAATAGAAAATGAACCAGGATAATTTTGATTAAGAAGCGATCGCAAACTGGTAGAAATTAAATCTGCTTCATTTCTTGCTGGTACAATTACAGCAACGGAAGGATAATTTAATAAAGGTTCTTTAACCTCAAAAAGCCGTTGATCTCCTCGCCAAAATTGTCCTCTAAATAGTAATAATATTATCCATATTATTAACGACAATAGCGTTAAAATTAAAATTGAATTTTCCATTTTACAATCAATAAATACTCGCGGTTTTTAACTGTATCGGTTGCTTGGATAAATAGGAATACAATACATCAGGATCTAAGTCAGCACCGCTATCCCAATAAACAGTTCCCCACTCGCTAGAAAGTTTAACTTGATTAAAGTAATCAGGGTTTTTTAGAGGTTCAAATATCCCGGTAAACTGAACGAGTTTAGACACATCAATTACCCCTTCTACTCCGTATATCATAAAATTATGATTAATTCAATAAAAAATATGATAGAATATCTATAACCAATTAAAAAAATGATATTCTCAGAAACAATAGCAGGAGTTAAACAGATAACAATGGAAATACAAAATCAAGTCTCTGTAACTAAATTAAAAGATGCGATCGCCACCAGCCAAAACTTCCTTTTATCTCAACAATATCCCGAAGGTTATTGGTGGGCGGAATTAGAATCTAATGTAACAATTATATCAGAAATTATCCTCTTACACAAGATTTGGGGAACCTATAAAACTCGCCCTTTATATAAAGCTGAAACCTATTTACGTTCCCAACAACGAGATCATGGCGGTTGGGAATTATTCTATGGGGATGGAGGAGAACTAAGTACCACCGTTGAAGCATATATGGCGTTAAGAATATTAGGGGTATCTGAAACAGATTCCGCCTTAATTAAAGCCAAACAATTCATTTTAGAACGGGGTGGAATTACCAAAACTCGGATTTTTACTAAGCTACATTTAGCCTTAATTGGGTGTTATGAATGGCGCGGGATTCCCTCAATTCCCCCTTGGATAATGTTGTTACCCGAAGGTTCACCCTTTACCATTTATGAAATGTCTAGTTGGGCGAGAAGTAGTACCGTTCCTTTGTTAATTGTATTCGATAAAAAGCCAGTTTTTAGGTTTAATTCTAGTCTAAATTTAGATGAATTATATGTAGAAGGACGAGAAAATGCTATTTTTAAATTACCTAAAAATAATGATTGGACAGATATTTTTTTGGACTTAGATCAGATTTTTAAATTTGCCGAACTCTTTAATATTGTCCCCTTACGAGAACAGGGATTAAAAGCAGCAGAAAAATGGATTTTAGAACGACAAGAAATTACCGGAGATTGGGCAGGAATTATCCCGGCAATGTTAAATTCTTTATTGGCGTTAAAATGCTTAAATTATCCGGTATCTGATCCGATTGTTCAACGGGGTTTAGAAGCCATAGATAATTTTGCGATAGAAACAGAAGAAAGTTATCGAATGCAAGCCTGTGTGTCTCCAGTTTGGGATACAGCTTGGGTTGTTCGAGCTTTAATTGAATCAGGAATTGACCCAAATAATGCTGATATAGTCAAAAGTTCAAAATGGTTAATTCGTCAACAAATTTTAGATTATGGAGATTGGAATATTAAAAATAAACAGGGAAAACCTGGGGGATGGGCGTTTGAATTTGCGAATAAATTTTATCCTGATTTAGATGATTCTGCCGTTGTAGTAATGGCATTAAATCAAGCTAAAATTACCGATGAACCCTTGAAAACAGCAACAATAATTAGAGGAATTGATTGGATGATCTCAATGCAGTGTAAAGCCGGAGGTTGGGCGGCTTTTGATATTGATAATGATCAAGATTGGATTAATGCGGTTCCCTATGGGGATTTAAAAGCCATGATTGATCCAAATACGGCGGATGTTACCGCTAGAGTGATTGAAATGTTAGGGGAATTAGATCCTAATTCTTCAGAATTTCAATTGAAAATTCAATCTTTAAAACCCTCAATTGAACGGGCAATTTCCTATTTAAAACAGGAACAAGAAACCGATGGGAGTTGGTTCGGACGTTGGGGAGTTAATTATATTTATGGAACCAGTGGAGTATTATCAGCTTTAGCGGTAATTAATCCTATTTATAAAAATTGGGGTTATACTTCTCTAAACCCCTTAATGGAACGGGGGACAAATTGGTTAGTTAGTTGTCAAAATATTGATGGGGGTTGGGGGGAAACCTGCCATAGTTATAATGATCCTAAATTCAAAGGAAAAGGGGTTAGTACCGCCTCACAAACGGCTTGGGCGTTAATTGGTTTAATGGCAACGGGATGTTATGAAATGGAGGTGATTCAAAGGGGAATTAACTATTTAATTTCAATACAACTTTCCGATGGTCGCTGGGATGAGTCGGAATTTACGGGAACTGGATTTCCGGGTCATTTCTATATAAAATATCATTACTATCAACATTATTTTCCGTTATTGGCATTAGGTCGTTATCAAAAGTTGCAACAACTTTAACCTAACTTTGGGTGGGTTTTACCCCATCCCAACTTTAATGTTTGTCAACAGTGGATTCAGGGCTTATAATTTTTGGAATTAGGGCTAAAGCCCAACAACGTTATAATTTTAATTAAACATGGGTAATCGAGAAAAAGTTATTGTTTCATTGGGTGTGATTGCATCAATTACATCTTTAGTAATTGGGATGGCTAGAACAGCTACAGTGTCGGAAAAAACCAGGGTGAAACCGGATTATGAACGATTAGCTCATTTATTATCAGCAAAACAATTCACTAAAGCTGAACTACAAACCTATAGAATCATGCTGTTAGCTTTAGGAAAAAACCCCAAATATTCTGATCCCATTGAGTTAAAAAAACGGGATATTGCTAAACTTCCATGTCAAGATTTAAGGAAAATAGAAAAAATTTGGCATCCTTATACCCAGGGAACTATTCATTTTAGAAATAAAATTATGAGTTGGCAGAATGATCAACAAAATTTAAGTTCTGCAATTATTTCTCGATTGGATATTTGTAGAATTGAAGATATCAAAAATTCTACTGCTCTGAATCAATAGGATATTTAAGTTTGCTTAATTTTTGTAACAAATGGAGATTAAATTGGTAAAAATTGAGAATCTAAGGTTTGTTCTAAGGTATAGAGACAAACTTCGGGAAAGATTTGTTCATCGAGTTTTGTTTCTCGAATAGCTAAGGCTAATCCTAATTCATAAGCATCGGGTAAAACTGGATTCAAATAGGATTTTAAACTGGGACTATCTTGTAATAAAAACTTAATTTGTACTCGTTGTTCTCGAATTGTTCCTAACCAGCTATTCGTTCGTTTATCAGGTTGAAATTGCCATTTTAATAAATGTCCTAAGAGAATCCCTAATCTATTTCTCAGTTCTTGCCGTTCTTTTCGTCCCAAAGCTTCTATTTCCTCAATTAAATTTAGATGATCTAACTGTTGCCATTGTTTAGTTTTAAGCAAATTAACTTGATTTTGAATCCAACCATAAAAATCGGTTTCATATAAATCCGTCATATTTCCTCCTTTATTTTGATGAATTGATCCCTTTAAATCTTTCTTTTGCTGTTTTGAATGCTTCGTCCATAACAACTTGAATCTTTTGCGGATCAGGTTTTTTTCCTCCCATTAAATCCCCGAAATAAACACAAGCTCCTTCCCCTAATGCCCAAGTATAAGCAGCAGCCCAAGACGCAGCAATAACACTACCAAAACCGGGGATAAATTTAATTAATTCTCGACCGATCATTTGGGCAAAAAACCCTCCAGCGATCGCACTAACTAAACCTCCAGCTTGAGAAATATTTAAGGTTTTTCCGTAGAGATTTCCTAATAACACTACTAGAGAAACTTGTACGGCTGTTAAGACAGGCATAGTGGCAAAAGGAAGGGGAACTGCTGCAACGGTTGCCGCCATAATACTAAAGGCTAAAATATAGCGTCGCCCCACATCTCGATAGATGTTTCCCAGTTGATTATTAACCTCTCCATTTAATAATTCATGAATCGTTCTAGCTTCGGCTTCAGGAAGCAAATTGGCTAAGGTATCTCGTAGAGATTCTAAGCCATAAAATACAGGATTATAACCATCTTCTTCTAGGGTAAAATCAATTAATACAGCCTGATCATATAACCCTTTAAACGCTATTTTTAAGGCTTCAAAAGCTCTGCTAATATCCTCAAAATCTGGGGGATAAATGGGATGATTTTCGGTTTGGGGCGGATAAATTTCATGCAAGCAAGTAATTGCTAATAGACAGGGAATATGGGGATAGTTTTTGCGTAAACTTTCGGCAATTATGCGGAGGGTATCGGTAGCAAAATCGTTAATTTTAACAGTTAAAATTAAAACCCTAGCTCCTTGACTTTCTTTCTGCAAATCGCCGATTAATTCTTCAATTATGATAGAAGTATCTTGGTTAATATCTCCTAAACCCACGGTATCTTTAAAGATTAGCAAAGGTAAATCATTAGACGGATAAGCATAACGTTCTGTATTTTGAGTATGGGGACGAAATCCTTGACCAATAATTTCCGATGAAACCCCCGTTAATCCTCTAACAATTGAACTTTTTCCCGCTTGAGGTTTGCCAATTAATAAGGCTTCTGTCGTGGGAAGTTCTGCCCGAATTGTTGCTAAAATCTCAGCAATTTGTGTCTCATTGACATTAAACCATTGGACAAAGGTTTTAGAGATTCGGTCAGTGGGGAATAGTCTTTTTAATTGTTGGGTTGTCCGATGCCAACCCCCTTTTATCCTAGGGAGATTAGCTGATGTCGGTTGATTAGAGGGTGGGGTCTCCGGGGTTTCAGTCATAGGTCGGGTCTGATATTTTGTAGATAAAGCTAATCGGTTTAATATTAATAGTATGCTAATAGTAGCGTACTTGTTTACAATTAGTGTTAATGTTGAGGTAGCATAATTTAATTATACTCATGGTAACAAAGAATATCAGAGCCGTGACTTACGTTCCGCCAGACTATCATAAAAAGCTGCGTCAGTACATGAAACGGCACAACTTAACTGAAAGTGCCGCTTTAGTCCAGATGATTAAACAGTTTTTTGATGGGGAACAACCTCAATTCAATCCTGAATTGAAAACCGAGGTCGAAGAAATTGTACAAGAGCAACTGAAACTGTTCCAAGAAGATATTGATCTTTTAAAAGATCAAATGTCTTTAATGCAGCAGTTATTAGACAAAAAAACTTCGGTTGAAACCACCCGTAAATCCTCAAGTTCTGTTAATAATGTTAATAGTAATCATCCTAGAAGTTTATTGAGGTTGACACCAAAAACAGAGGAAGAACTGACTCGTCGCTTAGGAGTAAATACGGGAAATGTTGCTAAAGAATTTTCTAAAGGTGCAGAACATTTTAGCCATTGGAGTCAACAAAAAGATCCCAGTGGTATTGGTTGGCACAGGCGGGGCGATGGTTTGTACTATCCTGTCTAAATAATTACACCATAGCCACATTTTTTTCCCAGAACCTGCTACCACTAGGAATATTAAATTATGAGTTGTTTGAATGATTATCGGGATAGGGAAGTGATTTCTTTTTCGAGTATTCTAATGACTAATGGCTTGATTTGTATATTCAGAATCATCTCCATCAGAGATAGTTTCTAAACACTCAACATCCACGTTCATTTGAGTCATTTCTACATCCCCAAAAATCGTAGCAAAAGCAGTATCCGCCGCATCTCGTCCGGTTCCAATTCTGATTAATCCATCCCGGGGAGCTAGACGAGTCGCATCAAATAGATACCAGCGATCGCTTAAATATACCTCAAAATAAGCATGAAAATCAGGCGGTTGTAGTTTATAAGCATAACCCGATGCAAACCTAGCTGGAATATTTAAAGCCCGACAAAAGGCAATTCCTAAATGGGCAAAATCTCGACAAACTCCCGCTCTTTCTGTCACCGTATCAAAGGCAGAAGTATGTTGATCACTACTCCCAGATAAATACATTACGTTATCATAAATCCAATTACAAATTGCCGTAATTCGGGAATAATCTGGCAGTAAATAACCAAATTCCGATTGAGCTAATCGCATTAATCGATCGGATTGACAATAGCGACTTGGATAAATATATTGTAACATTTCTAAGGGAATTTGAGCAACGGGAACTTCATTAATTGTTGTCGGATTTGTTTCTTCATAAATTACATCAACAATGGCTTGATAGGATAGGCGAAATTTTCCCGAAGGTACATTAATCCTCAGATAACGATTACCTAAAACCGGATTAACATATTCTTCAAAATGGAGATTTGATTCTAATTGTAGATGTTCTTCTAATATCCGTTGATTGTGAGCTTTAGCAACATTGATATTAAAAATAAACGTACTATAATCCCTAACTTCATACTCTAATTGACAACCAACTTTAAATTTCATATTTCCCTCCGTGATGGCAATTTATCCTGCATTCCTAACTAACTTTAATTGATATCTATATAAGGCCACCGGATGACCACTTGCCGCAAAGAAATTTGGATCTTTAGGAGATAAATAAACCGCCGTAACTTGATCTGCAACAATGGATTTAACTTCGGATTTTGATCCAACTTTCTCAAATTCTGCTCTGTAACCTGTGGTTGTTTCCACTTCATTCAAATAGATTTGAGATGAGCTTTCAAACACCTGTTGACTGATTTCCGTTGCAATAAATTGATCCTCCCTGGGACTTTCACTACTCCGACCCGTAATGGTGGAAACCAATTCTACATTTCCGGGTAAAGCGGTCATTTGACGATTGGGATTAGTCGGATCAATCTTAACCGATAAAATTCCATTTTCTCCCAAGGTTGCCTTACCAATATTAAACCCATTAAAAGCGCGATCTCCCACTATCTTAATATCTATTTTATCATGATTTTTGGGATCGGATTCCTGGGGAGAAAAAAATAAAGTTAGGGGAAAAATCTGTAACTTAGGTAACAATTCAACCCGTTTAAATCTAACCTGAAACTGTATCGGTTGCTTCAGAGATTCAGAACTATTTTTAAACCCAGGAGTGGTCACTTTAGGAGCAAGGGGAGCCACTTTATCTACTAACATACTCGTAACATTCCATTCCCCCTCCATCCACTCAGGATAATATAAATCTTCCTTCACCGCCTGCACCATTGGTTTATGATTCCAATTTGGAAATGCGGATAAACGGTCGGCTAACTGTCCCGCTTGAGCTTCGGTTTTCCCTATAATTAAACCAACAATTAAACCCAGAATTAGAATTAATTTTTTCATTTTTTTTTAATAGTGAATAGGGATCACTGATTTAAGAGGATTTCACGGATTTTAATCTGTCATGACTTACGCATCACCGCTATCAATAGTAGGGGTAATTCATGAATTACCCCAAATTTAGATGATTAATCCTATAAACTTTCCAGAGGAATAGGTTCCCAAACTTCCCCATATTGTTCTTTTAAACCCTGCCAATTTTCCACCTGTCCTGGCTCATATTCCCCTGGTTTTCCCCATTGTAAAAATGCACTTAACGCCACTTCATTTTGTTCATTTAGGAAGCGAATCGCGTAGGTAGTAAAATTGCCCCGTTTCGCTTCTCCGGTTTCAAATTTAACCTGTTTAATATGATCCATATTCAGATGAAATTCAAAGCCCTCGGTGTGCATATTCGCATATTTTCCTTTGGGTAATTCTGCATAAAATAGCTTTTCAATCTTTCCCCGGGCTTCTAATACAGCCGAACTACTGGTAACAATTAACCGTAAAGTTCCTAAACTTTCACAATCTTCTAAAAATGCTTTGAGATTACTCATGGTTCAAGTTCCCAATTTAATTAGTTTTTAAGACTTAATTTTACTAGATTTTTGGGAACTTCAGCTTAAATCTTTCTAAGATATATTTTTACTTAGGCTTTTCATGCTTTTCATAAGCCGCCACAATGCGCTGGACTAATGAATGACGCACGACATCTGCTTGAGAAAATTCACAAAAGGCAATTCCCTCAACATTTTTTAATACTTTTAAAGCCATTGTTAACCCCGATGTTTGATTGGGTAATAAATCCGTTTGGGTAATATCTCCCGTGACCACCATTCGAGAACCAAAACCTAAACGTGTTAATACCATTTTCATCTGACCCGGAGTAGTATTTTGGGCTTCATCTAAAATCACAAAGGAATTGTTTAACGTCCGACCCCGCATATAAGCAATGGGAGCCACTTCAATCACCCCACGTTCTATTAAATTTGCTGTTTTTTCTGGGTCAATTAATTCATAAAGCGCATCATATAATGGTCGTAAATAGGGATTAACTTTTTGTTGTAAATCCCCAGGTAAAAATCCTAATTTTTCCCCAGCTTCCACCGCCGGACGAGTTAAAATTAACCGTTCATATTGATCAGATAATAGGGCTTGTAACGCTAAAATTGCCGCCAAATAGGTCTTTCCTGTTCCCGCCGGGCCAATACAAAATACTAAATCATGACTACGCATCGCCTGGATATATTGACGTTGACGAAAGGTTTTTGCCCGAATTTCTATTCCTCGCCTGGTTTTCGCTAAAACATCACGCTGAATATCTTTAAAAACATCCTCTTGATTAGTATTAATTGCATGACGCGCCGTTAGGATATCTACAGAACTAATCGGTTTTCCATCCTGCCATAATTCGTTCAAAGATGCAACTAATTTTTGACACAATTGAATCTGACTAGCGGTTCCACTGATTAGCAATTCCTGTCCCCGCATTACCAGTTCAGCGCCCGTTTGTTGAGATAGAATTTTAAGATTATCTTCTTGATAGCCAGAAAGCGCCATTGCACTTTCCATACTTGGTAACCCAAGGGTGAATCGCTCAGTCATTTGATATTACAAAATATGATTACTTTTATTATAAAAATTGAAAACCAAATTACCATTATCCGTAATTCGTAATTCGTAATTCTTTAGAGAAGACGTTGGGCAAAATTGTTAGGGTTGGTTAAACCTAATTCTGCCCAACATTAGAAAACTACTTCAACGACTTAACCCTCTTTTAGCAATGGTTAGAGCTTCACTACTAAGGACAAAATTAAGATCACTTCATTCTTCGTATCTTCGATTCAAACGAGGCTTAGAAGGGGCTGCACGGACTGGACGAGCCTGTTCCGAATATTGACCCGGGGAACGCTGATTAAAGCTCTCCCTGGGTTCCCTCGGACTCGCGGGTTCATCGGATTCACCATTGTTATAGATATCCAGATAAACCGTTTCACCAGAGGACACAGCCAGGGCCGTTAAAACCATCCGAATCGCCTGAATATTGCGCCCGCCACGACCATAAATCCGTCCCTTATCTTCGGCTTCTACAGCTAACCGAATCCAAGTTCTGCGTATGCTAGAAAAACGCTCACAATCAACCTTCAGGGATTCTGGAAATTCCAGAAACGGCTTGACTAAAAACCGCACCAGTTCGTCATAACTGGGACTAGACTGCGGATTCTGCGACAGTTGTTTCGGGTTCGACTCCAGACTTGAGTAGTTCAAAAACATTTTCTTTTCTCAGGATGTCACGCACAGTATCAGTCGGTTGTGCCCCTTGCTGTAGGCGACGGATAATACCAGCCTTATCCAATCGAACTTCGTCGGTTCTAGGATTGTAGAAGCCCAGTTCTTCTAGGGGACGACCATCTCGGCGAGACAAACTATTCATCACCACAATGCGGTAACTAGCTTCCCGCTTTTTTCCGAATCTCTTTAAACGCAGTTTGATCATTAATTGATGCAAAACACTTCTCTATGGATTGTAAGCTATTTTTCAACAACCGAGCCATTTCTTTGGGATAAACTTTAGCCAACACTTGTTGTATGGGCGATTGACCCCTGAAAACGACTCAAACTGTCAGAAATACTATGCCATCACCTATTCTATCTCACTGGATTGACCTGAAAAAAAATAGTCGTAAATTCCTGTTCCCAGCTTTGGGTATCATTACCCTGATCTTGATTTTACAGTTGGGGAAATATTTCCGTACCCCGACCCCACACCAAAATTCCTTAATTTATCAACACCTAACCGAAATTCCCGCCACCGCCCAAAAAGTTACCGTTGGGGTTTATGCTCAAAATATTTATGAATTGAATGCTTCAAGCAATACCTATTATCTGGATTTCTATTTATGGTTACGTTGGAAAGGCAAAATTGACCCCGTTGCTAACTTAGAATTTATGAACGGCGTTGAAGACTGGGGAAGAATCATCGAACCCGCTTATGAAGAACCGAAAAAACTCAAAGATGGTAGTTTCTATCAAATTATGCGGGTAGAAAGTCGGTTTCGAGAACCCTTTGAATTTTCCCGTTATCCCCTAGATGAACAACGCTTAGGGGTGACAATTGAAAATGCTGTTTATCCATTAAATCAATTAGTCTATATCGCAGATACAAAAGAATCAGGTTATGCTGCGGATTTAACTGTTCCCGGATGGAAAATTAGAAATTCTGAAATTAAAACCTTATCCCATCAATATCCCTCTAATTTTGGGGATTTGGACGAAGGAAAAAATAACTCGATTTATTCTACTCTGCGGTTTGAAATGCACATTTCCCGTCCTCTAAGTTTCTTTACTTGGAAATTATTACTCCCGTTATTCGTAGTTTTGTTTTCTAGTTGGGGTGCATTATTACTCTATCCCATCTACGTTGACTCTCGAATTATTCTTCCCGTCACCGCTTTATTAACGATTGTTTTTCTGCAACAATCCTATTCCGATGCTTTACCTGATGTTGGCTATTTGGTATTATTAGATAAAATCTATGCCTTAGTCTATGTTTTAATTATTGCCGGGATTTTAGAAACCATTATTACCGCAGATTGGGCAAAAAGTGAAGATCCCGAATCCATTGTCCGAGTCAAAAAACTTGACCAATGGTTTTTAATTGCAAATATCGTAATTTTATCCGGGGGAATGATTCTATTTTTGCTATTTTAAGACTTTTATAGCAATCTTAAATGATTTGCGATCAGAATATAGAACCCCACCCTAGCCCTCCCCTTACTAAGGGGAGGGTTGGGAGGGGTCGAGATAGATGGAAATATTACAACTGATTTAGGATTGCTATAGCTAATTGGTGTTAGTTTTGGAGCGATCGCAATTAAGAATAAAGTAGGGGTAATTCATGAATTACCCCTACTCAATTGTCAACACCCGACAGGATGGGTTAGATGTAATAATCCTGAATCGCTTTCACTTCCAGGGGAGTAGACTTTAAGGAATGAATCGCTGCCACCGTCGCCTTAGCCCCAGCAATAGTTGTAATAATCGGGATTTTGTAGGCTAAAGCCGAACGACGAATCAGAATCCCATCACTGCGGGACTCCTCCCCAGAAGGAGTAATAATAGCCAACTGCACCGCCTGGTTTTTGATAGCATCCAAAATATTCGGCCGTCCTTCGTGCAGTTTCAACTCCATCTCCACTTTCACCTCATTTTCCCAAAGCACTTTGCGAGTCCCAATAGTCGCGGTAACTTTGAACCCTAAAGCCAAGAAATCCCGCACCACGGGAACAATAGCCTGTTTATCCCGTTCATTCACCGAAATAAACACCGTCCCCGATAGGGGTAACACCTGTCCGGCGGCCAGTTCTGCCTTGGCAAAGGCTTTGCCGAATTCGGTATCAATCCCCATCACTTCCCCTGTAGAGCGCATTTCCGGCCCTAACAGCACATCCGTACCAGGGAATTTAGCAAAGGGTAACACGGCTTCTTTCACAGAAACGTGGGTGGGAATTATTTCTTCGGTAAAGCCCAATTCAATTAAACTTTTACCCGACATCACCCGGGAAGCAATTTTGGCTAAGGGAACCCCAATCGCCTTAGAGACAAAGGGAACAGTTCGAGACGCCCGGGGATTTGCTTCTAAAATAAACACATTTTCCCCCTGTACCGCAAACTGAATATTCATTAACCCAACCACATTTAACGCCTTGGCCAGTTCAATGGTTTGACGGCGAATGGTGGTAACGGCGGCTTCCGATAGGGTTTGGTAGGGAATCGAACAAGCGGAGTCCCCAGAGTGAATTCCAGCCTGTTCGATATGTTCCATAATTCCACCGATCACAACATTTCCCTGTTGGTCGGCGATCGCATCCACATCAACTTCTATGGCATTTTGCAGGAACTGATCGACTAAAATGGGGTGATCGGGTTCGACATGAACCGCAAACAGCATATATCGTTCCAATTCTTCATCAGAATAAACGATTTCCATTGCCCGTCCCCCTAACACATAGGAAGGACGCACAACCACCGGATATCCGATGCGCTTCGCCACTTTTAAGGCTTCTTTGAAACTGCGGGCCATACCGTTTTCGGCTTGCAAAATATTCAATTCCCGCAGAATTTTTTCAAACCGTTCTCGGTCTTCAGCAATATCAATCGAGTCGGGAGAAGTTCCCCAAATCTTGGTTTTTAGGGTAGTTTTTTCTAAGGCTCGTTGCAGAGGTAAGGCTAACTTCAGAGGGGTTTGACCACCGAATTGAATAATAATTCCTTCCGGTTCTTCTGCTTCAATAATATTCAGAACATCCTCTTTAGTTAGGGGTTCAAAATATAAGCGATCGCTCGTATCATAGTCGGTAGAAACAGTTTCTGGGTTAGAGTTAACCATAATTGTTTCATAACCATCCGCCCGTAAAGAATAGGAGGCATGACAACAACAATAATCAAACTCAATCCCCTGTCCGATGCGGTTAGGGCCACCGCCTAAAATCATAACCTTGGGTTTTGTAGACGGTAAAATTTCGTCTTCTTCCCAGTAGGTTGAATAGTAATAGGGTGTGGTCGATTCAAATTCCGCCGCACAGGTATCCACCATTTTATAAACAGGTTTGACTCCTAATCCTTTGCGATAGGTTCGGACTTCATCTTCCGTGGTTTTGGTGGCAAAGGCAATTTGGCGATCGCTAAATCCTTGCCGTTTTACTGCTAACAGTTTATCGGCTTTTAGCTCAGGTAAAGAAGTCCGTTTGAGGAATTTTTCCGTTTCTAAAATTTCCTGCATTTTATCTAAAAACCACGGATCAATTCCGGTCAGTTCATAGATTTCTTCTACGGTCATTCCCAACAGCATCGCATTCCGAACTGTTAAAATTCGTTCTGGGTTAGGTGTGCGTAAACCGGAACGAATATGATCCAAACTAGAGAGTTTTTCTGAGCGATCGCAACCCCAACCTGCTAACCCAGTTTCCAAGGATCGTAGGGCTTTTTGGAAGGATTCACAGAAGGTTCCACCAATCGCCATCGCTTCCCCGACGGACTTCATTTGTGTGGTTAAAACAGGTTCCGAACCAGGGAATTTCTCAAAGGCAAAGCGGGGAATTTTTGTCACCACATAATCAATTGTGGGCTCAAAGGAAGCCGGGGTTTTCTTAGTAATATCATTGTTGATTTCATCTAAGGTATATCCCACCGATAATTTCGCGGCAAATTTAGCGATCGGGAATCCCGTGGCTTTGGAAGCTAAGGCAGAAGACCGACTCACCCGGGGATTCATCTCAATTACAATAAAATCCCCAGTCACGGGATTAACCGCAAATTGAATATTAGATCCCCCGGTTTCTACCCCAATTTCTCGGATAATTTTAATCGAAGCATCCCGCAATCTTTGATATTCTTTATCTGTTAAGGTTTGGGCGGGAGCCACGGTAATTGAATCCCCCGTATGGACTCCCATCGGATCGATATTTTCAATCGAACAAATAATCACCACGTTATCAGCCAGATCCCGCATCACCTCTAATTCATATTCTTTCCAACCAATTAAGGATTGTTCGATTAAAATTTGAGAATTGGGAGACGCATCTAAACCCGATTGAGCAATTTCTTCAAATTCTTCTTGGTTATAGGCAATACCACCCCCAGTTCCTCCCATGGTAAAGGCTGGACGAATAATTAAGGGGTAGCTACCAATTTGATGCCCCACCTGAATCGCTTCACTCATGGTATTGGCAATTCCCGAAGGGCAACAGGCTACTCCGATTTTTTCCATCGCCTCTTTGAACAGTTGCCGATCTTCGGCTTTTTCAATCGCTTCTAATTTGGCCCCAATCAGTTCGACTCCATATTTCTCTAAGGTGCCATTTCTGGCTAAAGCTACGGCTAAGTTAAGGGCGGTTTGACCTCCCATTGTGGGTAATAGGGCATCGGGACGTTCTTTTTCGATTACCTTGGCCACGATTTCGGGAACTAGAGGCTCAATATAGGTGCGTTCGGCCGTTTCTGGGTCGGTCATAATTGTCGCTGGGTTGGAGTTGACCAACACCACCTCATAGCCTTCTTCCCGCAGGGCTTTACAGGCTTGAGTTCCTGAATAGTCGAACTCACAGGCTTGTCCAATCACAATCGGCCCAGAACCCAGGAGCAAAATTTTCTTTATGTCTGTACGTTTCGGCATTATGAATTCTGTGTATATCAGTTGAGGTTTAGCTTCATTAAACGGGATTGAGTATACAACTTACTCTTAAGTCTCTAAACATTTTAAGGGTATCCCTTTATATTCTTGTCAACTGTTTGATTAAACCTTGACAAATTCAGTTTTGGTTTTTTTTACAAAAATTTAAAATTTTTGGGGTTGCCACCGGATGCGCCGCCGTGCTATATTAATGATATTGGTAATTATATATAATGGGATAGTTGCAAAAATTTTAAAATTGCGACCATCCCATTATACTATAAGCATCTTCCCACGAATCCGCAGCCCTGTCAAGGGGGAATCCGGTTTTTTTTTCGATTTTTGGTAAATTTTTGTAATGATTGGGGTCAGTAGACTTTATCGACAATTGATGAGAGACTAAGAGCAAATGGTTAACATCCTATCAGTTTAGCCAATCTGTTTTTAGCTGCGAGTCATTATGCCCAGAACGCCCGATGAATATGTAGTTCACATCATGATTGAGGGGGGTCATCGAGAAGAAATTAAGTTTCCCACGATGCAAGACTTTCAGGTGTGGTACAACAAAGTTTTACTGCCAAAATTTGATAGTACCGAATTTGTCAATGTTCCCATCAAACAACGGGCAGAAGATAATAATGCTAAAGAATATATGGTTGTTCGTCCGAGTGCGATTAAGGCTATTCGGGTGGAACCTGTATTTAACTCCAGTATTGACCGTCGCATGGTTGACGAACCCGATATTTAAGTATTGACACTCCCACGGGTGAACCGCGTGGGCTTTGTGCGAGGTTGTTGTAAGCCCGACCGGGCTTATTCAATTATTAATGTTAATGAGAAAGCCCTTTAGGGCTTACTACGAGAAGTGAACACAGTGCAAGTTATTGGGATAGATTTAGGTGGGACGGCGATAAAATTGGGCTGTTTTGCACCGGATGGAACTTGTTATCAATCCTTAACGGTTCCCACACCTCAACCAGCGACACCGGAAGCGGTGTTAATAGCAATAGTTGAGGCTATAGCACAAATCAGGAAAAATGTCAATAATATTGTGGCAATTGGATTGGGAACTCCTGGGCCTGTGGATGGGACGGGAAAAATTGCCAAAGTAGCGATTAATTTAGCCGGATGGCAGGATGTTCCCTTAGCTGATTGGTTAGAAGAAAAAACGGGTTTACCTGTGATTTTAGCCAATGATGCTAACTGTGCGGGGTTAGGTGAAGCATGGTTAGGGGCGGGGAGACGGTTTCAAAATTTAATCCTATTAACATTAGGAACAGGCATTGGCGGGGCGATTATTTTAAATGGGGAATTATTTGTCGGACATCAGGGGGCGGCGGCGGAATTAGGATTAATTAGTCTTAATTTTGATGGCCCTATTTGTAATAGTGGAAATCGAGGTTCCTTAGAACAATATACCTCAGTTCAAGCTATTCGCCGGGATACGGGATTAGAACCCGCAGAATTAGCGGAAAAAGCCTTAGCAGGGGATGAAAAAGCTATAGAATATTGGCAAGAATACGGCAAGTTATTAGGGATAGGATTAGCGAATCTAATTTATGTATTAACCCCAGAAGCGATAATTTTAGGCGGGGGAATTAGTGCGGGGGCTGATTTATTTTTACCGACGATGAAAGCGGAATTAGAACAAAGAGTATTATTCAGTTCCAGAGAGGGGTTAGAAATATTAATTGCCGAATTAGGGAATCAAGCGGGAATGATTGGGGCGGCAAAATTAGCGTTTCAGAAGTTTGTTAAGATTGAGGATCAAATTGATTCATAAGTTAATCATTGTGCTGTAACCATTCCTAACTTGATTTTCTCAATTATAAATCAAGGATGTTTAGCAGATTCAGTCTCATAACATTTAATAATTAAATCAGAAAGCTGATCTAAATCTTTAACGGATGAAATAATTACCCTTGAAGCTGCATCCCCCAGTGAAGCTGATATTTCTTGAACTTCAAACCCTGCTGCTAATGCTTTTACTTCATCAATAGTTAATCGAGTGACAAAGCTTTTCTTTTTCGGTGATGAATAAAACCTTAAGAACCACCAATTTGGCTTACCGACATGGACACCAAAATAAGAAACAACATCTTTATATTGAACGTCTAATTTATAAGTTTTAGAACGAGCCACAATTGTTTTAACTTTTTCAAATACTCCTAATTCCTCATCCGTTGTTTTTATGGCTTCTGGTTCGATTGGTTCAGGATCATCAATTTCAGGAGAAACCGTAATATCTTTACCCATTTCTCTACTGATTCCTTGAGTCATTAAATCAACTAAACTATTTTGAATTGACCTTTCAATCAGGGGTTTAAACTTCTGAATCATACTTGGTGTAATATTACCTTTTATTACATAGTTAGGATTAATTGCCTTAAATTGAGAAATCAGAATCCGAATAAAATCATCAGACGGAGAACGGAGAAGATCACCAATTATTTTAGTCATTCCTTGGAGATAAATCATCTCCTCGGCTTGACGTTTAATCAGGGTTGAATCAAAATTATCTCGATGAAAAAACTTAAGATTTTCGATTTGTTTTTGATCATACTGGAGGATATTGAAACTAAAAAAAGGTTCCTCATCCATGACATTCTCATGGCGCAAATCCGTGAAAAACCGATATTCAATGCCATTCGTAACAATAGCGACTTTTGTTTTTAGCAGACCATTAAAATATTTCCTTAACTGACCATCATGAGCAGTTGGTTTTTGATCACGCCCTTTTGCTTCTACAATCATCACGATATCGCCGTTGATTGCTATAGCATAATCTACCTTTTCAAACTGTCCTGCTTTTTTAGTAGCGAAATCGGCAATAAACTCAGGTATAACCTCTGTTGGGTCAAAAACATCATAGCCAAGGATACTTAAAAAAGGGATAATTAAGCCCATTTTAGTCGCTTCCTCACCTTTCACCAACTCAGCCCGTTTACGCACTTGTTCTGCTACTTTCGCAATATCCTCAACAAAAACCATGTTGCTTTCTCCAAAAATAGGCTCTACTCAATCTCTATTGTAGAGCTAAAGGAACCTCCATTGTTATTTTATATTGTCAGACTTCAACTTTTTGATATCTTTTAAAAGCATCACGGCTAAATTCAATCTTCCAAACCATCTAACGTCCTCATAAATTCTGCTTCCGATACCCAATCATTTAACTGTTCAGCTTTTTTGATTTCGGACACAAAACCAGGTATAGATTGTAAATAAAGTGTTTCTTGCAAACTTTCCCAGTCTTCTATAGAAACATTCAAGCAAAATGAAGTAATTCAGGACTATCAATATCAACGTTTTGATTCCTAGACTTTGAAGTATCAATTAAGCCACTAACCATAGGCTAGAATCCAAGGAATCTGTTAATGATGGAACCCGATCAATTATACCATATTGAGCCAGTTTTTCAGACATTTCTTGCCAACGGTTTGCCGAAATATAACCAATTTGATCGGGGTTAATTCCGCAGGTAAGATAATCAGCAATTAACTGTAAAGATTTGGTTTGATAATCTAAATTGTGATATTCACTATCGGGTTTTATATAGGCATCAACCACAATTTGAGCGGCTTGATTAATATTATCTAGGGCTAATTTCCATCCGGCAAAAGATGCTTTTAAAAACTGATTCACCCATTCAGAATGATGGTCTAATAACTGTTGATGGGCAAAAATTACCTGCACATAGGCATCATATCCATAATCGCTGAATTTTAAAATATTGGGTTTAATTCCAGTTTTATAGCTAAAACCAATGGGTTCATCAACACTATAACATTGAACGGCTGCTAATTCCCCACTTTGTAATCGATCATATTTATCCTGATAGGAAATCGGGACAATTTCAATATCTTGAGGTGATAAACCATTGGCATTAATTATTAATTCCATGACTTTTTTTATGTTTCCATGAATCCCAACTTTTTGCCCAACCAAATTATTAAGAGAATGGATATTTTTTTCGGGAATAGACATTAACCCCAAAGGGGATGCTTGAAACATAGTTGCGATCGCTTTAACCGGATATCCTTGCACTTGGGCGGCTAAAATAGCATCCTGTTCCCCACAGCCTAATATTAACGGATTTTCTGCTATTTGTTCAAATACATTTCTATCTGAATTTACAGGTAGAATCTCAATCTTTAATCCCCGTTGTTTATATAATCCATAATAATCTGCTAATAGTAACCCTGCAAATTGAACATTATATTTCCAGTCTAACTGCATAGTTAAATGGGGAGTTGAGGTTGGGATAATATCAAGAATAGAGGTTGAAGGATTGGCTAAAAGCGCAAATCCCAAACCCCCACAATATTTTACAAAGTCTCGACGCGAAATTAATTCTATTTCTGGTTTATCCATGGATTTCAGGGTTAAGTTTTGGCGCACGACCGATTAGACCTGTCATTAATCTTAATGCCAAATAGCGGAATATTTGCACCTTGGTTAATACCCCTAATCCCAGGCGACGTAAACCAACTTTTAGAGTCCAATTTCCTGAGAAAGTTCGATCTAAGAAATCCGTTAATCCCAAAACAATTAAATTCTCCTTTTGTCGCCAACCTTCATACCGTTTTAACACCCGTTTTTGCCCAATATCCTCGCCTTTTTGAGTAGCTGTTTTCAACACTTCTGCTAAAGCTCCCCCATCCCGAATCCCCATATTTAAACCCTGTCCTCCTACGGGATGACAACAATGGGCGGCATCTCCAACTAGAGCTAATCGGTGTTGAATATAGCGATCGCTCTGCATTAATTGTACTGGATAAACATAGCGATCGCTCAATAATTCCAACTTTCCTAATAATCCTCCGGTGCGATATTCTAATAACTTTAAAAACTCCGTTTCATCTAACTCCTTTAAAGCCTGGGCTTCAGCATGGGGAGCCGTCCACACCACCTGACAGCGATTTCCGGGTAAGGGTAAAACCCCCATGGGGCCACTTGGCCAAAACCTTTCAAAAGCAATATTTTGATGAGATTTTTCCGTTTTAATCGTCATCGCAATACAAGATTGCCAATATTTCCAACCGTGGGTTTTAATTCCCGCTTCTTCCCGTAATCGAGATTTAGAACCATCGGCTGCCACAATAATTTTACCATAAAAAGTGTTAAGATCACCTTGATTTTCGATTTCAACTTCTACATAATCGGGGTGATAATTAACATTCTTTAAACTAGCCGGACATTGCCAAGAAATATTCGGACATTGGGATAAAAATTCATACATTGCCGATAAAATTATCCCATGTTCACCGACATATCCTAATTGATCTGTTCCCAAATCTTGACACATAAACTGCACTACTCTATGATAATCAGAATCACTTAAATTAATCTGATAAAAGGTAGTAATTTTTGTGACAATTTCATCCCAAACCCCAATAGATTTAAGAATACGTCCCGTTTGTAAAGTCAAAGCATAAGCCTGTTTTTTACTAATGGCAACCTCTGGCTGTTGGGATTCAATTATTGTTATTTTCAACCCCGAATCTTTCAACCCACAAGCCAAAGTTGCCCCAACAATTCCACCCCCAACAATAACGACATCATAATCGATCTTGGGTTTTGATGAATCGACCACGGAAGATTGAGTTTGTGAACGCGACTGCACCAGCATTGTACTCTATAACTATATTTACAATTTGACTATAGCAATTCTAAATCAATCGTGGTAGGGGGTAATTCATGAATTACCCCTACAGTCAGGGTTAAATTTGAAAAAATATGACAACTCAAATAGGATTGCTATAGCTCTATTCTTACACAGTTATCAGTTATTCGTCTATTACCCATTACCTATAACGGATTTAAGCGAATTACGCAGATTAACACAGATTAAAATCCGTGAAATCCGTAAAATCCTCTTAAATCCGTGATCTCTATTCCTATATGTCACAATAGGGGAGATAAAACATTAATCACTGTAAGTATGACCTTATTATTAGCCGGAGATATTGGGGGAACAAAAACGATTTTGCGCTTGGTGGATGGGACGGAAATTGTGAAAGATAGCCAAACCCAAGAGCGATTAAAAACCCTCTATGAATCTCGTTATTTAAGTGGGGATTATCCTGATTTAGTTCCCATTGTAAAACAATTTTTACAGGAAGCCCAGGAACAATTAGGAGAGAATCTGCATCCCGAAAAAGCCTGTTTTGCCATTGCGGGGCCAGTAGTGCATCAAACCGCCAAATTAACTAATTTACCTTGGCACTTAGATGCTCAATATTTAGGGTCAGAATTAGCTATTTCCCAGGTGACTTTAATTAATGATTTTGAGGCGGTAGGATATGGGGTTACGGGTTTACCAGAAAGCGATCTTTTAGTATTACAAAAAGGACAGCATCAGGCGGATTCACCTATTGGAGTGATTGGGGCGGGAACTGGCTTAGGTCAATGTTTTGTTACACCTTTAGTTAATGGAATCAAAGTCTATCCCTGTGAAGGCGGTCATACGGATTTTGCCCCACGTTATGAATTAGAATTTCAGTTAATGAAGTATTTATTAGCTAAACATAGTATTGATAGAATATCCGTAGAACGGGTGGTATCTGGGCCAGGGATTATAGCGATTTATCAGTTTTTACGCGATACTGCTACGCAACGCTGGCGCGATCGCAATATGGCTACAGAATCTCCAGAAATTAGCGATATTGTCAAGGAATGGGAACATCAAATCGGGTTAACAGAAGTAACAGTTGATCCCGCCGCGGCTATTTCTCAAGCTGCTTTAGAAAAACGGGATCATTTATCAGAACAAACCATGCAGCTTTTTGTAGAATCCTATGGAGCAGAAGCGGGAAATTTAGCGTTAAAACTATTACCTTATGGCGGGTTATATATTGCTGGAGGAATTGCACCTAAGATTTTACCTTTATTAGAAACTTCTGAATTTATGCAGGCTTTTTCTAATAAAGGACGCATGAAACCCATCTTAGCTAAAGTTCCCGTTTATGTAGTATTAAATCCTCAAGTGGGATTAATTGGGGCGGCGGTTTGTGCCGCGATTTTTTAACCGTTATAAATAGTAGGGGTAATTCATGAATTACCCCTACTAACCCCATATTATTTGTCTTTCCAACTCGATAATGCAGGAGTTTCTATTAATGTTTGACTTAACCGTTCATGTAAATAACCATTAGTTGCTAAAATTCGACCCGAACTAATTTGAAACGGACTGGTATCATAAGCTGTTACTTTCCCTCCCGCTTCTTCTACTAATACAATTCCCGCCGCCATATCCCAAGGAGATAAACCCCTTTCCCAATAGCCATCTAACCGTCCACAGGCCGTATGTGCTAAATCAATTGAAGCCGCCCCACTGCGACGAACTCCCTGGGTTAAATGGGTTAAATGGGCAAATTCGGCATAATTATTATCCGTGGTTTCTCGGCGATCATAGGCAAAGCCTGTGACTAATAAACTTTTATCTAAACTATTGGTTTTAGATACACTAATTAAACGATTATTGCAAGTTGCTCCTAATCCTTTAGCGGCTTGAAATAATTCATCATGGAAGGGATCATAAATCACCCCAACTTGAGGAACGCCATTAATTAATAATCCAATAGAAGCGGAAAAAAACGGATATTGATGGGCGAAATTAGTGGTTCCATCTAAAGGGTCAATAGCCCAAAGATAGGGACTTTTCAAATCACCCAATTCCCCCGATTCTTCGGTTAAAATTCCATGGTCAGGGACATGACGCTCCAATACGGCTAAAATCGCCGCTTCCGATGCCTTATCCGCTTCGGTGACTAAATCCCCAGACCGTCCCTTTTCCTGAACATCTGTTAAATTTCCCAAATAGTATTTTAAAACAGCACCCCCCGCCTGAGCAGCTAAGGTGGCAACATCTAAAAAAAACTGTAATTCATTTTTAGTCATATTATTTCAGCATTCGTAATTCGTAATTCGTAATTCCCAATTCATAATTGTGCCCACTACTCCCTGCCTTCTAAGGCTGTTGCTGTCGAAATTCCGTTGGTGTTAAACCCATGGGTTTATCGGGGTTCCAAATGCCATTTCCCATGAGTCGGGCATATTCCTGAGCATAGTTAAACCTTTGACTATATTGAGTCTGGAAATTGGAAGTCACCGGGCGATAAATAGAGGATGTTTCTGCTAAAACATATCCTTCTTTGAGCAACTGTTCATTAATTAAAATTCCGTCAATCCAGATATAACCTGAGATGCGACCATAGCGATCTTTTGCGGTTAAATCTGCTTCTAATAGGATTTTTTTACCCTCAGAAAGTTGTTTTAAATGTTGTTTAGCTCTGGTTCCCCAAGGATCTTGTTTCAAGTCAGGGGCAATAATTCCTGCTAATCTAACTTGTTGCAACACCGGAATTTTAGCCGTTTTATCAAGAATTTCCAGGGTTTGACCACTAATCACCCGTTCAACTTTGGTAAAAATGCCTTTGGGAAGGTCAGGTTGAGAACAACTGGTCAGCAGGAGTAATAAACCCAATACTATTGCGCCATACCATTTTCCTCTAAACCTGAAATCCAGTAGATTAGTCTTCGTCCAGGGGTAATCTGGTTTTAACTTTACCTTTACCAAAGTAGCGTCCGAATTGAAGTTCATACACTTCATCCTCGTCTTGGGTTTCCACAACTAAATCGGAGTGGGGATAACTGACACAGAGTAACGCATATCCCTGTTTCTGTAAGTCCGGGGAGAGTCCCATGGCTTCCGGTTGGTACAACTCCCCAGAAACTACCCTTACTGCACAACTGGTACAGGCACCATTGCGACAAGAAAAGGGCAAGTCTACCCCTTGATTTTCGGCACTTTGCAGAATATATCGGTCTTCGGGGACGTTGACATAAAAACGCTCACCTGTCTGACGATAATGAATTTCTACGCGATGGGAACTGGCCATAAAAAAAATTTCTGAGATCGTGTTGACTTTCCGAAATTTATGATAGTATATATTTTCGTGGGTAAAAATGAAATATTCCACCTGGAGAGGTGGCCGAGCGGTTGAAGGCGCGACACTGGAAATGTCGTTTAGGGGTGACTTTAACGAGGGTTCGAATCCCTCCCTCTCCGTTTTTGTTAGAAGGTAATGGGTAATAGGTAATGGGTAATGGGTAATAGAAAGAGTTTACTCCCCCTGCTACCGATGCTCCTCTTGTTCGGACATTGCGATCGCTAGATCAGCAACAACCGAACCCAATCCTGTTAATAAGTTTGATACCCTATATACAGGGAGCATACTATCCAAAAATGAGTAGCCTAGGGATCACTATCACTGTATTGAGGAAAGGGGAAGAATGTCTGCGACTGACTACAAAGACTACTACACGACTTTAGGACTAGATAAAACCGCAACGGCGGAGGATATTAAAAAAGCTTATCGCAAACTAGCCCGCAAATATCACCCGGACATGAATCCGGGGAACAAACAAGCTGAGGCGAGTTTTAAGGATGTCAGCGAAGCCTATGAGGTGTTATCCGACCCTGAGAAACGTGGAAAATATGATCAATTCGGTCAATATTGGAATCAAGCTGGAGCGACAGGTTGGCCGGGTGGTGCGGGTTCGGCTCAAGACGTTAGCGGGTTTGATTTTAGTCAATTTAACAGTTTTGATGATTTTATTAATAGTCTTTTAGGTCGTGGGGCTACCGGGGCTAGACCCGGAAGTAGTAGCAGTCGTAGTTATTCCTATCGGACTCAAACTGGAAACCCTTCTGGATTTGGGGGGAGTCCCTACGGTAATGATCTTGGTTCGGGATTTAACACCCGTAATCCTTCCTCTGTCGCTGATACGGAAGCGATTATTACTCTAACTCTGGCTGAAGCCTTTCATGGGGTACAAAAACGCTTTGCAACTGGAGAGGTAACGATTCCGTCGGGAGTTAAGCCTGGAAGTCGGATTCGAGTGAGAGGCCAAGGTCAACTTGACCCCTACAATCAACAACGGGGGGATTTATACCTGAAAGTGGAAATTCAACCCCATAGCTTTTTTCAATTTGATGGGGATAATCTGGTTTGTGAAGTTCCGGTTACTCCCGATGAAATGGTTTTAGGGACATCAATTGAAGTTCCGACACCTGATGGGATGGTGACGATGAATATTCCAGCCGGAATTCGTTCAGGACAGTCGTTAAGGTTACGGGGCAAAGGATGGCCAAAACCTAAAGGAGGCGGTCGCACGGATCAATTAGTTAAAATTATTGTTGTGCCACCAAAAGAAATTAGTCCAAGTGAACGGGAATATTATGAGAAAATTCGTGCCAGTCGCACGTTTAATCCCCGCAATAGTTTAAAAGACATCAAGCTTTGAAGGGGAATAGGCAATAGGAATAGGCAATAGGCAATAGGCAATAGGCAATAGATTTTTATTCCCATAAATACCGAAAATGCTTACTTTTGTATCTTGACAAAACACGCGAAATATGTATATCAAGCCCTAAAAGAATTAAAGTCAGCAATTTTGCCGATCAAACTTGTTAACTTTATAGATTTTCAAACTCCAGTAATATTGCCATAATTGGCGCACAGTAGCAGAGGGATGTGTCCTGTACGCTCCGAGATTATATAAATACTTTTGAGTAATTCAGGGGAGTCTAATATAATCTCAATCCGGTGGCATCTCTCTTTGAAGATGTGGTAGCGGGTTCGTAAGTAGGGGTTGAAGTCACAAAAGGTCTAAGTTCCCCTTTGATGTGATATTTGTTCACCCCTACACTTTTTTTTGCTCTAGCAGGGAATAGGGAATAATATAAAAAGTTCCAATCTATTGCTACACTCGAAAAAGTGATCAATAATTGGTTTTTTATGTCTACTTATGATGTGATTATCATTGGTGCAGGTCATAATGGGTTAGTTTGTGCGGCCTATCTCCTCAAAGCCGGATATAGTGTTTTACTATTAGAAAAACGTTCCGTTCCTGGGGGTGCGGCCACAACGGAAGAAGTCATGGCAGAAGACGCACCCGGATTTAAGTTTAACCTCTGTGCAATTGATCATGAATTTATCCATCTTGGCCCGGTGGTGCAGGAATTAGAATTAACCAAATACGGCTTAGATTATTTATATTGTGACCCGGTGGTGTTTTGTCCGCACCCCGATGGACGGTATTTTTTAGCTCATCGTTCCGTGGAAAAAACCTGTGCGGAAATTGCGCGATATAGTGAAAGAGATGCGAAAAAATATAAGGAATTTGTTGAATATTGGCAACGAATAATGAGTGCGGTTAGTCCTTTATTTAATGCTCCTCCGACTTCAATTATTGATATTGCTAAAAATTTTGATCGGGATTCTTTTCTGGATTTATTAGCAGTATTAGGAGGAAAGGATAAAATCTTGGATTTTGTCAGAACTATGTTAATTAGTCCAGAGGATTTAATTAATGAATGGTTTGATACGGAAATTGTTAAAGCACCTCTGGCTAGATTAGCCTCGGAAATTGGCGCTCCTCCCTCTCAAAAAGGGATTTCTGTGGGTGCTAGTATGTTAGCCATGCGCCATGAACCAGGGATGTCTCGCCCTCGGGGTGGCACAGGAGCGTTAACTCAATCTTTGGTAAATTTAGTTAAACATTTAGGAGGAGTTATTTTAACAGAAACTCCGGTGCAAAAAATATTAATTGATGATGGTCGGGTGGTTGGGGTTAGGGTTTCAGAACATCAAGAATATCGTGCTAAACGGGGTGTAATTTCTAATATTGATGCTCGACGTTTATTTTTACAATGTGTTGACCCGACGGATATTGATGCGGCAGATCCGAATTTAAGAGAACGATTAGAACGAAAAATTATTAATAATAATGAGACTATTCTTAAAATTGATTGTGCGTTGTCGGAACCCTTACGATTTGATGGCTATAATCATCAAGATAGCTATTTAATTGGCTCGGTTTTAATTGCAGATTCCGTAAATCATGTTGAAAAAGCCCATAATTTATGTACAGTTGGTGAAATTCCTGATCAAGATCCTTCGGTTTATTTAGTTGTGCCAACGGTTTTAGATCCTTCGATGGCTCCTGAAGGAAAACACACTTTATGGATTGAATTTTTTGCCCCCTATCAAATAGCAGGAGCCGAAGGAACGGGGTTAAATGGAACCGGATGGACGGATGAGTTAAAATATAAAGTAGCGGATCGGGTGTTGGATAAAATTGCTGAATACGCTCCTAATATTAAGCATTCAGTTTTAGCCCGTCGGGTGGAAAGTCCGGCGGAATTAGGAGAACGTTTAGGATCTTATAAAGGGAATTGCTATCATATTGATATGACCTTAGATCAAATGATTTTTTTCCGTCCCCTACCTGAATTAGCTAATTATACTACCCCAATTCAAGGTTTATTTTTAACGGGTGCAGGAACTCATCCAGGGGGATCAATTTCTGGGATGCCTGGTCGTAATTGTGCTCGTGCATTTATCCAGGCTCAAAAACCTCTTAATCAAGTTTTAAAGCAGACTCAAAATACTCTCAAGTCTGTCTGGAGTCGATTAAGGTAAAGCCATTATCTGAAGAATTGAGACATCAACAAGATGACTAAATTAATATTTTTGATTCCTGTTCCCAATTCCCTGCTATAACAGAAGTATAGTTAGCAACCCATAACCACAAATGTCATGAAGCCACCTGAAACCAGTGCCAATTCTATATTAATGAGTACCCGGGAATTATTGGATCGTTATGCTGCTGGAAAACGGGGTTTTATTGGTGTGAATTTACAATGTGCTGATTTAAGGGGGGCTGTATTAAAAGGGATTTTATTGTGGCAAGCTAATCTCAAGTCCGCTAATTTAAGTGGGGCTGATTTAAGTAATGCCCATTTATTTGCTAACTTAATTCAAACGAATTTAAGTGGCGCTGACCTATCGAGTGCCAAATTGATTTATGCAGATTTAAGAAAGGCGGATTTAACCCGTGCTAAGTTATTCAAAACTAATTTGAAAGGGGCGGATTTAAGGGGGGCGGATTTAAGAGGGGCTAAGTTAATTTATACTAATTTGGATGGAGCTAATTTAAAAGGTGCTAATTTAAAAGGGGTAATTTTATTTGCTGTTAATTTGAATCAAGCGAATTTAGTGGGAACTGATTTGAGCGAAACTACACTAATTAAAACTGATACTAGGTATACAATTTTATCGGAATCTGAGGAAAATCAAGATATAAAATATTAAAGTTGTGAAACTGTCCTAAATATCTGTTAAGTAGTTGCACAAAATAAATTACCTAGTTGAGAGAGGGAACAGCCACCCTAGCCCCCCGTGCACGGGGGGCTAGGGGGGAGGGAACAGGGTAGAGGATGTGTAATTAATTTTGTTTAGGTACTTATAATATTTTTAAGTTTAAAATAGTTTCTAAGGTTAATTGTAGATTGGTTTTAAGTTGGTTTTGTGAATGGCGATCGCTTAAATAATCCAGATGTTTATGTGCTCCTGTGGAAATTTTAAATAAGCGGTTTTCCTGCTGTATTTTTGTAAAGAATGTAGGAATATGACCTCGATTTAGTAATAATATTTCAGC
The DNA here is from genome assembly GCA_003609755.1 of Planktothrix agardhii NIES-204. NCBI lineage: Bacteria > Bacillati > Cyanobacteriota > Cyanophyceae > Oscillatoriales > Microcoleaceae > Planktothrix > Planktothrix agardhii. The sequence goes on from AP017991.1 coordinate 3,377,311, forward strand.
TAATTTAGAATAGTTACATTTTCATTGGGCAAACTCAAGAAACCCGGTTTTTTCCGAGGGACTTTTAGGGATTTCCATCAGCTTACCTGCCTAGCTCTACAAGAAGGAGAATGTCAATGCTAAGATTAAAGAATTGTTGAATTAGGGATTTAGGCTCATTGCAGCTTAAACTATTGTGATAGGACAGGTCTATCTTATTGATTCTATCAAGGGTAAAGAATTTGAGGGTGCAGCTATCTTACCCGAAGTCAAAAATTGAGTTCTACCAGCCATTAATCAACTATGTCAGGTGTACGAGTCGGGTTACTGCATTCTCTAAGTGGAGCGATGGCCTATAGGGAAAGACCATTGCTAGAAACTGAATTAATGACCATTGCCCAAATTAATGATCAGGGGGGGGTTTTAGGGCAAATCATTGAACCCGTTATTGAAGATGGTGCTTCAGACTGCTTCACCTTTGAACAAAAAGCCCAAAAATTAATTCAACAGGATGGTGTCACGACCCTTTTTGGCTGTTGGACGACTGCAAGTCGTCACGCCGTTAGACCGGTGCTTGAAGCCTTTAATGCTCAACTTTGGTATCCGGCTTCCTACGAAGGGTTAGAAAATTGTAGCCAAATTTTCTACACAGGATTTTGTGCGAATCAGCAAGTAGAATTAACTATTAATTGGTTATTGCGAAACCAGAAAACTCGATGTTATTTATTGGGTTGGGATCAGGTGTTTTCCTATACCCTAAATAAACTGATGAAAGTCCACCTCAAACATTATGGTGGGGAGGTAGTTGGAGAAGCATATCTTCCATCTTCAACAATGGATTTTGAAGCGATTATTACTCGGATTCGACAGGCACAACCGGATATTATTATTAATACTCTCAGAGGCGATCGCAATTTAAGTTTTTATCGCCAATTTTATGAAAGTGGAATTAAGGCTTCTGATTTACCAATTTTAGCAACCTCTCTCTCGGAATCTGAAGTACAAAAACTTCAAGAGGCTGCCGTTGGTCACTTCAGTTGTTTTCATTATTTTCAAAGTTTAAATACCCCAGAAAATCATCAATTTGTTCAAGTATTTAAACGCTTTTATGGAGAAGAACGGGTTATTAATAACTCTATGGCAACCGCCCATACTCAAATTTATCTCTGGAAACAAGCCGTTGAATTAGCTGAATCTTTTGATGTAGAACGGGTGAAAATTGCAGCCTATGGACAGTGTTTTGTGTCTCCTGGAGGGTTAGTCCGTCTAGAACCAAATCATCATGTTGCTAAGGTTTGTCGCATTGGTCAGGTATTACCAAATCAGGAATTTGAGGTTTTATATACCAGTGAAAAACTGATTAAACCTTTGCCTTGGTTGGGGTTTAATGAAGATAATTTTAATGCCTCTGGTATTGTTTTTGAGTTGTTATCTGAAGTGAGTCAAGGCATTGAAAGAGCCGAACAATTGGAACAAAAATCGATTGAACTGGAAGCAACAAAGGCACAACTCCAGCAGGAAATTGAAACTCGCAAACAGTTTGAATTAGCACTTCAAAAAGCTAATGAACAATTAGAAAAAAAGGTAGCAGAACGCACCGCTGCATTAAAAGAATCAAATGATAATTTAGTCCAAGAAATTGTCCAGCATCAACGATCAGAAAATGCTCTTCGCATGGCTACAGATCAACTACAAACGGTCTTAGAAGCAGTTCCGGGAACGGTTTCTTGGATTGACTCAGATTTGTGTTATATCGAAGTGAATCAACGATTAGCCAATATGCTTAACCTTCCTAGGGAGCGTTTTATCGGTCAACATATTGGATTTTTAGGAACCAGTTCGGAATTCCAAGATTTTGTTCAAGATTTATTTGATAGTCCTGAAATTGACGCCTATCGAGAAGTCAGAAATCAGGTGAATGGGGAATGGCGACACTATTTAATTGTGGCCCAAAAATATAATTATAATCGAGCAGCTTTTGTAGTCGGAATTGATATCACCGAACGCAAACAAGCTGAAGAATCTTTAAGAAATGCTAAAAATCAACTACAAACGGTCTTAGAAGCAGTTCCGGGAACGGTTTCTTGGATTGACTCAGATTTGTGTTATATCGAAGTGAATCAACGATTAGCCAATATGCTTAACCTTCCTAGGGAGCGTTTTGTCGGTCAACATATTGGATTTTTAGGAACCAGTTCGGAATTCCAAGATTTTGTTCAAGATTTATTTAATAGTCCTGAAATTGACGCCTATCGAGAAGTCAGAAATCAGGTGAATGGAGAATGGCGACACTATTTAATTGTGGCTCAAAAATACAATCATAATCAGGCGGCTTTTGTGGTCGGAATTGACATTACTGATCGCAAACAGGCTGAAGAATCTTTGAGAAATGCTAAGAATCAATTGCAAACAGTATTAGAAGCGGTTCCGGGGACAGTTTCTTGGATTAATTCAGACCTACGTTATATCGAAGTTAATCAACGGTTGGCAGATATGTTTGGGATGCCAAGGGAAACTTTTATTGATCAACATATTGGTTTTTTAGGCAATCATTCGGGGTTTACTCAATTCATCGAGGATTTATTTAATAGTTACGCTATTGATGCCTTTCAAGAGGTAGCATTTTTCCTGCATAACAAGTTACGATATTATTTAATTGTGGCTCAAAAATATAATGATAATCAAGCGGCCTTTGTGGTCGGAATTGATATTACAGAACGCCGGGAAGCTGAAGCAGCACTAAGATTAAGCCAAGACCAATTAGAAGCGGTATTAGATGTGGTTCCAGGTACGGTTTCTTGGATTAGTTCGGATTTACGTTATTTGGGAGTCAATCGTTATTTGGCATCAACTTTTGACCTCCAACCTGAAGATTTTGTTAATCAAGATATTGGGTTTTTGAAAGCTAGTTTTGAGTTTAATGATTTTGTCCGAAACTTTTTTGATTATCCCGAAAAAGACTCCTATCAAGAAGTCATGTCTGTAATTCAAGGCAAACCTCGGAATTATTTAATTGTTGCCCATAAATATAATCAAAATCAAGCCGCTTTCTTTGTGGGAATCGATATTACCGAACGGAAACAAGCGGAAGAAGCGTTAAAACAAGCTGAAGCTAACTATAGGAGTATTTTTGAGAATGCGGTTGAAGGCATATTTCAAACCACACCCACGGGGATTTATTTAAGTGCAAATCCAGCTTTAGCTCGAATTTACGGTTATCAATCTCCTGAAGAATTAATCCAGAATATAACCAATATTCAAGACCAACTCTATGTTCAACCCCAACGTCGCCAACAGTTTGTTAAACTATTGGCAGAACAGGGGGCAATTGTTGGTTTTGAATCTCAAATCCGACGCTTAGACGGACAGTTAACTTGGATTTCAGAAAATGCTTTTGCTGTCCGAGATGAAGCTGGAAACCTACTCCATTATGAAGGAACCGTTGAAGATATTAACGAGCGCAAACAAGCAGAAGCCGCCCTACAAAGGGCAATGGAACAGTTAGAAATTCGGGTAGAAGAACGCACTGCCGCCCTCCGAGAAGCCAATCATCAATTAGTTCGAGAAGTTGCCGAAAGAACCAGGATTGAAAATGCCTTACGAGAGTCGGAAGCTGAATTGAGAGCTTTATTTGCTGCGATGACAGATGTAATTACAGTGTTTGATTCAGAAGGAAGATATAAAAAGATTGTCACCACAAATTCAGAGGTTTTATATAGTCCCACGGAAGAACTACTTGGGAAAACTGTGTTTGAAGTTTTTCCAGCTAGTCATGCCACTTTATTTTATAATCAAATTCAAGAAGTATTAAACACAAAGCAAACTTTAAATATTGAATATAGTTTAGTTTCTGCTGAATATAAACCCGGACATCCTGGAACTAATTCATCCCCTTTAAATCCTGGAGATGAAGTTTGGTTTGCAGCAATGGTGTCTCCCATGCCGGATAATTGTGTGATTTGGGTGGCAAGAAATACAACGGAAAGACGTCGGGTTTTAGAAGCATTACAAGCCGAACGGGAAAAATCAGAACGGTTATTATTAAATATTCTCCCTCCTTCCATTGCCGAACAATTAAAACAGAATCAGCATTCTATTGCCGAGCGCTTTGAACAAGCTACGATTATGTTTGCAGATATTGTTGATTTTACCGGATTTTCTGCTCGCATTTCTCCCTCAGAATTAGTCAATTTCCTGAATCAAGTTTTCTCCGCTTTTGATGAATTAGCCGAAAAACATCATTTAGAAAAAATTAAAACCATTGGAGATTCCTACATGGTGGCGGGCGGTTTACCCACTCCTCGCCATGACCACGTGGAAGCGATGGCAGAAATGGCTTTAGATATGCAGGCAGAAATTCGCCGATTTCAAGGACAAATGGGTCAATCTTGTAATTTAAGAATTGGAATTAATACCGGGCCAGTGGTGGCGGGTGTAATTGGCACGAAAAAATTTATCTATGATTTATGGGGAGACGCCGTTAATATTGCTTCTCGGATGGAATCCCAAGGAGAAGTGGGTAAAATCCAAGTTACAGCCACTACTAAAAACCTTTTAAATGGTAAATATGACTTTGAAGAACGGGGTTTAATTGATGTTAAAGGTCGAGGAGAAATGCTCACCTATTGGTTAACTAAACGCCGATTGGTATAATATAGCAACCGCTAAGGCAGATTACTCGGCGGTTGAAACCGCCGAAAATTTCAATCTTTTTCCGTATTTCCACCTTTAATCCATCCCGTGCGATCTCTATCAGTCAAAACCCGCACTTTTTGCCATTGTTTATCATCACTTTCTCCCAGGACAACCACTTTTTCTTGATAGGCAATCCCACCAATTCGGTTAGCCTCGGTACTGGGAGTATCGCGTAAAATCAAACCGATAGGCTGGGTCACAATCGCCCGATAAGCCCCTGGTTCAAGCTTTTCTGCTTCGGGAGTTGGGATCGGGGTTGGCGTGACCGCGGCTTGGGGAGTAACGGGCTTTGCTGTTATTTTTGGTTGGGGGTTATCATTGGGAAAAGTCGGACGTTCTGGAAGTTCTGATAAACGGGCTGCGAAATATAAAGCTGTAGCGACCGTTGCACCCGCTAAAATTAAAATTGCCAGAAAAAAACCAACAATAAATTTAAAAACACCATAAAGATTCATAGTTTTGGGAATAGTTCTATACATAGGTTTTAAACCCCGATCTAAAGATACCTACTATACCATTAACCGGATAAGCGACGATTTAAACTACCCTGTCGAGAAGCTAAACGGGCTTTCCCGGCCCCCGCCCAATTTTGCAGAAACTCAATTTGTTCTTTAGCAGTTTTGGCTAAGGGGACAATTTGACTCGCTGCTTCTAAAATATCATCGGTGACGAAATCTCGGTTTTGACTAAAGCCAATGTGCATCGCTTCAATTAAAGTTTGTTCAATTTCTGCCCCAGAAAAATCCGGGGTTTCATAGGCTAATCGTTCTATATCATAGTTTCTAATATTTTGGGGACGTAGTTTTGATAAATGCACTTCAAAAATGGCTTTTCGTTCTTCTTGATAGGGTAATCCCACAAAGAAAATTTCATCAAATCGTCCCTTTCTTAACATTTCCGGGGGCAAAGATTGAATATTATTGGCCGTTGCGACCACAAAAACCGGGGAGGTTTTTTCGGCTAACCAAGTAATAAATGTCCCAAATACCCGATTACTGGTTCCTGAATCTCCTCTACCATCTAATCCCGAAAAGGCTTTATCAATTTCATCAATCCATAACACACAAGGCGCTAGGGCTTCTGCTAATTGAATCATTTGTCGGGTGCGAGATTCCGATTCTCCAACCAGTCCCGCAAATAAACGCCCCACATCTAATCTTAATAATGGTAAATGCCAATGATGGGCGATCGCTTTTGCCGTTAAGGATTTTCCTGTTCCTTGGATTCCTACTAATAATAACCCTCTGGGATAGGGTAAACCATATTGTCTCGCCCGTTCTGAAAAGGCACTTCCCCGGAGTAATAACCAATCTTTTAAATTATCTAAACCCCCAATATCCGAGATATTTTCCTGGGCAGAATAAAAGTCTAAAATTTGAGTTTGACGAATGGTTTGGCGTTTTTCTTCTAATATTAATTCAATATCATCCTCTTGTAATTGTCCATGGGTGGCGATCGCCTTTGCTAAAATTCGGCGAATCCTTTCCATCGAAAGTCCTTGACAGGAACGCACCATTTCATCTAATAAACGAGGATCTAAAGGCTGTCCTGTTGTGATTAATAATCGTTCAACTTCCGTCTTAATTTCTATTAGATTGGGTAAGGGAAATTCTAAAACCGTTAAGACTTCACTCAAGTCCGAGGGAATCGCAATTTGGGGAGAAATAATTACTAAATTCTTAGGTTGAGACTTTAATTTTTTGGCTAAATTTCTTAATTTCCGCGAAATTGCAATATCTTCTAAAAATCTATGAAAGTCCCTTAGAATAAAGACAGCAGGCATCGCCTCTGGTAATTTTTCTACAAATTCTAAGGCCTGTAACGGATTGCGTTTTCCGGCTCCTAAATCATTAGGATTTCCCTGCTGATATCCTTCCACAAAATCCCAGACATAAACCCCACGGTTGCCTTGATCTTTTGCCGCCTGTTTAATTACAGTTTCGACTCGTTCTTCTTCTAAAGTCGGAATATAAATAATAGCGTAGCGCGATCGCAATAATAACTTCAATTCCTCATTGAATTTACTCATAGAAAGTGGGAGCAGGGGGAGGTAGGGGGGCAGGGGGAGCGTCCTCGCTCGCTGACTATCAAATGTTAACTATCAACACCTCTTAATTATTGTAGATTTTGCTTCAAAGATTGTAATGAAGCCCAACGTTGATCAACAATAGGCCCGGATTCGGTTGATATCGGTTGGGGAAGTTCACAGGGCCCCTCACAGAGTTGGCGTAGGGGTAGGGCTAAACACAATTGTTGATAGAGCCAATCCCCAAGTAAAAAATGACCTTGGGGATGCAGACTTTCCACAGGTTCATCTAAAGAAATTTCTACTTCAGCTTTAGAAGCATCGACTTTATCTACCGAAGCCATCAACCAAATTAATTCAGAAGTATCGACCTTTAACCGATGGTTATATTGTTTTAAACATCGGTCACAGGTCAGGGTAACAATAGTTTCCGCCTGAACCACCGCCTCGATATAAGTGGTTTTGTGACTGACCCGCATCCGACCTCGAACCGGAGTTAGAGTTTCTAAGTCGGGGAAAAACTCTTGAAACTCAAATTCTAAAGATCGGTTTTGTGTCCTAAGTAAATCTGGGATATAGATGGAGTCCATAATTATTTTCCCACCTGCGGTACAATAAGCAAGGCTAAACAAAGTTTTCGGTGTCTAGCCTTTTATTTTAACCACCAAACGACGATCGGGTTCCTGTCCCCGACTATAGGTTTCTAAATCATCGCTTTCTTCGAGAAAAGAATGAATCAGACGTCTTTCTGCCGAAGACAGGGATTTAATTTCCACCTCTCCCCCGGTCTCTCGGACACGACTGGCCGCATGGTCAGCTAAAGCCCGCAATTCCAAATGACGTTGAGTTCGATATCCGTTGAGTTCTACGGTGTAAGAGGTGCGATTTTCGTCCTCTTTGCCCAGGTTATGAATGGCGTTGAGTAAATATTGAATCGCATCTAAAACTTCCCCGTCCTGACCGATTAAAGTTGCCACCTGTTCGGGGGTGAGATTAACTTGATCAATGGTTAACCAACAGGAATCCGCTTCTAAACTAGGTTTTACCTGGGAGGGAACCGCCCCTAATTTGAGCAATTCCTCCAACCATTCTTGGCCCTGTTGTATATCGCTATTATTCATTTCTACGACTGCGCCTTTTTCTTAGAACGTCCCGGCTCAAAGGGTAATGCTTCTCTTTCCCCATCAACCGTTGCTAATTTAGCGGTTTTACTGGATTCTTCCACAATTTTTTGCAAGTGTTCGGGTAGAGGTTCCCGGGACAAAATAAATGCTTGAACCGTTTGGAAGATATTCGCAATCAGCATATACAGCAACACACCCGCCGGAAGGGGAAAGAAGAAAAACATCCCACTAAACAGCACAGGTGTAATTTTATTAACAGTATCCTGCTGAGGATTACCACTACTAGAACCTTGTCCCGATAAAACTTGGTTGAGATATAAAGATACCCCAAAAGCCAGAATCATCCCGACAATATCCCAGTGAATCGTACCATCGGGATCAACGGCCCCGACTCGACCCAAAGCATCAATAAACAGAAATCCTTTATCCGAAGCTAATCCCCTCAGACCCACTTGAATCGTGGCATCTCCAGGTGCTAAGGCCAGGATTTGACCGTTTTCACCGACTTGGATCTTATCTTCCCCTTTCAGAATTTTCCAGGTGGGGATTAGGTTTACTTCGGGATATTTTTCCAATTCCGATTTTAAGGGTTTACCGTCAACGGTTTGGAGTTCTACCTTTACCTTTTCATTCAGCCCTAAACGATTACCACCGGGAATCATCGCGACAACGGAGGTGTGAATTCCATCGGCGAAATAATAGTTTTGAGCTTTAGTAGCGTAGGCTTGGGGCTGAACCTGTTCAATTTGTGCTTGGGGTAAAATCTGTAGGTCTATGCTGTAGTTGACATCAGAAAAGGGTGAACCCCGCAAAGTAGCAAACAGAGCAAAAAGAATCGGCATTTGAATCAGAAGCGGGAAACATCCAGCTAAGGGATTTCCCAGTTCTTTGTAGACTCTGCTCATTTCTTCCCGTTGTTTCACCGGGTCATCTTTATGCTGTTGTTGGATTTGATCAACCCGTTCTTTCATCAACGGTTGGGTGACTTTCATTCGCCGCATATTGCGAATTGAACCCGCATTCAAGGGGTAAAGCGCGAAGCGAACCACTAAGGTTAACGCTACAATTGCTAAACCATAACTAGGCACGATCCCGTAGAAAAAATCTAGGATCGGCAACATCAAATTATTGGAAAGAAACCCGATACCAAAGTCCATTCTTTTGAGTTTATTGAACTGCTTGCGTCAAATTTATATAATTTTAAGAACCATTAGCCGACGCTGGATTCGTGGGTTGGCGACAACCCATACCATTCGTCAGGCTTCAGGCTCAACACCGAAAAAACTGCATCCTTTTCCCAGATTATCGGCTGGTTATCGCACTGGCTTTTTGAGCCTGGGGTGAGATTTTATCGAGGATAAAGTCATAGGCTTCTCGAAATCGAGGAACGGCCCGCAGTTCCAGACGAGACCCATTTTTCAGGGTGACAACCATATCCCCCCAAGTCCCGAGTCCTCTGGGAACCTTCACGATTTTGATAATTTCTGAATAGACAATATCGGTACGATCCTGTCCCATCCATCCACCGATCACAGATATCCGGCGGTTCGTGATCCGATAGCGCAGCCATAATGCCCGCACAATTGCCCCAATCGCCAGAGGGATACCAATAACCGTCAGTCCTATTAATAGATTGATAATCAGGTCGCCGATCGCCGGGCCTCCCTCATAAAAACTTTCCTCCCGTATACCCATTTAAAACCTCTGCTTCTACCAACAACTTTTCTAATTCTTGCAGAATTTCTGAATAATTGCACTGATCGGCCGTTGGTTTAACAACGATCACAACGTCCCAACCCGGTGATATCAAGGGTAAAAACTGATGCCAAACTGCTCTAATTTGACGTTTGATCCGATTCCGAACCACAGCCCGTTTACTTACTTTTTGACTAATGGAAATCCCCATCCTAGTCGGCTGAACACAGGACGAGTCGGTTAAATTCCGTTCTGTTCTATGGGGTTGACCTCGTAAGGCCCTCAAGGTTAAATGAGGGGTTTTGCGATGCAGTCCTTTGCTATAGACGGCTTTGAAGTCTTTGGGATGTCGGAGTCGATTGATTTTCGGTAACATTAATTAGGTACTGCTACCCACAAATTCAAAATTCCCTTTAGCTTGATCATCAGGATGGCAATGAGTTCGTGGGAATAGCAATAGGTTTTCTTGAATTGGGATCAAGGATTTAAAACGTTAAACGCGCCCGTCCTTTCTTGCGACGAGCTTTGATAACTGCTTGACCGTTTTTTGTCCGCATTCGTACTCTGAAGCCAGAAACTCTTTTCTTTTTGCGGTTCGTTCCTTGCAGGGTTTGTTGAGCCATTACTTACCTCCGGTGCCTTTTTGTTAATTTGTTAATTAAAAGTCACAATTTTTCAGTGTACCACAATTGTTGGACTTTAGGCGCGGGGTGCAAAAAGCTTCTCCACAACTACAATATTAATCAATACTCAAAACCCAAGTTCCCACATAACGCAACATCGGCACATCTCCGGGGGTGCGAATATTGGCATTAAAGTTGAAAACGCCCCCAAAGGTGGGATTTTTGACGTTAGAGAGAACGATTTCTACCTTAGTCCCCGCCGGAATCGGTTCTTGGGGATAAATTTGGATAATATGGTTCTCTTTATCCCAAATCACGTCTTCTAAGGGAATCGGCTTATCTTTAATGCGAATTTGTACTGATTTAGGATCAATTTTGCCTTTATAGTATTTGGGATAGGTGATGGAAATTTCGGCGATCGCTAAATTCAACTTATCAGCCGGAAGTCTTAATTTATAACGATCCCATTCTCCCGACCGTCCGCTTTGGAGAAAATAATTTAAGATGTTGGCCTTGTCGGGGCCACTCAACAGGGTCATCCCTGGTAAACCTTGGGCTTGGGTGATTTTAGCTAAACTTGTCAGGGCTAAACCCGTTATTAATAATGCAGAAAATAGTTGTCGCATATCGGCTCCTGTAAAAAAGTTAAATTTTGTTTAAATTTTAACAACTATATCAAATATAGGTTAAAGGATTAAGAATCTACATCGACCAAATACGCGGGGAATTGTAACATTTTTTGGGTTTTTGTGCAACAATTATTATAAGCTCTATTATTCTATCCTTTCGCGTACCCATTTACGAAATGCTCTCAAGGCTACACTCGTCCCCTTTATCCGACTCATTTCTACAAACTGAGAAATTACTTCTATGACTGGAAAATTGGCAAAAATTGGGCTGGTTTGAGACTTAATATATTCTCCATTTCGCAGAACATAAATTTGCAATTGATCATTTTCATAGCGCCACAGTTCTGTAACACCGAGCGCTTGATAAGCACTTAACTGAGTTTTAGAGGTAACATCAACTTCAATGGCTAAATCTGGGGGTGGGTCAACCGTTAAATCTAACCGTTTTTTCCCAATCATCGCTTGATAATTTTGAATATAAAAACAATTATCCGGTTCAATTCCAGCCGCCATTCCTTGACGTTTAAATGTTGTTGATCCAAAACACTCCCGTTCCATTTCTAGTTCTTCTAGCAGAATTTTTACCATATCCCCAATAATTTCTTTATTAAATTCATGTTCTGGTAAAGGCATCCTAATCTCCAAAATTCCTTGAAAATAAGCCACTCGCGCCCCCCGATGTTCGCCCAATTCCGCTAAAATCGCCTCAAAATCTTGCCAGCTTACATCCAGAAATAGCACACGCTGTCCAGGGGGAACGCTGAGTTGCTTGAATTGCAGTGTCACCATCACCATTACCCTTTTCTAAGAGTTACTTTTAGTTTAATACAATTCAAAATAAAAATTTTATCCTTGTTCCCTGGTTCTACCAGGGAATGCAATTAGGCAGGCTCTGCCTCCTCTTATATTAACAGCAAGTAGGGTCTTTTATTCCCTATTTTTTTAACGGGACATAACTAATAATATCTTGATATTCATTTTATGGGCATTCTTGACTCACCTTAACCGCTTCCTGTTCGTTAAAGTTTATAGTTGTTTAGGATGACCTGTTTTAGCTTGCAAGTGGGTGTTAATCATCATTATAACAATTTATTAAAACAACTGATTGCAGTGAAGCGATCGCTTAAACAAAAAAACAAGGAAGGGTTAAACAGATGTTATTAATACCCAGTGTTAAGCAAGAGTTATTAAATTTAATAGAACAGTTACCTGCTAATTCTTTATCTAACAGGGGCAAGATTTTCGGCTAAATAGTTTTCTAAAAAGGTTTGGGGAGAAATACCCTGTTTTTGAGCTTCGGCTTCGAGTTGGCGAATCATCCAGAGGGGTAAATTGAGTTCTATTTTTTGTTTTTCTCGGTTGGGTCGTCTGGCGGTCGAGAAATCCATAAATTCGGTGAGGTCTTCACCTGTGTCAAATTTTGCGTCAAATTCTTCGGCTTTCATACCATATAACCTCATTGGGACGGGAACGGCGGACGGAAATAATTCGGATATTTTCTAATCTGTAAGTGATAACGGCTGTCCAGTGTTTTTGCTTCAGTTTGCCAATGGCTAAAAAACGCGATTCTGTTTCGCTTGTAGCCTGAATTTCCAACAAGTCATCGTCTTGCCAAAGTTGTTGGGCTTCGATGAAGTCTATGCCGTGTTTTTGTTGGTTGGTTCGACTTTTATTGTCGTCATACTCAAAGCTATACATGGTTAGCCTTGGGGAATGGTCTCTAGGAGGCTGGCAAATCCGTGTTTATTACGGGTTTTGGTCAGGGTGTAGCTGTTCATTTCCTGAGCTTTTTGACTGTTTTGTACATTTTAGCAGTTTTATTAGGTGAGTTGACCTGTAAAGGCTTTTTGTAATTGTAACAGCAATTAAAGTGAAGCGATCGCTTAAACAAAAAAACAAGCAAGGGTTAAACAAATGTCATCAATAAAGTAAAAATGGTAATGTATCCAATAACAATAACTTCAATTGTTATCAGTATGATTATTACCAATATTCTCATCAATATTACAATCTTGTATAGATAATTCAGTAATTTCTGATGTGGGGATTGTTAGATGAAACTGAAAAACGATTTGATGTTGTTCAATATTAACAGTAGTGATATTAATAACGCTTTGTTTAGGTAATAAATTTTTAACAGGAACTTTGTTATCCAGCTTAGATTTATAACCGGATTCATCAAGCCATTCATAAATCTTGCGCCAGTTTTCTACTTTTTCTGCTTTATCTAACAAAGACTTTACATATTTATAAACCGTTGCACATAAATCAGACTCTACGCCTCTGGGAATTTTCTCTAATTTTTGAGCGATTTCCGAGGGACTACAGCCAGACAACAACCCCCTCAAGTGAGCTTTTTCAATAGGGGTGAGATGCTTTCCTTTCGCAGATGCCAAGTCAGCATAAAGACTTTCTAAATCCCATTCCTGGGCAGCCTGACTAAATATTTTGTCCACTTGAGCCATATTGCGGGTATAAAAAACAGCTAACACGATTCTAACATAAATTCTAACGTTAATCAGTAGACAATCAGAAGTTAGTTAATTTATTATCAGTTACAGAGGAGTTCGACAAACCAGAGAAAGAAAGGAAACCTATGCCAACAGGGGATATAGCGGATTTTGCGATTAACCAGGAACCACGCTGTCCAGTTGTTTTGTTACTGGATAACTCAGGTTCAATGTCCGGTCAACCCATCCAGCAGTTAAATCAAGGGGTTGCCGTGCTTAAGCAATTCGTAGATTAATAGCAGAGATAACAAAATAATAACAGATTAATCTGAAGATCTGTTATTAAACTGTAAAATTATAACATTTAAGGATTGAGAACACATGGCTAAATATATTATTTCCAAAACAGATTTGGATCAATTCGGTCAATTTTTTGGCAGTATTGATAACGATACTATTACAGTAGAAAATGATCAAGATACAATCTCTTACACAGTATTAGGTTTGTTAGGACAAGATTCTATTGTTGGAGCTGAGGGGAAGGACATTTTGTTTGGAATGGAGGGAAATGATACAATAGTAGGTGGTCAAAATAATGATATTTTATATGGTAATGAAGGCAACGATTCATTAGAAGGAAATTTTGACTACGATACAATTTATGGAGGTCAAGGAAACGATTTTATTAGCGATTCAGCTTTTCCTGTAATTGATATTGGTCAAGGTAAAGACTTTTTATTCGGTAATTTAGGGGATGATACAATCATCAGTGTATCCAGTTATTATGAAGATACTGCTTTATTTGGAGGGCAAGGTAAAGATCTGTTAATTGGTAATGGAGGTGATAATACTATTTCTGGAGATAGGGGTCAAGATATATTAAGAGGTGATTTTGAGGAAAAAGGTGGAGCAGATACTTTTATTATCAGTAAAACTGCTGATCTTAATGAAATTCCAACGGGTACTGAAAATGCTGACTTAATTTTAGACTTTATCAATAGTGAGGATAAAATTGGTTTAGTTGGTGTTACCTTTGAACAATTATTAATTAGCGATATCCAACCGCAACAGGTTGATAGTATTTTTGGGGAAGGAAGAAGCTTTGACCAAAACTTTGAAAGTAATATCACCAAGTTTTTGAAAATTGAGTCCGGTGGTGAGTTACTGGCAGTGCTAGGACGAGATCGAGATAACTTTACTCTAACTGCTAATGATTTTGTGATTATTTAGCTTAACTTTTCTGATTTGATTTTGGAAATATCATTCAGTCCCTTATTTTATTGGTGATCGAACTATGAACGACAAAGAAAAGCAAAACTTGGTTGCTAGTCAAGTTAAATCAACGCTCAATGATGCTATTCAAGGATTAAAAATTTTCTTAGTTAATCCTGTAGGGGGTCTACCTATCTTTTTTCAAGGATTAGGAGAAAAAAGAGCATTAGGAGTGGGAATTACTTTTGGCGTAGCTTACGTTCTTTGTATAATCTTAGCATTTAATAAATTCAAAAGTCAGAATTCAATTTCTGAAATAGCTTTTTTCAACCTAATTGCTCTGAGTATTACCAGTTTTTTAAGTATTGCTGGATCTAGCTTTTTAACCCGTAAATTATTTAGAGGTGCTGGCAGTATAAAAGCAGATATATTTATTGCTGGTACAGCTTTAATTCCTATATCATTATTAATTTTAATTTCTTACTTTTTGGGTTTTATTAACTTGGAAATCATTGCTATTTTTGCTGTAATAGCTATGACTTATACAATTTTAATGATTTACACAGGTTGTAATCAAATTTCAAAAATACCTGAAAATGGCTCTGCTTTAGCTGTATCAGTCATGTTAATTATTAGTGGGTGGCTATTTAAAATTTTAGTTTTTTCTAATTTAATCTCAAAATAGACTTAATATTTGAGATAGAAGAAGGGCGGGTTTAGTGAAATCTTTGATGGGTATTCAATATCTGGGTGAACCCGCCCCTACGGAGATTTTGTGGATTTCACCGGATATCATATCAACATTATCCTTTCTATGAGCAAATTTCCATGCTGAACAATTTTGGTAAATTTTTAATTGTATCAATCATTCCATTGATTGAACTAATTGGCAATTGTACATCAGTTTTGGCGCAGTCTACCGCAGTTCCCATGAGGTTACAACATGGCGAAGGAATTTATACAATGACTGTTCCTGACCGAGATACAACTCGTGCTGCTTATGGGGGAAAATTGAGGCTTTATGATGTGCATATCGCTAAAATGTTTGAAGTGACTTATTATGATTGTAATAATCAAGGTAGTTCAAGAACTTGGTTATATTATGCTGGGAATGGTCAAATTAATATGGGCGAATTCTTTATTAGTTGTGACCTTGCTAATCGAATGGTTAACCGCTATGGTTTAGGTCAAGCTGAATCAACAGTAATTGAATACTCTCAAGAAGAAGCTGGGCCACCGATTCCTAGAACTCGTTCTATTCCGATTTTAGATATTACAGGTTCAAAAGTAGATTCATGGATTGATTTTGTACAGGGATTTAAGCCTGTTCGTTAAATTGGTATTATGCTGATAGCTAGAATTAAATTTCACTTCAGGACTTACGCAATTGCGCTATATATAGCGCATAGAAAACCGAGCGATTTTCGGCGATTTAGCTCAGAGAATCGCAAGGAACCCGGATTAAATTAGTCTCAATTCATGAGTTTTAAAGCTCAATAAATTTTAGCTTCAAAGACGGATATTTAAGCTCTTGGGTAAGATATTTAGACAATAAATTAGCTTTTAATTCATAAACAGTTTGAGAAACTTTCCTCGCTGTTGTTGAGAGAAACGTCCAAACTAATAAAGCGCAAGCAATATGGTTTTTTTGAATTTTCCCTCAGCGACATTGACAAGATTCTATCCCGGTTAACTGTTTGATTTCCCATACAGGGCTACGCTACGCATAGCTGCGTAAGTCCTGTTAATGTAGAAGCAGAGGAACAAGATATTTTGATCAACGAAGATAGGGTTGAAGATGAGTAGACATTGGTATTGCCAGAAGTCGCCGTTTTATACTAAGAATTGTTGCAAATTAAAACAAAATCGAAATCTTTGAATAATGACAAAAAGTTAATTGTATCTTAAACAATATCCAGGGTTGAACAACCGACCCAGATTAAAAAACACAATTTAAACAGGACTTAATTGATGATTAATACTGTAACACCAGTTCCCAAAGGGATTGGCGTTCTATTAAAAGCACCTTTATCGGGACATATTCTACCCATTGAACAGGTTCCCGACCCGGTATTTGCTCAAAAAATGGTTGGGGATGGGATTTCTATTGACCCCGTGAGTCAGGTGTTAATTGCCCCCTGTGACGGGGAAGTGATCCAACTGCATCCGTCCTATCATGCGGTGACACTGAAGACGCCAGAAGGGTTAGAAGTGTTGATGCACATTGGTTTAGATACGGTGACATTGCGGGGTCAAGGGTTTAGTCCTAAAGTTAAAATGGGCGATCGCATTCAAACAGGCGATCCCTTAATAGAATTTGATCCCGATTATATAGCTCTAAATGCTAAAAGTTTGCTCACCCAAATTGTGATTACTAATAGTGAGCAAGTGGCAACTTTTCAAGCCAGTTCGGGTAATGTTGTTGCTGGAGAAACAGTTATTTTAGAACTGACTTTAGCCCCAAAAGTCATTGAAAATAACCCAATTTCTGCCGAGACAATTACCTCAGATGAAATTATTATTCCTAATCCTACAGGATTACACGCTAGACCCTCGGCCGTATTAGCAAATTTAGCTAAAAAATATAAATCAAAAATTCGTTTACAACGGGGTGATCAAGACGCAAATGTTAAGAGTGTAGTCGGATTAATGGCCATAGAAGTCAATAACGGCGATCGGGTGGTATTGGTGGCCCAGGGGCCAGATGCGGCCGAAGCGATCGCCGAACTCACCGAGGCCATGCGTTCCGGGTTGGGGGAAGAAGGAAGTGCCCCGATCTCAGCCCCGGCTAGTGTTGCTCAAGGAGAAATCTCGAATCCAGCCCCCCGTCGGCGTTCGGACGATCCTAACGTGGTGTTAGGGGTAGCCGCATCCTCTGGAATAGCCGTTGGTCAGACCTTCCGGGTCAGGGAACAGGAAATTGAGGTGACGGAAAAGGGCGAAAACCCCAATACAGAAAGGCGTAAGTTAGAATCGGCGATCGAACAGGCCCAATTAGAGGTAGAAGCGTTACGGGCCAATGTTCATAGCCAGGGCGATCCCAGCAAATCGGCGATTTTTGCCGCCCATCAAGAATTATTAGAAGATCCCGAATTAATTGATATTGCTACCAGCACCATTGATAAGGGAAAAAGTGCGGCTTTTGCTTGGAAACAAACCTTTACCAATAGTGCAAAGCAACTGGCACAATTACAAAATGAGTTGTTATCTCAACGGGCAAATGATGTCCGAGATGTGGGGCAAAGGGTATTAAGAATTTTGACTGGAGTAACCTTAACCGGGCCGATTTATCCTGAGAATACTATTTTAATTGCTGAGGATTTAACTCCTTCAGATATGGCAACCTTGGATAGATCAAAAGTGATTGGATTTTGTACCGTTGCCGGGGGTTCGACCTCTCACGTTGCCATTTTAGCGCGTTCTATGGAAATTCCGGCGATCGCGGGAACTGAACCTCAAGTATTAGATTTAGCTGATGGTACACCTGTTATTTTAGATGGCAGTAAAGGCACTTTAAAATTAAATCCGACAACGGCGGAAATGGAACGGGTAAAAACCCTGCAAGTTGAAATAGCAAAAAAACGGGAAACCGACTTAGCTAATGCCATGAAACCCGCCATCACTACCGATGGATACCGGATGGAAATTGTTGCCAATATTGGAAGCAAATCGGAGGCAGAAACTTCGGTGAAATTGGGGGGAGAAGGGGTTGGTTTATTACGGACGGAATTTGTATTTATGGAGCGTGCTTCTGCCCCTACAGAAGACGAACAAACGGAAATTTATAGTAGTATTGCCAGGGTTTTAGGGAAGGAACGGCCGTTAATTATTCGGACGTTAGACGTAGGGGGAGATAAACCTTTACCCTATTTACCAATTCCCCATGAAGAAAACCCATTTTTAGGAGAACGGGGAATTAGATTTGGCTTTGATCGTCCTGAACTTTTAAGAACCCAATTTCGGGCTATTTTAAGATCGGCGGAGGCGGGAATGTTGCGAATTATGTTCCCAATGATTGCCCGATTAGAAGAAATTAGAATGGCAAAAGCGATGTTAGAAGAAGAACGGGAAAAGTTAAATCTTCCTCCCGTTTCTGTGGGAATTATGGTGGAAGTTCCCTCGGCGGCAGTCATGGCAGAACAGTTTGCCAAGGAGGTTGATTTCTTCTCTATTGGCACTAATGATTTAACCCAATATACTTTAGCTATGGATCGGGGACATCCGAAATTAGCGCCCTATGTAGATGGGTTAAATCCGGCTATTTTACGATTAATTGATTTAACTGTAAAAGGAGCTATTAAACAGGGGAAATGGGTGGGGGTTTGTGGGGGAATTGCTAGTGATCCTCAAGCTATTCCATTATTAATTGGTTTGGGGGTTAAGGAATTAAGTGTTAGTGTTCCGAGTATTCCCACAATTAAGGCACAAATCCGAGAATTAAGTTTAGTTGAGTGTCAAGAATTAGCCCAAAAAGCTTTAAATGCAGAAACGGGGGCGGATGTGCGGGGGTTGTATTCTATGGATGTTTGACCCCCCCTAGCCCCCCCTTAGTAAGCTGGGGGAATAATTGAAATCCCCCCCTTAGTAAGCAGGGGGAATAGTCAAAAAAGGTAACGGGGAATAGTCAAAAACTCCTCCCCTTGGTAAGGGGAGGTTGGGTGGGGTTCTTCTTCAGGAATTTTAATTCTGCCTAGTTATTATCAACAATCAACAATTAATAACAAAAACGATGTTCAAAAACGCTTTTGCTTTATTACAAAAAATGGGAAAGTCTTTAATGCTTCCCGTTTCGGTTTTACCCATTGCTGGCTTATTATTAGGATTGGGTAGCGCTCGTTTAATTGAATTACAAAATCTGGCATCGGGAACAATTTCCTCCCCTAAATTTTGGTGGCTTCCTGAAGGTTTAGCGAACATTATGAAAACTTCCGGGGATGCAATTTTTGGCAATTTACCGATTATTTTTGCGATTTCCGTTGCCATTGGATTTGCGGAAAATGACGGGGTGGCTGCTTTAGCTGCAACGGTGGGATTTGTGGTTTTTGTTGCTTCTTTAGGGGCGGCTTCTACTACTTTCTTTGGCATGAATCCCGAACAATTAAAACCTGTTATGGGCATTCCTTCCCTAGATACGGGGGTGTTTGGCGGGTTAATTATGGGCTGTGTTGCCGCCTATTTATTTAACCGTTATTTCCGAATTCAATTACCTCAATATCTGGGATTTTTTGCCGGAAAACGATTTGTTCCGATTGTGACTTCCTTTGCAGCGATCGCCATGGGAATCTTAATGAGCGTGGTCTGGCCGCCCATTGGAGCCGCGATTTCTACGGCTGCAAATGCCGCTGCATCTGGGGGAAATGTTAGTCTTACCGCCGCAATTTATGGGCTTGTAGAACGGTTATTATTACCCTTTGGATTACATCATATTTGGAATGTTCCTTTCTTTTTTCAAATCGGATCATTTCTTGATCCAATTACCAATAGAATCGTAACCGGAGACATTAATCGCTTCTTTGCTGGCGACCCAACGGCCGGAATTTTAGGGGGTGCTTATTGGTTCAAAATGTTCGGTTTACCTGCGGCGGCGATCGCTATTTGGCGGACAGCAAAACCCAAAAATCGAGCGTTAACTGGCGGGATTATGATCTCTGCTGCTTTCACCTCTTTCTTAACCGGAATTACCGAACCGATTGAATTTTCATTTATGTTCGTAGCCCCGCCTTTATACGCCATTCATGCAGTAATGGCGGGCTTTTGTGATTGGTTATTTGTTGCCTTGGGTGGGCGCATGGGATTTACTTTTTCCCAGGGATTTATTGACTTTTTCCTGTTTAATGGATTAGGTACAAAGGCGTGGTTAATTCCCGCATTGGGGCCGTTTTTTGCGGCTTTATATTTCTGTGTTTTTTACTTTGGAATCCGACAGTTTAATTTCTCCACTCCGGGTCGAGAAGATGAGGTAGAAACCGTAACAACGATTACCCCAGGAACCGGAGTTGGTAGTATGGCAATGGAGTTAGTTCGAGCTTTTGGCGGACGCAGTAATATTGCTACTTTGGATGCTTGTATTACTCGATTACGAATCACGGTTAATGATATTAAAAAGGTGAATAAACCCCGACTCAAAGCATTAGGAGCTTCGGGAGTTTTAGAAATGGGAAATAGTGCTCAAGCTATATTTGGCCCCCGTTCGGAAAATTTAAAAACGGATATGATGGAATATCTCAAAAATGCGGGGCCAGAGGCGGATTTTGTTGAGGAAATAGCACCGGAAGCAACGGAGGTTAATGCAACGGAAGCGGAGATTTCATCCCCAATTATCTCGGATTCCGAGGCAAAAAATCGGATTCAGGAGATCATAATTGCCTTGGGTGGAAAAAAGAATATTCAAAGCGTTGATGCTGTCGCCTTAACTCGATTACGAGTTAAAGTTATTGATAATAACCTGGTTGATGAAGATAAATTAAAAACCGCAGGTGTGGAAGGAATTTTACGTTTACCCGATGGTATTTTACATCTATTAGTCGGTTTGGGTGCGGAACAATATGCAGCCCAAATTCAAGATTGATTGCTAAAATTACTGGGTAAAATTGTTATAGTAGGGAATAGGAAACTAACCCCCCGGTAGAGACGTTATGGAATGTCTCTACCGGGGGGAATGTGTAGCAAAAATTAAAGGATGGAATATCAGATAGGTTTAAAATCAGTGTTAAGATTGAGTTGATTAGCTTGGACTCCTGGTAAAAATGCAATCAGTTCTTCTAAACCAGATTTATTAACATAAATACCCGCTCCTGTTCCATACCCGGATAAGGTTAAATCTTTAAAAGTAATTACATCATTAGTTTTATAAGCAAAGTAATCTTGACCTACAGTAAAATCACTAATAAAGGCAAAATCCGTTAAACCTCCGGCGGCGTAATAGGTGCTAGAATCAGAACTCCCTAAGTAAAATCCATCTAATCCCGCACCCCCAACTAAAGTATCAATTTCACCCGCCCCTGGAGTGGCTGAATCAACATCAATCCCCGCAATAAAATCATCTCCAAGATCACCGGAAACATAATCATTTCCCCCGCCACCCGCTAGGAGATCAATTCCTTGACCTCCAAACAAAGAATCACTATCATTTCCTCCAAATAATAAATCTGAACCTAAGTTACCAAAAACTTGATTTTTACCTGATTCTCCAATCAGAACATCGTCCCCTTTTCCTCCAAATAGCAGATCATTCCCTGGACTACCATAAATAACATCTGCTCCTAGATTCCCATTCATCGTATCATCGCCTTCAAGACCTTTCAGGGTGTCATCTCCCCCTAGCCCGTAAATTTCATCGTTTTCAATCAATCCAGTTAGATTATCGGCTGCTTCAGTTCCTAAAATCAAAGTCATTTTTTTAATCAGTTATTAGTAATCAGTTATCAGTTATCATTAATAAAGCAATTGTTGGTTATTGTCAACTAAAATTAATATTTATTTTACTTAACTGATGACTGATTACTGATGACTGATGACTGATTTCTGAGTGGTGGCGATCGCCACAATACCCGCGACAGAAATTCCCGATTTTTGAAGTTGAGAAATGGCTGATTTAACCGTTGCACCCGTTGTATAAATATCATCTAAAATTAAAACCGAACCCTGGGGAGGGCGACGCCGGAAATCCTGACCAATATTAAACACACTTTGCATTTCTTTTAAACGTTGATCGGGCGAAAGTTCATGGAGTGCTTCCGTTTGTTTAATTCGTTCTAAACCGTGAGAAGATAGGGATAAACCCGTTAATTCACAAAAACTTTTCGCCAACAGTTCTGCTTGATTAAACCCGCGTTTTTTTAACTTAGCTGGGTGGAGGGGAATGGGTACGACGGTCACAGGGGAGATCCCTAACCCGGGAGTCGATAACCAAGTTTGTGCCAATCCATAGCCCAAAGGTTTAGCTAATTCGGTATGATGATTATATTTGAGAGCAGCGATCGCTCGTTTGAGAACATCTTTGTACTGTCCCCAGACACAAAGCGGCACCTCGGAGGTAAATTTAACCCCAGGGGGAAACCGACAGCGAAGTAACTGTCGTTCACAATAATCACAAAGTTCTGTTGTCGCAGGTCGGTCACATAACGGACAGTTGGGTTTGAGAAATAAACTTAGGAGCGCTTTCACAGTTCGGGTTTTCAGATCAAGTTATTACTAAATTTAGTTCAAAGTGTGGATAATTTTTATGGGCTTCACGAAATTCAATCTGATCATCGCGATTTTGTTGGGGAGCCAGCCTTTTATTTAAGCCAATTACTCCATCAGGGTCATCCGGTTTTACCAGGTTTTGTAGTTACGGATCATTTATTTTGGGAGTTTTTAGAAACCATTAATTGGTTAGAACCCCGATTTGTTGATTTCCCTGAATTATCTCTGTATTTTGACATCAATCAACCCCGGCAATTACAAATTATTGCTCAACATCTTTGTCAACAAATGATGGATAGTCATTTACCTCCGTCATCGAGTCAACCTATTCAAGACAGCATTGACAAATTAAAAACCTCAGCGTTGATTTTTTATCCGAGTTTGAACACTCCCCATCACTTACAGACATCGGGACTTTTTGAATCGGTGATCGGGTGGGCGGATACTCAAAAAGCTTTAGTGGGATTAAAACAAGCCTACTGTGAATTTTTTCGGGCAAAAAGTTTATTATATTGGCAACGATACAAAATTGAATTACAAAATTTACGTCCGGTGGTATTAGTTCAACCTCTCCAGTCTGCGATCGCTTCCGGTTTTGTGGAAATTCGCCCTAACTGTTGGGAAATAAACTCGACTTGGGGTTTGGAATTTTCCCTGTTATGGGGAGAAAGCCATCCTGATATTTATTTAATTCAACCCCAAACGGGAATAATTCAACAACAATTAGGCTCTAAAACTATTATCTATAATTTAAAATCTTCTCCTGATCAACCGACAAAATATCCAATTCCCCAAAAGCAATTCGGAACTCCAATTTCTCAATTTCCTATTTCTGCCACCTTGATTTCTGAACCACAACAAATATTTTCCTTAACGCCGGAACAATTACAACAGTTAATTAAGATTATTCAACAAATTATACAGTCTAATCCCGCCATTACTCGATTAGATTGGCGTTTATTTCAACAGCCCCAAGATCAAGAACCTCAATTCTATCTAGTCGGGGCTAAATGTTCCGAAAACAGTCTTTATTCTAATCCGATAATATCAGATTCTAGCTCGAATCAACAGCGTTTTAGAGGACTAGCCCTAGCCTCTGGAAAATCTAGGGGAACTGCATATATCCTAACAGAAACAGATCCAATCCCATCACAATTACCTGAGAATACTGTGTTAGTTGTTACAGCGATTACTTGGGATTATTTACCATTATTAAAACAGATTGTTGCTATTGTCGCTGAACAGGGAGGAATGACCAGTCATGGTGCAATTGTGGCGCGAGAAATAGGTATACCTGCTGTTTGTGGGATCGTGAATGCAACAATGAAAATAAAAACGGG
This sequence comes from Planktothrix agardhii NIES-204, assembly GCA_003609755.1. Classification (NCBI taxonomy): domain Bacteria; kingdom Bacillati; phylum Cyanobacteriota; class Cyanophyceae; order Oscillatoriales; family Microcoleaceae; genus Planktothrix; species Planktothrix agardhii. The sequence goes on from AP017991.1 coordinate 3,401,271, forward strand.
TGAATCTATTTTTGTCGATGGTAATTACGGGGAAGTTTATATTATCAAAAAAGAATTTCCCGTTAATAAAATGTTTTCACAACCGAGTTTTCAGCAACAACAATTGGTCGAAATCTCGTCAAATGTAAACTCCACAGCCCTGATGGTTAATATTAGTCAATTGAGTTCTCTACAGCGACTCGATTCTTTACCGATTGATGGAGTGGGTTTATTGCGTTCAGAATTAATGGCTATTGAAGTATTAGAACGTTCTGAACATCCTACTATAAATTCCTGGATTTCTCAGGAAATAGGGAGTAAATTCTATAATTTTAACGACTGGATTTTATCAGAAAAACAGCCGATATTTGTTCAAAAAATGGCTGAACAACTTGATCAGATTGTAACAATTTTATCCCCTAGACCTGTTTATTATAGAGCCTTCGATTTACGAGAAGTAGAACAATCTGTCTCAGGATTAACTTATTTTTACCCCCACCAGCCCCTTACCAATGGGGGTAGGGGGGATCAGAAGTTATCCTCTCAGGATGGGATTGATCGAGGTAATTTTCTGGCTTCAGAATCTCCATCTTTAGAACGTCTGGCTTTATTTGATTTAGAACTTAAAGTTTTATTAGAATTGTATAAATCTGGGGATAAAAATATTCATCTTATTTTACCATTTATTCGCTCTGTCGAGGAATTTTTAATCTATAAACATCGGATTGAAGCATCACAATTAAGTCATTATCCTGAGTTTCAAGTGTGGATTATGGCGGAAGTTCCATCAATTCTATTTTTATTACCTGATTACCTGAAAGCAGGAGTTCAAGGGATTTCAATTGGCACCAATGATCTGACCCAATTATTATTTGGAATTGATCGAAATCAAATGCAGGTATTCCCAGGTTTATATGAAAGCAATCCGGCTTTTAAAAAAGCGATAAAACAGTTAATTGAAATGGCAAAAACCGCTAATATTCCTTGTTCAATTTGTGGAGATGCTCCCGCATTATATCCCGAATTAATTGAAGATTTAGTCCGGTGGGGAATTACATCAATTTCCGTTAATTTAGATGCCATTGAATCTACCTATATGGCGATCGCCAAATCAGAAAAACAGATTCCCCTAGAAACCTCTCGCCATCATCTTTAGAGAGTAGGTAGGGGCGAGGTCTTCTCGCCCTCAACCCTCAACCTTAATATTGAGTCCGTTGGAAGGCTTCTTCTGGGGAAATATTACCGTAAATTACCGATAAAATTCCGGGTAAATAGTCATCCATCGTCGTGACACTGGTATAGATTAAATGTTTAATCAATGCCGGGTTTAGAGCCGCATCTTCCGCATCTAAACTGGTTTTATATCGAAGTTCACCATCTTGAAAATTCATTTCAAAATTTCCCACCACTGTCCCATAGTTGAGCAGGGTGATAAATGTCGCCATATTATAGCGTTTATAGTCAGGAACTTTCACTGGAGAAACGGAATAAACCGCAATTTGCCGTTCTTCTTCCCTAACAATGGTATAACAATCAAATCGGCCGTTTTTGCCCTCTACACCCAATGCCAAGACTCGCCGATGTTCAATTTCTCTATAAACCCAACCATCTAGGGTCATAAAGTCAATGAGAACATCAAATACAGGCCGATCTGATGGGTATTCTTGAGAAAGTAATTCCGGGTTCGGGTTTTGTTCTGACACAGTAAACATCCTTAATTTTCCTATATCTACAACGTTCTATGAATAGTGGCTTTAACAATTACGCTCGATGGGAGTTATCTGGCGTTGGCATATTATACGCAATTTTATTTGCTTTAGCACTCCGGTAAACAATATTAGTTAATTCATAATAAATGGGGGGATACAAGGAGTAAAGTTGACCATAATAAAAACGATTTTGATATCGGTTATAATCTTGAATTTTTTTTCTAATTCCCGATCCTAAACGAGAATTTTTTTCAAAGGTTTTATCACTCTGTTCAATTGTCCATTTAATTTCCTCACCATCAACTCCGCGACTAATTAAATCAAAACACCGTTCAATCACTTGACGAATTCTTTCCCTATCTTTGGACTGAAATTCTAGTCCCTCTTGCTCAGAATTTCTGGGTAACAACTGCAACCGATAGCATCCATTAGGATCAGCATGGGGATACCAGCCAAGTTTTAAAGTATAACCATTTTGATTAATAATCCAGTCTGTTTCCTTAAACTCAATTGATTGAATCAATAGCAAGTTTTCATGATAAAAATGCTGATTGAGAATGCGACCATCCTGTACAAACGGATCTTCATCCCCAAAAGAATTATCAGTGATTGCCCAACCACTAGGAATATTCAGACGAACAAGGTTTGATTGCATAAATTAGGATTGACTGGCTCAAGAATCAAGTAAACTCAGCTATCTGGTGTGCTGTTAGCAGCCATTAATATTGCTTTCTGCCCACTTCTGACGAATTATAATGCAACTTCTGATCAATATCATGTTTTTTTATAGACCGCAAGGCAAATATCCCCGTTACCTGTTCGAGATCGAAGGCTGATAGGCGGATTAATCGAGGTGTGATTGCGTTGAAGTGAGTTTATGTTTAGCCGTTAATCAACTGTCTACTGAGCTACCCGCGCATCTAATCTTGACTATTTACCGTTCCCTTCTTAACTGATAACTGATAACTGATAACTGATGACTGAAAAGATCAGCCTGTATTTCGCATTCCGGCGGCAATACCGTTAATGGTTAATAGGGCGCCTCGGAGTAATTCACCCTTGCTATAACGGGAATGGACGACACCCGAAGCCACGGATTTTCCGTGTTGACGTAACCGTTTTAACAAAGCCACTTGTAATAAACCCAAAGGAATAATCGTGGCATTGCGTAACTGCACCGAACGTTGTAGAACCGGATCATCTTCTAATAGTTGTTGATGTCCGGTAATTTCTTGGACTAACTGAACGGTGAGATGGTATTCGGCGAGGATTTGTTGGAATAATATCTCAAACCGTTCGAGATCATCGGGATGACTTAACTCCCGAACGTAGTGATGGGCGATTTCCATATCTACTTTAGCTAAGGTCATTTCCGTCTTGGAAATCAACACTTTAAAGAATGGCCATTTAACGTAGAAATACCGCAGGAGTTTCAGATTTTCCTGGGGTTCCTCGTTGATAAATGCCTGTAAAGCGGTTCCCACACCATACCAAGAAGGCAGTAAAAAACGGCTCTGAGTCCAGCTAAATACCCAGGGAATCGCCCTTAAACCAGAAATATCCTTTTTCTTATCACCACTGCGACGGGCGGGGCGAGAACTGATTTGTAGTTGGCTAATTTCTTGGATCGGGGTAACTTGATGGAAGAATTCGGGTAAATCAGGTTCTTCATAAATTAAAGCCCGATAGTGCGCCCGCGATCGCATTGACAACTCCTCCATAATTTGATTCCAGGGATCAATCTCATCAAAACCGTTATGGAGAAGACTGGCTTGGATGGCTGCGGTAGTCACGCTTTCGAGGTTAAATAAAGCCAACTGTGGGAGAGAATATTTAGACGCCAGGACTTCCCCCTGTTCGGTAATTTTAATCCGGCCATTAATACTGCGGCCCGGTTGAGCCAAAACCGCTTTGTAGGCTGGGCCACCGCCTCGACCCACCGAACCCCCGCGTCCGTGGAAGATTCGCAGACCGACTTTATAGGATTCAGACACTTTCTGCAAGGCTTTTTGGGCTTTATGAATTTCCCAGTTACTGCTCAAGAAACCCGAATCTTTATTACTATCGGAATAGCCTAACATAATCTCTTGTAGAGATAGATCGGGATCGTGACTCACAAGTTTATATTGTTCATAACCTCCGGCTAACATTGCCCGATATAAAGGTAATTCAAACAGAGTTGTCATCACCCGGGGAGCACGTTTGAGATCTTCTACCGTTTCAAACAGAGGAACAACAATAACATTCCCAATTCCGGTGGCTGGATCATAAAGTCCGGCTTCTTTTGCTAACAGTAATACTTCCAGTAAATCACTGGCTTCATTACTCATACTAATAATATAGGTTTGGCAAATTTCCGGCTCAAATTCCTGTTGTAATTCCCGCATTACCCTAAAGGTGGTAATGGTTTCGCAGGTTTTTTCAGAAAACGGTAATTCCGCCGGAATTAGGGGGCGACGGGTTTGGAGTTCTGTTGCTAACCATAGACATCTTTCGGCTTCTGAAAGCTCGGTGTAGGGTTTGGGTAAGACTTGCAAATAGTTAGTAATTTCGTTCAGAGCATTACAATGAATTGAAGACTCTTGACGCATATCTAACCGGGCTAAACTAAACCCAAAAACCTCCACCTGACAGATGAGATTTTCCAGTTCTTGACAGTTCATTCCGGTTTCCTCTAGGTTGCGTTGAATCATTTTCAACTCCACCAAGAAATCATTCCCAGAACGGTATAATTTACTGGCTTCGTGGTCAGGAACCAGACGCTCTCGGATGCGAGACATTTCGGCATTATTGTACATTTGCCAATTGCGATCGCGAGTATTTTCTAACCGTTTTTGGACATAAGAAAGTTTTAAACGATAGGGTTCTTGACGATAGCGAATGGCGGTTTGATCATAGATATCAGGTAATTGTCCTTGATCTCGATCCAAAGATTCTAATAATTCGGGAAGAACATCACTCCAATGTAAGGATAAACTCAATAAACGATTGAGGCGTTTGACGGCTTCAATATATTTTTCTAGGACAACATGACGCTGATAACAAGCAGTTTTCCAGGTAACTTCCGGTGTTACCGATGGATTTCCGTCTCGATCTGAACCCACCCAAGATCCGAATTTACAAAAATCATGTTTAGGTAATTTCAGATAGGGAAAAGAAACATTTAAAGCGTGTTTTAAGCGCTTATAAAGTTGAGGAATGGTGTCAAATATAACTTCCTGAAAGTAGTGCAGGGAATAATCTACCTCATCCAAAACCGTTGGCTTAAATTGGTGGAGTTCATCGGTACGCCACCACAGCCGAATTTCTTCGGTCAAGTTTTCATGGAGTTCTTCTGTCAATTCCGACATAATGGAAGATTCTCCTAGCTCCTCAGTTCTGAGTCCGCCAAAACTTTCATCAATTTGATCAAGTTGTTCTAGGATAGTGGCAATGCGACGCTGTTTGGTTCTAATTGTATGGCGAACAATTTCCGTCGGGTGAGCCGTAAATACCATCCGCACATCTAGTTGATCTAATAACCTTTGGATCTTTTGGGCGGGAACATTTAACTGTCGCAACATCGGAAACAGGGAATGGAAAGTAGCCAACTCCCGATCCTGTTCGCTGTAATTGGTGACATTAGGAAGGGGACTTTCTTCTTGATCGGAAAAACGTTGATTCCGAGTATCGAAAGTAGACATGGATTTCACCGGGGAGACAGGTGACTTTGCTTTCCCTTTTCCGTGGTTATAAGCAAGCTGTTGTTCCCGTTGTTCATAGTGCTGTTCAACGATATTAATCAGTTGAAAATATAAGGCAAACCCTCTGGCCGCACGAATAGCCTGGTTAATATCAAGCTGTTCGATTAACTTGAGGGAATCCGATCCTTGAAATTCTTCAGCCTGTCCTTCCGGTGAGGTCATGGATGCTAACTGATGGAGTAAATCCACCAGTTGTTGACCGCACTCTTGACAGAGAACGGACTCCCAGACATCCTCAATAATCTTGAGACGATTGCGTAAAAATAAATCCGAAGTGGTAGTTGGCGGGTTTGACGAAACGACCGTATTTGGAGCCTGTTCGGAAGATTGGAGCAGTGAACTCATGATCGTCTTTTCCTGTGTGTGTGGCAAGAATATCCAGTTTATTGTATTGCCTAATTTCTCGCATAACCACAGAACTTTACAGTCAAATCTGTCACCGTTCTCTATTCTATTTTTTGTCTGATTCGGGAAAATGCAGAATCGGAAGGCGATCGCCTCGGAAAATTTCTTCGCTGTTGGTGCTAAGGTTCAACATAAAATCATGGAGTGCTTTGGTTCCCAGTGCAGCGATTAATAGGGGTGGAGTAGCCAAACTGACCAACCACTCTTGGGGAAAAGCAATGGGGTCGGGACTTTTTACTGGATGATTATTGGTGGGGGTGGGTTGCATAGATGATTTGTGCTCAAGCGCAACAACGGGGAGTTGATCTAAATTTTGGGCTAATCGTGCCAAAATTGTAGTCGAATTCTAACATGGGTGTTGTTGTATTTTTGAACCCATCTCAGGCATTAACCCTTGAGATTAGAAATGAAATTCACAAATCGGGCCGTTTGGTAGGGGTAGGGAGTTGAATTGAAGGCCAATAAAACAGTTTTAACCGGAGAGGGTTTAGCTTTAACCCAATGGGCAGAAAAAGCCGTTGGACTTGCGGATGTGCAGGTTCAAATTCGTTTGCGTGGCAATCATTTGCACGTTCTGTGTGAAGCACTGATCAGTCCCGATGAAAAAATCGCTACATCTAATTTTTCCGGGGCCTTAACCCAAACGAATCTAACGGCTTTACTACCGCCCAATCAACCAATCTACAAGATTTTTTTATCGGGTCGAAGTTTGGGGGCGGCACGACCGGATTGGACAGTTAAGCTCGAATACACGGAATTACAATTTCAGACATCTACAGGGCCTTCTAAGGCTGTTGAAAGCCCCCTAACATCAGAAAATATTCAACCTATTCCTGAGCCTAGACAGAATCCCTTAACAAAAATTACCAGCCTATTTAGACGCTCTCAGCCCCAGGAACTTGCTCCGGCCCACCGTATACAGCCAGGGGGGGTTGAGGAGACGATTCAACCCGAACCAGAACCATTTTCCTCCCTCGCCGATGAAGGTTTGGCTTTCACTTCCATGCCTTTGGAATTTAATACCGAAGCACCCGCAGCAGTGCCAGCGTCCTCCCTCCCTAATACACAATCATCAACAACCCTCAACCCTCAACCATTAACAACTAATAACGAACCATTAATACAACCATCAATAACTGACCCTCAACCGTCAACGGTTACAGCCATTGAGGTGTCAACGGAAAGTTTAGCCCGACAGGGTTATCCCGATGCGATCGCCAGCTACCTGAGCGAAATTTTAGGAGGATTAGGCGTTGGGGTAAAAGTGACGATTCGGGAAAAATCCCAAAAAGGCACAAAAACCGAAGCCCCACCGGAAACCAATCCATCCGGTCGGCGGCTGTGGGTATTGTGTGAATCGGCCTATAGTCCCGATCCCTCCCTATTAGCTCAACCCATTGCTCAACGGTTGCGACAGTTGCAGCTTGAGGGGTTTCGGGATGCTTGTATTTTGTTGCAAGTCCAGGGGGAATCTACCCCCGACTGGATGTTACGGATTGATTTAACTTCACCGGATCAGATTCTCAAACAGTGGGGGCGCTGGGGGGATGAACAGGCGATCGCCCGCTTAATCAATGACAAATTGAGTCAATTACAGGTAGAAGTCCGAACTACCTTAAAAGAATCCACCCTACATCTGTTCTGTACAGACGTGCCAATAGCCTTCGGCATGGCTTCGCCCGGGCGCGTCTCTACTCAAACGAACGGCGCAACCAAAAGCCGCAAGCGTCAGGTTCCTGATAAACAGGCGGTGATGGATATTGTTATCCCCCTATTGGATATCCTGGCTCCTCAAGGAATTTGTGCCGTCACGGTCTATGGTTTAGAAACCACCGCCACCCAAGCTAAACCGGGTGCTCCGATTTGGGTAGATTGGTTAAATTTACCCGCGGCCCAACATTCTGACCTCCAGCCCACGGCTCTAACCTTAGCGGAACAGGGCAATCTTTCCGCCTTGCGCTTTGTTCTGACTCGTTTAGTTAATCCCGATTTAGAGCTAAAACTAGCCACGGGGGGGATTCGGGTACTGTTATTACAAAAAGCCGAATTACTGCACGTCATGACCGAGGGAGCCACTTGTCCGTCCCAATCTCAGGTGGCTCCGGTGATTGCTCAATTTTTACGCAACCATCGGATTAGTGGTATTTCCGGGGTGAGAATTTATGGCCGTCGTTCAGGACAGAAACTTCCTCTCTGGCGTTACGGGATTTATCTAAAAACCAGTCAACCTGATACTGTCCCCTCCGTCTTACCCGATTTTGTTACTCCCCCAGAGGAGGGCGAAACCCTGGGAGAAAAGTCATCTTTACCCGATGGTTTAGTCCTGCGTCCTGACTTAAATCTGGATCATCTTGAAGCCGATGTTTCCAAACCCTCAAATCTGCTCTATCCCAATTGGCGAGAGGTTTTAGATCGGGGGGCTGAAGTTCTCGCCCAAGGATTGGTAACTACCCGGTTATTTGCCCCACGGACGGCGATGATGGTTTCCATACCTAGCAAAACCCACCGTTATCAAAAAATTGCTTTAGCTTTAGTTTGGGCAACCTTGGGAGGATTATTTGTTGTACAGGTGGATAAAATTCTAGGGGAATTGTTAGTAGAAATTCCTCTGAGTCGGGTTGGGGAAATGGTAATCACTACTGATAATTCTAGTAATTTAGAGGAAAAAAACTCGGAAATTATCGTGGCATCAGATATTACGGAAAGTCAGAAAAATTCCAAAGAAAATGATATCTTTAATGGCAGTAATTTTATTTCTTCCACGGTCAAAAACCAAAAATGCAATTTATCTGATACAAAATTAGGGTTAGAAGCCTGTAAGTTAGCTCAATTTCTTTATCCAACTTTTAAAAGCCCCCAATTAGATGAACAGTTGGCTCGATATCAACATTTTATTTTGACGGAAAAACGCCCCCCGGATATTATGATTATTGGGAGTTCTAGGGCTTTACGGGGGATTGATCCTGGGGTTTTAGAAACGGAATTAAAAGCCCGGGGTTATGGGAAATTAAAAGTTTATAATTTTGGGGTGAATGGAGCAACTGTACAAATTGTTGATTTAATTATTCGTCAAATTTTACCCCCGGAACAATTACCCAAGTTAATTATTCTAGCTGATGGGGTACGCGCCCTGAATAGTGGTCGAGTTGATCGTACTTATGAAACTATTTCTGCCTCGGAAGGTTATCAACAAATTTCCCAGGGAACATTTCAAATTCAGCCCCAAATTGAGCAGAAGCAGCCTTCTATTATAGGTTGGCAATCTAGTTGGGGAAATTTAGCTAAAAAGTTTCATCAAGGACAATTGAATTTTGAGGGGTTTCAAACGGAATTAAATCAACAGTTTGTACGCTATTCACAAGTATATGAAAAACGCGATCGCCTGCAATTTCTATTACAGTCTATAGTCAGGGGAGAAGGGTTTAAAAACCAGATTGAATCCCCCGTTGACGAAGGTGAACCTTTTAATGACCAATCACTGAAAGCATCTGAGTTTTTACCCAGTGGATTTTTACCTTTATCGACTCAATTTAGCCCTGAAATTTATTATCAAAATCATTCTCAAGTTTCTGGTTATTATGATGGGGATTATAAAGGGTTTGAATTAGAGGGAAAACAAACCACTGCTTTAAAAAATTTAATTGAATATGTAGACTCTAAAAATATAAATTTGGTGTTTGTCAATATGCCTCTTACTGAGGATTATCTAGATCAAGTGCGGATGGCTTATGAAGAAAAGTTTAGGGATTTTATGCAATCAATCAGTCAGGAAACGGGAATTACTTTTATTGATTTATCCGGCGAATTGTTACATAATTATAATTATTTTTCCGATCCAAGTCACTTAAATCAATATGGTGCGGTGGCTGTTTCTCAAAAGTTAGTTGAACTGGATCAAATTCCTTGGCCAAGAAGGAAGTAGACAAGCAAAGAGAGTTGGGAGACCCAACCCCTACGATAAAATGTTACAACCTATTTAGGATTGCTATAGGAGTATTTCAATGGTTATCGAAAAAATGGGTTTAAAACCCCGTCGTTCTACGACGGCTTTTCTTGATTTTTGATGTAAGATTTTAAAACCTCCAGTGGCGCACCACCTACCGAAGACACAAAATAACTAGGCGACCATAAAGATTGTTTCCCATAGGGTTTAGGGAATCCTGCTTGCCCATATCTACGACTAGAAACTCCTTTTAAAGCATTTACTATGACAGAAATAGAGAGTTTAGGAATATATTTGATTAAAACATGGATATGGTCTGATTCACCATTAAATTCCAGTATTTGAAAATCCATTTTTTGGGCCACTTCTTGAAAAGACTTCTCAATTAATTTCAAGCTCTCCAGTGTCAAGATTTTACGTCGGTACTTAGTTACACAGATCAAGTGAATCTTTAGATCCGAAACACTGTGACGCTCTTTTCGTAAAAGAGTTGACATCTACCATACTCCTAGCTATAGTTAATACAGACCAATCTAATTTTACCGCATGAAGTTAAGGTATCGCTACCGAATCTATCCAACAGACCAACAAAAGGGGCTAGTATCCCGATTGTTTGGTTGTTGTCGGGTGGTTTTTAACGATGCCTTAGCCTATTGTCAAGAGCAATATCGTGCTGGCAATAAAAAACCTTCCAGTAATAAACTTTCCAAAAGACTTACGGAACTCAAGAAAACCCAGGAAAAAGAATGGTTAACAGAAGTGTCTGCTATCCCCTTACAACAAAGTTTAAGGGATTTAGAGCAGGCTTATTCAAACTTTTTTAAATCCTGTAAAGGGCAAAGAAAAGGTAAGAAAGTTAAGCCACCTAAATTTAAGAAGCGTAAGTCTAAACAGTCTGCTAAGTTCACCGACAATGGTTTTAAACTCTATCCCAATTCTGATTACATTTACTTAGCCAAAATTGGTGATATTAAAGTAATCTGGAGTAGAGAATTACCGGCAATTCCTTCTAGTGTTACCCTGATTAAAGATAGTGCTAATCGATACTTTGTTAGTTTTGTAGTTGAATTTAATCCTCAACAATTACCCAACAATGGAAAAAGTGTTGGAATTGACTTAGGGATAACTGATTTTGCTACATTAAGTAATGGTGAAAAAGTTAAATCTCCTAAACCTTTAAAGAAACAGTTAAAGCATTTACGGAGATTGCAGCAAAATTTGTCAAGAAAACAGAAAGGGAGTAAAAGAAGGGAAGTTGCTAGAAAGAAACTAGCTAGACTTCATGCTAAGATTTCCGATACCCGAAACGATTTTCTTCATAAACTGTCAACTAAGATTATTCGTGAAAACCAAACAATAGTCTTGGAAGATTTGAATGTTTCAGGGATGGTTAAGAACAGAAAATTATCTCGCGCTATTTCTGATTTAGGTTGGCGTAGTTTTAGAACTATGTTGGAAGCTAAATCGGTAATGTACGGGCGTGATTTTCGAGTAATTGATAGATGGACTCCAACTTCTCAAACTTGCTCTTGTTGTGGTTTTAAAGGTGGCAAAAAAGAGCTAAATGTTAGAGAGTGGATTTGTTTGAATTGCGGCACTTTTCATGATCGAGATATTAACGCCGCAGTAAATATTTTAGTCGCCGGAGGGCTTTCGGAGACTCTAAACGGACGTGGAGAGAAGGTCAGACTTTCTGCAAAGAGAGCATCGTCTCGATGAAGCGTCAACCCGTCCAGCATTTCAACAATTGTCTCCTGAGTTTGTCGAAGGGTTGATTTGTTGAAATAGATGGAATCCCCGCCCGTTTTACGGCGGGGTGGATGTCAATCCCTACTTAAGAACCCCATTATGCTGACGCTGTATCTATTCTGTCTTGCTATTGGTGGGGGTTTTGTGATTCTATCAACCTTTGCTGGATTTGATGGGATTGATTTTGACACTCATTTTGAGATGGATGTGGAACTTTCTGAACCTAAAAATGATCCAGAAACTCTCACATCCAGAAGCCATCGAAAATCCCCTAAACCATCGTTTCACTTACCCTTTTTAACCTTACGATTTTGGACGTTTGGGAGTTGTTTTTTTGGCTTAACTGGATTTATTTTAACAAAACTTAATCCTCTGTTGCCTCCTATCCTGATTTTTGCGATTTCCTTGGGAATTGGAGTTAGCTTTGGAACCACAATTGTAGGAATTTTAGGCCGACTTCGCCGACAACAAGCCAATAGTTTAATTTTATCTGAAGATATGATTGGATTATCGGGAACCGTTGAAATTCCCTTTGATCAAAATTGCAAAGGCAAAGTCAGATTATATCTGAAGGAATCTATGGTAGATGTTGTCGCCATTACCGAAGATACCCATAGCTTTGAAAAAGGGGATAAAGTTTTTGTCGTTGGTAGAAGTCATAATAAAGTCTTAGTAATTTCGGAGGAAAACTTGAATTAAGGATTAAGATTGAGGAGAATCCCAAAAAAATCACCGATAATATAGCAATCATAAATAGGTTGTAACATTTTAAGACTGACATGAAACAGTCAGAAGTATTACCCCAGATCCGGCGTTCCCTCCCCCCCAAGCCCCCCGTGCACGGTGGGTTTGGGGGGTTGTTCCGGTGTTCCGGTGTTCCGGTGTTCCGGTGTTCCCTCTTAACTGATTAATTGGAGTAAAAATGACCCAAGATTATATCCCGAAAATCAACAATTTACCGATGATTACGGAAGTTGCCCAAGTTCCTAATGCTGATCTTCCTCCTGATAATAGTTCTGGCAGTATTGGAACGGCTTTACCCGTCGCCCTTTCTATTTTTGGTATTATTATTTTTCTGTGGTTTCTTAATACCTTTCTGCAAATTTGTAAACCCAATGAAATTTTGATTTTATCCGGTCGGAAACGTCGGAATCAAGACGGCCAGGAACTGGGTTATCGGGTAATTTTTGGCGGTCGGACAATGTGTATTCCGATTTTAGAAACCGTTAAAACCATGGATTTACGGACAATGCCCGTGCGAGTGGAAGTTAAAAATGCCTATTCTAAAGGGGGAACTCCGTTAAATATTCAGGCGATCGCTAATGTTAAAATATCTAATGATCGGAAGATTGTAGGAAATGCAATTGAACGATTTTTAGAGCGAGATCGTTCAGAAATTTCTCGGGTTGCTAAAGAAACCTTAGAAGGAAATTTACGCGGTGTTGTGGGAACTTTAACCCCAGAACAATTAAACGAAGACCGTCTACAATTTGCCGAAAGTATTGCCGAAGATGTCTCCCGTGATTTATCAAAATTAGGTCTACAATTAGATACCTTAAAAATTCAAAGTGTTTCCGATGATGTTGATTATCTTAACTCCATTGGTCGCCGTCAAATTGCCTTAATTGTTCGAGATGCGGAAATCGCAGAATCTAATGCCATGGCGGAAGCTGAACAAACTGAAGCCGACTGTCGCCGACAAGCGGAAGTGGCAAAAACCCAAGCCCAAACTATTGTTTTACAGAAGGGAAATGAACTTAGAAAAATCAAAGCTGAATTAGAACAACAAGCTCGTTCTGAGGAAGAAAGAACCACCGCAGCAGGGGAAGAAGCCCGGGCAAAAGCGGAACAATTATTACAAACTGTCAGGGCAGAATTAGAGCGGTTACGGTTAGAATCCGATGAGGTTTTACCTGCGGATGCTCAACGTCAAGCCCAGGAATTAAGAGCAAGAGGAGAGGCGGCATCTTTAACCGAAAATGCCTTAGCAGCGGCAACGGTAACGGATTTATTAAATCAAGTTTGGCAGGAAACGGGATCAGATGCTTCGGAATTATTTAATTTACAACAAATTGAAATGATTCTTCGGGAAGCGGCTAAGGTTCCTAACCGAGTGAAGTTACAAAATATTAATGTTATTGATAGTGGGGATGGGAAATCTGTTGCGGGTGTGGTTAATATCTATCCTGAAATTTTCCGGCAGTTTTTGGAAACTGTTGAGCATATTTTGGGGGTTAAATTATCATCAAAATAATCAGGTTTTTAAGCCGTTGTTGGGCTTTAGCCCTCTTATCTTAATTTGGGAAGTTAACGTTGTTGGGCTTTAGCCCTCATGTAAAGATTGCGCTTAAGCGCAACAACATATTTTAGGAGATTTTAAACATGGGAATTATCATTGCATTGTTAGGGGTTCTGGGATTAGGAACGGGGGCAGGATTTTTAATCATTCGCAACCTATATTATATTTGCCAACCCAGTGAAGTGTTAATTTTTGCCGGAAGTCGTAGCACTGTTGAAGGTGGAACAGATGTTGGTTATCGTTTGGTTAAAGGTGGAAGTAGCATTAGAATTCCTTTATTAGAAGATGCTTTTCGGATGGATTTAACCAATATGATTATTGAGTTAAAAGTCTCTAATGCCTATTCTAAAGGAGGCATTCCGTTAACGGTTGAAGGGGTAGCTAATATTAAAATTGCTGGAGAAGAACCGACAATTCATAATGCAATTGAACGGTTATTAGGCAAGAGTCGGAAGGAAATTGAACAATTAGCAAAAGAAACCTTAGAAGGGAATTTACGCGGTGTTTTAGCAAGTTTAACCCCGGAACAAGTGAATGGGGATAAATTAGCTTTTGCTAAAAGTTTATTAGACGAAGCAGAAGATGATTTAGAAAAGTTGGGGTTAGTGTTGGATACCTTGCAAGTTCAAAATATCTTTGATGAAGTGGGATATTTGGATTCTATTGGGAGAAAACAACGGGCGGATTTATTCAAAGATTCTCGAATTGCTGAGGCTAAAGCCCATGCGGAATCAATTATTCAAACCGCAGAAAATCAGAAAAATACTTCCTTGAAAAAATTAGAAACCGATATTGAAGTCGCCAAAGCTGAGGCAGAAAGACGGGTTAAAGATGCCGTTACAAAACGACAAGCTGTAATTGCCGAATCGGAGTCGGAAACGGCGTCTAAGGTGGCAAAAACCCAGGCTCAGGTGTTAGTTCAGCAAGCCCGAATTAAGCAGGTCGAACAACAGTTACAAGCGGATGTAGTTGCACCCGCCGAGGCTCAATGTAAACGGGCTATGGCTGAAGCGAAAGGGAATGCGTCTCAAATATTAGAAGCTGGAAAAGCTCAAGCGGAAGCTACTAAACGATTAGCTGAATCTTGGAAGTTAGCGGGGTCAAATGCCAGGGAGATTTTCCTATATCAAAAATTAGAAGTATTGTTAAAAACCATAGTGGAAACGGTTCCTAAAGTTGAAGTTGATAATGTTACTGTTATCAATAGTCAGCAAGGAGGAACTGCGACAAAGTTAGCCGCATTTTTAACGGAATTAAAGCAAACAACGGGGATTGATGTGGCAGAAACTATTGAAACCATGAGTCGAAATCATTCACCATCCCAACCGATTCCTCCAATTGTACCTCAAGTGTTACAATCAGTCTCCAAAAATTTCCCCGAATCTAATTCAGAAACCTAATTCTGTTGTAAATTAAACCGTAGGGGCGAGGTATCCTCCCCCTAAGCGATTAGTAATGCGGTGTTTCTAACTAATAAAGGACGGCGAACTTTTCTAAACTCGATTAATGCTTTCTCTAGGCTGGTTAACTCCCCAAGTTGCAATAACCTATAATCCCTATAAATAAGGACTAATCAACTCATGACCCAATCCCTAATTCCCCTAAAATTATTGTATGATTGCGACTTTTTAAAATGGACAGAAGAAACGAGCACCCATTTACAGAATCGAGACTTTAAACAATTAGATATTGCCAACTTAATAGAGGAAATAGATTCTTTGGGGAAAGCGCAGAAAAATGCCTTTAAAGGACAAATTAGGGCATTAATAGAACATATTATAAAGCGCTACTATGTTGATATGCCCCTAGAATATCATGGCTGGGAAAGGACAATTCGCAACATTCGCCCCGAAATTGAAGACTTGATTGAAATTTCTCCTAGCTTACAGAATGACTATCCCCAAGTCCTGGATACAGTTTATCAGCAATGTCTGAAAAAGCTGCAACCCGAATATAAAAACACAAAATTTCCTGATACTTGGCAATTTACCCGCTCCTTAGATGACCTTCTTAACCTAGATTTCTGGGAGTAAGGCAAAGCAGTTAGGAAGCGAGGACGTATGAATACGCCCCTGCTATGGGTTGTGACTTAAACACCCACCCGACGATGTTCTAATACCACTTCAAAACCTTCTCCGGGCTGGGGGTTGAGTACCCGGGTGGATAGATTTTCTTTAGCTAACATAGACCGAAAATCCTCTAAATTACCACTGACTTTTAATAACGAAACTAACCACCCTTCATAAACCACATCCCCGGCGGCGGCCGTGGGTAACATCACTTGGGGACTGACTAATTTAGCTAACTCCAAGGCTGTTTTTTGCCCACGAATAATTGGCCCAATTAACGGTAAACTAATATCAATTAATGGGGTAATAACGACATCAATGGGGGCTAGTTCTTTTAATAGAGAATCATGATATCCATGGGGTTCATAATAAACAGTATTTTCTGTTATTAAATCTTTTAAAAGATAGGCATTTTCAAGAGTTGTTGGGCCGATGGGAGAACCTCGTAAGGACTTAATTTCTACCTGATTTTCTAAACAATAGGTTTGTCCATGTTCCAAAGCTTGTACTTGAGTATATCCCAACTCCTGAACAAGTTTTGCCGCACTAGGAGAGCCGACAACGGGGATATTTTTGTTCAGTTGTTTTAAGGTTTCAGGATGGGCGTGATCTTCCAATCCCTGAGATAATAAAATTAAGTCAATCTTTTCAGGAATGGGTCGGGAATTTCGTCTTTCCCCCTTAAATAACCAAGTTTGATTCCCAAAGGTTAATGCACCCACTAACCAAGGGTCAATCAAAATTTGTTTTCCGCCTATTTCCAGTAACCAAGAGTTGCTATCGAGCCAAGTAAAATACATAGAGGTTGATTCCATTAGAACACTACTATTGTAGAAAAAAATCAAAAAACTGGCGAGTAATATTAAATCCCTATTAATTGGCTAGAAAGATATTAACTTACACAGCCAAAAATTCAAGTTAAGAGCGAGTCTGACTGGCTTGCAACTGTTGTAACAGTTCTTCGGAGTTTTTGGCAGGTTTATTACATTTTAATCCCTGACAAACTAAGCCAATAATATCATGAGAAAGCGTGTTATCAACTTTAAAAATAGTTGAGGGGAAATACTGCACACCTAACCCTAAAATTTGTTCGGGAGAAGTCCGAACTAGGGTATTATTCCGATACCAGTCTAACGCCGTAAATAAACTCGGACAAGCTTGGGGGGATTTTTGCATCACCGAACTAAAGGCGGTTAAACCTTGTTCCGCTTGGTCTAAAAAATCCAGATTTTCTGTTAATAAAAACAGACGCACTAAATTAGCAATAGCTACCCCATTCGCCGCCGGAGTTGCATTATCAATATAACTGCGTTCTCGAACTAATAAATCTTTTCCGGTATCTTTGGCGGTATTAAAATAACCTCCTAATTCCACACTCCAAAGTAAATCATTAAATTCTTCTTGAACTTTTTTCGCCTGTTCTAACCAATAATCTGGCTGTACTAAAGCTGTAGTTAATGTTAAACTAGCTTGGTGTAAATCAATCAAAGATTTAACTAATAACGCATAATCTTCAGACTGAGCTACAACATCCGGTTTTCCTTCATAATTAACTCGATGTAAACGTCCATCTACCCATTGATGATTCAGAATAAATTGGGCTGCTTTTGTGGCTAATTCTAAATACTCAACTTCCCCAAAAACCTTTGCAGCCTTGGCTAAACCCGAAATCATTAAACTATTCCAAGCTACAATCATTTTAATATCCGTAACCGGAGGAATTCTACCTAACCAATTATGGGTTTTTGCCTCCTGATTATTGCGGGCGGGGGCAAATAGTTTTAATGTTTTTGGCATTTCCCCATACCGAACTTGAAACAGTTTTTCTAAACCAGATTCGATGATATCACTTAACTCATCTGCATTGCAACGTTGTAAGACATTTTTACCTTCAAAATTACCGGATTTTGTAATAGTAAATTGTTTTTGTAGGGCGGCATATTCTTCAGGAGTTAATATTTTTTCCAGTTCGCTATTATTCCAAACATAAAAAGCCCCTTCTTCCGGTTCTGACCACCCCGAAGCCTCCCCTTGGTAAGGGGGGGATGGGGGGGTAAAATTATCGGCATCTTGGGAAGCATAAAAATACCCTTCCGGGGCTGTCATTTCCCGTTTTAACCATTCAACAGTGCCTTGAATTGAACGTTTAAAGGCAGGTTTTTGAATACCAGCACTGCATAAATCCGCTAAATATTCCACAATTTGCCCGTTATCATAGAGCATTTTTTCAAAGTGGGGAACTGTCCAAGTCGGGTCAACAGTATAGCGATGAAATCCTCCCGCAACCTGGTCATAAATTCCCCCTAAAGCTAAGTCTAAACCCCGTTGAGTACAGGCTTCCTTTCCATCATATTTTGACTCAAAATTAAACCGAATTGTTCGTAATGCCATCTCGGAATAGGGAATCATCGGAAACCTTGGCCCCCCATATTCATTGCGACTAATCACCCCAGTATTGGCTTCTAATCCTATTTGTAATAAATCTTCAGTTAATGTAGAAATAGGTAAAATTGTAGACTGCTGCAAATGCGTCATAATTTCATCTTTAAACGCTTGCAATTTGGTTTTTTCTAAGTCATAAAATCGACGAATTGCTTGTAAAACTTCTAAAAATCCTGGTCTACCATAACGGGGTTCTAAGGGGAAATAAGTGCCGCCATAAAAGGGGATTCTTTCATCGGGAGTTAGGAATATATTTAACGGCCATCCTCCTTGACCAGTCATCATTTGTAAGGCTTGCATATAAATACTATCAATTTCTGGCCGTTCTTCTCGATCAACTTTAATTGGCAAGAAATTTTGATTCATATATTGAGCAATTCCAGGGTCAGAAAATGCCTCTCCTTCCATTACGGTACACCAATGACAACTGGAATAACCAATCGAAAGAAATATGGGTTTATTTTGCTGATTTGCTGTTTCTAAAGCCTCGTCACACCAGGGCCACCAATCAATGGGATTTTCTGCGTGTTTGCGAAGATAGAGACTTTTGGATTCAGAAAGACGATTAACCATTAGAGATACCTAAAGATGTTTTGAGTAGATACGTTGCATGAAACGTCTCTACGGAGATTATTAATTATATCAAATCTGGGTATGGATTTTTTAATTAGCAATTCATGGTTTAATATTAATATCGGATTAGAGAGACGCGCCGTGGCACGTCTCTACGGGGATTATTAATTATATCAAAATTTTAAAATCATGGTTTCTCGACGACGCTTTAATCAACTTGCTGCTTATTTTTCTTTAGGATCTCTAATTCCTTCTGGTGTTTCTCAATTATTTAACTTTAGCACAAATGAAGCAGAAATTCAAGAGAAATTTAAAACTTTATTATCAATTTTAGATCCAGAAATTGAGTTATTAGTTCCGACTTATTTAGGTAATGATCAACGGCGTTTTTATGGGCGAGGAGTGCCGGAAAACCTGAAAGAAATTCATAAATTCCCATTAGGAACAGGAGTAACTTATGTGGGACGTACCCGTAAAGTTTGGAGTGGGGCGGGATGGACAGGACAACCAACTATTACCCGCGATCGCGGCAAAACCTATTTAATTATAGGAGCATTTGACCATTATTTAAGAAAAATAGAATTAGACACTCAAAAGGAAATTTGGAGATATAAATTTGATGATGTGGTTAAAGGAACATCAAGTATTTATATTGATCAAACTGCAACAGATGAGAACCAAATTGTCGTTTTACAAGGGAGTCGTAGCAGTATGTCAAAAGGAGGATTAGCTACAAGTTTCCGGGCAATTTCCTTTAGGACGGGAAAAGAAATCTGGAAATTAGATTTACGTCCCACCCCAAGTTATAGTCGAGATAATGATAGTTCGCCGTTATATTTAGGGGATGGAGTTATTTTTAATGCTGGGGAAAATGCGATCGGTTATTTTCTCAATAGTTCAGCTAAAACGGCGGAAAAAAAATCGGGTTTCTTACAACCTAAAATTTTATCAGAAGTCAAACTTTATCAGGATGGAGATAGTAGCAGACATGGGGGAAATTTAGTTAGTGAATCCTCTCCTTCTCGGTTAGATAATCGGATTTTTATGGCATCGGGTTCGGGACATATTTATGGAATTGATATAAAAAATAGAAAAATTATTTGGGATTTTTATACGGGTTCCGATATTGATGGGTCGGCGGTTATTTCTCAAGATGGTAAGTTATTTTGTGCGATTGAAAAACAATATATTCCGGGAAATGGAGGTGTGCTTAAACTCAATCCTAACAAGAATCCTCAAGATAGTTTGGAATGGTTTTTACCGACAAAAAATCAAAAATTTAATACCTGGGATGGCGGTATAATAAGTTCTGTGGCGTTAAATGATGAATATAACCCCGATGGATTTCCGGCTATTTTTGCCACCAATGCCATTGACGGTTATTTATATATTGGATCTCAAATGATTACAACGGATAAAACCGTAACTGGGCCATTAGGAAAGGGAGAATATAAAACCCCTTTAATATTAGTCCAAGAAAAAATCGGAGCTTCGATTTCAACTCCTATTTTTACCGATGGTTATAAATTAGTAACGGCGGGATATAATGGAGTTTATTTATTTAATTTATATTGGGAAGAAGCCAGAGCAAATCAAAGCAATGCTATTCCTAACCAACGGGGGGAATATTATCGGTTAAGAGTCGAAGAAAAGGGACGATTTAAACCGGAAGTTTCCTTTGAGTCAACGCCTGTGGTTTGGAATAATCAGGTGATGATTTGTGGACGGGATGGGGGATTATATACGTTAGGGTGAAACTATCAGAAACCGGGTTTCTGGTGCTTATACACTACTCGATGGCAATTTTATCAATTTCTTTCATTAGTTTATCCGTTTCCATCAAGGCAACAATAATTTTTTGATAATGGAATATGTCTTCAATTTCTAATTTTCGGTCTTTGCGGTCTTTGAGCCATTTTTGAGCGGGTTGATAGCCACCAATATAAAAGTTCCAAGCTATTTCGGGAACATGATTAAAATATTGGGTATTGTTGATGTAAACTTTACCGTCTTGATACTTTGGTTTTGTGACAATATTATCTCCGTCTATGGGATATTGTGTAATATATTTTTCAACGGTTGGACTTTCTAATAAATGGATTTGTCTGATTTCTTCGCCTAATTTGACCAATTGCCAAAAAGTGTTTTGGTCTTTGGGATAGGGGACTCTGGGAAAATCAATTTTCAGAAACTCTTTATATTTTTCTCGGTAAGTTAGCGAGTGTAAAACCGCATAGATATAGTCTAAAATATCTATGGGTGCAAATGTGTTTTCTGTGGTTTCTTTCTCGTTAGTAAAAGTTAATCCTAATTTTTCTGCTATTTGCTTTATAATTTCTGTGTTTAGGTTTGGTATTCTTTCGGCTGTTTGTATGATGATTTGTTGTTCAGGGTTATCAGGATAGAGGTAGAGAGGGAAGACATAACCTCTTTCTCTTGATTTGTTGGACACAAAAGAATCATCAACTATTTTATTTGTTACAAAAATATGCGAATACTCGTCCGTTACTAATTGACGGCATAAATCAATACCAACATTATCTTTATTGATAAAGTGATACATAAATTTTTCCCTGCCCCAATCAACCATAGAACTATGGTAATAAATGTATCTATCGTCAAATAATCTATACGCAATTTTTTGAATAATATCATTGTGGTTAAAACTCTGTATCGTCTTTCTCGCTTCAACCATTTTCCAACCTCTGGAATCGCCTGCTAAATATTTACCTTCCTTTTTATTTCCAAAAAATTTTCTTCTTATGGAATCATCAGTGAAGTTAATGTCCGAAAACTCTTCCATTCTTTTTTTAAGAATTGGTTTTTCAAAATCAATTACAAAACTATCTCTTGCCGTTACAACACCTGTAACATTTACTGAAAATAATTCATCAACTCTAAAACCTTTTTCGTATTCCTTTGAACCTTTATTGTTTTTTGGAACAAAAAATAAAAATGGTTTTTCTGGTTTTAATTCTTGAAAATTTACCGATTTTAATGAACTATCAGAGAGAAAATCATATTTCATTTCTCGTTTGCCATACAAGTCAAAATGAAATACTTTTCCTAATTCGTTTGCCTTTTTCTTTCCTGTTTTTACGAAAATATTAATTGAAACACCTTGCATAATGTCAAATACATTAACATCAGCATTTCCATCAGGTGCAGTTTCTTTTTTCTTGCTATTTCCGTGTAAGTCTATAGTATAAATTTTGTCATAAGTTTTTAGCAAATTCCAACGCATTCCCCGAAAAGTTGGGTTGTCTAAAAATCCGTGGGGATTGATAAACGCCAAAACACCACTCCCATTTTTTTCAATAAAATGCTGTCCGTAACGCAAGAACTTAACATAGTCATCATTTAACCAATGTTTGCGTTCATTAAAATGTACGCCATCAATATATTTATAATCTTCAATTAGTTTATTAATCCATTCGCCATTATTAGATGAAATTCCGCTATAAGGTGGATTCCCAATAACACACATTACAGGTGTATCTCTTTTAATATAATTCGCTTCATTAGCTTCGGCACTTAACCAACTTGCAAACAGCGTTCCAGTGTCGGGGTGCTGTTCTTCTAAACTGTTAGTGAGGTAAACTCTAAACCGTTGGTTATTGGTGGTTTTATAGCCCGTTTCAGTTAATAGTAAATCTAATTGAAGATGTGCCATAGCATAACTCGCCATCAGCAACTCAAAACCGTTGAGACGGGGCAATAAATGGGTTTCTACATAGTTGCTCCAAATCCCTTGTTGTCCGACAAATTTGTTATGAATATGTTTAATAACTTCGGCCAGAAAAGTTCCAGTTCCGGCGGCGGGGTCAAGGATTTGGACTTTGTGAACTTCCTGCTCAACCTGTTTTCCCTGCACATCAACTTTGATTTTAGTTTTGCTATTGTCTGCCAGTCCTTGGGGTAAATCAAATTCGGTTTTTAAAATATCATCAACCGCTCTAACTATAAAATTTACAACGGGTGCGGGTGTGTACCAAACACCACGAGCTTTACGCAATTTTGGGTCGTATTCACTTAAAAAGGTTTCGTAAAAATGGATAATTGGGTCTTCCATTTTTGTAGATTTACCGTAATTCTTTAAAATTTCTTCGACATTACAAGCTAAAAATATTTCTACCAAATTATCGACTATCCATTTAATTCGGTCATCAATATCTGGCCCAGCAATGTATCCAAATAGCTTTCTTAAAAACGGATTTGATTTAGGAATAAGTTCCGCAGCTTTCTGTCGGCTGAAAGTTGCTAAATCCGGGTCATGTAATCGAGCCGCAAACATCCCATAAGCAATGGTTTGAGCATATACATCAGCAAATTCTTTAGGGGTAATATCGTGAATGAGGATTTTCTTAAAAGCACCCATTTGGTCTTTAAGCGTACTATTTTCTTGGTTAATTTCGTCACTCATTAAGGCTTTTTCAATTACTCCAGAAAGAAGACGAGCTTTCCCTGCCATCATTTCTGCTAGTTTTTTAGGACTTTTGATCGTTTGTCCGATGTGAGTACAAAAATCTCTAATTAGGTTAGTAAATGTTAAAAAATTTTCCGGTAAAGATTTAATCCCTGTTTCTGTTACTTCTCCTATGGCAATTTTAGTAATAAATTCACCTTCTCTATATAAATGAAAATCAAGATAATCGGTAAATATTAAATTATTTAAAGAAGTTTTATAACGATCAAATTGTTCTTTGTTTCCGGTTTTTTTAGCTCCTTTAAGGTCTTTATCCCCAATATCTTTTGCTTCTATAAAACCAACGGGTATATCTTTTTTGGTTAAAATATAATCCGGTGCTCCACAAGATTGCCGTTTAGGTTCATTGGTCGCACTAATAGTAGGAACCAAATTTTCAATCAGTTGTTGTAAATCGCCCCGAAACGTATGTTCAGTTGCATTACCTAGTTGATAACGCTTATTGATATTTTGAATGTATTTTTCTATCATTTCCGACCTCTTGAATTTTATAAAATTGAATATAGAACTCAAAAAACAAAGTAGCCTATTCAAGTTCTTTCAGACGATTTAACACCTCTTGATAGGCAGCTTTTCGACCTAATTTGTCATAAAGTTCCGCCGCTTTTTGAAAATCCGATCTGGCGTTAATTTTATTCTTCAATTCCAGATAAGCTAAAGCTCGATTATAATAGGCATCAGCAAAACCAGGATTTAAACGAATAGCTTCGGTATAATCCTCAATTGGATTAGGGGCACGGGTGGGTTCACCAATATTAGTGGCTAAAAGAGTCCGGGCAATTCCTCGATTAAAATAGGCTTCAGGAGTGTTAGGATCTAATTCAATCGCGTGATTAAAAGCATCAATCGCATCCCAGGTTTCACCTTGATCTAATAAAGTTAACCCTTGAAAATAAAACGCCTGATAGGTTCGCGGAAAATCCAAGGAAACGGGGTTAGCTTCCGGTAGTTTTTCATCAATGACTAAATCCGATGATTTTAAGCCTGTTTCTAACAATTTTGTGATAAATAAATTGATGGGAATAGCCGCATTGAATCCCGTTTTAATCGGGGCGACATCACCGGAACTGGTTTGAGCAAAGCCAAATTCT
Organism: Planktothrix agardhii NIES-204; assembly: GCA_003609755.1. NCBI lineage: Bacteria > Bacillati > Cyanobacteriota > Cyanophyceae > Oscillatoriales > Microcoleaceae > Planktothrix > Planktothrix agardhii. The sequence continues at coordinate 3,425,759 of AP017991.1, forward strand.
CCCTGTCCATGTAAGCCCACCACCCGGCCTTCAGAATCGAAAACTGGCCCCCCACTCATCCCGCTCCAAGTCACCGCTTGATAGCGTAAATTATAGCCTTCTGGACGACTTTTCGGGCGACTGGTAACTAATCCAGGGGATAATTCGGGTTCCCTTTCTACTCCAGTTAATCCCCCGGTTGCGGGATATCCATAAACATAAATCTGAGCACCAATAACTGCTTGTTCAGAATTACCTAATGTAGCAATCGGATAGTTTTGAGAACTTTCAAATTGAATAATAGCTAAATCCGGTTCTTTATCATCATTTTGTAACCGAACAATTTTTGTCTGTGGATGACTATTTCCATCGGAAGTTCGCACGGTATATTTAACATTTGGATCTTCTACAACATGATTCACCGTCAAAACCGTATAAACCTTGCCATTTTTAGCAATAATCACCCCAGACCCATCCCCTAATGGGCTGTTAATTTGTACGGTAATGGGTTCGGCGATTTCTGCCACCTGTTGCGCTGTTTTTGCCAGTACAATTGCGGACTGACTGACAACCAGGGTGACAACCGTTGCTGTTCCCGTTAGCAGATAAAGAAGGGAATCAGACGAAAACAACCCTAAACCCATAATTTAACTCCTAGATATAAATTCCCTTAATTTGTCATTATCCGTTACCCACTACCCGTCAAAAACTAGGACAAAATTCGTAAGAGGACATTTTGATCAAAAGACGCAAATTCACTAGATTTTGTTCATCATTTTTCTGACTTTTTTTCATCTGGGTTTGGGCAGTCATCATTCTTAACCCCCGAACTAATAGTCTAATTAAGCGAATTCTATAGCTAATTTTTAAGTCTTTACTAAGGCTAAGGGTTGATGAACTTTTAGTTGCTCGGTATTTTCCGTAATTAAATTAGCAATATTTTTAATTCCTTTAGGGGGTCTAAAGCCCAACAACTAGGAGGGCTAAAGCCCAACAACTAGCCCAACAACGGAATATTAGGATTGAAGTTTGGCTTTCGGACGTAAAAACTTAATAACTGCATATAAATCCGGGTCGGTTTTGGCCTCCTCTCGATAACGGGCACTGAGATCAATTGCTTGCTCTAAGTTTTCAACGGCTAATTCCGTTTGACGTTGTTGAGCATAAATAATTGCTTTATTATAATAAGCATCGGCATAATCGGGTTTTAAAGTTAACGTCCGATCTAAACTTTCTAGGGCTTCTTTTCCCCTTTTTAACTTAATTAAAACATAACCGCGATAATTCCAGGCTTTAGAATTATCCGGGTCAAATTCAATCGCCTGATCAAAGGATGTTACCGCATCTTGATATCTTCCAATTGCTTGCAATGCCATGCCTCGATTTAACCAAGCCACACTATCTTCTGGTTTGGCTTTCACCGCCTGATCAAAGGCTTCAAAGGCGTCTTGATGTTTTTGTAATTTGCCATAGGCTACACCTAAATCTACCCAGGCTTGGTGGTAATCTGGTTTAATTTCTAGGGCTTTTTTATAGGATGCGATCGCCTCATTTTGACGTTTTAATCGACTTAATGCCATGCCTCGATTTAACCAAGATCGATAATCATTGGGTTGCAATTCTACCACTTGATGAAAGGTAGCTAAAGCATCTTCATAACGCCCCTCAGCAAACAATAAATTTCCCCTTTCGACATAATCATCAACGTTTAAAAACAACTCCGGTTTATTGGATTTTAACCGATCTAATTGCTCAGAAATGGTGTCAATTTTCTGGATCATTTCTGAAACCGCCGATTCCATTAAATCCGTTGGCGAAACGGCTAATAACTGTTGGAGAATTTCATCTTTTTTCACCAAGGCTTCCGACTGCATTGCCACTAATTCTTGGAAAATTCCCGCTTTTTGAGCATTGGCATCCGCTTGAACTTCTGTGATCTGCTCCGTTAACATTAAATCAAATTTATCTAATTTATTAAAAGTAGAATCCTTGCGGGTTTGTAAATCTCCTCTTAACTGTTCAATTACCCCAGTTACATCTTGATCAAACTTTTCTAACCGTTGGACAATTCGTTCTTTTTGGGTTTTCCATCCCGTTTGACTATCAGCAATAATGGTAGTATATTCCGCTTCTAATTGTTGTAATCGTTGTAACTTTTCATCGACTTGAACCTGTAATTGTTGTTGATAGGTTGCTAGTTGGGTTTCCGCTTGCTTTTCTAACTGTTGAATGCGTTGGAGTTTCTGTTCCATTTGTCCTTGAATTCTGCCTTGGGATTCGGAGAGTTGAGTCACCGCATCCTTGCCAAATTTCTCTAAATTTTTCAGGGCTAAATCAATTTGTTCTTGAGCTTTTTGTTCCGATTTAATTCTAATTTCTTCTAGTTGCGGCGCGGAATCCGTTTCATAACGTTCTAAACGAGCAAAGACCCGATCTTTTTGGGTTTCTGCCTGTTTTTGTAGTTGGGATAATTCCTGAGCTAATTCAGTTTCAATTTGTTGTAAATTCTTGCCCACGGTATTTTTTTGACCTTCGACATCGGTTTGCCAACCGGATACGGTGGTTCTAAATTCTGTACCCACCTGTTCAAGAGTTTTGAATAGGCGATCGCGTTGATTTTGAACTTGAATTTGTAACTCGGATAATTGATTAGTTAAAGTGGCTTCTGATTGTTTGAAATTCTCTAAAACCGTATTTTTTTGACCATCCACATCCGCCTGCAACCCGGCGACATGATTCGCGTAATTTGTTCCCAGTTTATCTAAGTTTTGTAAGATTAAATCCTGTTGATTACTAGCGCGATTTTGTAAATCTGCCAATTGTTTAGAAAACTCAATTTCTAAGCGATTAATTTCCTGGGTAACTTCTTGAGTTTCCTGTTGAAAATTTTGTAATGCTCCTTGACGAACTTGGGATAATTCAGTTAACCATTCCCCAATTTGATTGCGATGGGTTCCTAATTCATCCTGAAAATCATCCGCTTCTGCATTCAGGTCTTGAGCAATTTTATCGGTTTCTCGAATTACCGCTTGCATTTGTTGATTAGCGACGGCAATTTTTCCTTCTAAATCCCCTAATTCATTCAGATGATTTTTAACAATAACGGTTACTTCTCGGACAACGGAACGCCGTAATAACCATAATCCCACTAAGGTTGCTGCTAATAAAATTCCTAACAATCCTAATAGGAGATTAAACAGGGTCATTGTCTGTTTAAAGGTGCGTTGAGCTTCCGCTTGAACTTGTTCCTGTAAAAGCTGCTGTTGTCGCAGTTGTTCCAGTTCCAGCCGCTCCTTGGGGGATAGGGTTTTTGTCGGAGTGCTGGGTTTCGGTTCTGGAGACTTGGGGGACTGAGCCATGCTGACTCCCGCCGAAAGTAATACTAAAGTCAGAATCACGCTAATGCGGGATATCCAGGCCAAAAAATTCAGGCGTCGATCCGAGATCACACCAGCATCAGTCCGTTGATAATTTTGCATGAATAGCTTTGTCTGCTTAACCAAGTCCGAGTTCTCCAACCCATCCCCTATAGTTTACCCTAGATCCAAGCGATCGGATTCTTAATCAATTATCTGATTCCCCGATCAATGAAAACCAATTTCCCATCTGGGACTGACCCAATAATTGATCTGATCAGGGTAACAATTGCGGTAAAATTATCAAAATTCTAGGGTGAAAATGATGATTTTTAAGAGTCGATGGATGACTTTAATCTTAACCAGTAGTTTGTTTATTTTTAGCGGGGGATGTAGTAACACAAACCCGACAAAAACAGCAGAAGTCGCCGCAGAAATTATCAACCCTCAACCCCCCCAACCCCAATCTTATACAAAAGAAGCAGAATTAATCGCCGTGGGGGATATTATGATGCACGGAGCTCAAATTAAATCCGGCTATAACCCAACTACAAAAACCTATAATTATGATAATTTCTTTAAGGAAGTTAAAGGAATTTTATCATCAGGAGATTGGGTGATTGGTAACTTAGAAACTACCCTATCAGGCCCGGAAACCGGATACACTGGATATCCTTTATTTAATGCTCCAGATTCTTTAGCAGATGCGATCGCCAAAGCCGGATTTAATATTATCTCAACTACAAATAATCATTCTTTGGATCGAGGAGAAAAAGGAGTTTTAAAAACCTTAGAAAATGTGAAAAAACGAGGTTTAATTTCCGTGGGAACGGCTGCCTCGGTTGAGGAAGCTGAAAAAATAGTTATCGTTGAAAAGAATAATATTTCTATGGCAATTTTAGCTTATAGTTATGGTACTAATGGTATCCCGATTCCCAAAGGTAAAAATTATTTAGTCTCATTAATAGATGCTAAAAAAATTACCGAAGATATTACTAAAGCTCGTAAATCAGGGGTAGATGTGGTCACGGTTATTTTACATTTTGGTTCAGAATATCAACGTCAACCAAATACCACACAAAAAACCTTAGTGAAACAGTTAGTTGATGCTGGGGCTGATATTATTTTAGGGAGTCATCCCCATGTTGTGCAACCCTATCAAGTTTTTGAACAAACTGGGAAATTAGGAAAGTCTAAAAAAGCTGTGGTTATTTATTCTATGGGAAATTTTGTCTCTAATCAACGGGAAAAATATCGAGATTTAGGGACTATTTTTAAACTGAATATTTTAAAGAATTTCCCCAATAAAACCATTGAAATTAAAGACATTCAAACCGTACCCACTTGGGTACATCGCTATGATCAGAATGGGAAATATCAGTTTCGGATTCTGCCCATAGAACAGGTATTAAAATCTCGCAAAGATCCCTTATTATCGGCGGGAGATTATCGACAGTTAGAAATTGACTTAAATAATATGAATCGTCATCTTAATTCTTTAAAGTAGAGTATTCAAGAAACCGGGTTTCTAATTAATTAAGATTAATTGTATCCCATCAAGATTTGTTGATTAACCCGGTTTCTGTGGTGCGATCGGGATTGTAGTAATCAATCCACACTCTTAACTCTTGGACAAGTAAATGAACTTTTGTACTGGGATTAGCTTGTATTGGTGCAACTCCCTTTTGGGCCTGTAAAAGAATTTTAGCCCGTTCAATATTATATCCAATAATTCATCAAGTTATTACTTTTTCATTCCTTAGTCATATTTCTTGCAATAATGCGGTTGAAGTGATAAAAGAGGGATGAGAAAACCTTTTTATTATAGAGACTAAAAAACCCTTCCCAAAGATTTGGGAAGGGCGAGGAAAGATGTTTCTACAGTTGTTTAACTTCCGAAACTAACTTAGCAACAACATCCTTAGCACTACCAAACAACATCATGGTTTTGTCTTTGTAGAACAAATCATTTTCTACCCCGGCAAACCCAGTGCTCATACCGCGTTTAATCACAATGGTATGTTTGGCTTTATCAACATCCAAAATCGGCATCCCATAAATGGGGCTATTTTTATCTTCCCGTGCCGCCGGGTTCACCACATCATTAGCTCCGATAACTAACGCCACATCGGTTTGATCAAACTGCGGGTTAATATCATCCATGTCATATAATTGAGGATAGGGAACATTCGCCTCCGCTAACAGCACGTTCATGTGTCCGGGCATCCGTCCCGCCACCGGATGAATGGCATATTTGACATCCACCCCATTACTTTCTAATTGATCGACCAACTCCTTAACACTATGCTGCGCTTGGGCTACGGCCATTCCATATCCAGGTACAATCACCACAGAACGGGCATATCCTAACATCATCGCCCCTTCTTCGGTGTCAATACTGCGAACCGTTTGATCGGTTGCACCCGCCCCACTAGCAGTCCCAGAACCACTTTCTCCGGTTCCAAAACCAGCAAATAGCACGTTAGTTAAAGAACGGTTCATCGCCTTACACATAATCACCGTTAGGATAATCCCCGACGCCCCAACCAACGCCCCAGCAATGATTAACAGGTTGTTCATCACCACAAACCCGGCTGCTGACGCTGCCAACCCGGAAAAAGAATTTAACAGAGAAATCACCACGGGCATATCGCCGCCCCCGATGGGAATGACGAATAACACCCCCAAAATTAGGGAAATAAATACTAACCCTAAAAATACCGACACATTAAAAGGAGTTAGGCAAATATAAACACTGCCGACTCCAAAAGCAACAAACAGCAGAATATTAAACTGTTGTTGCAGAGGAAATAAGATCGGAGAACCACTCATAATTCCCTGCAATTTGGCAAAGGCAATCATCGAACCTGTAAAGGTTATTCCTCCAATTAATACTCCTAAAATCGCAGTAATTGTTGTGCCTAAAGGGGGAGTTTCTGCTAGGGCTAAATAGCGCCAAAATTCTCCCACCGCCACCATTGAAGAAGCGGCACCCCCCAAACCGTTGAGTAAACCTACCATTTGGGGCATTTCTGTCATTTGAATTTTATAAGCCATCACCGCCCCAATGACCGAACCAATCACTAAGGCAAGGATAACCCATTCATAGTTCAAAACCTGCCGATCTAACATCGTGGCAACAACAGCAATTAACATCCCAATGGCGGCCCATAAATTGCCACTTCTAGCTGTTGCTGGAGATCCTAACTTTTTCAATCCAAAGAAAAAGAATGTGACAGCTACTAAATAGCTGAGTTGTATTCCTGTTAAGCGAATATCCATTAGGCTTTAACCTCTTTTTTCTTGAACATTTCCAGCATTCGATCTGTGACTAAAAAGCCACCGACAACGTTAATCATGGCGAGAATAATTGCAATAAATCCCAGAATAACGGTGACATTCCAATCGCGATCGCCAGCAATAATTAACGCTCCTAAAACGGAAATTCCTGAAATCGCATTTGCCCCAGACATCAGGGGAGTATGCAAAGTTGGGGGAACTTTCGTAATCACTTCAAACCCCGCAAAAGTTGCTAAAACAAACACAAACAATGCGGAAATCAATGTTTCTGCGGTCATATAATTTTAGATTTAGAGATTGTGAACTTAACCAGAAATCGAGACTTGTTGACTATTTGCACTCAAAGCATCTTTAACTCGTTGAGAGCGAATTTCACCATTATGGGTTACACAAGATCCATCGAGAATATCATCGGCAAAATTGATCTCCAGTTGCTTATCTTTATTAATCATTAATGCCAATAAAGCCGAAATATTTTTCGCATAAACTTCACTGGCATGAATGGGCATGGAAGCAGGTAAATTAATCGGCCCAATAATTGTCACACCATATTTGACCACATCTTTCCCGGCTTCGCTGCATTCACAATTTCCTCCCTGTTCGGCAGCCAGATCGACGATCACCGAACCGGGTTTCATTTGGGCCACCATATCCTCTGTGACCAATACCGGGGCTTTTCTGCCCGGAACTTGGGCCGTTGTCACCACCACATCAGAAGCCGCGACGTGCTGCGTCAGGACTTCCCGGGTGCGTTCCTTGGCTTTTTCGGAAATTTCCTTAGCATAACCCCCCTCGGCCACGGTATCTTCCTCTAGGGACACATCTACAAACTTAGCCCCCAAACTTTGTACCTGTTCTTTAACTTCGGGACGAATATCAAACCCTTCGACGATAGCACCCAGACGTCGGGCCGTGGCGATCGCTTGTAACCCAGCGACTCCAGCCCCCAAAATTAACACCTTGGCGGGACGAATGGTTCCCGCGGCCGTGGTTAACATCGGAAAATATTTCGGTAAGGCTGCTGCGGCAATTAATACCGCCTTATATCCGGCCAAGTTTGCTTGGGAGGATAGGGCATCCATGCTTTGGGCGCGACTGGTACGCGGGATCAATTCCATACTAAAGGCGGTCACGTTCTGCGCCGCCAGTTTCTGGACTAATTCTGGGTTTCCCAAGGGGTTTAAAAAGGTAATTAACACCCCTCCAGACTTGAGTTGAGAGACTTCAGAGTCCTCTAATACCCCGACTTTCAGCAGGACGTCCACTTCGCCCCAAAGTGTCCCCTGATCAACGATTTTCGCCCCAACCTGTTCATAAGTTGCATCGGAAAAACAGGCCCGTTCCCCGGCCCCTGCTTCTACCCATACTTCCACACCCTGTTTAACCAAACGGGCGACAACATCAGGGATGAGGGCAACTCGGCGCTCATCTACCTGAATCTCTTTAGCAATGCCAATTTTCATAAATCTCCTGATAATTTGTTCACAGTTAACAGTTAACGATTAACAGTTATGTTGTTTCCTCCGCTTAGGCAAGTTAATGCAATATTGGTCAATCCCGATAACATGAACAAGATCGTGTTATATTATATGCGAGGTTTTGGAAATTCGATAAGATTCCAGACATACAAGTTTAGGTTATATCTTAATACAGATAAACAAATATCCCTAAGAAAAAGCAAGTAATAGTAAAGATCAAGTACGGTTAGCTGATAGTTAGTTAGAAGATTAGCCCGGCGATCGCAAAATCTCAAGTCAAGAAACCGGGTTTTTAATTGAGATTAATTACATCTTTGATCAAAATATCTTGTTCCTCTGCTTCTACATTAAATTCCACACGACTTTGTAAAACGATTTCTTCAATGACGGCTGCACCTTTACCCCGTTCTAAAACCCTATCAAAATGACTCATCAGTTCGGGAATATTAATCACTTCTTCTACAGATTCCATATATTTTTTAACAATAGCTTTAATATTATAGTTTCTGTGACTTGAAAAAATCTTCCCAGGGGTTTCATTACAAAGTCTATACCCCCATCATTTGCGTTGGTTCGACCCGTTTTATATAAAACCAAATATTCCACATTCAGTTCATCGGGTGACCAACCCCAATATATTTGTTGGTCTGCATAATATTCCTTCAAAATGGCGTAGCTGACAATTTCAAAAACTCTTGCATCTATATTAGGTTTAAGTAAATCTTTAATAAATTTAACCGCTTGTGAAGGATCTTGTTTCTGAATATCGATCATCTGTTGACAATAGATCATAAAGTTATTGAATGCTTGACCACGCGCTGCTATATAAGCATCAATAATATCTTTAATCGCTTCAGCAATATTTATTTGAGAATTATCAATAGAACATTTTAAGAGATTTTCATTAATCCAATATTTATTGGTTTTAGAATCTCTGATTATCGGTACATAAGATGATGTTGGAAAGTATTTTTTAAATTCTTCATTTAGTCTACTATTGAGGGCATGATTTTGCAGTTTACTTCCAAATGGAAGTTCTCGTTGTCTCTGAAGAAGTCTTGTAAATTTTGCTCCTTCATAATCACTATAACTACCATTAATATGAAACTTATTATTTAGATAGTCGTCGATCAAGACATATATAGCATAATGATTTGCAAATCCTGCTCGTGACTTAGAACCACGATTAGCAGCTTTTGTCTTAATATTTAGATATTGTAATAACTCGCTAGAATCTAAGATTTTACTTCCCTGTTCAGGAAAATATATATTTAAAATCTCAGTAATCTTATCGGTAAATTCATGCTGTACTGTCGGCATTAAAAAGCTCCTGTTGAATGAAATCAAAATTTTGAGTGTTTTTATTTCTTCTAGTCTGTTTTTTCTGTGGAGGTAATAGCTTCTCACCTTTATATTCTTGCCATCCCAGAACTCGCCTCAGACCAATTTTAACATACTCCTCTTGAGATTCTATACTAATAGAATTTCTTCCTAATCGTTTGGCTACCGCACCCGATGTAAATGTACCTCCAAATGGATCAAGTACAATACCACCCTCCTGACTACTGGCAAGAATTATCCTCTCTAGCAATGCTTCAGGCTTTTGGGAAGGATGGTTTTCGTATTCTTCCATAAGATATCTAACACGAGGAAAATACCAGACATTCCCCGGTATTTTTTCCGAATTATAGGGACTAGGAACGGATTTTCTATAATCAATTAACTTCCGTTGCGCGCCTGTTTTTGCTTCTACTTTAATATTATTTGAGTTAAATACATAATTACTCTTATTTTTAACGCAATAAAGTAGGGGTTCATACATTGATCCAAAGTATTTTTTGGCTTGAACTCCTGAACTATCATAATGCCATATAATGCGGCTCAGAATTACTATTTTATTTCTTAAATAAAGATCAAAATATGGCATCGCTTGGGTACTTGCCATCACATATAAAGTTCCATTAGGCTTTAATATCCGAATACACTCATCCAGTAATTTATAAGCCCATACTGCATATTCATCATCAGACTCCCACTTGTCGTGGAAATTTGAGAATTGTTTCCCGATATTATAGGGAGGATCAATAAAAATTAGATCTACAGATTCCGATGTTATTTCACTCGACAAAATAGGTAAAGAATCACCGTGAAATATAATATGTCCCTGGTCTTCATATCGTTCAAACATTACCATTGGTTAGGAAAGTAATTTGTAAAACAATAAAGTATTAAATCCCCTTAGCGATCGCCCTAATCTAAAGTTACTAAATATCACCTTAGATCAGGACTTATTATAACCTTTTTTTCACTATTTAACAACAACTAGAACTAGCAGGAGCGCAACAGGAATCATCAGAATTTGTGATGGTAACGTGATAATGCTCTCCCTTGGTTTCTTCCGGTTTACGAATAGCATTTCGTCTACAATCGAATTCTGGGGCTGATTCTAGGGATATAGTTTCATGGGGTAAAATTCCTAAAATGTCTTGATAATAGGGGCCGTTTATGTTATTATAAATTTGATAGGTTTTATCACAAACTGCCATCCGTTCCCCCCGATATAAAATATGTCCGTCGTCGTCCATAACCTGTTTCCAAGGCCCTTTATAAATCACGGCTTGGTTTACATCTAAACAGGGGCCGTCTTTGCCTTTAAATGCAGTAAGTAGGTGGTCATAATTAAAGTTAAAATCCTAAATGCTGTAAGCCCTTTAGAATAAGGATTTTAGCTTTCGGTTTGTTAACGTTATTTATGCCCGCCTACTTAACCGTTAGGGAACGAAACTCAATGCCATCAATAACTTGCCAAGGTTCTTCCTGTCGGGCTAATATCTCAATACCATAAAATCCGGCCTGTTCAAAACGTTCTAAAAATTCATTTTCCCGAAACGCTCCAGCAATACAACCACTCCAAAGATCGGGATCATTTAAAATCCTAGGTGTGGGATCTTGATCGCAAACAATATCAGAAATAACTGCCCTTCCGCCCCGTTTTAAGACTCGATAAATTTCTTGAAATAGTTGATCCTTTCTTAACTGATAACTGATAACTGTTAACTGATAACTGATTTTAGCCGCCCCAGATTTTTTTAATTACTTGATCGGGAGAGATATCAGACATTTTGCCTGAAGGAGATTTAAGCCCAATTACCCGATCGCTTTTTGGTAATAATTTAGCGGGTTCAGTTGGGCCAAATAGGGCGATCGTATAGGTTCCCACCGCAACGGCTAGGTGCATCGGGGCACTATCGGTACAGAGCATTAAATTCGCCGAGGCGATCATCGCCGATAATTTACCAATATCCTCCGGTCGGGTGACTTTAACTTGGGGACAAGATTCGACAATTTGCTGCACTAAGGCCCCATCTTCTGGCCCCTGGACAATGATCACGGGGAGGTTAGGTTGGCGCTGTTGAATATCTTGAATAATTTTTTGCCAACTGGCCACGGGGTAGATTTTATCAATGCCTTTTTGTTTGGCTAACTGGCTAGATCCCCCATGAATCAAAATATAACCACTATCCTTGACTCCTAACCGTTTCTGTTCCGCTTCTCCCCAGTCGAGATCCAGTTTGGGCACATTAATTGATAATCCTGGGAAGGGACTAATAATATCCAACCCTTTGAGCAGGTCATAATACATTTCGGCGGCGTACTGCTCTGGTTTTAAGGGGACTGGGTTGCTAATAAATAACCCCTCACCCCCGCCTGCGTAACCAATGCGGGTGGGGATACCCGTTAACCACAATAACAACCCGACTGTCCAACTTTGACCCAGGGAGACTACCACTTCATATTCCCGGTCACGGACAATTCCTAAAAAATTTCCCCAGTCGGCTAAACTGTTCCGTCCCTTGAAATCATAGGTTAAAATTTCAGAAACGGACTTACAAACTCGATAAGCTCCCCTGGCTCTGGGTTCTACCATAACAGAAATTTGGGCTTCGGGATAGGCTTGCTTGAGGCCATCAAGGGTGGGAAAAAACAGGATTTGATCGCCTATTCCACCTGGGACAAGGGCTAGTATTCTCATAATTAAAGAGTTAATCTACAAGGTCAGCTTAATTCTAATATGAACATAGAATTGTCAATCTTACCTCTAAATTTTCACAATGCACCTATTAATTCCGGCGGCGGGTATGGGACGAAGAATGGGGAGCGATCGCAACAAATTGCTCCTAACTTTATTGGATAAACCCCTATTAGCCTGGACACTTGAAGCGGCGGAGGCGGCGACGGGTATTGACTGGATCGGGATCATGGGTCAACCCGTGGATTTTCCCGACTTTCAGGAAATTTTGGCCCAGCTTAATTTAACTAAACCCGTCGAGTTAATTCAGGGGGGTGAAACCCGTCAACAATCGGTTTATAATGGCTTACAGGCCTTACCAACCGATGCGGAGCGGGTGTTAATTCATGATGGGGCGAGATGTTTGGCCACACCGGAGTTATTCGAGCGCTGTGGGATGGCTTTGCAGACTTGTTCGGGGTTAATTGCGGCGGTTCCAGTTAAGGATACGATTAAGGTTGTTGATCAAAATGGGTTAATTTTAGAGACACCCGATCGCCAACAATTATGGGCGGCGCAAACTCCCCAAGGTTTTGAGGTGAAATTATTAGAAGAATGTCATGATCAGGGACGTCAACAGGGTTGGGAAGTCACCGACGATGCCGCTTTATTTGAAAAATGTGGGTTATCCGTTCATATTGTTATGGGAGAAGAAACTAATTTGAAAGTGACAACTCCTGTAGATCTAAGTGTGGCCGAATTTATTTTAAGATCAAAAATCAAAAATCAGGAATAAAAATATGATCGCCAAAACTACACTGAATAACTGGAAAAATATCTTAATTCGTGAGTTCATTAATCTCGGAATTATTAATTTATATTTAGCCTCATCCTTTAGTATTTTAGTAACCTTAAATTCCCTAGCTTTAGTTAAATATGGCATTAATGGCTTTAACTACGGAATTGAGATTATGGGAGCTTTAGTTTTAGGAAAGGTAATTCTTTTATCGGAAAAAATGCCAATTGTAGAACGCTATCAAGATAAGCCGTTAATTATTTCGGTGGGTTATAAATCCGTTTTATTTACCATCATTGCTTTGTTTTTTAATAGTATAGAACATTTAATTGTAGGTTTATTTCAAAATGAATCTCTGGAACGGATTTTAATAGAATTTAAAAATCAAGTTTCTCAAATTGATTTATTTTATCAAATTTTATGTTTATTGATTGTTTTTATTCCTTTCTTTATGATGAGAGAATTGAATAAAATCTTAGGAAAGGGAACCTTATTTAATTTGTTTTTTAACAATAGGAGTTTGAAGGTTAAGGAAGTTGCTTCAATGCCTGCTCAAGAACTTCTACTCCAGCATGGGTCAGATGGGCATTTTCACTAATATAACGTTTCCAGGCTTTTGTCCCTGGTTGTCGGGCAAATAACTCTAAAAAATGGCGGGTCATACTATTTAATTTTACCCCTTTTTGTAACCAATATTCCAGATAGGGATACATAGCTTCTATGACTTCTTGACGGGTCAAGGGAGGTGTCTTTTCTCCATAGATTTCTTGATCCGCCGTTGCAAACAAATAGGGGTGATCATAGGCGGCGCGTCCGATCATCACAGCATCAACAAATTGCAATTGATCTTTAACTTCTGCTAAGGTTTTAAACCCGCCATTAATTTCAATAAATAGCTGGGGAAACTCTTGTTTTAAACGATGAACTTCTTCATATCTTAATGGGGGAATAGTCCGGTTTTCTTTGGGGCTTAAACCCTGTAACCAAGCTTTGCGTGCATGAACAATAAAATGTTGACATCCGGCGTTAGCAACTATTCTGACAAAATGCGCCATATATTCATATTTGTCCTGGTCATCAATACCAATTCGATGTTTAATTGTCACCGGAATATTAACGACTTTTTGCATTGCTTCCACTGCTTTAGCTACTAACTCCGGTTGCGCCATTAAACAAGCCCCAAAATTACCATTCTGCACCCGATCACTGGGACATCCCACGTTTAAATTAACCTGGTCATATCCCATATCTTCGGCTATTTTAGCGCAAGTTGCCAGATGATTCGGATTATCTCCTCCTAATTGTAATACTAGGGGTTTTTCTTCGGGTGAAAATCCCAATAATTGCTCTTGATCTCCATGCAAAATTGCCGCCGTTGTCACCATTTCGGTATATAGCAAAGTTCGCCGGGTGATTTGTCGCATAAAATAGCGATAATGGCGATCGGTGCGATCCATCATTGGTGCAATACTGAGGGGATAAACCTGATTTGAGGTGACAATTGAGGTCGGAAGATTCATGGAATTTAGGATTTTGTGGCTTTTAATTCTAAGGTGATTTTGAGTTTTCCACTCACGGGGTTAGACGGTTGCCAAGTTAAGAGCGATCGGCGAATTTTATCAATAATCATTGCCTGTTTTATATTATTATCTAAATCCAGATTAGAGTCAATATCATCAAAAATGGCTCGTTGGACATTTCCTTGATCAATAATCATTTCAAAGGTCACTTTTCCATTGATTTGATCGGCTAAATTTAAGCCTTGTAAATAACGGTTGAGGTCATTAATTAGGGTGCGATCGCTAATTCCTGCAACTTCAACAACTGTTATTTTTACAGGACTATTTCCGACTGCATTAATATTTGTGGGTTCCGGGTTTATTCCCCAAATAGGAGGAGGCGGTGGCGCAATTTCTGGACTACGTTGACCGCCATAATTATTATAACCAGATGCAGAACGAGTTGGCCCGAAATTAATAGGAGCAGATGAGGGTAATTGAGCAGGTTTGGGTGTGCCAAAAATACCATCATAACTCACCCCTTGGGGCAATTCTAGGGGAACTTCTACGGTTTGACGGGTTCCATTGGGATCGACTCTAACTTCTTCGCTGACGGCGATAAAAGCGGTATATTCTGATAGTAATTGATAGGATAAAGCGGTGCGTGTTACCCCTTCAACCCCTGACTTTGTTTCCCCGGAAAACATTTGATTCATCAGGTCTTTAATTCTCGCCCGTCCCCACAATTTAGCAATGGCAATGTTACCAGATTCGTTATTATTGATCTCAGGAAAATTAACGGTTAAGGTTTGTTCATAGCGATCGCCTTTTGCGGTTATTCCGGTGATTTTTAATAAGCCATTACGCCGATCTAATTTACGCCCAAACAACACTAAAGGTTGATTATCAAACAAATCTGATAAGCTGATCGGATAAATTTCGGGTTTTAATCCTTCCCCTTGCCAAGTGATTTCCATATCTGTTAGAATGGGGTTATTAATTTGTTTGAAAAAAGTTTCCACAACGGTTTCTGTAGGTTCATCTTGACGCACAATTTGGGTTGTTCCCCGGCCGATTTCTCCCAAACGATTAAGTAAAAAAAGATTGACAGAACTTCCCACCCCAAAGGCGTACAATCTATTTCCGGGTTTAAGTTTATTTTGAACTTCTGCAATTATTTCTTGATCATTTCCAATATATCCATCTGTTAATAAAACGATACTACGTAGGCGACCCGTCGGGGGAGAGGGAAATTTCATTACCGTCTGGATTCCATTTAATAATTCCGTCCCGCCATTAGCTTCTAATTGATTAATATAATTCAAGGCTTTTTGTCGGTTAGCGGCGGTATTTTCTAGGGGAGTTTCTGATAGGGTATTGGTGGTATTGGCAAAATCAATAATATTAAAGGTATCTTCGGAATTTAATCCTTGAATAAATCTTTTCATTAATTCTTGAGATTTTTTCAGGGGTTCTCCTTCTTGGGAACCGGAGGTATCCATCAGAAAAATAACATCTTTCGCAATAATTTGATTAGGATTATAACTAATTGCAGGTAACAAATAGGCGGCAAAATGTCCTCCCTGTTGATCTACTTCTGTTAATACCGATGCTCTGGTATTTTCTCCTGAAATCTGATATCTTAGAATTAGATCTTTATTGGGAATTTGATCGGATTGATCTAAACTAACAAATATCCGATTTCCCTGCTGTTGGGTAATAATTTTATGGGAAGTTGATCGGACATTTTCAATCGCAACCCCCGCATCAATTTCAACATCAACTTGAATTTTATGGGGGGATTTTGTCTCTCGGTCAATAATTGGTGACGTGATCCGATCCGCATCGGGAACTTGATCGGTATTGGGTTGATTTTTATTAATTAATTGACCGGGAATATAACGGGGGCCAACTACCATCGGAAACACAAATTCATAGTTTCCCCCTTCAAATTTTAATTGATCAATATAGCGAATCGTTACGGATATTTGTTCGCCGGGTTGAATATTAGCTACAGACTGAGTAAATATATTATCTCTTTCCTGTTCTAATAATGCGGTGGTGCGACCTTGAGCTTTAGCCCGTTGATAGATTTCCTTGGCGTCTTCTCGGGTTTCAATTTTGGATTTTATGGTGCGATCGCCTATTTTAATTACCATCTGATCAACGGCGGCTTGATCGGGAAGGGGAAATACATAAATCGCTTCTAAAGGTTCTTTAAAAGGATTTTCAAAGGTTTGAGAAACTTCAACCTGTGAAACATTCCCCGAAATTTTAGCCTTAACCTGGGTTTGTTTTAATGGAAAAACTTGGCTTTTAGTTTCAGATTGAACATATAAATTGCCTAATTGTTTATCCATGGTTTGTTGAGGAAGTTGTGCTAATTTTAATACTGAGGATTGACGATTCAACTGTTGAGATAAAATAGCAAAACTTGGGGGAGTATTTACCATAAAATTCAAACTATTGAAAATCATAATTCCCAAGGAAAGCCCAGCTATATTTGATAAAGAGTTCATAAATAAAATTGTCATTATTTGAGTTAGACTATTAATTGGAGATACTCACTAAGACCCGATTCTGATTATAAACGTTCCTGAGTCAGATCACTTTTTTACAGTCCCAAAACGACCGGAGGAAAAGCTACAATTTTTGTCTGTGAATAGTGATTGTATCGTTTGTTACTTCGTCTGAATCATCAGATTTTCAGGAAAATTCAGCAGGGACTAAATAAACGGCTATAATCTGAGGTTGGGTTATGAATAAAACCGATCTAATCCGTTCCCAAATTATTTACTATTGAGTTCTAATGCTTCCAAATCAAACCCTAATTCGGATTTTTATAAGTACGGGAGAAGTCTCTGGCGATTTACAAGGGTCAATGTTAATTGAAGCCTTATTTAGACAAGCTAAAAATCAGAATATCCCTATAGAAATTATAGCATTAGGCGGGGAAAAAATGGCCGCAGCCGGAGCAATATTATTAGGAAATACTACAGGAATTGGTTCCGTTGGGCTTTTAGAATCTTTACCATATATTATTCCGACTTATTTAATTCAGCAAAAAACTAAACAATATTTAAAAAATCATCCCCCCGATATTGTAATTTTAATTGATTATATGGGGCCGAATATTGGTATCGGAAATTTTATTAAAAATCACTTCCCCAAATTGCCGATTTTTTATTATATTGCACCGCAAGAATGGGTGTGGTCATTAGGTTCAAAGAGTACGGAACAAATTATTAAATTAACCGACAAAATTTTAGCGATTTTTCCAGAAGAAGCCCGTTATTTTAAATCAAAAGGTGCCCAGGTAACTTGGGTGGGTCATCCTTTATTAGACCGGATGAAAACGGCCCCCAGTAGAGAAGAATCTCGGATCAAATTAGGGATGAAACCCGATGAAATTGCGATCGCTTTACTTCCGGCTTCCCGATGGCAAGAAATTAAATATTTAATGCCAATATTATTAGAAGCTGCTAAACAAATTCAAGTCAAAATTCCTGGGGTTAAATTTTGGATTCCCGTATCTTTACCCGAATATTATAAAACCATAGAAACCGCCATTAAAAACTATCAATTAAATGCGGTTTTAGTTTCAACAAAAGCAGGAAATTGTCAAACCTTAGAAGTAATATCCGCCGCTGATTTAGCAATTACCAAATCAGGAACCGTTAACTTAGAAATTGCCTTATTAAATGTTCCCCAAGTTGTGGTTTATCGAGTCAGTAATTTAACCGCTTGGCTGGTTCGTCGTTTCTTAAATTTTTCAGTTCCGTTTATATCCCCAACTAATTTAGTCCAAATGCAAGCCATCGTGCCTGAACTTGTTCAAGAAGAAGTGACTCCTGAAAATATTGTGCGAGAGGCAATAGAATTGCTAACTAATCAACCCAAAAGACAGAAAATATTAAATCACTATCAACAGATGAAACAGGCATTAGGAGAGGAAGGAGTGTGCGATCGGGCGGCGTTAGAAATTCTCAGTAGTATAGCAGGGAACACCGGATCAGTAAACAGTGAATGAGTTTGCTGGATTTAGAAGTGTCCTAACTGTAATGCGTAGCGCTATAGTGGTCAAGCCACTGTTCAGTTAATTCCTACCAAGCGACTTGACCCAGTTTGATTTTTGGATGCTGTCGCCACCATCTCAGGCACAGGTCTGGACTCTTGATCATACTCCTCACGAATTCCCATCCGCTAGTTCCGATACTCCAGAGTCTTGCACACTAACCAGGGACGCACCAACAACCCAACAAACCCGAAAGCCGTTGTTGTTGTTGAAGTTGTCGGGGGTGTTCCTGTCACGATTAGCAGAACGGCAGTTATCAGGATTGTTGATCCACGAACCGCCCCGCAGACATTGGGATGCCTGTCCCTTCTCTACTCCCTCGTCCAAGCGAGTGAAGCAAATATCTGTTGGCGCAAATGCCAGGTATCTCCGTGGGCGAGGTGGGCGAACCAACTGTTGAGCGATCGCATCACGTGAGATGAGTAGATTTTACCTTGAATGGTGTCTCGTTTGAGTCGCCTTAACCGTCTTCTTCCCCGTCTGAGGTTTTCGGTTCTGACCCGTATTGTGTGGGGAAAAACACGAAATCCCATAAAGTTTCCGCCGTGTTTGGTTTCAAATAGTTGGCTTTTTATCGGGTGAATTTTTAAGCGAAATTGGGCTAAATATTCCTCTAGGGCTATTCGACAGTCGGCTAAAAAGATAGGGTCATCTGAGAACAGGGCAAAATCATCGACATAACGAACATATTTGCTAACTTTGAGTTGTTCTTTGATAAAATGATCGAAAGGATTTAGATAAATATTAGCAAAGGATTGACTGGTTAAATTCCCAATGGGTAAACCTCGTTTTCTTTCTAGGGGTGTTAATAAATTATCTCCAGGGAAATACTCAATCACGGGAATCTGTTCGTTACTTTGATCAATAATTAGATCAATTAACCAGAGGGTCTCTTTACATTTAATCTTACGGCGAATAACAGTTTTAAGAATTTCGTGATCAATACTGGGAAAATATTTTTTTAGATCACACAGAAGGACGTAGCGACTGGAACGGGCAAATTGAGTAAACCGTTTTAAAGCTTTATGGGTTCCAAATCCAATCCGGTTGGCGTAGGAATCGGC
Organism: Planktothrix agardhii NIES-204; assembly: GCA_003609755.1. Classification (NCBI taxonomy): domain Bacteria; kingdom Bacillati; phylum Cyanobacteriota; class Cyanophyceae; order Oscillatoriales; family Microcoleaceae; genus Planktothrix; species Planktothrix agardhii. The sequence continues at coordinate 3,445,315 of AP017991.1, forward strand.
AATAAAGGTACGTTCAAATATAGGATAAATGACTGCACAGAGGGCATGGTGAACGACACGATCTCGATAGGGAGCGGCGGAAATCATCCGACGTTTAGGTTCAACGATTTCAAAGGTTCTATATTCTCCAGGTGCATAGGTTTTTGTGGTTAATTCTTGTTTGAGTTGAGCCAGTTCTAGTTCTAAGTTATAGTTAAATTTGAGAACATTGGGACGAAATCTTTTACCCCGTTGGGCTTTTTTGGTGGCGGCGTAGAGGTTTTCAAAGGCAATGATTTGGGGCCAGAGGTTGCCGTATCGTTTCATGGCTTTTTCTTGCGATTTTGTTGCTGTTTTATCCATCCCCCTAAATCCGTTCCAATATCGTTAATTTGTTGTCCAGCAAATTCATAGCGGTCTAGGGAGATGAGTTGAAAGTCTAACAACATTCGGGTTTGGTAACGCAGAATATCGAGTTGACTGTTTAACGATTCTAAATAGGAAAGTTTTTCGGCTGAATATCTTGCCAAAATTAGGGTTTCTAAGATATCATAGAGACAGTTGATCATGCGATCGCCTAACATGAATTTGTGATCCTTGGGCAAACGGTTTAGAATGGGGACATACCATTTAATCAAATCGTAGGTTTTTTGGATAATTGGGAGTTCTTCCATTAACAAAACTTAATGTTTTAGAAAAAAATAAAAATCCTCGCTTCGCTCGGACACAAGGGAAGAAGGGATAAAGAAAAAAGAAGGGTAGAGGGCAAAAGAGCTAAAGAAAACAGGGCTAAGAAGCCTGCACACTAACCAGGGACGCACCAACAACCCAACAAACCCGAAAGCCGTAGCTGCTGTCGAAGCCGTCGGGGGCGTACCTGACACGACTAGCAGAACGGCAGTTACCAGGATTGCTGACCCACGAACCGCCCCGCAGACAATGAGATCTTTCATCACTTAATAAGTTGACTAAATTTTCAACACTATAGATTTGATAACGATTATCATTCTTATTCTGCTCATCCCAAACTTCCCCTTGTGTTGGTGCTCCTTCATAGTTTTCATGCCAAGGGTCGGCGCACCATTCCCAGACATTACCATGTAGATCATACAACCCAAAGGCGTTGGGAGGGAATTGACCAACAGGGGTGGTTTCCTGTCGATATATTCCCTTGGGTTCCTCTGCATAGGTTTCAGTTCCATCATAATTGGCTAAATCACTGGTTAGGGTTTCTCCAAAGTAAAATGGGGTGGTAGTTCCAGCGCGACAAGCATATTCCCATTGGGCTTCTGAGGGTAAACGGTAGGGGCGTCCGGTGCGTTGCAGCAGTCGGGCACAAAATTCTACCGCATCGTACCAGGAAACGTTTTCTACGGGTCGGTTTGAACCCCCCCTAGCCCCCCCTTGAAAGGGGAGGAACTGGAAGTTTCGCTTTCTAAGGGGGGTTGGGGGGAAACTCCTGAAGCCCCCCTTTCAAGGGGGGTTGGGGGGGTATCTTTAAATTCAGAACAGTCAGGATCAAGATCCCGTTGAATTTTGGGCCAGTTAGCCACGGCTTTCCATTGGGCTTGAGTAATAGGATATTTGGCCATGAAAAAAGGAGGCACTGTAACTTGATGTTGGGGGTCTTCGTCATCGTCTCCTTCCCCCTCCGGTGAACCCATGCGGAACGTCCCCCCAGGAATATAAACCATATCTAAGGTGACTCCATCCCCCAGGTCTTCGGTGAAATATCGGGCTTGTTCGGGTTCCTGTTTGGGTTCCTGTTTGATAATTTCACCCTTTTTGTTAACAGTAACGGTTTCAAAACTAAAGGTTTTCAGAGGAATGCGACCGAGTACACTACCCGGTTTTGCCAGTTCAACTCCCGCTAAAGTAACGGTTTCCTCCTGACCTAAATATTGTTCCCAGTCCCGTTGGGCGTTTTCGGTTTCTCGACGAATACCTCGCGCTTCGGCGCCATATCCTTTAGCCGCAATTAATAAGGGTTGATATTTTTTATCGGTTAAAACCGAGGATAGGGTTTGTGCTAATTCCGACCACTGGACTAACTCGGATTTATTATTTTCTAAATAGGCTTTTTTCAAGGATTTTGCCAACTGTTGCACGGCTTCATCCTGTTGGTCAGTATAGGCTAAGGCAGCCCATTGTTGTCGTTCATAAAGACTCCCTAACCAATGGGGAAGTGTAGATTTTAGCTGTTTTTTTAGGTATTTAATGATAAAATCAGATAATTCTTTTAGTCGTTTTTCTCCTTCTTGGTCTGTGAGTTTGATCAATAATTGATTACGGATATCTGGTTCTATTTCATAGAGTTCTATTAATTCTTCTTCCACGGGTTGGCAAAAGTCTGATAACAATATATCCGCTACTGCATACCAAGGAAGTTCAAGTTTAGGGTGAAAAGGGACTAAAAATTTTTTCCAAAGACGATAGAGAAGGTCTGGAGTTAAAGTTAGGGGAAAGGCGGCATGGGACGCTAGGTTTAAATAGGAATTACCGTATTGTTGGGTAAAGCTATTAATTCGACTGGTGGCGTCGAAGTCCCAGTTAAGAGAACCCCCCCAACCTCCATTGGTAAGGGGGGAGTTAGAGTCTTGGGAAGTTTCTGGGGAAGAACCCCCCAACCCCCCTTGTTAAGGGGGGAGTTAGAGTTAGTCCCTTTAGTAAGGGGGGAGAAAGAGTCACCCCAGCGTAGCCAGCACAGCATTTTTTGATATTCTGCGGGTGTGAGGGCAAACATCGGGACTTGTTTGGGGTATATTTTGGCGATATCCTCCGCAGTCGTATCTAACCAACGGTGACGGGGGAGAGGGTTTAACCAAGCGACACGGGAAACGGTATCGGTGAGGAAGTTGAGAAATTCTACGGTTTCGTCCCAACGGTCAGGGACTGAACGTTGTTTCGCTGCGCCAGCATCACTAATAATTAAAGCAACGGTATTGTTAGGGGAAAATTGGCTTAAAATTTCGATATCTTCCCCTTTTCGCAGTTGGGGGTCAAGATATAAGCTATCGGTTGGGCAGTTATGGAAATAGTAAACCGTCGCGTCTGACCACAGGTTAACCCAATGGCGACAAAGGGGATGAAAGGGCGCCATTGAGCCTTTTTGGTCGATGAGTAATAGGACTTTTGGAGGTATTTCTAGGGTCTGGGTGGGGGCGAAAACAGGTTTAATGAAAAAACCATCTTTGGTAATTTGTTCAACGGTAGCGGGAATATCTATTTCTTTGAAAAAGGTTTTTGGACGTTGAGGTTTAAAGGTTTCCCATCCTTTCCGCAGTTGTTGACGACTTACGGGGAAATAATACCTTTCTTGCCAATTTACAGAAATAGCAGTTCCCACTTGCAGGTTTTGGTTTTCAATTGTTAGGTATTCTTCTAATTCTCCATCGCCCCCATTTCCAAGGGGGGTTGGGGGGGTCTCAACAGAATTTTCTGGAGTAGTGACTAATTGTTGTTTACCTCCATCGCCCCCATTTCCAAGGGGGGTTGGGGGGGTCTTATCGGGGTTTTTTGAACTTAAAATTAACTCTTGCCAACAGTCTTCAAACCGATGTTGTTCTTCTGGAGATTTAACCCAAACGGCTTGACAAAGGTATTTTATTTTATCAAAATTAGTCGGATCAAAACCATCATCAATAGACTGGGTTAAGGCTTCCACAGCAAAATTATACTGGTCAATTCCTAAGGGAAAATCAGCTTTTTTGAGTAGGTTAAATAATTTTCGCAGTGGTAAAGCGGTTGTCATTTTTGAGGTTAGGTTTTACAGGGTTATAGAGTTCTGAGATCCATTTCTGGCGTAGGTCTGTAGGCGCGCCTCGCCCCTACAGACCCGTTGAATCATTAGGTTAAATATCCTGATAACTATTAGAACTCTGATGATCTTTACATAACGTACTTGGTAGAGGAATTCCTGGTTTTTCGAGCATAGCCTTAATTTCCCCCGTAGGATAGTCATAAAGGGCTTTAAACCAATCAATTAATTCACTGGTACTAACTTGTTTAGGAAGTTCATCTTCTTCCATTGCTGCTCGCAGTTCCAGAAATTTATCTAAAGCATTTTTAACTATGATAGCCGGAGGATTCTTAAACCGACTATTAATAATTTCGGTTAACCGTATGCTATCAGGAAATTCCACATAATGATATAAACACCGTCGCAAAAAGGCACTGGGAAGTTCCTGTTCTCGGTTAGAGGTAATAATAATAATCGGTGGTGCAGCTTTATTAGCACGTTCCCAACGGGGTTCGCCATTGTCTTCTCGAATTTCTTTAACTAGGAATTTTTGTTGGTCAATAGCTAATAATAAATCATTGGGTAAATCTTTATCCGCTTTATCAATTTCATCAATTAAAACAATAGTCCGACAGTCCTGTTCTCGAAAGGCATATCCTAATGGCCCCCAGTTAATAAAATTTTCTGGGGAACAGGGGTCAATACTTTTATCTTGTACCTCTTCTTTAGCTAATTGCGCGGCTTGAAGTCTCCCGACATAATCATAAGTATAAAAGCCATCCTGAGCTTTACTGGTAGATTGAATATTCCAGAGTCTATATTTCCATAGAATATCAGGATAACGTTTATTTAATTGATAAGCAACCGCCGCCGCTAACTGACTTTTACCACATCCGGGCTCTCCTTCCAAGAGTAACGGACGGTTAAGACGAATGGCTAAAGTAACCGCTTCTACTAACCCATCACTGGGATAATAGGGATAGATTTCTTGGTCAACTAAATCACTCCATTCTCCGCCTTGAGGGGGTTGAAATTCTCCAGTTTCATCTTTTTTATATTGAATTTTGGTGTTAGGGTTTATCGGTGTGGTTAGGTGTTCCATTGTCGAATTAAGTCCTCATATTGGCAGTTAAAAATTCTCGATATCTCCTTCAAGAGCTTAACAGTATCAAGATCTTTCCCAGAAATTATATACTTTCCGAGTAAATTTTGAACTATGACCTGGGTTTCCGCCACCGAGTTTACAATCTTCTGATTAAATTTTGAAGATGATTTTGCATTTAGATTGAAAATTAAATCTTCTAAATCATTTGAAGTAAATGGTGTTAAGGGCATTTCTTTAATATAAGGTTGCAAAATCTTTCTATCTTGCCATTGTGTTTGCCAATCATGTCCTGATCCTTGAGCAACTAGAAACAGCAAAATCTTTCCCTTTTGTTGACCCCTATTTTTTTCTAAAACTCTTTGCCAACAGTTTTTAATAAAATATTCTAGTTTCTCCAAATCATGCTGATCAATTTTAAAATTAAAAATTAAAAACAAATAACTATTATTCAATGTTCTACTTAAAGAATCCATTGAGTAGGTTATATTAAATTCTGTTACCATTTCCTCTTTACTTTTTTTATCATGAGTTATTTTTCTTGGCACAATTTTTAACTTATCTCGGTCTTCAATTTCATGTTGAATTCTTCGCAATACCCAGAATTTTTGACAAGGACATTTATGTACTAATAAAAAAGCTTGAGTATGATCCTCAACATCATTTTCTTTAAAGATTCTAATTTGAGAACTGTGATTAAAAGCATTTAATTCTGAAACTAGAGCCTGGACTTTAAGTATATTAATCTCAGGAGAATCACTCTTTATTTTTTCAAAAAACAATTGATAATTTTCCGCTATACCCAAAGCATTCCAGAAAGCCGCAAAAATATCTTCTTCAATTTCTTTTTCAATCTGTAAAAATTTAATCCAATTAGGAATAGTAATATTATGAAATCTAACTTTTTTTTGTTTTGAAAGAATTAAGTTATCGATTATTTCTCCCAAAGATATTCTTGGCAGACCAGGATTGATAAAGTCTTCATTTACATATTGTATAACAATATCTTGACAAGGTTCTCCTTTCCTATTTCCTGATTCTTTCTTAACAAAAACTTCATTGTAATTTATCCAGTCTAAAAAATCTTGTATAGGAATATCAACATCATCCTTCAGTCCGTCCTTTTTAAACTCCTTAGCAAAAGCGTTCCTAAATTGATGTTCACTCGCAAGCATTAAGGCTGTCTCACACTTATTTCGAGCCCACCCCTTCTCCTTAATTTTCTGTTTATGCGCGTTCTTAATCATTGACTTGCCAGCTTCAGAAGCTTTCCCTAGAACCATATTTCAATCAATTTGCAGCCTAAGAGTCGTCAGCGTGATCGACCCGTGATCAAAGTAGAATACTCATCTTTAGATTATGCCATCCTATGTACAGCTTGAGAAAACAAGGGTTTAACGACTCAAAACTATCAAGCCTGAACCTTGACTGCATAGCAACCTTTCGGTTGACATGAAAGGCCATCGATTCAGTTATCTGTTCAGACAAGTAAATCAACGGCAAAACTAATGATTAGTCAGATTGTACAACAGAACAACGGTGTTTCCTCACGAGAAAGGGTTAGTCAGCCCCTGACTATCGAGAAATTCTTGATCGAAATCAAGAAAATTCCCTCTCACCTGTTAACCCTGGAAACATTCAAAGACCTGGTGACTCGCTTGCATTTACCGAAGGAATTTTGGGAAGCATTTGTGCTGTTTCTCCCCGATCGCTATGGACATCAAATCCTGTTTCGTAATGATTATGTTGAGGCACTGGTGATTTGTTGGGCACCAGGTCAAACCTCCGGTGTCCATCCCCATAAAAATGCAGCCTTAAATGTTACGAAAGTGCTGCAAAGCTCTATTACCCAACAGCGCTATATTCCTGACGAAAAACGGAAATTATTCTGTTGGAAAGAAGAAACAGTAAGTGCGGGAGAAATTACCTGGACTGACCGTTATGAGTTTCATCAATTAGTTAATAACAGTGGTGAAGATTGTATCACGTTGCACGTGTATTCACCCGTCAGAGACTAGGGATTATAGGACTCAATAGAAACCGGGTTTCTCTGAGAGAAAATGCTTTCTTGATAAAAACAAGACAAGAAACCCGGTTTCTCATTCCTTTTATGTCAATTCTGATTTTTCCCTCTGGTGAAACCTTAACTTTGTTAGTCATTCCTAATCGTTACGCGATGAAATCCTGATCAAAACCTGATCAGAATTTTGGGTTACTGAGTCGAGTGTGAGATCGTATCAACAGCTAAGGAGGTTTTATTTTATGGATTGTTTGAGAGATCATAAACAAGGGCGTAGAAAGTGTGACTTAGTACAACTCCCCAATACAACTAAAGAGTGGATGTGTACTGAATGTAAGAGTCAGTTTATCAAAAAAGGCGAGGGTAGCAATGATTTTGATGGAGTCTGGATACTGTTGATCTTGTGTCTGCTATTCTTTGTTTTTCTGTTGAGTGGGTGTAGTAAACAATCAACCAAGTTACTGTTAATCAGAATCGCGGATAGTAGTGCTTCAGCCCTCAATGATCCGAAGCAAGCCAAAGGATCTAAAGATACTTGTTTTGGTCTGGCAGATGGGGCAAAACCAGGGGATAAACAGGCTTTAATTCAAGTGAGTCAAGAAGTAATTGCTACTGACCCAGCGATGATCAAAGACTCCAATGATGGCTATTCAGTATGTCATCAAAAAAGCGAATCTAAAGGACACGGAACTTATGTATGTCCGGCTTTAGATTTGGCTGTTGAAATGAGCGATCGCCACCCTGAAACCCCAATTATTGTACTGCAAATTCAAGCCAACGAAGGAGAAGAATTTTGTCCAGACACCTTAAAAAACCTCGCCAATAAAGTCTCATCCCGACAAGGAAAACTCTTGATTATTGGCAGTACAAATGATGGCAATACGGGGTTTAATACTAATCTTTGGAATAGCCTCAAAGATTTACCTAACACCCAGTTTTGCAATCAGAATATCCGAAGCTGTGTCAAAGATTCAATCAAAAATATTCGTTCTGCTCAGGAGAAGTAAACCTATGATTTCCAAATTTGATGAAGACGTGATTTTACAGGAATTTATTGCTGAGAAGTTGTTACCTGAACAACTCCCCAATATCTTCGTGCTGTACCCTCGGTTAAGCCAAAATTTGACGATTTTAGCCCCATTAAAGTATGCGTTAGAAATGAAGCGACGGTATCAAGTTAGTTAATTATCCTTCCCAGTCGAACAAGTAAACTTTGTTAGGAAAGTGTTGCTATTTTCTATTTAATGCTACTTTAGTACACTTTCCTAAATTTTTAATCCATCTTACTTTGTGAGGAAAATTATCCTATGAACTTACACAAATTTATCGTTCTTTTCTGTATCACAATTGCTGCATTAATGAATAGTCGAGCACCTTATGCGGCTTTAGCGGGATTTCCTGGCGAATGGCGCTGGGTTATTGCGATCGCAGTTAGTTTTCCTCTTGTTTATTTTACAGAATGGGCTATTGCTTATGATGTGGCATCCAGTATTAAACGGGATATTCACCATGATCAAGAGCAAATAGAAGCCAAAAAAAGAAACACCAAAAATCAACTAATTGCAGTGCGCGCAGAAGCAGAACAAATAGTCTTTAATGCAGTTTTGAAAGACTATTTGCATCAAAAAACAAAAGTCTTTGTTGTTTTTGCCACTGGGCTTTTAATTGTTGAGTATGCAGCCACTCTATTTTATGTGCGTTTTCAAGGGGAAGATACCGATTGGATTATCTATATTGTCCCCTTACTCGGAATCATTTTAACAATAATGACAGGATTTTATACCGGAAAAATTATTCGTTATCCTGAATATAAACGGCAAATTTCCCAAAAGTTTGATGCTTATTATCAACAACGTTATCAAGAAAACCCCGATGGAATTAAACACGCCAGTCGTGAGTTTTGGGTCTTAGAAGAACTAACTAAGTATGTGTTAGATCATCCTCAATCTACCCCTGAACAACGCAATCAAAAAGAAAATCAAGTTTGGATAGAACTGCTAATTCATCAATATAATCAAGTCTTGAAACAAGGGCAAAAAGCAATTCAGGAGAAAAGACGCCAGTTAAATCAAAGTCCGGTGGGGTTAATTAGTCGAGAAGCTTGGGAAACCGCCATTAATGAGGAGATAAAAGCTATTATTGAGGAGTTCCAATTAGAACTTTACCAGATTCAAAGTGAATTAAAACGACGGGGCTATTCTATGGAATCTAATCAGGTCTTATCGACTGAAAAAATGAATTCTATTAAGCCTCCTAAATGGCAACTTAAATCTGATTCTCATTCCTAATTATTCAAGGAAGTCTCACTGATGCTAGGTGGACTTCCTTAAATTTAAGGGAAATTAAGAAGAACTATCAACCTCATCATCAGAATAATCTACGGATCGATATTCAACATAATCTGTTGAATTATCATTCGGACGGCGATCTTCAGAATAGCGATATTCCGAAGAAGCAGAGGGGCGACGGCGAGATCGGGGTGCATCAGAAGCCGAAGTTGTCCAATCCTCTCGATCTACCGCAGGCGTTGCGGGAGGACGGTTAGAGCGACTTCTGGGAGGTCTTTGTTGCCGTTCTCTAGGGGGTTCTCCCCAATCCGAGGTCGGTTCTGGACGAGATTCTGAACGAGATTCTGGACGAGATTCTGGACTGGGACGACGTTTGCGAGGACGTTCCGCCGAGGTCGGGTAGTCAACGGTACTGCTTTTGCGACTAGAGGGACGCCGACGAACCGTATCATCTTCATAAGCATCGGCTCGACTCAAACGAGTATCACGACTCCCGCGAATTTGACGGGCCATCGGCATATATTCGTCCGTCGGTTCGAGTTCATCTAATTCTGCATCCACCCGATAAACGTCACTGACATAGCGTTCATCGTCCACAATGGGCCCTCGTTCCTTAGCTTGGACAACGGCAATTCCTCTGAGGCGAACACTTTCCACCGCAAAGAAAACCGCACTTCCAGTTAATAAAAATTGACCAAAGGCTAGAATTGGATCAAGTCGCCATCCTTGAAACAACAGAATCCCGCCACAGAGTAACGCAATGGCAGCAAAGAAAATATCATGATCCCGTGCTAGTTTTGGCCGCCAAGAACGCAGGAAATATAATCCAGCACCAGAAACCGCGAGGGCAATGCCCACTAAGCTGCTGAAATTTAAACCTAAATTAACCATTATTTTTTCTCCTATGCCAGTCCTATCTTAGCGATTTCTTTTGAAAATCTCTAATCACCGGAGCTTGGGGCTGGGTATTTTGGCAACAATACAACATTAGGGGCTATCGATTCAGACAAAATTCTGATTCTTAGCCCCTAAGTTTATGGGTTTAACCAGGATTTTGGCAAGTCTGCCTAGACCTGTTCCCAGATAACCAATCTAGGAACGAATGACTTTATCTTTTTTGCTGATAAAGAGCAGACCGACAGTTGCAGGAATCACCACAATCAGGATTCCAGCCAGCAAACTATAGAAAAAGTTCATTAATGAAGGTGTCATAACAAATGCGATCCTTGTCTTAGATTGATTTCTTGGTTTAACAGTTTAACAAAATTTCACAATCTTGAGAAGGTATTTGTCTGTTTATGAGAAAACTTCCCAAAACCGCTAGAATTGATCCGATAAACAGTAACAAAACTTAAAATATTTTTTCCGATCCTATGGACACAATAACAATTTTAACTTGGGGTTTAGGTTTAATTCTGGGTTTGATGACCTTTTTGTTTATTTTCAGAATCGTCCTCACCTGGTATCCCCAAGTTAACCAGCAGCGTTTTCCATTTAACCTAGTTGTTTGGCCCACCGAACCCTTTTTAGTCATTACCCGCAAAATTGTTCCCCCCGTGGGAGGAGTTGATATCTCCCCGATTATTTGGGTGGGACTATTTAGTTTGTTACGAGAAATGCTCCTCGGTCAACAGGGATTATTAAGAATGATGTAGGTTAATCTTTGAATATTAGTGGATCAGGATTTAGATCAAAACAGTGTATTATGTCCGATACTGGCGGTTTTGTCCAGAATTTCAATAACAACTATATTGTCTAAGTTTATTTATGTTACGCCGAATTATTCAATTTTTCAAACGACTGATTCAACGACTGTTCGGGAAACAACCCACTCCTCCGTCCCCATCGGTCGAAACGACTCCAACTCGCACGGATACGGAATATGAAGCCCTATTTCTGCAACTGTTGGAAACCTTACAACCCGCCAGCAGTCGGGGACAAATTAAGGGATGGTTAATTGGTAACAGAGTTCAAGAAGCGGAATTAGTGGCTTGGTTGGAACGCTTTGGCACCCGACTACAGGAAACACCCAGCCAACACGAAGAACTCGCACGACGTCTGGTATTTTTAGCGAGTTTGGATATTGGTGATTTAGGAGATGTGGCAGGAAGTATTGGTAGAAGCATTTTAGCCCAAATAACTCCACAAACCGAGGTTACAACTTCAGATATTAATGAGGTTAAACCGATTATTGATGCAGATTTTATCGAGGATGGGTTGAGGGTTGCTACTCCGGTGAATCCTTCTAATAATATTGAGGTTTCTCCGATTATTAATGCGGAATTTATTGGGGGTGGTATCACCAATTCAACAGCAGCAGAAACTCCAATTATTCAGGAAACTCCCGTTAGTTACCAACCGGATATAATTGCTGAAGAAACCCCAATTGTTGAGGAAACACCCGTTAATTACCAACCCGAAATTATTCCGGAAGAAACCCCAATTATTCAGGAAACTCCCGTTAGTTACCAACCGGATATAATTGCTGAAGAAACCCCAATTGTTGAGGAAACACCCGTTAATTACCAACCCGAAATTATTCCGGAAGAAACCCCAATTGTTGAGGAAACGCCCGTTAGTTACCAACCGGAGATTATTCCTGAAGAAACTCCAATTATTCAGGAAACTCCCATTAGTTACCAACCGGAAATTATTCCTGAAGAAACCCCAATTATTCAGGAAACTGCTGTTAATTATCAACCGGAAATTATTGTTGAAGAAACCCCAATAATTGAGGAAACTCCTGTTAATTACCAACCAGATATAATTCCTGAAGAAACCCCAATTATTCAGGAAATTCCTGTTAATTATCAACCGGAAATTATTGTTGAAGAAACCCCAATTGTTGAGGAAACTTCACCGGAAGTTAAAGAATGGTTTGATCAAGGCATTAAACAAGATGAAGCCGGAGACTTTCAAGGAGCTTTAGACTTATTTGATCAGATACTTCAGCTACAACCGAATCATGTTTGTGTTTGGTTTTATCGAGGTAATACCCTCAGAAGTCTAGGGAGAATAGAAGAAGCATTATCATCCTTTGAGCAAGCGATAATACTGCGACCTGAGTATGCAGATGCTTGGAATAATCGAGGTAGTGTATTAGAGGTTTTAGGGAATATGGAAGAAGCCTTAAAATCCTATCAACTTGCAGTTGATTTAGAACCCAATGATCCCTATATTTGGAATAATCGCGGAAACGCTTTATCGGATTTAGGACGATTAGAAGAAGCCTTAGAATCCTATCAACAGGCTATTAAATTAGAGCCTAATTATTTTAATGCCTTATATAACCAAGGCATTTCACAACTCAATTTAGGACAATTAGAAGCAGCCTTAATTTCTTTTAATCGTGCCCTAGAATTGCAACCGGATGATGCCGATGTTTGGTATAATAAAGGTCTGACATTACAGGATTTAGGACAAACAGAAGCAGCCGTTGCCGCCTTTGAAAAAGTCAGGGAATTGCAACCGGATGAAACCGACGGTTAAACCCATTAAAGCAGGGTGCGTGTAGTGAAATACCCGCACCATTTCACTAAAATTAATATAATATTTATGCGTTTTAACCCCTATTTATTAAAGATCGTAACCGTTGTTGCGATCGCATTTTCTCTAAACAGTTGTAGCAGTAAACCCGCCGATTGTATCAAACTTATGGATATGATCAATGAAGGTCAAACCCTAGTAGTTAACCTTAGCCCTAAATTAGATGGGACAACCACCCAACAACTCTCTCAAGAATTAAACAGTATTGCCAAGGAGATAGAAACCCTAACCATTAAAGATCAATCCCTACAAACCTTTCAAAAAAACTCAACCAAACAGTTTAAAGACCTATCAAATAGTCTCAAACAAATCGCTGAATCCCTAACTATTGCGGAGAAAGTGCCCGTTACTCCCGAAGGAAGAAAACAACTATTAGAAGCTCAAAAAAAGGTCGCAGAAAATGGAGAAAAAGCCAAACAAATTGCTACAAATAATGAGGCATTATTGAAAGAATTAGTCAATTATTGCCCCAGTAAAAAACCGTAAGGACTTGTAGGGTGCGGGCATCGTGGCGCACGCATCATCTAAGTGAAATTAACAATTAGGAAAAATGCGATTACAGCGATCGCCATTCTTGTCATATCTTTTTTAGATGCAACAATTCTTATAATAGAGGTAGCATTGCTATCTTCCTAGAATATTTGGGTGCTAATTCTCCTATAGCATTGTTTTTATTGTAATTTTTATCGAGTTGTAGTATAGTAGAGTTAGGAATGGGGAAAACTTATATTAGTACCAGCTTCAGGTACAGCAACAACAGATAAGTAACCGATTCTCTGCCAGAAAACAAGCCAATCAAGGTAAAGTATATGGAAACTCAACCTCTCACAGCGTCTATACAAGATTTACAAAAAAAGGTAGTAGAAACACTGCAAGAGACGGGCAAGTTAATGGGACGTGCCAGCAATTTATTTACGATAGAGAGTGAAAAGAAAAAATATATTCAATTTCATAATCAAATCAATGAGGCACTTCCAAGTATACAAAATTTTGAACTAAGAGTTGTGATTGTTGCACCAACAAGTGCTGGTAAATCTACCCTGGTCAATGCCATGATTGGGAGAGAGTTACTCCCTAGTCGTACTCTTGATATGACAGCTTATCCGACAGAAATAGTGTTTAAAGCAGAATTAACAGAACCCGTTTTAACCATTAGTGAAGCTACTTTATCTTTATTTAATGAAGCAATGGAAACATTGCGAATTGAAATAGTAGAATGTTTAGGATGGGATAATACTTTAGAGAAAATTGCTGATTATCCACTTCTAAAAAATTTAGCTGAGAAAGTTAAAGAAAGAGAACTAATTTTTCCACAGCAGATTACAGGATATGGGGAGATTAAACAAGCTCTAACAGAAATCAATGATTTTGTTAGGCTTTGTAGCAAGTTGGATTCTAGCATTAATCAGATTTGGCGTAAAATTAAGGATCTACCTCGTATCGAAACACCTTTTATACAAGATGAAAAAATTAACATAACAAAAAGGCTCGGTAATTTAGTCATTATTGATACACCTGGGCCAAATTCCAGAGAAAACAATACAGAAGAAACACCAGAAGACATTAGAAAGCAACTGATTAGAAAACAACTCAATCAAAGTTCAGTTGTTTTAGTTGTCTTAGATTATACAGTTTTTAATACTGAAGTTGATAACCAGATCAGAACTGAGATTAAAGAGATTGTAGAGGTTATTGGTGAAGATAACTTATACATTTTAGTGAATAAAATCGATCAACGTAAACCGGGTGACACAATAACTTCTGAACAATTGCGAGAGTCAATTATAGCCAGCTTTAATCTAAATTCTTCTGACAACAGAAATAATAAAGTTTTTGAAGTTTCGGGAAGAAGGGCTTTTTGCGCTACTAATTTTATTCAAGAAATTAAACAATATTCTCCTGAAGCAATATCTGAACTAAAAATATCTGAACTAAAAACGGCTAAACCTTTAGCAGCAGAAGTTTTTGGGATGGACTGGCAGGAAGAACTAGAGGAGACAACAGTTGATATGCTTCAGAAAAAAGCTAGAAAGCTCTGGGGTAAATCAAAGTTCAGTGATTTTTTGGAAAATACCATTAATGTACTTTTAGTTAAGAGCGCTCCTCTTTCTCTTAAAAGTTCACTGAAGCGGAGTGAAAATCGTTTAAAGAATCTCAATAATGATCTGATATGTTGGCAGAGTGGTTTCAATAGAGATTTTAACCAAATTCAAGGCGAAATTGAATTTGTTGAAGGCGAAAAGAAACTCATTGAAACGAATGAAAATGTTTTAGCAGACAAACTCAATAAAGAGTTGAATGATTTAAATGATTACTTGGATTATGTACTAAAAAATTGGACTGAGAATATTCGCTCTAGCGATTTAGATAAAAAGATCTCTGCTGTTGGTATTAATACCAAAACTTTAGAGTGTACAAGTGAGAAGGGGAGTAAGAATTATTCTCAAACAATAAAACAGTGTACAGAACAATATTTTAAAGATCTTCTCTCAGAGAAAGAGAAACTAATTAAGAATTGTATTTCAGCCACTGAGGAGGAATTATCTAAACTGATCAACCAACATTTGCGAGGAATACAAGATTCTGTAAAACGAGTTCGGAAAAGAATACAAACTAATTTTTTAATTGATTTGGATCTGACCGATGAGTGGCAATTGCCAGATTTTTCTGCTGATGAAATCCCTGATGGAATGTCTAATATAAACATGGGTATTAAGCCCCAAATTTCTATTTGGGGTCAATTGCATAATGCTTTTGTTTCACCTCTAAATTTATTGAGATTGGACATTCCGATTGTTCAAGAAAAATATTCCATTGATGTGCAACAGTATATTCAAGAAGCTACTGAGTTAATGAAAGATAATTTTGAAGAGAGAAAATCTGAAATGAAACAGTATATTAAAAACCAATTATCTAAAGAATATATTACGAATGAAAATAATGTTTCTTACAGTGATTATATCGATCAAATATCAACGATTTTGCAGCAAATCCTTGAATCCAAAAAATTATCAGAAGAACCTTTGAAAGAACTCAAAGTTAAACTTGAATTTGCAATTAAAGAAAGCCAAGAACTATTGAGCCAAGTTGAAGATCAGTTAATAGATGTAGAAAAATTAATAGACTAACAAAAATCAATGATTTCAATTGAAAACGAGGGAGAAAGAAGCAAACGATTGACACCCCGTAATCTTCTCCCTGCACCCAAAACCTGACACCTGTTAATGATGAATTTCCAGACTTAAAACATAACGACCCATTTGCAAATTTTCCGACCAGAGTTCATATTCCAAACGCACATATTCCGGCAGAGGATGTCCGACTAACTCCAACTTCCGAGTAAAATTACGCAGACGCAATTGACTGCCTATAGCTTGTAAATCCGTTTGTAAATAATAGCGACTCAAGCCATACATTCCCTGTTGCCATAAATGACGATAACTATATTTTCCCTGTCCCTGCATCGTCATCACCGCCCGATAGGGAGACACCTCCAGCCACAATAACCGGGGTTTCTGGGGAGGTTTTGGCGTTTCCTGGGGCAAAATATCAGGCTCCCATTCCACTAAGGCAGGTTCATGTAACAATAAATGGAACTGGTCGCGCTCCTTCTGATAGAGGGTTGCCGACCCCTCAATTAAAGAGCGAAGGGGTAAGTCTATGGCAACTAAAGACAGACTCACGGGGACACGATAGTGTGTTAACATAACTCATCTCAATATTAGGTAAAATTCTCGATGTTTCCAATTTGCTTAGGGTCGAGAAAGCGGTAGGATCACTTTTAGAAATCAGTGGCCTAATCTAAAATCATAAAATGCAAGAGACTATCGTAACAACAGAAAATAGAGAAACTGAGCAAATATTAACAATACACCCCCCCAAATCGGGATTATCCTTACAAGGTCGCATCCGCATTCCTGGGGATAAGTCAATTTCCCATCGGGCTTTAATGTTAGGAGCCTTAGCCAAAGGTGTCACCACCATCGAAGGGTTATTGTTAGGAGCAGACCCCCGCAGCACCGCCCAATGTTTTTCTCGGATGGGGGCAGAAATTTCCGAGTTAAATTCCGAACGGGTAGAAGTCAAAGGCATTGGACTGGGTAATCTGCAAGAACCCCTGGAAGTTTTAGACGCCGGAAATTCCGGTACAACCCTACGATTAATGTTAGGAATACTCGCCTCCCACCCCGGACGATTTTTTAGTGTCACCGGGGATAGTTCCCTGGCACGTCGCCCCATGTCCCGTGTTACTAAACCTTTACAACAGATGGGGGCCACCATTTGGGGCCGTCAAGGGGGGTCTTATGCACCCCTAGCGGTTCAGGGTCAAGCCCTGCGCCCGATTCATTATGTTTCCCCCATTGCTTCAGCCCAGGTGAAATCCTGTATTCTGTTAGCCGCGTTGATGACGGAGGGGGAAACCACCGTTACCGAACCCGCCCTGTCCCGGGATCACAGTGAACGAATGTTAAGGGCATTTGGGGCTAATTTAACCGTTGAACCGGATACTTATAGTGTAACGGTTAAAGGGCCAGCAGAACTGCACGGTCAGCACGTTGTAGTTCCGGGGGATATTAGTTCGGCGGCTTTTTGGTTAGTAGCGGCGGCCATTGTTCCCGGGTCGGAATTAGTCGTGGAAAATGTGGGGGTAAACCCGACTCGCACAGGGATTTTAGAAGCCTTAGAAAAAATGGGAGCGAATTTACAATTAGACAATGAACGGACTGTGGCGGGGGAACCTGTGGCGGATATTCGAGTTAAATATAGTCTGTTAAAAGCCTGTGAAATTGGGGGGGATATTATTCCTAGATTAATTGATGAAATTCCGATTTTGGCGGTGGCTGCGGCTTTTGCTGAGGGGACAACTATTATTAAAGATGCGGAAGAATTAAGGGTGAAAGAAAGCGATCGGATTACGGTAATGGCGACTCAAATGAGTCAATTGGGAGCTAAAATTAGTGAACGTCCCGACGGTTTAGAAATTACCGGGGGTTTTCCTTTAAATGGGACAGAAGTTGATAGCGATACGGATCATAGAATTGCCATGAGTTTAGCGATCGCGGCTTTGAATTGTCAAGGAAAAACTACTATTCACCGCGCCGAAGCTGCCGGAATTTCTTATCCGAATTTCGTGGCTACGTTAACCGAAATTTGTACGGTTTAAAATTGTCTTAAAAACCAAGAATCCCGGTTTCTGATTAGTTGAGAAGCCGGGTTTCAACGCATTTTTAAAATATACTTTTAACAATTTAAGGTTAAGTATAATGGAACATAATCAACGAATAAAAGTAATCTGACAAATATTAAGAACTATTACAGGTTCAAATTCTTTGCGATCAGATGTGAGCAATATTCCTGCTTCTTTCTTAGCTAAAGCTAGGGCAAAACAATCGGCTAAAGAAATTCGTTTTATACTTGCTTTATAACGTCCAACCGTTCGCCAAAACATGGCATCTAAATCGTAACGAGTGATTATATTAATATTAGTTAATTCCTGTATCAGTTGTTCTGTTTCTGCTTCGCCAATATCCCTATAAAAATCATAGTAAACTTCACAAAGGTTAATGGCATGAACCATACAAGTGTGATCTTGATTAACCAGGGTTTCTCTAACAATATCTGCACCCGTTTCATTCCGCAAAAAAGCAATCACAGCACAAGCATCTAAAATAATATTCATCCGTTGCGTTCCTCCCAGTCAATATCCTTTTGTTTTTGTTGAGCAAAATCTTCACTACTGGTGGAAGCATGAGCATATTTTCCTTGTAGGGTATTAATCAAAATTTTTCGTTTTTTGAGTTTATCAACAGAAATTAATCGCTCTTCTAAAACATCTTCCTTGCCTTTTTCAAAAGATTCTTTAAACCCAGGAATTTTAAGTAATTTTTCTGTTGCTTCTTGACTTTCTCGTTCTGCTAAATATGATAAAAAATCCGCAGCTACCATGAGTTTTTCAGGAGATAGCTGATCAACATACTGTTTAACTTGATTGCGAATATCGGTAATGTTCATAAAGTGCTTTTGAATTGGGTTATTGTTTATAATATATTTTTTTTTAAGAATGCGATCGTAAAAACTAAAGAAACCCAGTTTCAACAGAAGCGCTCGCAGTTAACCCAACCTGAGTATTAGGATGTACTAGACTAAAATAATATTCATCCGTTTTTATTTTACAGTGTGATCGCTGATTCTGAAAAGAATCAACAAGTACCATAAAAACCCCTATTAATTCTGTTAACTTTTATAATATTTTTTGAAAATAATCTTGTGAGTTTTTAAAGACTCAAGTAAAGTATATAAAATATTGTTAACTGGAGATCAACATTGATGTTAGTTCCTAATCGAGACCAATACCGCCCTTCGGAAGAAGAAATTGA
Source organism: Planktothrix agardhii NIES-204 (assembly GCA_003609755.1). NCBI lineage: Bacteria > Bacillati > Cyanobacteriota > Cyanophyceae > Oscillatoriales > Microcoleaceae > Planktothrix > Planktothrix agardhii. The sequence continues at coordinate 3,464,366 of AP017991.1, forward strand.
GCAAATGTGGCAAGAATTACAAGTCGTATATACCCCCCTAGAAGATCCATCTGTTAATAAACTCCTCCAAGAATTAAGAAAAATTTTGGTTAATGGGGGTGCGGAGTTCGCCCGATTTAAGGTTTCTCCCCATGCGGTGTTAAATTGGTTTGGCTCCAGGGACTTACTGAATGAAATTAATTTTTTTGAACAGTTTGTTACCTTACCCCCAGTGATGGATGGTTTATCAGCTTTAGAAATTGAAACCCCTTTAACCACAGACCTAGACCTAACGGAAGATACCAGTGCTTTCACCTTAGATGGAGAATTAGCAGAGGCTTTATTTTTAGGTGGCGCAGATGAAGAATTTGAAGGAACTGCGAAACAAGCCAAGGATATCGGGATGAAATTTTGTGAGACTTTGTTTGGAAGTCGCTATGATGAAATTCAGATGTATATTTCTCAAGAACCTTGGACAGAGTGGTTCGCGGGCGTTTCTTGGGATGTGACTTGGTTTGGAATTGATAAGCGAAACTATCAAGTTTGGGTATTGTGTATTACGGATACCGATTAATTAGAGAGCGATTCCTAGTCAATAAGTTGGGATTACACTTTTTGGTTTTCCCCGCTATAATTGGCTTTAGGGTGAAATTCAAGCCATCGTCATCGAGAATTAACACCTAAATTAAAAAAAAAGATTGCTTTTTCAAAGTTTATGCTATACTCATGATCGAGGAAGTTGCTTTGAGTGGCATCAGCCCTGTATGCAAAGAAAAATCGTTCAGGTTGGAAAGCGTTAACCCTTTAGAAATTAGAACAACTTAAGAGGTATTATGAGCCAAAAGGTTATACACCCGATGGATAAATTACAGCGTCAGGTGGATTCCCTGGTCAAGTCTGACATTATCAAACCTTCCGATAGTCTATGGAAAATTGCCCTTCTCTATGGCGATGAATGGAAATATTGGAAACAGGAATTGTTAGAATTTGGTTTCTCCATGCAAGATCCACTCAGCGAGTTATTAGCCGTTGAAGCTTGGGATGAAGACGAAGATTAGAAACCTATTTCTCAAACTCTCCTTGATTTCAGTCGGTCTATAATCAATCAAAAATTCATCCTTTCAAATTCCACTGTCTAAAGTTTTGTATTTCTCTATCCGTGGCTTTTAGTCCTTTGCTCTTTCCTCCTGCTTTGCATAAATCTTCCTCACGATTTGATCAATTTAGGCACTGGGCTAAAGCTTGAGATAGAGATTGAGCCGTTGGATAGCGATCCTTGGGTCGGTATTCCGTGGCTTGTTCAATCACTTTTCGCAGTTGAGGCGTAATCGTGGGAACGTTATCGAGTTCAAAACCATAACTATTCCCTCGTTTACCATAGAATTTGAGGGGTGTTTCGGCGGTCAGTAAAAAAATTAAGGTTGTACCGATCGCATATAAATCCGATTGAGTCAGGGGTTGTCCTCGATCCTGTTCAGGAGCGCTATATCCTTCAGCCCCGATGCGGGTTCCGGGCGGCGTTCCGATTTCCTTCACGGCTCCAAAGTCCAAAACTACAATGCGGTGATCCCGTCTCCGCAACAGCAAATTGGCAGGCTTGATATCTCGGTGGATTAGAGGCGGATCGAGGGAGTGAATATAGTCTAATATCTCGCAGGTTTGAATCATCCACTGGATCGCCTGTTGGGGAATTACTGGCCCCCGTTGATGGATATACTGTTCCAGATCGGTGCCATGGATCATTTCCATGACTAAATATTTTTTGCCATCTTCCACGAAAAAGTCATAAAACTGGGGAATTCCCCCATGGTTTAAGGCTTTTAGGGTACGGGCTTCCCGTTCAAATAATTCTTGGGCCTTGGCAATTTGTGCCATATCCGCATTCATTTCTTTGAGAACAACGACAACAGGGACAGCCGATTTAGCCGTGGTAGAATCCCAGGCTAGGGTGGTTGTTCCCATTCCTCCCTGTCCGATGGTTCTCAATACTTGATATTGTCGGATTGTGCGTTCAACCAGAATGGGAAGCCCACAATGAATACAGAATAAATTCCCCGGCGTATTCCCTTGATGTTTACAGGAGGGAGGAGTGGCCGGAATAGCAATGACACTGGCCTGAAGTTGAATTTGCAATAAGGGGCCATCTTTTGCTAATTCAATTAAAGCACCATCCCCGACTAAACCCTGATTCATGAGAACCCCATTCACAAAGGTTCCATTTGTTCCCTTACTCACGAGTAACCAAAGGGAATTCAGGGTTTCATCCGTTGGACGGTGTAACTCCAGATGATAACGGGAAACCAAGGAATCAACGATTACAACTTGATTATCCGCCGCCCGTCCAACTCGAATTACCGCCTCCTGTGCAAATGTCCACTGTCGCAGGGGGGTTTTTTGTTGGGGGTCTAACAACGTTAGAATTAACATAAATTCAGTTATCAGTTAAGAGAATTACGAATAGGTAATGATTAATGGGTAATGAGTTTACCGATACTTTTTGGCTTTTGTATCAGGTTGCTGTAAGTATTTAATAGTTTCGTTTTTTCTCAACGTATTTGGATGCAGATCCAGAAATTCGACCGCTTTTCTGAGTGGTATGTATGCCATGTCTTAAACTATAACATACGTTAGCATTTGTTAACAAAACTTACTCTGTTAAACAACCTCCCTATGCTCTCTCTAAGAGAGTCCTAAAAGACTCACTAGGTTGAGACACCCCTTCCCCTAAACCCAAGCTCGAACTACAATAGCCGTAATATTATCGTGACCATTATGTTGATTCGCCAGAGCAATTAAACTGTCTACTGCTGTGGATAAAGGGGTTTCGGGCTTGAGTAAGGGTTCAAGTTGGGTTTCGCAGAATATTTCTAAGAGGTTATTATCCGTTAAGCCGTCGGATGCTATAATTAGAACCGTATCTTCCTCAATTTCCAAAAACTGAACCTCTGGATGAACAAACTGCTCCTCCCTCGGCCCTAGGGCTTGGGTTAATTGATAGGCGTCGGGACGAGAGTAGGCCAGTTCTGGATCAATTCCTTTTTGAATTTCCCGTTGTCCGACTTCATGATCAACGGTAACTTGCTGTAACCCATGGGTGCGAGTTAAACGATATAACCGACTATCTCCAACATGAGCCACCGCCACTTGGTGACCAACCACTAAGGCCATCACTAAGGTTGTACCCATGCGACCCACACCGGAACGGACTCCCTGTTGATTTTCAGTATAAATCGCTTCATTTGCCTGAAGAATTGCATCCTGTAGGATTTCTGCCGTGGGGAGTCCATGGGGATATTGGTTTTGAAAATAGTCTTTCAGGGTGTCAACCGCCATTTGACTCGCCACTTCCCCTCCGGCGTGTCCTCCCATCCCATCACAGAGAATATATAAACCCCGGACGGAGCTTGTTTGTCCCTGGGGTGTTTCTTGAATCTTGATTTGGGTTTCCATCCCAAAACAGTCCTCATTGTGATCCCGTTGACGTCCGATATCGGTACGTCCCACCGCTTCTAGGGATTTGAGTTTCTGAGCCGGAATTACCGTTGGAGCTTGATTTAAGCTCGATGGCGGGGTTTCTGTTCGATCTATCGGTTGGGGGGTTGAGGTTGAGGGAAAATTAATTTCATCTAAAACTACCATTAAATCTTTTTGCAATTGTTCAACGGTTTGAATTTTTCCTTCAATTAAATCGCGTAATTTTTCTTTTAAGGAACCTACATAAGTCCGTTGGGATTGTTCAAATAACTCCTGCCATAATAATCCTAAATCCGATAAACTCAGGGCAGAATTGGGCGATTCAAAATACAATTGTTTTAAACATAACTGTTGAGAATCTTCAGAAAAAAACCTTAAATTCTGAATTTCTAATAAACTTTGACGACAGTTCCAAGGTTCCAACAATACCCAGAGTTTTACTAAGTCCTCTAACCAATAAACAATTTGTTTGGCTGTGTTTTTCTTGTTACTCCACAGGTCAGATAATAGGGGGAAATTAGTAAAGTCTTCTAAAATAATCACACTATAGAAAGGCTGTTCCCAGGCATCTTGTAAGCGAGGGAAATAGTTAGAATGCTCGGAAGCTAAGGAAAAATAGGGTTGTGCCGCCGTAATAATAAAGGTCTGTAATTGCTTATCTGATGGGGTAGAATCTTGTTTTTCTAGGGCTTTTAGGGGAGACACCTGCAAGGGCTGGGTATCTAAAACCTTCACCGTCAGGGTTTCTCCTGACTGTAGCGGAGGTAAGGGTTCGAGGAGTTGATAACGCTGTTGGGGGTCTAAATAGGCTCCAATAGGGAGTTCGAGCGATTCCATATCCTGCGATGACGGTTCACCGGAGGGACTCAGGGCATCCTGGGGGGCGATGGTGATGGCTTCGATATCTGCTTGGGAGAAAATTTCTTCTTCGGGTTCAATAGCCGCAGGTGTTGGGTCTGACTCTTGAGGGGTTTCAGGAGTAAGGGGTTCAGTCTCAATTCGATCTGAAATCGCTTCCTCGACGGTATTGGCCCCCTCTAAATGGTCATTATTTAAAGATTCTAATTGATCAGGTTGAGCAGCGACTAAGGACGAAGGGCTAACCACGGCTAGATAAACTGTTCCAGTTACTGTCCCGCAGTTGTGACATTCCAGGGTATTTAGGGGAACGGTAGCCGCACATTCAGGACAATATTTCTGGGTAAGGGAAGTACCGCAGCTTTGGCAAAACTTATTTAGATTAGGGTTTTCAAATTGACACTGGGGACAAACGACCATAGTTAGATTCCCTGCCTTTTTAGAAATCACACAGGGATATTTTAAGGGTACGATTTTTTATTATACAACAGGATTAGGAAAAATGGATCATTCCCGATTCATGAATCTTAACTTCCATTATTTTAAATTTTTAAGTTCAGTTTTTGTTACCTTCCTTGATGATGGTTTGAATCGCGATTGATTCGAGGGTTGACAAGGGAATTTTACAGAAATATCGACGGCGAAACTGTTCTTCTTGGATGGTATCTAGGAAGTTTTGGATTAATTGATTCAGGGTTTCAGAAGCATAAAAACTGGATAATTTTTCCCAGCTAATATCTAACTTTTGATCCTGATATTCAATATCAAATCCTAATTGTTGCAAGATTTTAAAACCAATTTTTAAGGGAATTACTCCTAAGTTTAATTGATTTCGGAGTTGTTGAATAGTCACGGGTTGATGGGTGCGACTGAGATATTTGGCAATACCGATCAGTTGTTCCCAAATTTTTTCAGGCGGTAATAATTCGGGTAGGGTATAAGCGATCACTAAAGGTCTTTTTTCAGTATGGGCGCGGCGAAACCAAGATTGTAAATCTTCCCAACAGGTGGGACAGTCATTGAGAATTAATAAGTGATCAGATAAAGGTTGATTAAAGTTTTGATTACGATAATCTAAAATAGGATGGTTAGCAAGATTAATAGAGGCTGGAGGATTCTGATCTTGAGCAAAACGTAATTCTAAGATTCTAATTTCATATTGTTCTTTAAAGGTATTAAAATCGAGTTCTACAATCACATCTAATATTCCTTCGGGTAGCTCATCTTTATAATGTCCCCACCATACCCCAGGAAATCCAGTTGATATAGACTGATCCCATAGTTCAAAGGTGGTTTTAATATATTGAACTTTTTTCCCTCTTAAATCCTTTTCTGAAGTATTCCAAGCATTAGTAAACCAACAATTTTTAATTAATATTTTAGGAACTGGGTTTCCCATACCACAGGGTTCTAATAGTTTTAATTCCTGAAATAAATCAAACCCTAATTCGGCAACGGTACAAACTAAATCAACTTGAATATTTCGTTGTCCAATGTCCGACAAATCAGATTCTAATTTTTCTCGCATTTGGCGATTAATTGCATCTATAAATATCGGAATATTTTTTATTGGCAAACTCAACCCAGCGGCGAAGGGATGACCCCCAAAACGATGCAAAAGATGGGCTTGACTTTTGACTAATTCATATAAGTCAATTTGATTCACTGAACGAGCAGAACCCCTGGCTAATTTTACTTCTGAATTATCGCTAATTTCCTGCTGATAATTGCTTAAATCTATGCTTCCTTCTGTACTTAATAAAATGGTCGGTCGTCCATACTCTTGAGCTATTTGACCCGCCACTAAACCCAAAACTCCTCCTTGCCATTGCGGATCAGATAACACAATAACTTGAGTTGTAGATAGGTCAATTTTTTTTAATTTTTTCATCACATCGTGACTAACTTCTTTTTGTAATCCTTTGCGCCGGGTATTAGCTAATTCGGTTTCTATCGCTAATTCTTGACAGCGTTTTTTATCCTTGCTGGTTAGAAGTTCAACACAGAATTTAGCATCCCCATAAATGCGACTCACGGCATTAATTCGAGGGCCAAGACCAAAGGAAATATCGGTAGGACGATCGCCTGTTCGTTTGCATAAATCTAACAGTTTGGCAACCCCTGGACGGGTAGGATTTTTTAATTGTTGTTGTAATTTTTTTATTCCTAATTGAGCTAAATAGCGACAATCTCCTTTAAGTTGAACTAAATCAGCAATTAAACCAATGGCGACTAAATCCAATAAATCTTCTAAGGGACGTTGGGGAATATCGGGCAAAGTTTCATATAATGCTTCAATTAATTTATAAGCAACCGCCACCCCCGATAGATGATATAAAGGATGATCTAAAGATAAATAACGGGGATTAATAATAGCAACTACTGGAGGTCTTTCTTCAAGTAAAGTATGATGATCGGTAACAATAATATCAATGCCTAATTGATTCGCATATTCAATTTCTTTTAAGTTGGTACTTCCGGTATCGCAAGTAACTATTAACTGACATCCCTGTTGATATAATTGATCAATTCCAGCACAATTTAATCCATGAGATTCGGTTAAACGATTGGGTATATAATAGGATAACTGCTGATTTTCTTGGTTAAAAAACTGTCCTAATCCATCCCATAATACGGAAGTTGCGGTAATTCCATCGGCATCAAAGTCCCCCCAAATTGTGATAATTTCTTGTTGATTTCGGGCTAAAATTAATCGCTCAATTGCCCTTTCCATCTCTATTCCAAATTCAAATGGACTAGATGGTTGATAACAATTATAGTTTAAAAACCCTAGCAATTGTTGAGGGGTTTGTATACCTCTATGTAATAATAATTGAGCCACATATTTCCCTGAAATTTGAGGAGCGTACTCTTGAATAATTGGGATAATCCAATCAGGAGTATCTAAATTTGGTTGAATTTGCCACATAGGAATGATGATTTCTTTAAATTATAACTTCTTGGACTTGATCAATATTATATAGATTCAGAGAATTTAAAGGTTGATCCAGGGATAATTCTTCGGAAACCCGTTGACAACGGATAGCAAATTGACAGGATTTACAATGTCCTTGACTTTGATCAACTTGGGGGAAAGATTCACCCTGTTGATAACGGTCTAAATAGTTATGAAATTGATCAATTAGTTGGTTTAAATCCTGTTGATTTTTCTGATGTTGTTGTTGAGTATAGGGAAAGTTTAAAAATTCAGGTGGTTGTTTTTGAGGAGACTTAACAAACCAATAGGTCATTGAAACTTGTTCGGGTAAATATTGACTGGTTTCGACTAAAAGATAGGGATATAAACGAGTTTGCCAATTATTTTCTAAAAGTTGGCGATTTTGAGGACGAGGATAGGTTTTCCAGTCAAAGATTTGTGCTTGTTTTTCTTCGGCTTTAATTAAATCATAAATAACTACTAATAAATCATTCCTAAAATTCAAACTACGGTAATGTTCTGCTTCTCTAAAAAAGAAGGTTGCGGGATCGGAATTTAACCTAAAAATATCCGATGCTACACTTAAAAATTCATCATAACAGCGTTTTAATTCCTGATCTTGGATCAGTAACAAATCCACAGGTAATCCTAACTCATGTTGCTGCATTAACAAGTGAAACTGATTTCCCCAGGCGATGCGTTCTTCCTGTTCTGGGGAAGTGGGTGAAACTAATTGATCTAAATAGGTATATTGAAATTTTCGAGGACACAGAGACAACAAATTTAAGTGTTGTTGAGATAGTCTAAATTGAGTCATAGCGATTGGATTAACAAACAATTATGATCTGAATTATAGCAACCGTCAAGGCATTAAAATATTTTTAGTTATTGTTCTTAATAAGTATCAAAAAAAATGATTTATTTTAAAGAACAGCTATCAAAACTGCATCGTGTTAAGCGTTTTCTCCGGGAAGCCACAAAGCTATAAATTTTCGGCCCTAAGAGGGAAGCACCCGGAAAATAAAGGATGAATAATAACGGCCAGAGAAGGGGTAGATAGTGAATCATTTCGCGCAATGCAAAGAAACCTGTTTTCACAGAACCATTAGGAAAAATGAGATGAATTTCAGCTAAACAGGCTTCTAAAGAAAGCTGAGGATAGGTCTTTTGAAGGGTCGTCCATTGTTCTTCAACGGGAATATAATTGAATTGTTGAAACCAGTCACAATAACATAAAAGGGTCATGGAACGAATACACAGAGGACAGAAACCATCATAAAGAATTTCCGGTTTTGGTTGACCCGAAAAATTGAGTTGATAACAGGAAAACATTTTAACCATCCTATTTAAAGTTGTTCAATTACTTTGGCTTGGTCTGATAATTTAGCCTGTTGTTGTCCTTGGAAACGAGCATTTCCATTAAATAAGGAGATGGGGGTACTAATTAAATCCACGATTTCGGCTTTTCCGGTTAAGAGTTTGACCGTACCCAGGGGTAATTCTTTTAAGAACCAACGTCCTAACCGATATAAATATTCTGAAGTTGTTAACTCTTTCATTAAATTAATCCCATGGAGTTCATGCAAATACCGATTTGATTCTCCATAGCGTCGCCACTGACTTTTTAATGCTTTTAAAGTTGACCGATGACGGTGTTTAACTATTGCTTGGGATGCTAATTCTAATTGATAATTGGTTTGTTGTTGAATCCGCCAACACATATCCGCATCTCCCCCAGTAGTTAGGTAGGGACGGAACAAACCTACCTGTGCAAAAATAACGCGACGTATGGCTAAATTAGCGGTTTGACCGTAGGGTAAAAAACTATTATTTAAGGTGTGTTTTTGGGATAAAGTTTCTTGTTTATCGGCATATTTTTCTAATAAATTGTGACTGGGTAGGGCAATAATTTCACCTGCTACTAGACCAATATTGGGGTTAGAAAAGGGCTGAATTAATTGCTCTAACCATTGGGGTTCCGGTCGGCAATCCATATCGGTAAAGGCGATAATATCACTGGTTGCGACTTTAATTCCAGCATTGCGAGCGGCATAGGAACTTTGGATATTATTTTCTGATAATGAACAAATATTAATTGAAGAAGATGCGGCTAATTCCTGAACAATAGAAACAGAATTATCCTGACTATTGTTATCAACTAATAAATATTCTACTTGATCTGCCGGATAGGTTTGCGATCGCAAACATTCAATTAAATCCGGCAAATCCGTCTCGCCATTATAAACCGGAATGACAACAGAAAGGTTAATCATGATTCGGCTAAAAACCTAGAAAGGATTGTATCCTAGAAGCAGGGTAATTAACACTAAGATAGCATTAATTAAATAGAAACTCCCGACCACTTGGGTTTCCTGCCATCCTGATAATTCTAAATGGTGATGTAGAGGAGCCATTTTGAACAGACGTTTACCCACACCTTCGGTATTTTTTGTAGCTTTATAATAGCTAACTTGAGCAATTACAGAGAGGGTTTCCACGAAGAAAATTCCGCTAATTATTAATAACACCCATAAACTGTTAGTTAATAGGGCAACCGTGGCTAAACTTCCCCCCAATGCTAAGGCTCCCGTATCCCCCATAAACACTTTTGCGGGGTTACGGTTGTGGGTAACAAATCCTAAACAACTGCCACTCATGCAGGCACAAAAAGTGGTTAATTCCGGTGCGCTGGGGGCGACATAGGCCCCTAAACCTAAAAATGCGATCGCACCTAAACCGCCCATTAATCCATCCACACCATCGGTTAAATTAGTGGCATTACTTTCAGCAACTTGGGCAAAAATTGCCAGGGGCAAGAATAACAATCCCAGGGGAATTGCTAATCCTAAAGGTAAAGCAACGGTGGTTAAAGTGGAAGATTGAGTTAATGTTAACCACACACAAAATAGCGTCGCAAAACCTACCTGCAACGCCAATTTCATTCGAGGAGAAATCCCTTTATTTGATTTACGTCTTAAAATCTGCCAATCATCTAACCAACCAATAAATCCATAGGCTAAGGTTAGGGTAGAAACGGCGATCACATTGGGATTAAATTGAGTTAAAATTAAAGCGATCGCAACTCCCACAGGAACAAAAAATATCCCTCCCATGGTGGGAGTTCCGGCTTTTTGTAAATGGGCTTGGGGGCCATCTTCTCGGATGAATTGTCCGGCTTTAATCTTGACTAAAAGTGGAATTGCCCAATATCCTAAGATAGAAACGGCGATCGCACAAATCAAAACGGGTAAAAATAACGAGCCTTGAACTTGAAATAAATTATCGTTCACCCGGTCTAAACTAAGAGCGAATACACTCAACCCTAAACTCAGTAGAAACAATAGGGTTTGTCCAGACCAGTTGGATGATTTAACCGAATAAAGTTTGCTATCCACAAAAATTTTTAATCCTCAACACCACAAAATCACCATCCCAGAAATCGCTAGTTTCCTAGCGTCTATTTCTAGCTTTCTGATATATCATCATCATCATCATCATCATCGTCGTCATAGGCAGAGTCATCAACGGAAATCAGATCGGAGATTTCTTCTTCCTCCTCCAAATAGTCAACGGTTGTGGTACTACTGACGGTATCTCGTTCGATTAGACGTCCGGTGGACTCTAACCAAGCTATCAGTGAAATTTCTTGTTTGGAAGGAATCACATCAGCCGGTTCATGGGCTGGGATTTCTCGTAAGGATGGATTAAGCATTTTTAGTTTCCGGTGTCAAATAGAATTGAGTTAGACTTAATCTAATTTTACACAATCATTGGTTATGGACAGTATCATATTTTTTAAATCTATTTTGAGTCTTATAGATTTAAAAAAGCTAACTAATAATCATTTAAGCATAAGATAAAACTATGATTGACTCCAAAAAAGCCCTTTTATTAGAAATGATTGCGGGGAAAAATCGCGGTCTACTCGCCACCCCAGGGGATAAAGCCGCTATTTTATCCGCCTTGACTCAATTGGAAGAATTTAATCCCAACCCCCGCCCCCTAGAAGTTCCTCAACTGTTAGAGGGAAATTGGCGGCTACTATATACCAGTAGCGATGAATTATTAGGAATTGGTCGTTTTCCCTTACTTGAATTAGGACAAATTTATCAATGTATTCGGGTTGCGGATCGGAAAGTTTATAATATTGCAGAAGTTCAAAGTTTACCGCTATTAGAAGGATTAGTTAGTGTAGCCGCAGAATTTGAACCCGTTTCAGAAAAACGAGTTAATGTTAAATTTAATCGCTTTATTATTGGTTCTCAAAGGTTTATTGGGTATCAATCTCCTAATAGTTTAATTTCGGATATTGAAAAGGGGAAAAAATTCATTGCGATTGATTTTAGTTTACAAGCGCGGGATCAAAAAGGCTGGTTAGATATTACCTATTTAGATGAAGATTTAAGAATCGGACGGGGAAATGTAGGGAGTGTGTTTGTATTAACAAAAGTCATTTAATTTTTTTATATCCAACTCGTAGGGTGCGGCCATCGCAGCGCACGCACCAAAACCTTAATCAAAATCCAGGCAAAAATTTTAATAATTGTAGGGTGCGTAAGCCCCGTGCACGCACCAAAAACTAAAGATGGCAGATCCATCGACAGATAGAAGCGATTTGCTGATCATTTGTTAGATTAGCTGCATTCTCTAAACGTTCTGTTTCCAATTGATGCCAAATTTCTATTTTATCTTGAATTTCTAAATATTTTATGGCTTTCTCAGATAATCCTGCGGCTGTTAGTAAAGCAGGTTGTATATCTGTAATATTTACAAGATCAGCAGGCATTTTAGCTTGGGATGCAAATAACTTTAGGGTTCTTGCTTGTTCAATAAATGGGGTTGCTCTCCGGTTTTTTTCTAATGCTAAAATAACAAAACCTGATCGAGTCGCTTGATAATCCGTAATCAGATCATCACTACTTGTTAAATGTTGAAGATAGGGGTTATTCGGTGTCATTTGCACTTTCTCCAAATATAAATACACTTTCTTAAAGATTCCCGTCCATGTATTCCCATTTGTTGGCTACTATTTCCTTTCCCATTGGGTAATACTAAAATATTTTCAATATAAAATCCTAATTCCTCCGCTATTTTTGAGAGGATTAAATCTACAGAAATACTGACCCCGGCATAACGAACATTATCATTTACCATAATTAAAGGTGTATCAGGTTTCATGACTCTACAACACTCTTGAATCACACAAGCCATTTCATAAAAATAGCCTCTGATCATTCTAGTAATTCCATTATTATTTAATAAACCTTGCGCTTTTTGTTCCTCTAAGTAATTTAAAATAGATTGTAATAGATCTTGATTGTCTGTGATATTAATTGCTGTTTTCCATTCTGGATTTATTTTCAATAAATCTTTAGCTTTATTTTCCACAGTACAACTTAACATCTGTTGTCTAAGTTGGAGCAGTTCTTTTTCATTCACGCCAAGTAACGCTAATTCTAACGCATAGGTTCGAGTATAGTCATAACGATTACAATAAGGAGGAGAAGTAATCACTGCATTATAGACATTTTCAGGTAAGGTAGGGAGAATATCCAAACATGAACCTTTATAAAGTTTAAGAATTCCTTTCTGTTGATGCTTAGAAAACAGTTCTAATTGTTGACTCGGTGGCTGAATATCCTGAATAATTTCATCCAGTTTATTAACAATAGCCTGTTCAAAGTTGAGGATTTTTCCTTTGTTAAAAGGTATTTTCCCTTGTTGATGGTTTGATCGATAATCCCATCGCAAATATTGACCATCTTTGCGAGTATAACTAACTTCTTCTAATACACATAATAAGGCAAAACGTAATAGGCTTTTACCTGTTCATTTTCTTGAAATAAAGCAACCCTGTATTTTTCAATAGATGCTTTTGTTTCTTCAGGATAAGCACTTTTTGTAATTCTCAGTTCGGGTAAAGGATCTAACTCTTTTGTTTCTAGCCAAGGTTTTTGATTTTTCCAGTATTGAATTCTGGTTAAATCTTCTAAACTTAAATCTAAATCAATGATTTTTCTAGTATTGATAATTTCCTGACCAATGGGAAGTAATTCGATTCCTTCCGCATTAATTCCCTGAGAATTAGCAGCAAATAAAGTTGTTCCACTCCCCGCAAAGGGATCTAAAATATTACCCTGATTAATATTGTACTTTTCTAGTAAATATTCAACTAGAGAGGCTGAGAATGCTTCTTTATATTTAAAACACCGATAAAGAGCTTTAGTTTTATTCCCTTGAAAACTAACTAAGGTTCGATTTAGTTCTGAATTTAAAATTAACTGTTCTGAGAAATATTGTTGGAGTTGGTTATCTAAACAGGTAATTTGATCAAGGTTAGATAGTTGTGAGTCTCTACAATTTTGAGAAAGTGGCTCTAGTAACACAGGTTTATCAGTCAAGGGATGAATAGAAATATTATTAATAATATCATAAAACTCAAGAGAACCCTAGTCTAAAGCAAAATAGAACCTTTCCCTTTTGTTATAATCAACATATAACCTGACTTTTAATCCCCTACCCCATAATGCTATTAAAATACAATCCTGGTCTTTGTTTACCTTCTGCGGAAGATTTACCCGATTCTGATGATACGCCTGTGGATAACGAACTGCAAGATTTAATCCCCGGACTCCTGAAAATTCTCCTAGCTTCTATTTGGTCTGAACGCATGGATTGGTTTTTTGGGGTTGATATGGGAATCTATTATGATCCTGAACAACCTGCTATTGTTCCCGATGGCTTTTTAAGTGTGGGTGTTCCTCGAATTATTGATGAAGATTTACGCTTGAGTTATGTCCTTTGGGAAGAACAAGAAGTCCCAATTCTGATTATTGAGGTGGTGTCTCACAAACGCCGGGGAGAATATACGAAAAAGAAACAGTTTTATGCAGAAATAGGGGCATTATATTATGTGGTTTATAATCCCCTACGCAAACGAAAACCGCCTTTAGAAGTTTATAAACTGGAAAATGGCACATACCAATTGCAAGCGGGTGAACGAGTTTGGTTGCCGGAATTACAGTTAGGTATTGGTCGAGAACGGGGAACCCATGTAGGAATTACCAGAGATTGGTTATATTGGTATAATCAACAGGGAAACCGTTATTTAACCGCCGAAGAACGTCTGCAACAATCTCAACAAAAAATACAACAACTGGAAGAACAATTACGACGTTTAGGAATTAATCCTAATCAACTAGATTAATATTAATTTGGAGAATTGTTGCCAATAAAATTAATTTCCTAACGTAGAGACGTACCATGGTAAGTCTCTACAATAATTTGGAAACTTTTTAAGGGTTGCGATCGCTAATCCACATCAAAAGTTAAAATAGGATAGTTGTGCTAAATGGGATGTTAGTGACGTCGCTCGGATGCAGTGGATAGGAAATTGGGCTACAACTGTTTCACCAGTCTACTGTTGAACGATTAACGTCTGTTTTAACATCAAAGCGATAAAATCCAAACCCAGAATATGATAGAACGGTATACTTTGCCCGAAATGGGCAATTTGTGGACAGAGACTTACAAGCTACAAACTTGGTTACAAGTGGAAATAGCCGTCTGTGAGGCCCAGGCGGAGTTAGGATATATTCCATCGGAAGCCGTTGAGGAAATTAAGGCTAAGGCGAATTTTGATATCAAGCGGGTGCTGGAAATTGAGGCAGAAGTCCGCCATGACATGATTGCCTTTTTAACCAATGTTAACGAATATGTTGGGGATGCCGGACGCTACATTCATTTAGGCTTAACCAGTTCTGATGTCTTGGATACGGCCTTAGCGTTGCAATTAGTGGCCAGTGTGGATGTGTTGTTAGAACGCACGGAAGCCTTAAGTCAGGCTATTCGTTACCAAGCGCAACAACATCGAGATACAGTAATGATCGGGAGATCCCATGGTATCCACGCTGAACCTATCACCTTTGGGTTTAAATTAGCCGGATGGTTAGCGGAAGTTTTTCGTAACCGGGAACGTTTGGTGCGTCTGCGTCAAACCGTGGCGGTGGGCAAAATTTCTGGGGCGGTGGGAACCTATGCTAACGTTGATCCTAGGGTAGAAGCAATCGCTTGTCGCAATTTAGGACTCGAACCCGATACCGCTTCCACCCAAGTTATTTCCCGGGATATTCATGCGGAATATGTGCAAACTTTAGCGTTATTAGCCGCGAGTATTGAACGGTTTGCGGTAGAAATTCGTAACCTGCAACGCACCGATGTTTTAGAAGTAGAAGAATTTTTTGCTAAAGGTCAAAAAGGTTCCTCTGCGATGCCCCATAAACGCAACCCTATTCGCAGTGAACGCTTAACAGGAATGGCGCGAATTATTCGGGGAAATGCGGTGGCTGCATTAGAAAATGTTGCCCTCTGGCATGAACGGGATATTTCCCATAGTTGCGTTGAACGAATGATCTTACCTGATTCTTCAACTGTGGCTCATTTTATGTTAGTTGAACTCACGGATTTAGTCAAGAATCTGTTAGTTTATCCTGAAAATATGCAGCGCAATATGAACCTTTATGGCGGTGTTGTCTTTAGTCAACGGGTATTATTAACCTTAGTTGAAAAAGGAATTAACCGCGAAGAAGCCTACAAAATTGTTCAATCTTGCGCCCATATTGCCTGGAATCAAACCGATGGAGATTTCCAATCTTTAATTAGAGAAAATGAACAAGTTAAAGCAACATTATCTCCCACAGAAATTGATACTTGTTTTGATCCTAAACATCACTTGAAAAACCTCGATCAAATCTATCAACGTTTAGACATATAAAAAGAAACCGGGTTTCTTCTCCTAACTTCTGGGATAAAATCAATATATTTCCTTCGGAAACCCGGTTTCTAACTAATTACATCACCATCATTTTAACCCTATGCTTTCTAAACTCTTGATGCGATTATTCTTATTTTTACTCCTAATTTTGGGTATTAACTGTAATTCCGTTCATGCTCAAAATTTAAACGCCCCTCCTGCTTCTCCTCCTGCTTCCCCTCCTCCCCTAGTAATTCAAGATTATAACCAAGTGCCAGAAACAGACAAATTAGTTGATATTAAAAGCGTTAACCTGAATATTCGTCACGATATTCGCTACGCCACAACCAACAATTTTTTAAAGAAAAAAATCTATTCTGTTCCCCGATGTTTATTACGTTCTGATGTTGCCCAACGGTTATCAAGAGTTCAACAGGATAAGGATTTATTCCCTTAATTACAGAATGGTGGCATTTTGATGCCCCCGGATGGGATAAATACGGCCTTTTGGATATTCCTTTAGAAAATATTCGTTAAAATAAATAATGCTCAAACCTTAATAGGGAACTCTTTTCTTTCCTATTCCCTGTTCTCTACTATACAATAGTGAGGTGCAAGACCTTATGGGAGTTGGGGGTTGTAAAGCCCCCCTCGACCCCTAATTTACCCCCTAAATTGAAAATAATAGAAGTATGAGTTCCACAATCACAGAAAACCCGCTATTAATTGGTCAGGGATTACCCCCTTTTGAACAGATTACACCCGATCAGGTTGTCCCTGGAATCACCCAACTGTTAACTGAATTAGAACAGGATCTTATTCAGTTAGAAACTGATGTAAAACCCACTTGGAAGGATTTAGTTGAACCTTTAGAAAAACTACAGGAACGGTTAACCTGGAGTTGGGGAATTGTGGGTCATTTAATGGGTGTTAAAAATAGCCCTGAACTGAGAACAGCCCATGCAACGGTTCAGCCTAATATTGTTCAATTTATCAATAAACTAAATCAAAGTAAAGCAATTTATCAGGCTTTTAAACAGTTAAGAAATAGCGATGAATGGGATAATTTAGATTCGGCTCAACAACGAATTGTGAATACGGCTTTACGAGATGCTGAATTATCTGGAGTTGGATTAGAAGGAGAAGATCGCGATCGCTTTAATACCATTCAGTTAGAATTAGCCGAGCTTTCCACTAAGTTTTCTAATCACGTTTTAGACGCAACAAAAGCCTTTAGTTTAACCTTAACAACACCGGAAGAAATCGCCGGATTACCCCCAAGTTTACTCAGTTTAGCTGCTCAAGCTGCCCGTTCATCGGGGTCAGAAAATGCCACCGCCGAAAACGGCCCCTGGCGAATTACTTTAGATTTACCTAGTTTTAGTCCTTTCTTAAAATATAGTCAGAGGAGAGACTTACGGGAACAAGTTTATCGAGGTTATATTAGTCGGGCGGCGAGTGGGGAATGGAATAATTTTCCCTTAATTGAAAGAATTTTAGAACTCAAAAAACAGAAAGCCAATATTCTCGGTTTCAATAGTTTTGCCGAACTGAGTTTAAAGAGTAAAATGGCTCCCAATGTGGAAGCAGTAGAAGCATTATTAGAAGAATTACGCCTTGTTAGTTATCAAGCAACTCAACAGGAATTTCAAGATTTAAAAGCCTTTGCACGGTCAAAAGGAGCGACGGAAGCCGAGAATTTACAACATTGGGATATTGGCTTTTGGTCAGAACGACAACGGGAAGAAAAATTTGCCTTTACCGATGAAGAATTACGGCCTTATTTTTCCTTACCTCAAGTGTTAGATGGGTTATTTGGATTAGTTCAACGTATCTTTGGAATTACGATTATTCCCGCCGATGGTCAAGCCCCGATTTGGCATCCAGAAGTCCGTTATTTTCAAGTAGCTAATTCAAGCGGAAATCCAATCGCATTTTTCTATTTAGATGCCTATAGTCGCCCCGTAGAAAAGCGAGGAGGGGCATGGATGGATGATTGTATTAACCGGGCTAAATTCGTCGAAAATGGCGAAACTAAAATCCGATTACCTGTTGCTTATTTACAATGTAATCAAACGCCCCCGGTGGATGATAAACCTAGTTTAATGACCTTTGGAGAGGTAGAAACCTTATTTCATGAATTTGGTCATGGCCTGCAACATATGTTAACTATTGTTGACTATCCTGGGGCGGCGGGAATTAATAATGTGGAATGGGATGCTGTAGAATTGCCTAGCCAATTTATGGAAAATTGGTGTTATGATCAAGCCACATTATTTGGTATGGCAAAACATTATCAAACCGGAGAAACTTTACCCGAACATTATTATCAAAAGTTATTAGCGGCTAAAACCTACATGAGTGGGACAGCCATGTTAAGACAGTTACATTTTGCCTTGCTGGATATCGAATTACATCACCGTTATCAACCCGGAGGGAATGAAACTATTAACGATGTTCGTAACCGGATTGCCGAGAATACTATGGTTTTAAAACCTATAGTTGAAGATGCGTTTTTATGCGCCTTTGGTCATATTTTTGCCGGGGGTTATGCGGCTGGATATTATAGTTATAAATGGGCAGAAGTATTAAGTGCTGATGCCTTTGCCGCCTTTGAAGAAGCAGGATTAGATAATGAAAATGCGGTATCTGAAACCGGGAAACGCTTCCGAAATACGGTATTAGCTCTGGGGGGAAGTTTGCATCCCATGGAAGTATTTAAAGCCTTCCGAGGACGGGAACCAAGTACAAAACCTTTATTAATTCATAGTGGTTTAATTGCGGCTTAGTAATCAGTCATCAGTCAAATGTTACAACCTATTTAGGATTGCTATATTAACTGATGACTGATGACTGATGACTGATGACTGATGACTGACCACAGCTTATTCCAAGAATAAATTAGGATCTGGTGCATTATTTTCACTACTGGGGGCGGGTTCCGGTGCGGGTTCCGGTGCGGGTTCCGGTGCGGGTGCGGGTGCAATCTCCTGAGTCGGAGGTGCTGCGGGTTCGGAATAGCTAGGTTGTGAATAACTAGGTTCAGAATAACTAGGCTCGGAATAACTAGGTTCAGAATTGTTAGAATAGCCCGAATCATTGGAGTAGCTAGGTTCGGAATAGCTGGGTTCGGAATTGTTAGAATAGCCCGAATCATTAGAGTAGGAATCTTGATATACGGGACGGGCGGGTTCGGTGGGGGCTTGTTGGATCGCAAGCGACGCATCTCTTTCGGCCGCCCAACCTGCCACCGCCCCTTGAGCTTCAGAATATAATGCCCGACCATATCGAATTTGAGTAGCTTCGGCGATCGCCCCACTCAGATTTCCCTTTTTCGCTAAATTATAAGCTCGATCCAAAATCGGCCGATCTTCGGCGGTTTGAACCGTGGCCACCCAACCGAAAACTTTATCCTGTGCCTGCTTATACAACGCTCGACGGTTGCCAATTTTAGAGGCTTTGTCAATTGCAGCACTCAGATTGCCTGCCTTGGCCAAGGCTAAAGCTTCATTAAGGACAGGCTGATCTTCAATAATCTCAATCCGTTTGTTCCATTCGGCAATTAAGGTTTGAGCCTCCACCCGCAAGGGACGCCCCAAAGCCACCTGACGGGCTTGTTGTACCGCCAGGGAATATCCTTCCGGGGTTTCCGTCTGGGCTAACCGTTGCGCTAAAGCCAGATAGGGCCGATCCTCAAGACGTTGAATTTCCTTACGCCAATGGGCGACTAAGGTTTGAGCATGAACCCGCCGAGGCTGTTGGGGGGTAATCATCTGAGCTTGATCAATCGCCAATTGTAAGGCTAAAGGGTGTTCAATATTTGCCACCGCCGTTGCCAATTGTAAACTGATTAGATCTTGGATTTGTCCTGAGACTTCTGTGGAAGTAACTTTTGCTTCTTCGTAGGGAAGCTGATTATTCCCCATTTTATCCAGAGTCGCTTGTCCTTCCCAGAGAATCGCCATTTGTTGCCAAATAGATTTGCTACTGGCTTGATTCCAACTGAGGGCTTTCACTTCCGCCATTAAAATTAAATTTTGCGCTTCTGAATATAAAGGAGAATAGTTAGGAACTAAACCCGCAATTTTTGTTAAACCCTCTATATTTTTTTCCTTTAATTGTTTAGTGGCTAAATCAAGTAAAGATCGACTCCAATTTTTAATTTCTTTAATTGCGCCCGCTTGAATATAAAGTTTTTGATCAATTTGATTAGCTAAGGCGATCGCTTCGGCTAACTTTTCCGGGGTATTTTCCTTCGCCAACTCCCTAGCTTCATTCAGACGTTGATTCCCTTGACGCTCTAAGCTCAAACGATCCATGACTTCATTAAACCGTTTTTCACTCCAATGACTATTATTTAATTTGGATAAAGCCTGGGCATATTCAAAGGCTTTACTCCAATCTAATGCCTTCATTGCTTCTTGGGCTTTGTCATAAATTTTTTGCCCCTGACCCCAATTATTTTTCCATCCCTCAATAGCGACGGCCACCGATTCATAAGCGGGGGTATTTTTCGGTACAATATTAACAATGGCTATGGCATCCTCTAAATTTCCGGTTTCAATCTTCTTCTCTGCAATTGTAATTAAAGTCTGTGACCACTCTTGCATTTTTTTCTGCGCCAGTCCCTGGAGAGGATGGTCAGCCGGCCAACTAGCAACCAGGGCAAAGGCTTGACGTAAGGGTTCAATTTTGCCCGACTTTGTAGCCATATCAGCACAATACAAATGTTCGCTATCGGGAGATAGGGAGGAAATATCCTCACAGTTTGGCACGGGTGGCATTGTCAATAACCACAACAACGCCCCTGTCCCCATCGTCCCAAACCCCAGCAAGACAATCAGCCAGAGAAATGGCCAACCCCAAAACCAAGCCGGAAGTTTCAACGGGATTTTTTTCTGGGTCTTGGCGGTTTCCTCTACCGGGGTTTCTAAAGCATTTTCCGATAGGATAGGACTCGAAACTTCCTCATTGGTTTCTGATGGAGAGACATGGGTTTTGTCAAACTGTGGCATTGTCATGACTTCGCCTTACTTCGGTACGATCTTTCAAAGTTGCCTTATTGACATCCTCACCGCCCTAAAAGCGCGACGATTCCTAAATCTCACGATTTAGGTTTGGTGCTTTTTTGCAACTGCCTCCACATTCTAATACAAAGCCTAACTACGAAGTTAAAGATTTTAGACCTAATTTTTCGATAATGGTGGGAAGCTTTGACATATCCCTGAGTAGTTGTGGTGCTGGTGTTCAAAACTCTGTTTGTCCAGTAGCTTAGACTAAAGCGATTATCAAACAGTTAGTGACATTACGGCAAGGAACGGTTAAAGCTGAAAATGAAGGTTAGGGAAAAGGATCTATTTTTACTATTAATTTTCCCTTGCAAAAATCTTCCTATTTAACCTCTTTTAATTCAATTAATTAGGAATTTTAATCATGAAACGCTTAGAACAATATACCACTAAACGCCCTCAAGAAGTTTTAATTGTTAAAATTGAAATTGATGGCGAATTTGATGAAATTGCGATTTTTAAAGGATTTTCTAGTTCGTTAATGCGTCCCACAGCTTTTGATCCTGATATTCCTGTTATTCCCAATACGGCTAAAATCCTTGAAATTGATCGTCTATCTAGTCCTTATAATCCCACCGAACCCCATTATATTCAGCAGGGATTAACCTGGGAAATGATGCAGGAATTATTAACAGAATTGGGGCTATAACAAAAACTAAATCGGTCGGTTAGAAACTGGGGTGGGGGTCAGAAGCCCGGTTTCTTTAATTTATTGATCCGAACAGAACCAATTACGGCTATAATTAAATTAGCATTGTCATCTATCCCTAGGCTTAAACATGAGTAAATGCCTTAACCCCGATTGTTTACAAACCAACTCTAAAACAGTCTTTTGTCAAAAGTGTGGTTCTAAATTACTGTTAACAGATCGATATCGGGCTTTAGAAATATTAGGACAAGGGGGATTTGGTCGAACGTTTCTAGCGGTTGATGAGCATAAACCTTCTCAACCCTATTGTGTAATTAAACAATTTTTACCCCAAGCTCAAGGTACGAATAATCAAGAAAAAGCGGGAGAACTTTTTAAACAAGAAGCGATACAATTAGAACATTTAGGCAAACATCAACAAATTCCTGAATTATTCGCCTATTTAATCCAAGATAACCGTCAATATCTCGTTCAAGAATATATTGAAGGGCAAAATTTAGCTCAAGAATTAGCTAAAACTGGGGCATTTTCAGAAGCTAAAATTATTAATTTGTTAGAGGATTTATTACCTATTTTAGCGTTTATTCATCAAAAAAAGGTAATTCATCGAGATATTAAGCCGGAAAATATTATTAGAAACAAGAGCGATAATAAATTATTTTTAGTGGATTTTGGAGCAGCTAAAGCAGCTACTATAACGGCATTAGCGGTCACGGGAACAGTTATTGGTTCAGCCCAATATACTGCACCCGAACAAGCGATGGGAAAACCGACTTTTGCCAGTGATTTATATAGTTTAGGGGTAACTTGTATTCATTTATTAACTAATATTGAACCGTTTAATTTATTTGATAGTGGTGAATGTGATTGGGTTTGGCGAAATTATTTAAAGGTTAAAGTAAATAATACTTTGGGTCAAGTCTTAGATAAACTCTTACAACAGGGAACAAAAAAACGTTTTCAAACGGCTCAAGAAGTGTTAGATGCTTTACAATTAACCCAGAAACCGATATCACCACCAAAACTAAAATTTACACCGCCACCAACACCACAACCAACACCACAACCGACACCACAACCGACACCGCCACCAACAGTTAAACCAACACCCCAATTTTTTACACCTAAACCAACAGTAAAACCAACACCCCAACCGGATATAGAATTAAAGTCAGCTAAAGGCGTTAATTATGATCAATTAGAACAACTTTTGAAAGCCACAAACTGGAAAGAAGCTGACGAAGAAACGGCTAATAAAATGTTAGAAGTCGCCGGGAGAACAAAGGAAGGATGGTTAAGGGAAGAAGATATTGATAATTTTCCCTGTGAGGATTTACAAACTATTGACCAACTTTGGGTAAAATATAGCAATGGGCGCTTCGGCTTTTCGGTACAGAAGCGCATCTATCAAAGTCTGAGAGGAACCCGGAGTTATGATAGTAAAGTCTGGGAAGCGTTTGGTGATCAGGTGGGTTGGCGTGTTCGAGGTAGCTGGTTGTATTATAATAATCTAAAATTCAATCAGACAGCACCAAAAGGCCACCTTCCAAGGTTTGGGGGGAGATGGGTACATGTGGTTGTGTGTGGGATTTGGGTGGTCTCCTCTCCTCTCGTGTCGAGACTCATAGACTGTAACATATAAAGCTTTTAACCCGACAGCGTAGGGGCGGGTTCGCCGGGATTTTTGTTAATAATAATTAACCTAAATAAACCCGCCCAACCCCACAATAAGAATCAATATAAACCTGGTTTTATTAACGTTAAATTTTGGTGGGGTGGGGGCGGGTTTATCAAGATTATTTGTCAGATTTGAAAGATTTTGTCGAACTTGCCCCTACGGGTTTTAAAGTTGTTCGCAAATTATTAAGTGATCGGAGGTTTGATAAATGAAAAATGATATTTTTGATCGGTTTCTTGGTTTCTTACAAAATTTAGATCAACAAGAAATTAGCTATTCTCTAGCTCATCATCGGGATGAGGCGATTATGGTGAGTGTTGCGCTTCCTGGGGAGCGTTGGGAAGTTGAATTTTTGAATGATGGATCTGTCGAGATTGAAAGATTTATTAGTCAAGGCGAAATATCGGGAGAAGAAGCTTTAAACGAATTATTTTCTCGATATTCAGATCCAGAGGATGTTTCTATTGAGACTAATTCAAATCCTAACTTGGTATCTATGTTCTTAATTCCCAATAATGTCCAATAATTCCCAATTGACCGATGAACAAATCTATCAACAACCTCTACGACTTACTCGAAAAAATTAAACAAAAACCAGGAATGTATATTGGAAGTCCTAATATTAATAATTTATTGATGTTTTTGTGTGGTCATCAATACGCCTGTGAAGCGATGGAACTTCCTGAAAGCGAACAAGAAATGGAATTTACACAATTTCAGCCTTGGTTACAAGCTAAATTTGGAGTCAATACTTCCGCATCTTGGGCTAGAATTATTTTATTGTATTCTAGTGATGAAATCGACGCTTTTAAAAATTTCTTTGATTTATTAGCCGAGTTTAGAAATCAACAAAAAAATTCTGCAACTTTAAAAGAAGAATCATTATCTGTCCTGTAAAAAACGCATACTCATCTTTATACAATTTAGAAAAATTGCTATAAAAGTGTGGAGGAGACGCTTTTAAAAAGGTTTTTTGACCATACCTGGCACGGCTCGGAAACCGGGTTTCTTAATTGAGCTTTCTGTTACAGAAACCCGGTTTCTTGGGGGTCAATATTCGATAACACCGCCAGCCGCTTGTAACCGCGCTCTGGCTCTTTTAATAGCTTTTGTCGCTTTAATTTTGGCTTTTTTAGAATCACCCGTTTCAGCCACTTCTAAATCAGCTTGAGCCTTGGTATAGGCGGTACGGGCAACTTCTAAATTAATAGTATCACCCCGTTCTGCACCATTCACCAAGATGGTGACTTCATTGGCTTCCACTTCAGCAAACCCACCCATTAAGGCAATAGGAGTCCATTTATTTTTAGACCGAACCCGCAGCACCCCGGTATCTAAAGCTGTCAATAGGGGAGCGTGACCCGTCAGAATACCTACTTGGCCGGTTGTACTCGGAAGAATCACCTCATCAGCATTTTCATCCCAGACCGTCCGATCTGGAGCGATTACACGCACAGTTAATGTCATTTGTCAAGAGGTAATAAAATATTATCGAGATCAAAAATTATTGTTGTTGGGCTTTGGTAAGAGGGCTAAAGCCCAACAACGGGTGAAACTTAGCCTTTGAGTTTTTCGGCTTTAGCAATCACTTGGTCAATGTCGCCCACCATGTAAAAAGCTTGTTCTGGCAGGTCATCGAGTTCTCCAGCCATAATCATATTGAACCCTTTAATGGTTTTTTCCAGGGTGACATATTGACCCGGAGAACCTGTGAACACTTCCGCCACGAAGAAAGGCTGAGATAGGAATTTCTCAATTTTCCGAGCGCGAGCCACAGTCATCCGATCTTCTTCAGACAATTCATCTAAACCTAAAATGGCGATGATGTCTTGTAATTCTTTATACCGTTGCAGGGTGGATTGCACAGCCCGGGCGGTGTTATAGTGTTCGCTACCGACAATCGACGGCTGTAACATCGTCGAAGTGGAATCCAGGGGATCAACCGCAGGATAGATACCTTTAGAAGCCAAACCCCGTGATAATACGGTGGTCGCATCTAAGTGAGCAAAGGTGGTGGCTGGAGCAGGGTCAGTTAAGTCATCCGCAGGCACATACACCGCTTGAATCGAAGTAATAGAGCCTTCTTTAGTAGAAGTAATCCGTTCTTGCAATTCACCCATTTCTGTCCCTAGGGTGGGCTGATATCCCACAGCAGAAGGCATCCGACCTAACAGAGCGGACACTTCCGAACCCGCTTGCACGAACCGGAAGATATTATCAATAAACAGGAGCACGTCTTGTTTGCTGATATCGCGGAAATATTCAGCCATCGTCAAAGCCGACAGACCCACCCGCATTCTAGCTCCGGGGGGTTCGTTCATCTGGCCATAAACCAGAGCCACTTTCGATTGAGTTAAGTCTTTGGTGTTGATAACCCCAGACTCGATCATTTCATTGTAAAGATCGTTCCCTTCCCGGGTACGTTCGCCCACACCGCCGAACACGGAAACTCCCCCGTGCGCCTTAGCGATGTTGTTAATCAGTTCCATAATAATAACGGTTTTGCCGACTCCGGCTCCACCGAACAGACCAATTTTACCGCCCCGACGATAGGGGGCTAACAGGTCTACCACTTTAATCCCCGTTTCAAACACAGAGGGTTTTGTTTCTAACTGAGTAAAAGCTGGGGCGGGACGGTGAATGGAAGAAGTTTCTTCGGTTTGCACCGGGCCTAAATTATCGACGGTTTCACCGATAACGTTAAAAATCCGTCCTAGGGTCGCTGGGCCAACGGGAACACTAATCGGAGCGCCCGTATCAACAACTTCCATCCCCCGGACTAAGCCATCGGTGGTACTCATGGATACGGAGCGAATTTGGCCGTCGCCTAGAAGTTGTTGGACTTCGCAAACAATAGAAATATCTTGACCAACTTCGTTTTTGCCACTAATTTTTACTGCATTGTAGATTTCCGGCAAGTGACCGCTCGGAAATTTGATATCTACAACCGGGCCAATGATTTGAGTGACGTGGCCTACATTTGTTTTTTCTGCGGTGCTGACCATGGGTTTGCTTATTGGTTAATACAAGTTGATTCCGAAATCGTCTCGGAAACGTTTAGAAGAATTTAATATTGCCATCTTTTAGGTTATCACTGATCAGTGATCACGTTTGAGCGATTTGATTCTATTGAAAATCCGATCCCAATAATTCTACAACCCGATTTAGTTGCACCGAATGGGAGGCTTTAAATAAAATCCGATCCCCGGGCTGGATCAAGGCTTTTAACTGTTGTACCATTTGAGCATGAGCATCGGAGGTCTGTACATCAACTATTGACACTAACGGAACACCGCCAGCCCCCTTTGCTAAGGCATTGGCGGCCTCAAACTCTGCCAAAATCAATAATCCGTCCAAATTCAGTTCCCGCACGGTGCGCCCCACTTGTTCATGGAATTCTAGCGATCGCTCTCCTAACTCTTTCATCGTCCCTAATACGGCAATATGGCGTTTCCCTGGGGTTTGGGCCAATAACCGCAAGGCTGCTAACATTGATTCCAACCCGGCATTATAGGTTTCATCGAGGATCACTAAATCTTCCCCCCACTGATAGCGTTTTGCCCGGCCATCGGGTAACTGTACCGCTATTGGTTGCTGAAAAGGCTTGTATGAGGTTTGCGCCCCATAAATTCCCCTAAATACGGCTAATGCGGCTAGGAAATTAGAGGCGTTATGCTCCCCAGGTAAGGGTAAGGGTAAATCTATTCCTTCGACTCGCAAGGTTTGGGCGTCGATTAATTCTCCTCGCAGATCTCCCTCTTTTAACCCATAGGTAATTGTATTACCTGACCAAACTTTAGCGGCGGTATTGATCAAACGTTCTTGATGATTTAATACTGCTAAACTGGTTTTTGGCATTTCTGCTAATAGTTCACATTTGGCTTGGGCGATCGCATCTTCTGAACCCAACAGTCCAATATGAGACGTTCCCACATTGGTAATTACCCCAATTGTCGGTCGAGCAGTTTGGGTTAATTCGGCAATTTGTCCGGCTCCACGCATAGCCATTTCTATTACGGCAAAATCATGATCGGATGTTAGTTGTAATAGGGTTTTAGGAACTCCAATTTCATTGTTATAATTGGCTTGACTTTTTAACACTTTGCCTTGAGTCCCTAATATGGCAGCAATTAATTCTTTAGTTGTGGTTTTCCCCACCGACCCTGTTACCCCGATAATCGGAATCTGAAATTGATCCCGCCACCATCGGGCAATCTGTTGATAGGCTTTTAAGGGGTTGGGAACCGGGAAAAGGGGCAAATTCGGGTGATTTTGGGCAAAATCCTTAGTGACAATCGCAGCAATGGCCCCCTGGTTAATCGCCTGTTCCACAAAGTTATGGCCATCAAAGTGTTCCCCCTGTAGCGCTAAAAACACCTCTCCAGGTTTAATACTGCGGGTATCGGTTGTGATCCCGATTACGGTTGTAGAATCCGTGGAATTACGGTAAAATGGGTAATTAATCGCTAAAATCTGGGCAATCTGACCGAGAGTGATGAGATTAGACATTCTCTGAACTCTTGAAAATTGATTATTATAGATTACTCAGATATGATATTCCAAAACATCGAGGGTTTTGTAGCGATTTAATTTTGTTTAGGTACTTATAGCAAGAGGCAACAGGTGAAATAATCTTGAAAATTTGCTTAATTATCCCAAAGTGACAGAAGAATGCTATAATTAAACTAAAAACTGCATTCCTTGGAGGAGACAATACAATTACTTCTAGGGTAACTCAAGTTTCACTTAACGACATAGCTATTACGGTTGTTACAGTTCAGGAAATTTTTAATGGATGGATTGTTAAAATTAATAAGCCTTCAGAATCTAAAAATTTAGTGAGACTGTACACTAAACTCTCGATAAATTTAGACTTCTTCAAAGCAGTAAGGATACTTAATTTTGATGAAAAGGCTTCCAAGATTTATGAAAAATTAATTAATGAAAATAGGGAACTTAACAGAAAATAGCTTCACAGCAAAGGGTTTCAAAAAGATTTGCGAATCGCTGCAATTACTCTTTCTGTGAATGGGGTTATGGTAACTGCTGATAAAAAAGATTTTTCCTTAATTCATGGTTTAGTTATTGAAGATTGGACAGATCCCTCAATTCTATTGACAAAAAGATGACTTTTAGATGAAAGAAAGTCCAGGTTTTAATCTATACGAGATTAAGGTGGGTAAAACCCACCCTTACATTAACATTAACTACTAGGAATCGTCACATCAATTGTGGTGACTTTTGATTGGTTATCTAAACTACTTAAAGCCGGATTAATTAACGCTTTATTTCCGACAACTAAGATGACTAACTTGTCGAAATTAAGATATTGTTTAGCGACTTGTTGAACATCTTCGATGGTTGTTGCTTGGACTTGACGTTGATAATCAAAGATAAAATCCTTGGGATAACCATAATATTCATACTGCATTAAACGGGATAAAGTTTGAGCCGGATCTTCAAACTTAAAGATAAAAGAATTTAAGGTAGATTCCTTTGCATAGGTTAATTCTTCCGACTTAATGGGTTCTTTTTTTAACCGTTCAATTTCATTTTTTAACCCTTGAATTAATGGAACTGTTGTTTCAGAACGAGTTTGTCCTCCAGCATTAAAAACCCCTGGATAATCATAACTTGCACCCCAATAGCCATAAACAGAATAGGCTAAACCTTGGCGCGATCGCAGATTATTAAATAACCGTCCACCGAACCCATTTAACACCCCATTCATAACCGCCAATTTGGGATAATTGGGATCATTTAATAACCCACCTAAATGACCCATTTCGACATAACTTTGATTGAGTTGTGGCTGATCAACAAAGAAAATACCGCCCAAATTAGCTTGAGAAACCGCAGGAAGGGGAGGAATAACCGCCTTTTGACTTGGTTTCCAATCTCCTAATTTTTGCTCAATTAAAGCCTTCATTTTTGCTCGATCAAAATCCCCTACAATTCCCAAAATCATAGTTTCAGGATGAAAATATTTTTCATAAAAATCAACCAAACTCTCGCGGCTGATATTTTTCAAGGTGGAATATTCTGTGATGCGGGCGTAGGGACTATCTACACCATAAATCAGCTTAACAAACTCCCGAGAAGCAATGTCTCCGGGGTTATCATTCCGACGCGCAATTCCGCCTTTTGCTTGAGTTTTTGCTAAGTCTAATTGATCTTGAGGAAACAGAGGATTACGAATGACATCCGTAAACAATCCAAACACTAAGTCTAAATCTTCTGTTAATCCTGAAAATCCAACACTACCAGAAGTTGTAGAAATCCCGACTTCAACGGCGGCGGCTTTTTGTTCTAATAATTGATTCAATTCATCGGCGGAATGTTGACGAGTTCCTCCATCCCGCATCACCTCGGCGGTAATACTTGCTAAACCAACTTTATCCGCAGGTTCAAATCGATCTCCGGTGCGAAATAACGCACTTCCTCCTACTAAGGGAAGTTCATGATCTTCGACTAAATAAACTATGATTCCATTGTCTAATTGATAGCGTTCATAATCAGGAAGTTCAATGGTGGGTAAGGGAGGAAAAGTTAAATCGGTGTAATGTTTGGGCGTGGAAGCGATCGCCGGAATATGGCTAAACGCGGTAAAAAAGAAGGTCGTTAGCAACAATCCAATCCAAAAAAGTATGGATTTTTTCAAGTTTAGGGTTTTCAAAGTTAACATAGTGAATCGAAAGGTTAATCAGAATAGAATGAGTCAGGATAAAACTAGGTGAATTTAAAGTTTATTCGTCGGATAATAGGCGGCCAATGGTGCGTTTTTGCGGAAGAAATACCTCTTGAGCCACCCGTTGAATATCTTGGGGAGTAATGGCATCAATTTTTTCTAATTCCTCAAATAAGTTTATCCAAGATCCGGTTTTGACTTCATATCCAACTAAAGCAAATGCCATGCCCATATTAGAATCTAAGGATCTTAATAAACTAGCTTTAGCTTGAGTTTTCACCCGATCTAATTCGGTTTCAGACACCAATTCTGTTTTCAGTCGTTCAATTTCTTTGCGTAGGGATACCGCCACTTCATCCACGGTATGACCGGGTGCTGGCATAGCATAAAATAACATTAAATTGGCGTATTTATTACCAGGATATCCACTTGATCCTTGAGCAGTTAAAGCAATTTGTTGTTCTTCAACTAAGGATTTATACAAACGAGAAGTTCTACCATCACTCAGAAGACTAGAAATCATATCATAAATCACAGAATCAGGATGATTTGCCGCCGGACTGGGATAACCTTCTAAATACCAAGGTTGAGTTTTTAAGGTTAAAGTCACTTCCCTGGTTTCGGTTTGAGGCGGTTCAACAATATTTAATTCAGGGGGTTTCGGTCTGGCGGGATAACGACCAAAGTAAATTTCCGCTAAACGTTTGACTTCGGTGGGGTCAACATCGCCGACAATTGCTACGGTTAAATTATTAGGAACATAGTAGGTTTCAAAGAAATTTTGAACATTTTCACGAGTCAAATTTTCTAAGTCTTGTACATAACCAATCACCGGACGACGGTAGGGATGTGCTTTGAATGCTGTGGCGGAAAATGCCTCGATCATTTGACCAATGGGAGAATTTTCTGTCCGCAAGCGACGCTCTTCTAAAATGACTTGTTTTTCTTTATAAAATTCTCGAAATACGGGTTCTAAAAATCGCTCGGATTCTAAGGACATCCATAGTTCTAATTTGTTAGCAGGAAGGCTATAAAAATAAGAGGTAGCATCGGCGGAGGTTGTTGCATTCAGTCCCACACCTCCAGCTTGTTCTAAAATTCTACCAAACTCATTTTGCTTGACATATTGATCAGCTTCGCGACTTACTGTTTCTAAATCAATGATTAATTGTTTTAGTTTTTCCTGATTTCCCTCGGCTTTAGCTTGTTTAATTTGGGCAAAAATTTGATCTTGCTTTTCTAAAAGAGGTTGTTCAGCTTGATAATTTGTTGTGCCAATACGTTGAGTTCCTTTAAAGGCTAAATGTTCTAAATAATGGGCGACTCCCGTTTGTCCTTGGGGTTCATTCACTCCTCCAACATCGGCATAAATTAAAAAAGAAACCACGGGCGCTCGATGTCTTTCTAAGACAATAAATCTCATGCCATTATCGAGGGTAAATTCTGTAATTTCTCGCTTCACTCGTTTTAAATACGGTTGAATTGAAGAATTTGAAGGGGCAATTTCATCGGCCCAAACGGCTTGAAATCCCATGACCCAAAATAAACATAGACTTAACAGCGCAACGGACAAACGTTTCCCCATTAAGGATAGTTTGTGAGTTCTTTGTTTCCCTCGGAAAAAATAATCCCAAAACATAGGTTTTTAGCGGTATAACTTGACAAAAATTCGAGAAGCAACTAAGGTCTAATCTATCTTAAAATATCACAAAATCAGAATTTTAACCGTAAAAATATCAAAGCATTAAGAGTTATATCGTTTCCGCTCGGTTTTCCCCAACGAATGATAGGCTCAAACCAGAGCCACATAAGATAAAAAGGTTATGTCGCATCTCCATTCCCCTACAGCATTGGAATTAGAAAACCAGATTCTACTGGCAGCCCGGGGGTTATTTGCCCGCAAAGGCTATGATAGTACCACTACTCGTGATTTAGCGACAGCCGCCGGGGTCGCCGAAGCTACTTTGTTTAGACATTTTGCTAATAAAAAAGCGATTTTAATTGCCATTGTAATTCAGGGATGGGTGGAAATTTTAACGGATTTACTAACAGAATTGAGCTCTATTAGTAACTATAAATCCGTGACACAATTGTTATATCGACGGATGATAAATCTCCATGAAAATGCAGATATGATGAGAATTTGTTTTTTA
The DNA here is from genome assembly GCA_003609755.1 of Planktothrix agardhii NIES-204. NCBI lineage: Bacteria > Bacillati > Cyanobacteriota > Cyanophyceae > Oscillatoriales > Microcoleaceae > Planktothrix > Planktothrix agardhii. The sequence continues at coordinate 3,496,604 of AP017991.1, forward strand.
GAAGCTCAAGTGCATCCTGAATTACGCGATCGCCTTCAATCAGAAATTATTAATAAAATGATTGATGTAACCGAGGCTTTTTTTGAAACTGCCATCCAAAAAGGAGTATATCGTCCGATGAATCCTAAAATTATTGCTCAAGTATTTCTAGGAATGTTTGCAATTGCAGGATTTAGTTATAATACCCTCCTAGAACCCAATGCTTCCCCCCAAGAAATGAAAGAAATGGCGGAAGGATTGGCTGATATTTTCCTAAATGGAGTATTAGCAAAAGAATAAAAAAAACCTATAAAAATCTAGCTTGTTGCACCCATTGTTGAATTTGATCAACGGACGGACATAAATCTCGACGCTGTAAATTAACCACATAAAAACGGAGGATTTGTTGATGTAAACGATGGACGGATAACTTAGTTAAATGGTGAACTGAACTCACTCCCGCATGAAGCAAAAGTCCACAATATTCACAACCAACCCCAGGAATCCTCGCTAAGTCCGCCATGGCAATCCATTTGTTAATATCTCTAATATTAATCTGGAGCAAATTGGCTAAAATCATTTTTTCGGCGGGAGTTTTGCCTTGTTTTAACAGTTGATTGGTGGTTTTAATGCCATAATTGTTTAATCGGGTTTGATTGTCCGAATTCAACCCCGGAAGTTGAGAAATCGGCCAATTAACCCCTTGAATAGAGTTATGGGAGTTCGGTTTAAAAGATGTCATGATCTTGTTCTTGTTGGTTTCAGTTTGAGGCGGTATCATCCTCCTCAATTTGTGCTGTTTGATTCTAACCTATTTTTTTCTAAAATTCAGGGTGGGCTGTTCAGGATTTACACCCTATACTTTAGATAAAGATGATACTAACACTAGCATCACTTAAATTAAAATTACCCAAATTTCGATTAAATTATGTTATTTAATTCTTCCCAATTCCTGATTGATACCCTCCGCCAACGGCGCCAAAAACTCGGCTATTTAATTGATTTTCCGGCAATTTTGTGGTCGGGTCGTGAATCTTCCCGCAATTTTCCTGCTAATATTTATCCCTTTCGTGCTAGTAGTCATTTTCTTTATTTTGCTGGATTTCCCTTAAAAAATGCAGCGATTCGTTTGTATGAAGGTGGCTTAGAATTATTTATGGATGATTCCCCCGAAGGTAGCGCCCTTTGGCATATCGAAATTCCCCCAAGAAATCAGATTGCAGAAATGATCGGTGCGGATTTTTCCTATCCCTTATCAGAATTATCTGATCATCTTGAAGATGCGGCAACTATTCTGGTACAAAATCCGATTACCGCCAACGAACAGCGTCAATTATTGAATTGTCCTTTAAGATCAGCAAAAGAGCCCGAAGGAATTGATTTAGAATTAACCCAGGCAATTATTTATTTGCGTCTAACCCATGATGATCAGGCATTACAGGAGTTACGCCAAGCCGCAGAAGTTAGTATTCAAGCCCATAAACAGGGGATGAAAGCAACAAAAATAGCCCAATTAGAAGCAGAAATTCGCGCGGCTATGGAAGGGGTAATTATTAGTCATAATATGGCCTGTTCCTATAATAGTATTGTCACGGTACAGGGAGAAGTTTTACATAATCAACACTATCATAATCCCTTACAATCTGGGGATTTACTATTAGCTGATGTGGGGGCAGAAACGGCGATGGGATGGGCGGCGGATATTACCCGAACTTGGCCGGTTTCGGGAAGATTTTCCCCAACGCAACGAGATATTTATCAAGTGGTTTTAAAGGCTCATGATACCTGTATTAATTCTATCAAACCTGGGATAGAATATCAAGAGATTCATCGAATTGCAGCAATAATAATTGCTGAAGGATTAGTCGATTTAGGAATATTAAAAGGAAATCCAGAGGATTTAGTAGAACAGGATGCCCACGCCTTATTTTTCCCCCATGGAATCGGGCATTTATTAGGCTTAGATGTGCATGACATGGAAGATTTAGGAGATTTAGCTGGATATGAACACGGACGGGTGAGAAGTCAACGGTTTGGCTGGTGTTTTCTGCGGTTAAATCGTCCCTTAAAACCCAGGATGTTAGTAACAATAGAACCCGGTTTTTATCAGGTTCCAGCTATTTTAAATGATCCTAAAAATCGAGAACAATATCAAAATATTGTTAATTGGGAACGTTTAGAACAGTTTGCCGATGTTCGAGGCATTAGAATAGAAGATGATGTCTTAGTCACGGAAACAGGAACAGAAATTTTAACCCAAAGTTTACCCACATCTATTCAAGATATAGAAGATTTAGTCAAAAATTAATAGCGTAAATTTATGCTGAGTCAACAATGATATTCAAGACCAACCAAATAAACAATGGTGGACAGACCCCACGGGTACTAGAGAAGCAACGGGGGCAGTTACCTTAGAAAATAGAGGAATTGATTTTTCAGGATGGAATGTTTTAATTGAGGGGAATAACTATCAAGTTTATCGACATAAAATTGGAGATACAAAATATTTAAGTGTGGATGGAGAAGGGATTTTAATGCAGGAATGTTGTGGGGGAACAACGGTTAAAAATGTTATGATTAAAAATAATCAAGGAAATGCTTATATTGGACTCTATAAAGTTCAAGAAATTAATCATGCAACTATTGAAAATAATCAAATTTTAGGTTCTGATATTTTTGTTATGGCAGATACGAATAATCAACCATATAGAATGAATCAGGTTAAAATTATTAATAATCAAGTTTCTGGGAATATTCTGGCGAAAGCCAGTTTGGGCGGTCAGGGGAATGAAATTTCAGGAAATAGAGGAAACCAGGGCGGAAAACTAGAGTATTCCTGTTCCATTGAAGTTAATAATAACTCAGGATTTAATACTCAACCCTGTTTTCCTTTACGCTAATTTACCATAACGTTTTTTTCTATTTTAAATATGTAAACTTACCATTTTTTCCCGTTTCATCCATTTTAATTTGGGCAACATAAAACTTTTCTTGCACCACTTCACCTTCGGGGGTAAAAGAAATATTGCCTAAAACCGTTTCATATTTTCCTGATAAAATTGCTTGATTTAATTGTTCTCTTAGCTGTTCTAAGGATAAACTATCAAGTTTATTTTTCTGGTCAACCGCTTTTAAAGCATCAACAAATACTTGAACTCCGGCGAAGGCTTGGGCGGTAAATTGCGGGGGTTCTTTTTTATTTTGGGCTGCGTAGGTTTCCCGAAAGGTTTTGTTAATTGGATTATCAATTTCAGGACTATAGGCTTGGGCAATAATTACCCCATCACATTCTTTTTGACAGACGGAAAAAATATTAGAAGTATTTAAACCATTTCCCCCAATAATTAATCCTTGATAACCCAATTGTCGTAACTGTTTGATTAAATTTCCTCCATCCGCTGCCAGTCCCGAAATAATAATTAAATCTGGGTTTAAATTAATCGCTGCGGTGGCTTGATTTTGAAAATCCGTGTCGGTGGTCTGGAACTTTTGAACTGTCACCAAATCTAGGTTTAAATCTTTAACTGTTTGTTGAAAAGTCTCCGTTTCTGATTTACTAAAAGCATCATTTTGAGCGTAGAAAACCGCTACTTTTTTAATATCAGGATTGATTTTTAATGCCGCTTTTACCGCATTCGGGGCGACAACGGCAACCGGGGCAGAAACCCGGGCAATATAATCACCAATTTGAGGCACTCCTTTGGCAGTATTAGAAGGGCCTAAAACCGGAACTTTTGCCCGTTCCGCAATGGGGTCAGCGGCGAAGGCTTGTTGAGATAAAGAAGGGCCTAAAATGCCCACAACTTTCTGTTGAGTAATTAGGGTATTAAAGGCATTAATTGCCCCTTGTTCATCGCCTCCCCCATCTTGGAGAGCTAATTTAATTGGAGTGCCATTTATGCCTCCTTGTTGATTAAAATATTGTTCAGCCATTTTCGCCCCAATCACTTGTTCTTGTCCTAATAAGGCAGCGTTACTGGTTTGGGCGAGAACAACTCCAATCGGAATTCCTTTAGAATTTTCAACGGTATTTGTCGTGGAATTGGAATTAGAAGCGGTGTTATTTCCAGATGGTTGAGAGGGACTACAGGCTAAGACGAAAGCCCCGGTTATTCCTGATAATAATAGCGGGATAAATTGTTTTCTTTTAATCATGGCGGTAAAATCATATAAAAATAGTGAGTTGTTTTTAACTCAAGAGATAATCTGATTATACAACTATTTTTAATTATAGACAAGTGGATATTTAGAGTAGGGTTGTAAAATCAGTGAGCGAGGACGTTTGCACTACATTTAATTATAATAATCAAATAAAGTGTATTTTTCTTCAAATACCTCTTGCCAAGATAAAGATATTAATGGGCATTTTTTTCCCATTTCATCCTCCGCATCCTTAATCGCCCGTTGAAAACATTGTTCCCAAATTGAATCAATAAAATTTTGGTTTAAACTGGGAACTTCTTCTTGAATATCAGCAATTTCTTGACGCGCTGAACGAATACTAATAGACCAACTACCACTCCGTTTTTCCGGTTGACATTTCCACTTAATAATGTGCATTATTAACCGGGTTAACTGACTTTTTAAAGCTAATTTCTTGGATTTTCCCATGGATTCAATTAAAACCGCTAACCCAGATCCGGCTTCCATAAATTTTTGCTCCTCTAATAACTCTTGAATTGCGATCGCGGCTAAATATTCCGAACTCGCCGATAACCATTCCCAATCTTTTCCAGTTTCCATAATAACTCCTAAGTTTGATTCAAAATTTCTAAAAACTCTTGCACTACTTTATTTGCTTCTTTTATACATTGCTCCGAGCTATAATACTTAACTACAGAGATGCTATGATAATTATCGATATGAGTTAAATGTTCATTCCAATTTTTTCGATCATTATCTAATTTTAAATCCTCAATATTAAGAATTCCCCACTTTCCTCGATCACAAATTAGAAAGTCTGTTTCTTGATTTTCTCTCCCCTCTTGAGTTGTTAATCTCACCTTGGATTTCGGTAAAAATATTACCCCCGTTTGATCTAGTGCTACGGCAATTTTTACTTCTGCTTCTGAGGAAAATTGCAAACCTTTCCAACAGTAAATTTTATTATCCCCATTGTGGAAAATTTGTTGATGATGTTCTAAATCTGAGCAGAGATCCTCTAATTCAGTAACTTCTGATTCAGACACGAGATCTAATGATGAATCACTTGATCTCGAATAAAATTTATTTAAGTTAGTAATTAATAGGGGAGTTTCACTTAAATTGCCAATACTTAAACTGGCTCCATTTAATTCGGCTCCACTCAGATTAATCTCAATCAATCGATATCGATTCTGAGATAAATTAACTTCCTCTCGCTTCAAGTATCTCCTCACAACTGAATTGAGATTATCTTTTTTAACTTTTTCCCAAAAAGCTTCAGAAAGTCGCTTCCAAAGTTTTGATCCGACATCTTTAATATACTCATAATCATATTCAATTAAAGTAGAAATTTCTCGATAGGATTTTCCTTCCCAAACATGGCGAAAAACAATCTCTTGGACTTTATTTAAGCCTCGATCATCTAGCACCATCTCTGTAATTGTTAGGGCTTCATCAACAGTCATAGGTCAAAAATTATTGCAAGTAGAGTATAAAATTCTATATAAAAAAACAAGAATTGTAAAATTCTACTTAAGACTGAGACTAATTTTAGCATAAGTTATCAGAATTTATGACTTTTTTATGACTTTTTCTCACTGACAAAACAAATTCAACAGGGGTAAAGTAAGTATATATACATTAACAGAGTTAATTACTTCGGTTAGTGATCATTACTGTTTCATCAATATTCACCTAGAAATAATACATCCGAGTCAAGACTTTAACCCAGCATGACACGGAGTAGGGTTGAGTCAATCATTGAGCAGGTAAAAGTCACAACCTTTGCTATCGGTTTAGCTTTATTGTTAATACAAATTTAATTAGTCAGACTAAAGGGGAAAAACTAATGTTGCGTAAAATCATAACCTGTCTATCGGTACTATTTAGTATTATATTTACCTCTCCTTCTGTATTGGCTCAACAAGAGTGGGTGTTAATAGAACGTGGTAATCAGGGTACAGAATTATTTATTGATAAGTCTTCTATAAAACGTTTTGCAAATGGAAATAGAAGGGAAAATCTTGTTATTTACTTACAATATATGAGGAATGAAAGAGAAAATACAAAAATCTATGCTGTTTGTTAATTATAATTAAATAAACTATATTCTTCTTCAAATACTTCTTGCCAAGATAAAGATATTAATGAGCATTTTTGATTCATTTCTGTTTCCGCTTCTTTAACCGCTTTTTCAAAACATTTATCCCAAATTAAATCAATAGTATTTCGGTTCAAACTGGGTGTGTCTTCCTGAATTGCTTCAATTTCATTCCGCGCTGATAAAATTGTAGTTGACCAACTAGAAGTTCGTTTTTGGGGTTGACATTTCCACTTAATAACATGAGCCATTAACCGAATTAACTGACTTCTTAACGCTCGTTTATCAGATCGTCCCATTGCTTCAATTAATGCCTCTAAACCTATCGTAGCTTCCATAATATTTCCCTGTTTTAAACAGTTATTAACTTCCAAAGCCGTCAGATAATGAGAACTCATGGCTAGATCTTTCCAATCCATTTGAGTTGACATAAACCCCTTCTCCTTAATTATAATCAAATAAACTATATTCGTCTTCAAATAATTCTTGCCAAGATAAGGCCGTTAATTGACATCTTTTACCCATTTCACTTTCCGCTTGTCTGATGGCTTTTTTAACAGAAGTTTCCCAAATTGATTCCAGGTAATTTCGATTTAAGCTGGGGACTTCCTCTTGAATATCAGCAATTTCATCTCTGGCGTAAATAATTGTAGTTTCCCAACTGGAAGTCCGTTTTTCTGGTTGACATTTCCACTTAATAATGTGCATTATTAACCGGGTTAACTGACTTTTTAAAGCTAATTTCTTGGATTTTCCCATGGATTCAATTAAAACCGCTAACCCAGATCCGGCTTCCATAAATTTTTGCTCCTCTAATAACTCTTGAATTGCGATCGCGGCTAAATATTCAGAACTCGCAGCCAACCATTCCCAATCCTCGGATGTTCGCATTTTTACCTCAACAGCAAATAACTCAGATCATACTTTTAATTATATGTCAAGTCTTTGGGATTGAACTTAACATTTCTATTTAATTTAACAAAATATTGCTCAAAATTTAAGAATTATTGCAGTTAAACAATGTTATTATTGTTTTAGTGTCAAAATGAATTCTAAAATAGAGATTAAATTGCGATCGCTATGTATAAATACTCCTAGCGATTGGCACAATTTCTGAGAATATAAAACAAGCTGTCCTCCTTACCGAGTTTTTTTATGAAATTAGCTTATTGGATGTATGCTGGCCCCGCCCATATTGGCACCTTGAGAATTGCCAGTTCCTTCAAAAATGTTCACGCCATCATGCACGCCCCTTTAGGAGATGACTACTTCAACGTCATGCGGTCTATGTTAGAAAGGGAACGGAACTATACACCTGTGACCGCTAGTGTTGTAGACCGGAACGTTTTAGCCCGGGGTTCCCAAGAAAAAGTGGTTGATAATATTGTTAGAAAAGATCGAGAAGAACATCCCGATTTAATTCTATTAACTCCTACTTGTACCTCCAGTATTTTACAAGAAGATTTACACAATTTTGTTGAACGTGCCCAACTCGATGCTAAAGGCGATGTCATGTTAGCCGACGTCAATCATTATCGCTTTAATGAACTGCAAGCGGCTGACCGGACATTACAACAAGTGGTTCAATTTTATCTGGAAAAAGCCAAGAAAAAAGGCGATATTCCTGAAGGCAAAACCGAAAAACCCTCGGTTAATATTATTGGAATCTCTACCCTTGGTTTCCATCACCATCATGACTGTACCGAGTTAAAACGGTTAATGGTAGATTTAGGAATTGAAGTTAATGAAGTGATTCCCGAAGGGGCATCAGTTCACAACTTAAAAAACCTTCCTCGCGCTTGGTTTAACCTGGTTCCCTATCGAGAATTAGGGTTAATGGCAGCCAAGTATTTAGAAGAAGAATTTGGCACTCCTTGTGTTGATATTACGCCGATGGGAGTGGTTGAAACCGCCCGTTGTATTCGCAAAATTCAACAAGTAATTAATGATCAAGGGGCGAATGTTGATTATAGTGAATATATTGATAATCAAACCCTGTATGTGTCTCAATCCGCTTGGTTTTCCCGTTCTATTGACTGTCAGAATTTAACCGGAAAAAAAGCCGTTGTGTTTGGGGATAATACCCACGCCGCCGCAATGACAAAAATTCTGGCGCGAGAAATGGGAATTCATGTTGTTTGTGCCGGAACCTATTGCAAATATGATGGCGATTGGTTTAAGGAACAAGTCAGTGAATATTGCGATGAAGTTCTGATTAGTGAAGATAACGGTCAAATCGGAGATATGATTGCCAGAATTGAACCTTCTGCTATTTTTGGAACCCAAATGGAACGTCATGTTGGGAAACGTTTAGATATTCCCTGTGGTGTGATTGCTTCCCCGATTCATATTCAGAATTTCCCCATTGGTTATAAACCATTTTTAGGCTATGAAGGAACTAATCAAATCACCGATTTAATCTATAATTCCTTTACTTTGGGAATGGAAGATCACCTCTTAGAAATCTTTGGCGGACATGATACTAAAGAAGTGATTACCAAAGGAATTTCGGCGGGTTCTGATTTGAATTGGACAAGAGAAGCTCAAACTGAACTAAATAAAGTTCCGGGGTTTGTTCGCGGTAAAGTTAAACGCAATACCGAAAAATTTGCCCGTGAAAGAGGTTTAAATGAAATTTCCTTAGAAGTAATGTATGCGGCAAAAGAAGCCGTAGGAGCTTAATTTTAAGGTTGACATTGCCACCTTTTTTGTTACAATCTCAATCAAAGCAACCCCAACTTTTTGTACTCAGCCAGTTTGGGTTAACTTAGTCCTGTTCCGACATGATTTATCAGAGGTAATGTATGTCAAATATTCGGAAAATTTCAGGGAATCCAGGGGACACTTGGGATGATTTGAGTTGGACAGATATGAATGATGTTGAGCAAGCTTTGTGGGCTACTTTAGGCTGGAATGAAGCCAGTTGGGAAGAAGAATCTGAGGCTCCTGATTCTAATGAGAAATACTGGGAAGACTTAACCGAAAATGAACGTGATGCAGCAACAAAACTCGGTTATAACCAATCTTATTGGGATGAGGATTAAGGGCAAAAGAAAGTTCCCATCTGTATTATTAATCAAATAGTTTGTCCGGTGCGTAAGGCGCAATTAATTGAGCGGAAAATCCAATCATTAACAATTTGCTCCTCGCACCATTTTTTATTGATTAATAAAAGTTTGGGCGCGCTTTTTAATCAGTTATAATATTGTTCTATAATCTTAACATTATAGTAGGTAAGCCCTTGACTCAAAATCCAGACTATGAAGCTGAAAGATCTGCCTTAATTGCAGAACTTCAAGCCAGAGGAATCAAGCATAATCCTGAAAAGATTGTAAGAATCGCTAAATGTGCGGATGATCAAATTGTATTCTTAGAAACGGGAGATGAAAGCCGAGGTTTACAGCATATTTTAGCGAAAGCCGATCAATTTGCTAGAATAGGAATTAATGTAGATCAAATTGTTGATGTTGTTATGGGAGCAATTACCAAAGGAAGCATTATTAGTTCCCAAGGTAGGGACACAGTTAACCCCCGTCCAGTTTATCAATTTATTCATAAGGGTGAGATTAAATATATTGCAGTTACAATAGGCAGTAATGGATATATTGTAGGGGCAAATCCGAGAACAAAACTCAAATAATCTTTATAGAGGTTCAATTATATGCCTAAAAAAATTAGACTAATGACAGATTATGGATGTTATCCTTTATGGTGGGATGAACCTGATCAAGTGGGTGATTTAGATCCAGAATCTTTACCTTTAAGTCAAGAAATTATTCAGCATTTGTATGATTGGGCTGATGCTTTTGATGCACGATTAAACTTTACTGATCCTTATGATTCTCCTGAAGTTACACCGGAAGAAGTAGAGCGTTTTGAATGGGAAGGATTAAGTTTATGGAAACAGTTAAATCAGGAATTATACCCTAATTATGAAGTAGTTTATTTTAGTAGTCATTTTCATCAAGTTTTTACTGACTCAGTTGAATTAGAGGAAACATTAAAATCTAATTTTATTGAATTTAATCAAACAGAAAGGGGAATTGTTTTAACAAATAACTTGATCAAGCAAACAACTTAACCATCAATTTTGTATGATTAATCAAATAGTTTTTCTGGTGCGTAAGGCGCAATTAATTGATTGGTAAATCCAATCATTAATAATTTGCTCCTCGCACCATTTTTTATTAATTAATAAAATTTTAGTGCGTTCGCTCCCATAGCCGCACCCTCCAAAAGCCTTCTTGACTATAAAAAAAAAATAATATATTATAGCTTTTAGTATAACTTAAACTTTTCTTTCGGGAGCGACTGATGAACGACATTGAAAACCTGACGGATACAGAACAACTTATAACTGTGGGAGCTTCCTTAGTATTTTATTTTCTTCCCTGGATTATTGCTCTGTTTAAGTCCAAAAGAAATACAACCGCGATATTTTTGCTCAACATCTTTTTAGGATGGACAATTATCGGATGGTTTATAGCACTGATTTGGTCAGCCACTAATGAAAAAGACTAATTGATAAAAATAAAGGCTTGATATCCTCTATTTCAAGCCTTTATTTGTGTTTAAAGCGATCGCACAGGATAAGGTTTATTTATATTGATGGTTTAGTTTATAGGGTGCATGATGTTTGAAATGGGATATAATTACTGTATAATAATGGTCAAATTTGCAATATTAATATTATAAGAGGAAACAAGCAATGATTCCAGGTGAACTGATTGTTAAAGCCGGTGAAATTGAACTTAATGTTGGTCGTCCGACTTTAAAGGTTAAAGTGGGGAATACAGGCGATCGCCCAATTCAAATTGGCTCCCATTATCACTTTTATGAAGTTAATGAAGCCTTGAAATTTAAACGCGAAAAAACTAAGGGAATGCGGTTAAATATTCCTGCGGGAACTGCGGTGAGATTTGAGCCGGGAGATGAACAGGAAGTTGAGTTAGTGACAATAGCAGGAAGTCGAGAAATCTATGGGTTTAATGGCTTAGTGGAAAGTCAGTTAAATTTGAATTTATCTGAAGCAGAGAAACAAGAAAAAAAAGAGAAGGTTAAGAAAGATAAAAAAGACAAGGGGAAGAAGAAAAAATAATTTTAGTTTGACTTGGGCTTGTAGAATTAAATGATTGAAGAAAGCCCGGTCGGGCTTACTACTTAAGGAGGAGAAAATGGGTTATAAAATGGATCGGCGGGCTTATGCAGAAACCTTTGGGCCAACGGTGGGCGATCGCATTCGGTTAGCAGATACGGAATTAATTATTGAAGTCGAAATGGACTATACAAATTATGGGGATGAGGTAAAATTTGGGGGCGGAAAAGTAATTCGGGATGGCATGGGACAATCTCCAATTTCCCGGGAAGATGGGGCGGTAGATTTAGTAATTACGAATGCTTTAATTGTAGATTGGTGGGGGATTGTTAAAGCAGATGTGGGGATAAAAGATGGGAAAATTTATAAAATTGGGAAAGCGGGAAATCCCTATATTCAAGATAATATTGATATTATTATCGGCCCTTCTACTGAAGCGATCGCCGGGGAAGGAATGCTCCTCACCGCCGGAGGAATTGATAGCCATATTCACTTTATTTGTCCTCAACAAATAGAGACCGCCATTGCATCAGGAATTACCACAATGATCGGGGGTGGAACTGGCCCGGCAACGGGAACAAATGCCACTACTTGTACTCCAGGTGCCTGGAATATTTATCGGATGTTAGAAGCGGCGGAAGCCTTTCCGATGAATTTAGGATTTTTAGGCAAAGGAAATAGTAGTCAACCCCAAGGTTTAGTCGAACAAATTGTGGCGGGGGCGATGGGTTTAAAACTACATGAAGATTGGGGAACTACGCCTATGGCAATTGATACTTGTTTAAAAGTTGCCGATGAATATGACGTTCAAGTTGCCATTCATACGGATACTTTAAATGAATCTGGGTTCGTAGAAACGACCATTGAAGCGTTTAAAAATCGGGTGATTCATACTTACCATACCGAAGGGGCTGGAGGCGGTCACGCACCGGATATTATTAAGGTTTGTAGCCTGAAAAATGTCCTACCTTCTTCTACAAATCCCACCCGTCCCTATACGATGAATACCTTAGAAGAACATTTAGATATGTTGATGGTTTGCCATCATTTAGATCGAAATATTCCAGAGGATGTGGCTTTTGCTGAGTCCCGAATTCGTCGAGAAACTATTGCCGCCGAAGATATTTTGCATGATTTAGGGGCATTTAGTATGATTTCTTCTGATTCTCAAGCGATGGGAAGGGTGGGAGAAACTATTATTAGAACGTGGCAAACAGCCCATAAAATGAAAGTACAACGGGGGCTATTAACTGACCCTGAAAATGCTCAAGTAACCCATGATAATTTTCGGGTAAAACGCTATATTGCTAAGTATACCATTAATCCAGCGATCGCCCATGGAATTTCTGATTATGTGGGGTCAATTGCTGAAGGAAAATTAGCAGATTTGTGTTTATGGAAACCTGCTTTTTTTGGGGTGAAACCGGAATTAGTGATTAAAGGCGGGTTAATTGCTTGGGCACAAATGGGGGATGCTAATGCTAGTATTCCTACTCCTCAACCTGTCTATGGTCGTCCGATGTTTGGGAGTTTTGGAAAAGCAATTTCATCTACTTCTTTAACCTTTATGTCTCAAGCAGCTTTAGATGCCAAAATTCCCGAACAATTAGGGTTAAAAAAACAATGTGTTGCGGTTTCTGGTACTCGAAATATTAGTAAAGCGGACATGAAATTAAATGATGCCTTGCCAGAAATTGAGGTTGATCCTGAAACCTATCAGGTCAAAGCAGACGGGCAATTATTAACCTGTGAACCTGCGGAGGTTTTACCAATGGCGCAGCGTTATTTCTTGTTTTAGTTTTCGACAGATTTCGACAGATTTCTACAGATTCCGATAGATTAAAATCTATCGCTACACAGACAAAACCCGCCTGCGCGGGTTATGAAATCAAATATTAGCGATATTCTATCCTTTAATTATACCCTATTCCCTCTTTTTTAAGGAGGGTTATGGGTTATAATTTTTTTAACCGATCTAAACAAAGTTGATGGGAAGAATTAAGTAAAGATTGCCATGCTAATAATACCACTCCTAATGTTCCTAAAGCTGTGGCTGAGGCGATCGCAAAAATTATAATAATTTGATAACGCACCGCATCTAAAGGGTTTGCACCCGCTAAAATTTGACCCGTCATCATGCCGGGTAAACTGACAATTCCCATTACCATCATTGAGTTAATCATCGGGATCATTCCAGTTCTAATTGCGGCTTTAATTTCTTCGTGGGTTGCTTCCCAACGGGTTGCTCCTAATGCTAATAAGGTTTCGATTTTTTGGCGTTGATTAACTAAGGATTCCATGAATCTATCTAATCCTAAAGAAATCCCGGTGAGGGTATTTCCTAATACCATTCCCAATAAAGGAATAAAATATTGCGGATCATACCAAGGTTGCACTTGAATAATTCCCAAGGTGGTTAAATTAGTAATCAAAAATGATGATATAAAAACTGATAATAAACTTCTCCAATAAATTCCAGCGAACCTCCGAGAAGTTCGATTAACACCAGAAATTCCCGCAATTGTTGTCATGATCATTGCTAAAGCAATAACCGGAAGGGGTTGGGATAAGGCAAATAGCCAATTTAATACATATCCAATTAACAATAACTGCACCACCATTCGCAAACTGGCAACAACTAACGATTGAGCTAGACCTAATTTTAGTCCTAAAGATAAGGCAATATTAATCACAATGAATAATACAGATAGGGCTAATTGTTCTACAGTAATCGGAATATAACTACTAGACATTTTAGGATGAATGAGATATAATTATTGATCAGAAATTAATTCTTGTTGAACTTGAGTTACCCGATGCAATTGTTTAGAATCATGACTTGTCCAAATACAAGCTCGTTCTGGGTTTTCAGTTAACCAACGTTGAATTAAAGATTCAACTTGTTGCGTGGTTTTAGGGTCTAAAGATGCGGTAGGTTCATCTAATAATAACACTAAGGGATCTAATTGTAATCCTCTAATTAATGCCACTAATTGTGTTTCTCCTCCTGATAGATTTTGGGTAGATTGTTGGAGAAAATCAGGCGATCGCCCCAGATATAAAAACCAGTTTTCTACCCGTTGCGGATTATAATATTTTTGATGATGAACCGATAGATCATAAATCCTTTTTAAATTTGTTTCTACAGTTCCTTCTAATAATACCGAACGTTGATGTAAATAAATAACTAAAGAACGATATTGAGGGATATAACATTGGGTTAAAGACCGATTTCCCAGTTTAATTTCGCCTTCATTAATGGGATCTAAACCTGCTAAAGCCCTCATTAACAGGGTTTTTCCGGTTCCTGTAGCCCCAACTAAACCCAAACACATCCCGGGGGACAATACCAAATTAACCCCTCGCCAAACCCATCGAGACTGAATTTTACGACCAAGATTAATCGCTGATAATTGGCTCATTGGATATTACGAATTATACTTTTCTATTCTATCAAAAACTTAAACCGATTGATACAATTCTAAGTAATTTCTTATTTGTATTCATAGTAAAAAGTGAAACAACTTTTAGGAAATAAAGATTAGGAAACAAGTCACACCGCTAAAAATCGTTGGATGACTTCTTGACTTAAATCTTTTGTTGCACCAGAAGCCACAATTCCACCTTTTTGCATAGCATAATAACGGTCAGCTTGACGAACAAAATGCAAATGTTGTTCGACTAATAAAACGGATATTCCTGTTGTTTGAATAATTCCCCGCACCGCCGCTTCAATCTCTAAAATAATTGAAGGTTGAATCCCTTCTGTGGGTTCATCTAAAACTAATAATTGCGGTTTTCCCATTAACGCCCTAGCAATAGCTAACTGTTGTTGTTGTCCGCCACTTAAATCTCCTCCCATGCGGGATAACATAGTTTTTAAAACTGGGAATAATTCAAAAATTTCATCAGGAATTTCTGGTTTTCCTTTCGGTCTTTGGGCTAATGCTTCTAACCCTAATAATAGATTTTCTTTCACTGTCACCCTGGGAATAACTTCTCGTCCTTGGGGAACATAACCAATACCTAATCTAGCCCGTTTATCCGTTGAAACTTTATTAATGGGTTGACCTTTGAAATAAATCTCTCCAGTTTTGGGTTTGAGTAACCCCATAATACTTTTTAATAAAGTGGTTTTTCCCACGCCATTCCGCCCAATTAAACATACCATTTGTCCGGGGAAAACGTTTAAATCTACATCGCGTAAAATATGACTTTCCCCATAATAAACATTCAATCCAGACACTCTTAACATAATATCTGGCGGTGCTACAGATTCCATAACTGCTCCTTCTGTTCTTCCGATCATTTTGAAATTCTCCTAATAATTAAAATTAAAATTTTCTATTATCTTAACTCTTAGTCATAGCCCCCGCTTACCAAGGGGGGTATTAATCCTCCTCTTGTTTACCCAAATAAACCTCAATCACCCTAGGGTCATTTTGAACTTCATCCATATCTCCTTGACATAATACCGAACCTTGATGTAAAACCGTCACAGTTCTGGCAATTTGTCGGACAAATTCCATATCATGTTCAATCACAATAATCGAGTGACTTTCTGCTAATGCTAACAGCAAATTACCCACATTTTCCGTTTCTTCATCCGTAAGTCCCGCCACGGGTTCATCTACTAATAATAAATCGGGAGATTGTGCTACTAACATCCCAATTTCTAACCGTTGTTTTTCCCCGTGAGACAGTAACGCCGCCGGAAAATCGGCTTTAGCAATTAACCCAATTGTATCTAAAAGTCCCGCAACGTTTCTAATTTCTGGCCCTGTAGTCCGTTGAAATAGGGTGGGAAATACATTTTTATTGCGGTTACAAGCTAAACCTAAATTATCTCTAACTGTTAAATTTAGATAAATTCTAGGGGTTTGAAATTTCCGCCCAACTCCAAAACAAGCAATTTGATATTCGGGCATTTTTTTTAAATTACGCCCTTTAAAAAATACCTGTCCGCTCGTGGGTTGAACTTTTCCGGTAATCACATCCAAAAAAGTAGTTTTACCCGCTCCATTGGGGCCAATAATTACTCGCAATTCCCCCACATCCATACTAAATGTTAAGTGATTGAGGGCTTTGAATCCATCAAAACTGACGGTGACATCATTAATTTCTAAAATTTTAGCATTCATGGTTTTAATCTTTGGTTATTTTCTGTTCAAATTCCTCTCTTTCTAACTCTATTTCCTGGTCTTCTTCTAAACTGGGATAGGTCGCCACGGGCTTAGGAAATCCGAATAAGGCACGAATTTTATCAAAGCTAAAGTTTCGTACCCATCCCACAATTCCATCGGGTAATATTGTCACTACAATTAAGAATAATGCCCCTTGAAAAAATAGCCAAACTTCGGGGAATTGTTCACTTAAGACAGTTCTTCCCAAGCGGACTAATAGGGTTCCTAAAATTGCCCCAATTAAACTTCCTCGCCCTCCCACAGCCACCCAAATCACCATTTCAATAGAAAAGGCAACATCCATCGCATTCGGGGTAATAATTCCGGTTTGGACGGTATACAGAGCCCCGGCAATTCCGGCAAATGCTCCCGAAATCGCAAAGACTAAAACCTTAAACCAAGTAGGATTATAACCGGAGAATCTCAACCGAAATTCATCATCTCGAATCGCTATTAATAAGTTACCAAACCGTCCACTGGTTAACCAACGACAGATTAAATAGGTAGCAATTAAAAACAGAATTGTGATTTCATAAAATGCTAACTGAACAGGGGCAGAGCCGACAACAAATCCAAAAATTTTATCGGTTTCTGTTTTTAACCCGTTGGTTCCATTAATGAGTTGTTGTTGACCATTAAAAAAGTTAAAGAAAACGATTAATGCCGCTTGGGTAATAATTGAAAAATATACCCCTTTAATTCGGTTTCTAAAGACTAAATACCCTAATAATCCGGCCACAATCCCCGGAATAATAATTACGGCAAAGAGGGTAAAGCTAAAGGAATAAAAGGGTTTCCATAACCAAGGTAAATCATTCACCCCATAGAGAGTAAAAAAATCGGGGATTTGTCCGGCGGGAAGTTGCAATTTTAGGTACATGGCTAGGGCATAACCACCTAATGCAAAAAAGATCCCATGTCCTAAACTGAGTAATCCCGTATATCCCCAGATTAAATCAATCCCTAATGCCGCAATGGCTAAGGCGAGAAATCGACCCAATAATTGTAACCGAAAAGTAGGTAAGATTAAGGGCATAATTATGGCAAAAAACAAGCCAAGTGCCATAATTATTGACCCTTCAATCAGCTTTTTTTTGTGTTTCTGCTTCTGGGTTTGAGGTAGAATAACATCATTGTTCATAGTTCAGCCGTTCTCCCTTTTTGTGGAAATATTCCTGATGGTTTAACTTGTAAAAAGGCAATAATTAATACAAAAACCAATACTTTTGCCATACTGGTTGTGGCAAAAAAGTTGAAAAAATCAACAAAGAAAGGCGCGGCGTTCATGTTGGTTAATAATAACGCTAGAGTTCCTGAACCAATTAAATAACTGGTAACACCAATCGCAAAGGACGCAATCACAGTTCCGAGGAGATTTCCTACCCCTCCCACCACCACCACCATGAAGGTGTCCACAATATAGTTTTGTCCGGTATTCGGGCCGACTGAACCTAATAATGTAATCGCACATCCGGCAATTCCGGCGAGTCCTGAACCGATGGCAAAGGTTAGGGCGTCAACGGTATCGGTGGGAATCCCTAAACAGGCGCTCATGGTACGATTTTGGGTAACAGAACGAATCCTTAATCCCCAATTAGATTTGTTAAAAAACCAATAAATTCCGATTAAACAAAAAATTGTTAAAACAATAATAAAAACCCGGGCATAGGGAATCTGAAATGTTCCTACTTCTAAGCCTCCTCGCAACCAAGGCGGGGCACTAACATCGACATTTCTGGCACTAAACCAAGGTTTTGATAAGGCTTTTTGTCTCTGCCCAATTATTAATCCGATGTCAAAAGCTATTCCTGATGATAATAGGAATAAAACGGAAACTGCCCACCGTTGAATATTATCCCAATTGGGACGTCGCCGCAGCACCCATAATCCCCCAAAAAATAGTAGACAAAAGATCACAATTGCGATCACAAAGGTGGTACTCACACTGCGAACCAATTGTTGTAAAATTAAACTAACTCCCCAAGTTGCTAATAAGGTTTCTAAGGGTCTTCCGTACAAAAATCTAATTACACCTCTTTCTAATGCTAATCCCGCTAAGGCTGTGATGATAAAGGCAATCGGAATTGCAAAAAAAATGTAGGTACTAAACAGAGATTCGCCGAAGGATTTGAATATATTTTGCACTACAAACGTTGTATAGGCTCCTAACATAATTAATTCCCCGTGAGCGAGGTTAATTACACCCATGAGTCCAAAGACAATAGCCAACCCTAATGCTGCCATTAACAGCACTGAACCAATGCTAATTCCATTAAAGATGGCAATTAATAAATCCTGCATTTTTTAAGAAAAATTCTAAATTAGGTCAGAAAACTGAAAGTTCCTTGATCTTTTCTAAGGGTATATCTCCCTAAATCCCCTTAAAAAAGGAGACTTTGACTTCTTTAATTTCCCCTTTTAATAAGGAAGACTTTAACTTCAAGTTCCCCCCTTTTAAGGGGGGCTAGGGGGGATCTAATCTAGGGTTAATTATGTCGTTTCCATTTTGTATTTTTCCCCTTTCTTGGGATCTGTCCAGTCACAACCAAAGCCTTTTGTGGCGGGAACAAATTGGTTCCAGGGAACTGGATCAACGGGGCCTTCTGTTGCCCAAACAATGTTAAATAATCCATCATCCCGTACCTGTCCCATCCGCACGGTTTTAGAAATATGATGGTTAGGGAACATCGTAACTTTGCCGCCAGGAGCATCGAAACTTTGACCGATAGCAGCTAATCTAACCTTATCTAAATCATCGGCTGTTCCCGCTTTTTCTACCGATTGTTTCCACAAATACACCATCAAATAAGCGGCTTCCATCGGGTCATTTGTCACCCGATCTGGCCCATATTCGGCTCTAAATGCTTCTACCCATTTCTTATTAATGGGAGTGTCAACGGTTTGGAAATAGTTCCAAGCAGCATAGTGACCTAAAAGAAAATCTTTACCAATTTGTCGCACTTCTTCTTCGGCAATACTTACCGACATCACCGGATATTTTTCCGGGGTCATTCCCGCCCCTTGTAACTGTTTGAAGAAAGCTACATTACTATCTCCATTTAAACTATTAAAAATTACACCGCCATTGGGTAATGCTTGTTTGATTTTAGTAATAATTGGAGTAACTTCCGTATTCCCTAACGGTAAGTAATCTTCCCCTACTGTTGTGCCGCCAATGGCTGCTAATTGTTCCTTAATAATATTGTTAGCTGTGCGGGGAAAAACATAGTCAGAGCCAACTAAGAAAAACTCCTTACCCTTATTATCAAATAACCATTGTACGGCAGGTTCAATTTGTTGGTTAGGGGCGGCTCCAGTATAAAAAATGTTTTTAGAACATTCTTGACCTTCATATTGAACCGGATACCATAACATATGATTTCTGGATTCAAAGATATCTTTTACCGCTTTCCGACTGGCAGATGTCCAGCACCCAAAAACCGTGACAACCTTATCTTGATCGATTAATTTTTGGGCTTTTTCGGCAAAAGTTGGCCAGTCAGAAGCACCATCTTCAACTACGGCTTCAATTTGTTTACCGAGGACGCCACCATTGGCGTTAATTTCTTTAATGGCTAACTTCTCTGCTTCAACAACCGTGGTTTCACTAATTGCCATTGTTCCACTTAAGGAGTGAAGAATTCCCACCTTAATTGTATCGCCATTACTCGTAGGGGTTGCTGTGGGAGTTGCGGTGGAGGTTGAGCTAGTGGTATTATTGGTAGCAGGGTTGGCACATCCTTTCAGAAACAGGGTGCTTCCAAAGGCCGCCGAACCATAAACCAAGAATTTGCGTCTACCGAAATTTTTTTTCACGATGACTATTTAGCGATTTTACTTAAAATTTTCCTCGAAGAATAGGCTACTTTCTTTACCATATCTATAACCATGAGTTGGTTAAATTGAAACATCGAGCAGTAGATAAAAACACTTAAAAATTAACAATTTACTGCAATTCGATGAAGATATGGTATGGTCAATTTCCTATTCAGGCTTCGTATAATAAAGGAGTTTTGCATAGTAAATTGTAGTCTACAATACAAAATATTAATAATTAATAATCAAACCTTAGAAAAATCAATGACTCTTTAAATCAGTTGATGAGCTAGAGTATTTATTACATCAGCTTTTAAATGAAGGAGAGTTATTTTTTAAATGAGGACGTAAACTTAAAAACAAAGGTAATGCTATAATCACAGTTTAAATAAACAACAGCTTAATCAAAATATGAGCAAAAAAACCGAAAAATATGGGTCTTGGAAATCTCCCATTACCGCCGATTTAATCGTAGAAGGAACCGTTGGACTCGGTGGTTTAACCTGGGATGGGGATAATATTTATTGGACAGAAGGACGGTCATCAGAAGCGGGACGCAGTGTGATTGTTCGTTTGACTCCTGATAATCAATTAAGTGATGTGACTCCTCAGTCTTTTAATATTAGAACTCGGGTTCATGAATATGGGGGGGGTTCCTATATTGTTAATCAAGGAACAGTTTATTTTTCTAATTTTGTTGATCAACGTCTTTACAAACAGAACATTCAAGGAGAAAATACACCCTATCAAATTACTCCCAACCCTATCACCCCAGAAGCAGAATATCGTTATACGGATGGGGTAATTAATACTCAAAATCAACGGTTAATTTGTGTTAGAGAAGATCATACCGAAGGGGGAGAACCTGTTAATACCATTGTCAGTATTAATCTGAATAATAGTGAGGATATTCGGGTTTTAGTCGAGGGTAATGATTTTTATGCCTTTCCTCGTTTAAATCCCGATGGTAACAAATTATCTTGGATTTCATGGAATCATCCAAATATGCCTTGGGATGGGACGGAATTATGGGTTGCTGAGGTTAATTCTGAGGGGTTATTAGGAGAAAAAGTATTAATTGCGGGAGGTTTAGAAGAATCTATTTTTCAACCCCAATGGTCGCCAGATGGGGTGTTATATTTTGTAAGCGATCGCTCGAATTGGTGGAACTTATATCGCTATACTGGAAAGATAGAACCTCTATATCCCATGGCTGCGGAATTTGGTTTACCGCTTTGGGTTTTTGGAATGTCAACTTATGGGTTTAGTTCCGCAGAAAAGATTATTTGTACCTACAGTAAAAATGGGAATTGGTATCTAGCAAGTTTGGATACTAAAACTCTGAAATTAGAGGATATTGAGATACCTTATACTGCTATTGATGGCTTAACTGTTTCAGGAAATCAAGTGTTATTTATTGGCAGTTCTCCCATAGAAAGTAGTGCTATTGTGCAACTTAATTTAGACACGGGAGAACTCGAAGTATTACGACGTTCTAGTCAAATTGTACTAGATAAAGGCTATTTATCCGTACCTCAACCAATAGAATTCCCTACAGAAAATGGGAAAACTGCCTATGGATTTTTCTATCCTCCTCAAAACAAAGATTATCAAGTTTCAGAGGGAGAAAAACCGCCTTTAGTTGTTAAAAGTCATGGTGGGCCAACGGCGGCTACTTCTAGCAGTTTGAGCTTAAAAAATCAATACTGGACAAGTCGAGGATTTGCGGTTTTAGACGTCAATTATGGGGGAAGTACGGGTTACGGGCGGGAGTACCGTCAACGGTTAAATAAAAGTTGGGGAATTGTGGATGTGGATGATTGTTGTAACGGGGCAAAATATCTGGCAGAACAGGGTTTCGTGGACGGAAATCGAATGGCAATTGCGGGCGGAAGTGCGGGCGGTTATACTACTTTATGTGCTTTAACATTTAAGGATCTATTTAAGGCGGGGGCTAGTTATTATGGAGTCAGTGATTTAGCAGCTTTAGCAACGGATACCCATAAATTTGAATCCCGTTATTTGGATGGTTTAATTGGGATTTATCCAGAAGAAAAGGCTATTTATCAACAGCGTTCTCCGATTTATCATGTTGATAAATTATCCTGTCCGGTGATATTCTTTCAGGGTTCAGAGGATAAAATTGTGCCTCCCAACCAAGCAGAAATAATGGTAGAAGCGTTAAAAGCGAAAGGAGTTACGGTGGAATATGTTCTGTTTGAAGGAGAGCAACATGGCTTCAGGAAAGCGGAAAATATTAAACGTACTATTGATGGTGAATTTGGTTTTTATGCCAAAATTTTTGGTTTTGAACCTGCAAAATAAACCAATTTAACTGTAGGGGTAATTCATGAATTACCCCTACATATAGGGTTACATCCCCAAATTTGCGTAAGTCCCGTATATAATGGTCTATAAACAGATAGCATGAATTATTATGTCTGTCACACCGATTCAACCTCCTACGATTGATTTAACTGAAGTTATTACCGAGGATGATACTCCTGTGGATAATTTTTTATCTGCAAAGTTACAGCGTTTATTAGTTGAATGTTTATATAGTTCTTGGCAAAGATTAGGAGAAAATTCAACATTTTTAGCTGATGCAAATGTGGGTATTTTCTATGCACTCCGTCATCCTCCCATTGTACCCGATGTATTTTTATCTTTAGATGTGGAAGTTCCGCCGGATTTTCGAGAAAAACGAAATCGGACTTATTTTATTTGGGAGTTTGGAAAACCTCCCGATGTGGTGATTGAAATTGTTTCTAATCAAGAAGGAAATGAACTCGGAAGTAAGTTAATTAATTATGCCCGGATGCGGGTAACATATTATGTTGTGTTTGACCCGTTACAACAATTGGGCGATATTTTATTACGAGTTTATGTTCTACGGGAGGGAAACTATCAATTATTGGAAACAACAGAAATTGAAAATCAATCAATATTTTGGTTAGAACAAGTTGGTTTAGGATTAACTATTTGGTCAGGAATATATGAAGAAAAACAGGATTTTTGGTTACGGTGGTGTGATGATCAAGGGGTGATTATTCCTACCGGAAAAGAACGGGCTGAACGGGCTGAAAAATCTCGGCGTAACGCTATTCCTCGGTTACGAGAAATGGGGTTAACAAACGAACAAATTGCTGAAGCGTTAGGTTTAGATATGGGAGAGGTTTAACCCTCTTTTATCAACGTTTTCTCAAATTTATTTAGAGGATAGTGAAAAATGAAAATAGAATCTATTACAGTCCAAAAATTCAAGCGATTTGATAATCTTGAAGTTTCTTTTAAAAACAAGACGCTTCAAGAGGTTACAAATCGCTTTCTGATACTGGGTGATAATGGTACAGGGAAAACAACACTTTTGCAGGCAATTGCGCTTCCATTAGCACTAGCGACTAAACAGCGTACAACAGTATATGATTTCGATTGGGTGGGTTTTTTGCCCGGTCGTTTTTTTGCTTGGGGTTCTCCACATATTGAATTAGAAATATCATTTGAAGATGAGGAACTTGAGGCAACAAAATCAGTCGCCCAAAGATGGTATGAGGCACAACCCATTGAATTTCGTCCTCAGAATTTTGTTGAACCGGGGAATAATCGCTTAGTTAAATTAATTTTGAATGGTGAATACTGGAAAGTTGGAGAAAATAATGATCAGCAAGAACGCGCTCAGTTTCAAGGACGTTATTATGCTCAAAAATTATTGAACAGAGATCCATCGATTCGCTCAGAATTCTCGAAACTTCCCGGTATATTCTGGTTCGATCAGTTTCGGAATCTGGGTTCAAAACCAACTCCAGAAAGTGGCGGAGATGGTTTTAGAGAGACTGCTGCTGAAATCTCATTTGAGTCGGGAGTTGGGCATTTGCGTCAATATTTAATTCAATGGAAACAATGGAAGCAATGGAAACAAAAACCACAATCTTACAATTATTCAGTTGACTACCTTTCGCAATTAGAGATGCTTTACAAGAAGGTTTTTCCAGATCGTTCATTCATCGGTATAGAATATCAACCGAGTCATGATTCTCCAACCGAACAAAATACTTATTTCACACTGAATGATGGGCATAGAACCTATGACATTGTTGAAATGTCAGCAGGAGAACAGTCTGTTTTTCCGATGTTATATGAAATCGTTAGACAGCAAATCGCATACTCAATTGTTTTGGTAGACGAAATTGATCTAAACCTACATCCACCTGTAGCACAACTTTTAGTTAATCAACTTCCTAAAATTGCCCCTACCTGTCAATTTATGCAGATTATACTGCGGCTAGAATTGCGCTGTCTCTTTCTCGTCAACGACTTTTACCACTTCAGAACTGTTGGGGAAATACAGGGGGTCAACACCCATTTCCAGATGCTCTCAGCGAGTTAGACTGCCGTACTGGAATACAAAATATTGTGAATAACTATGAGCAAAATCAAATTGTTAGAGTAGAAGATGTTCTGCATTCTTTTGAACAATTACTTTCAACCTGCCACCCTGGGAGACATCGGTTTCAACACTTTCTAACTTTCTTTTCTGGTAAAGATCTACTTTGTGGAATGAGAGCAGCATTAATAGATTTCACACTTGGGGAGCCTTTTATTTTTAGAGAACGGGTTGTTAAAGGAATTGAGAACTCAACAGAAGATGTTTGGACTTGGTTGCCAGAATGGGAGGAACTTAGGCAACAGGTTCAAAACTTTAGTTATTGAGTTAGTTTCTCTGATAATAACCTTCAAATATCTTTAGACACAGAACGCCGTTTTCTGATTCCTTTGGTTAAAATTGCTAATAAAAATCCTGTTAAAAATGATAATTCTAAAGCCGGATTTTGAGTAGTTAACAGGAAAGACCCAACAATTGAAATAGCAGCTACCGTGTAAACAATCTGTTTGGGTTTCATTTTTTTAACCTTAAAGATCACAAAACTAGACAAAATGAATTATAATAAACTCTGTAGAAAGGCTAAATTTAACCTTTCTCAAGAGATAGGAGACTTCTAAAATTCGATGACTACAAATTCCCAACGTTATCATATTACAACTTTCGGCTGTCAGATGAACAAAGCCGACTCAGAACGCATGGCTGGCGTTTTAGAAGAAATGGGCTTTGATTTTACCGAAGATCCCAATGATGCTAATGTGATTCTTTATAATACTTGTACAATTCGAGATAATGCCGAACAAAAGGTTTATTCCTATTTAGGAAGACAGGCAAAACGCAAACAAAAAGAACCGAATTTAACCATTATTGTCGCCGGATGTGTTGCCCAACAGGAAGGAGAAACCTTACTGAGTCGGGTTCCTGAAATAGATTTAGTCATGGGGCCACAACACGCCAACCGTTTACAAGACCTATTAGAACAGGTATTTCAAGGCAATCAAATTGTTGCCACAGAACCCATAGAAATCATCGAAGATATTACTAAACCCCGTCGAGATAGTGAGGTAACAGCCTGGGTTAATGTAATTTATGGTTGTAATGAACGGTGTACTTATTGTGTGGTTCCCAATGTACGCGGGATTGAACAATCGCGCCGACCGGAAGCTATTCGGGAAGAAATCGAAGAATTAAGCCGTTTGGGGTATAAAGAAATCACCTTATTAGGGCAAAATATTGATGCCTACGGCCGCGATTTACCCGGTTCAAGTCCTGGCGGTCGGAATTTATATAATTTCACGGATTTATTATATTTTATTCATGATGTTCCTGGCATCGAACGGATTCGATTTGCCACCAGTCACCCCCGTTATTTTACAGAAAGATTGATTCGGGCTTGTGCGGAATTACCGAAAATTTGTGAACATTTTCATATCCCCTTTCAATCGGGAGATAATCAGCTTTTGAAGGCAATGGCGCGGGGCTATACTCAAGAAAAATATCGCCAAATTATTCATACCATTCGGGAATATATGCCCGATGCTTCTATTAGTGCGGATGCGATTGTGGGATTTCCAGGGGAAACCGATGAACAGTTTGAAAATACGATGAAATTAGTCGATGATATTGGCTTTGATTTATTAAATACAGCCGCCTATTCTCCCCGTCCTGGGACTCCGGCGGCGTTGTGGGAAAATCAACTCAGTGACGAGATAAAAGCCGATCGTTTACAACAGTTAAATCGCTTAGTTTCTGTGAAGGCGGCCGAACGTTCCCAGCGTTATTTAGGCAGAATTGAAGAAGTATTAGTCGAGGGAACAAATTCTAAAGATACTTCTCAAGTTATGGGACGCACAAGGGGAAATCGTTTAACCTTTTTCTCAGGAAATTTAGCGGAATTGAAAGGTCAACAGGTGAAAGTGAAAATAACCCAGGTAAGACCCTTTAGTTTAACTGGGGAACCTGTTGAGTTGTGTATACCTGTATGACCGCTAAAAATGATTTGAGATTGGTGATTTTATCCTTGGGTTTGGGGTTGGTATTAACGGGGATGGGCGTCCGGGCGATCGCCTGTCAAAATTCGTCGAATAGACCCCCCCAACCCCCCCTTACCAATGGGGGGCTAAGTTCTGACTCTAACTCTCTTAACAATGGGGGGCTAAGTTCTGACTCTCTTAACAATGGGGGGCTAAGTTCTGATTTTCCTCCCTTTACCAAGGGGGGGACACAGGGGGGGTCTATTCCCCAACCACAAGCAAATGGAGATTATCGGAGATCGCCCCATTCTTCCTGGAAAATAACCCAATCTAATCCTCAAGGAATTGATTGTCGGATGTTAGGAAATACCAATTATTCGCAATTAGAAAATCCTAGCAATAAAACCGAATTAAATATTGAAAATTGGCCTGTGGTGGGAAAACTTCCCGCAGGACAAGACTTTGAAATCAATTTAGGCCCGGCGGGGTTTGGTGTGGTTTACGATACTAAACAGCAACCTTGGATTTATGTTGAAAAAACCGATCAAACTAGCGATCCTTCCCATTGTTTTGTGCGAGCTAATCGGCAGTTTGTACAACCAATTTCTGGTAATTAGATTATACCATAAAAACCTGGTTTTTTTTAACAATACCGTAGTCTTTTTTTTATTAACCACAAAGGTACAAAGACACTAAGAAGGATAATCAAGGTTAAGGTATTCTTGGAAAGACTGGGTTTTTATTCATTACTAATTAATTTTACAACTTGCTAATTTTTCGGCTAAAATTTCTAGGTTTTTCCACCATTTTCCGGTGCTAACTATCCAATTGCGGGTGGGTAAATGTCCAGTGGGGGCGGATGTTTTATATTCGATGCCATAATCAGGATTATTGGGATTATAGGTTAACCATCCCACCTGCTGACAAAATTTTCCATAGTCTCCTTCCACTGTTTGATAAATTTGATTTTGGATACTAAATCCAAACCGACTATTACTATATTTTACCCAAAGATGATTAATTGTTTGTAGATCTTCACAGGGTAAATTGGCTAAATCCTGGGCGTATAAATAGGTTTTTTTAGATTTTTTTAGGGCTTGACAGAGGACAAACCAAGTTTCTTGATCCGCTTGTTTCCAACGTTTTTGAGCTAAGAGGGTTTGGAGTTGAGTATAATCGACTCCCACGGCGGATTTTAAAGGATCATTTAAGGGCTGATAGCCTAAGTTTTGTTTAATTCTCTCTAATAAATTAGGCGTTTTAGCTGGAGTTTGGACGACTTTTGCAGATGTTTTTTTAATCGGAATAACCGGTTTAACTGCTATATTTACAGGCGTTTCAGAAGATTGAATTGCTGTTAAGACTTCTTCGGCGGATTTATAACGTTGATTAATGGCGATCACAATTAATTTATTTAAAACGGTTTCTAAGCGATCGCTAATAATTTGTTGCGGGATTAAATAACTTCGCCAATTCCATTTTTCATCATAATCATCATATAATTTTCCAGGGGAAATTCCCGTGATTAAATATAAACAAGTTAGCCCTAAACTATATAAATCACTAGCGGGATAAACGGTTCCTCTCATTTGTTCAGGAGCCATAAATTCCGGTGTTCCGACAATAGTTCCACTGTGGAGTAAAGCGGTTCCTGTTAACAGTTTGGAAATCCCAAAATCTATTAAAACAATATCATTTTTATTAAAATCCGTGCTTGTTTGAAGGTCGGAATTTTCTGGGGATAAAATAGGATAAATAGTTGATTTGAGTTTAGCACTAATTTGAGCCTGTTCCTGATCTCTCATTGGAATAGTAGGCGGAATTTGGGTTAAATCTACAACCGTATCTAAGGAGTTTTCACCAGAGGAGGGGAGAGAACAACGCCGCATCAAATTAGCAGGTTTAATATCTCGATGAATAATATTTTGTTCATGAATAAATTGTAAAATAGGGAGAATTTGTTTTAAAACTTGCCAAATTTTTTGTTCTGTAAATAATCCATCTTGTTTTAATTCATCAAATAGGGTTTTTCCCTGAATATATTCTTGAATAATAAACAATTGTTTGTTTTGTTCAAAATGTGCTAATAGTTGAGGAATTTGAGGGTGTTTTCCCAATTGATCTAAACGGACTGCTTCCTGACGAAATAATTTAGCGGCGGTTTGATAATCCTGGGGGTTTTCATATTGCACAAAGAATTGTTTAATTACACAATGGGGATGGGAAGGAATTTGTTGATCAATTGCCAAAAATGTCCGACCAAAACCGCCTCTACTTAAAGGTTTTATGGCGAGATAACGGTTTTGAAGTAATAGAAATTGACCACAACCTTGACAATATTCGGCTGAGTTGAGATTTTCTGGATGAGAACATCCTACGGTCATACAATAACTCATCGCAGGTGAGGGAATATATTGTTGAGTCGATAATAACACAACTGTGAGTGTTGTTGCGCTTAAGCGCACTCTTACAAGAGGTCTTAGCAACAACAACAAACACCATTATAAATTAAAAACTTTCGCAATTTGACAAAATCCTTCAACTTCTAAACCTGCGGTAATATAACGGGGTTTATGGGTTAATTGATCCCTATATTCTAAGAGATTAGCAACTCCAATAGACTGAGGAAATAACTCAGAATTAAATAGAGTTTGATCATTAGGACTATCGCCAATAGTAAGAATTTGTTCTGGGGTTAACTCTGACCAATATTGTTGAATAACCTTTAATAATCCCGTGGCTTTGTCTTGGTTTTTAGGTTTAATATGACCTTGAACAGTGCTATAGGTAAATCCCCAACCCAATTCTGCACAGAGTTCTGTTAATTGTTGAATTTCTGATAAACTAATATTTTGAATATCAAATGTCCAATCCGTAAACCGAAAAGGATTATCTTCGGAAGCCTGGAGATGGGGATACTGAACTTGGAGAATTTGAAACGCTTGGGCTAAATTTTTACGATGTTGGGAGATAGAATTTAAAGAGATTAAAAATTGTGGCTGATCAGACTCCAAGGGATAATATAAACCGCCATTCTCGGCGATCGCACCTGTCACCGGAAGATAATTTTTTAAGGCTTGTACCCATCCCGCCGACCGTCCTGTAATTAAAATTACCGGAATTTTAGCCTGTTTTAATGCAAACAAAGCCTGGAATAAATCCGAGGTAAATTTTCCG
Organism: Planktothrix agardhii NIES-204; assembly: GCA_003609755.1. Lineage (NCBI taxonomy): Bacteria > Bacillati > Cyanobacteriota > Cyanophyceae > Oscillatoriales > Microcoleaceae > Planktothrix > Planktothrix agardhii. The sequence continues at coordinate 3,526,452 of AP017991.1, forward strand.
TTTTGGGTTAAAGTTCCATCAATATCCGTTGCAATTAAACGAGTATTATCGAGTGCATTGGCTTCTATGGCTTCGCTCAATGGCATTAAGGACATGGACACAACCCCCCTATCAATGATTCAAGTATTTTAATGATCGGGGGCGGAAAAAACGGAGAGGGTGGGATTCGAACCCACGAGGAACCGTAAAGCCCCTAACACATTTCGAGTGTGTCGCATTCGACCAACTCTGCCACCTCTCCAAGTTAGAAATGATCTATATCTAATTCTAAACCACTTTTTGAATTATATCAGAGAAGGGAACCATCTGTTTGATCAAAATCTAAAGTTGTTTCAAAACCCTGGGTCGGCGTCCATTTTAAAGCCCCATCTCGACCCGTCCAGAAGATTTGAGTTTGCTGTTGATTCAGGGTTTCTACTGTTTTCGGATCAATAGAATTGGAAGAAGCGATCGCAATTTTAGGCCTTAATACGGATAAAAGTTCCGGGGTTAAGGATTCTCCCGACCACCATAATACCTGAGTTGACCTGACCTTTTGAATTAACTGTTGTTGTTGGAAGGCGGAAGTTTCTCCTAGTAATGTCCAAAGATTTTGATCAATTTTAAATTGAATTACTGGAGGTTGAGCATTTAATAATTCCAGTTCTACAGAACCTAACATAATTGGTTGACCAACAGTTAGGGAAACATAATTTCCTTTTTGTTGGGCTAAGGCTTTTAGAATGATTTCATTGGTGGCTTGATAGTTTTTTTTCGGAGTAGGATTATCATAAAAAGTTTGAATCGGAATATTTTCTAAAATCAACGGCCAACCAATACTTAAACCCAGTTGGGAATGGGTAGCTACGGCGTTATTAATAGCATTAATCCCTTGGGCATTTAAAAAGGGTAAAATTGCAAATTTAGCGGTGTTCTGACTCCCACTATTGATTAAGGTAACTTGTCCTTTTTCTTCAATCACTAAAATCGGTTCTTGAGGAGTATTGAGAAGGTTGGCTTGAAACCCTAGGGTTTTAGTATACCAACTGGGGATAATCACAATCAATAGGGCTAAGGTGACGGCAAAGAGAACAGGAATAAATTGGGTTTTTGATCGGGAAAATTTGGGGTTTGATGCCGGATTAATCCAGGTAAAATAAACCCAAATTATCACAATTAAACTATAGAGAGTTATTAATTGAATCAGGGAAATACTCCCAACTGCAATCGAATTTCCTGGCAGTTGACTAAAATATTTGGCGATTTCAATTAAACCTAAAATTGGATAATAGAGAAATTGGGCGATCGCACTTCCCAAACTGGGTACTAATAAGGCGGATAAAGCACTCGCCATCCCTCCCAATGTAATAATAGAAATCAGGGGAGATGCGATAATATTAACCAGAATACTATAGGGAGATAATACTTTAAAAAAATAGAGTTGCAAAGGTAATGTCCAGATTAGTGCTGATAAAGGAACAGCAATTAAAGATGCGAAGAAAGGGGGCATCCAATTTAATCTTTCCATTAAGGCAGGAACCGTAACCATTAATCCTAAAGTTGCTAAAAAACTGAGTTGAAATCCAATATCAAAAATCCAAGTTGGATTAGCAATTAATAATAAGATAGCAACAATTAATAATACGTTTAAAGGTTTAGTTTGCCGTTGGCTTAACAGAGCAATTAATACCGCCAAACCCATTAATGTTGCTCGTAATACCGAAGGAGAAATCCCTGTTAATCCCAAATAAATCAGTAAGGTTAATAATCCCAAACTAAATCTTATCCTGGGAGAAAACTTTTGAGTAATCGCTAAAATAACTCCCAATAAAAATGATACTTGAAATCCTGAAGCTGCTAAAATATGAGCCAGTCCAACTTGAACAAAAATATCTCTAATATCGTAGGGTAAATCAACAGCTAAACGTCCTAAGACCATCGCGCTTAATAGGGAACCTTTGGGAACTCCTAATAATTGAGCTTGAGCGCGGGTAATCCGTTGGCGAATTTTCCATAGTCCCCAAGGAGGGGGTTGACTATCATCATGACTAATATAACGTCCTCGAAGTCCGGTAAATGATCCCTGTTGAGCGAGATAGTTTTGAAAATCAAATCCCCCCGGGTTAGAAGGGGGTTGAGGTTTGTATAAACTTCCAGTAATTGCTATACTTTCCCCCGGATATAATCCCGTAGCTTTTAATAGGGGAACAGTCACATAAACCAAACCACTAACATCTTTACTAACGGCAATGGTCGTATTATTATTAGTAATTTCATTAACTTGATTCACCTCTAGCCAAAATTGTCCCCGTCCTGAACGAGTTAACCGAGGAATACTGCTAACTTCTCCCCGAACCGTAATTAATAAATCTTGGCTATTTCCACTATTAATAATTAACTGACTAATATCATTTGTCGCGGGTTGAGGCGTTCTGATTTGTAAATAAACACTGGCTAAAAAAGCAATAATTCCGGCTAATAACCACACCCAAAAGGGAATTTTAGGACGGGGAATTTTAGGGATTTTATCTACAAATTCAATCGGATCAGTTAGGGCATCTTTGCGGGTTTGTTTTTGCCGAGTAAATTGTTTAATTCGAGCTTGACGGGATTGTTTTTGTTGATAAACTTGTTTTAGGGCGGTGGCTATTGCCAATATAATTCCTAAACCTAATATTGCATAATTTCCCCCAGGAATTACACCCACTAGCAAACCTAAGAGATAAGCAAAAGCCAGAATTAAAATCACCGTCTGATTCATGATATAGCAGGGAACAGGGAACAGGGAACAGGAGCCCCCCAAACCCCCGTGCACGGGGGGCTAGGGGGGGAGGGAACACCGGGGGAAAATACTTCACTGTCTGGGTTACAAGATCCGTCTGGTGTCCTAACTGCCTTGGCGGTTGCTATATGACAAAATAGGGATCAGGGGGAGTTTCTTGGTTTCAATAGCCAACCGTCAACAATATTAGATAGACAATCCTAACTTTAAACCTAAAAAGGTATGGACTAACATTAATCCTAAGATAACGGTTCCAATATAAGCATGGGTCGCCCTAAAACCAGAGTTATCTTTGTTAAATCCGGTAAAAGCAATCAGACTATTAGTTAATAACAATCCTAATAATATTGTTCCTGTCCAGAAGTGGGGACTTTCTAAAATGGGTTCTTTTTGCATTACTAAAGATAATAAACCTCCCGTGTAGCCTAATGCCAAAAACAAAAACATTAAAGGGGCGAGTTTTCGGTGGTCAGCACGATTTTTTAAGGCGACTTCCTTATCTGCTGCGAGACGCCCGCGCCATCCCGTCCAACCCACATAACTCCCCATCGTAAAAATAACAGTTCCCATCATCACCGGATGTCCCCAATGGGTGATAGGTTCGGGAATACCTAAACCCCGAAATAGATTAGCAATGGGTTCTAAAAGTTCAACTAAACTCATATTTTTTGTTCAAAAGCCGATTAGATTTCCATAGTTTAGTTTAGGACAATTAGGTACCGAATTGCTAGATTACGTTTTATGAACCCGAATGAGTTGATAAGCACCCGCTTGATCCATAATTTGATATTGATCGGGTTTTAATCCTAGATCAATTAATTCTTGGGGATGTGCCAAAATTAAAAGGGTTTGGGGAGGAGATTTTTGCACCAATGGAGTTTGAATATAGGCGATCGCATCCCGGGGGTCAGGACGGTATTGCACTCGATGTTGAGTATAAAAAACTAAACTGGGTTTTTTGAAACCAATCATAATTAATTCTTCCCCTAATTTTCGCTGTTGTACGACGGTTTGGGCTAGGTGTCGTAAGGGTTCTTGTCGATGTTGATCGAGTAAACTATAGGTGGGAGTTACCGCCACAATAAAAAAAACAATAAATCCCAAAATATTAACTATAAAAATAGATGAAATTCGACCTTTCCACCAACTTAGGACTATTCCTAATGTTGTGATCACCCAAATCAAAGCCGATATATTTGGAATCCCAGAGGCTTGTAAATCCCCTCTAAAATCCGGCATATCTGCATCATATCCAATTAAATTTTTACTAAAATAACTGCCAATAGATGCCAAAAAAACAAATAAAATATTAATAAAAATTGCAATATTTAGGGAATTAAATTTATTTTTTTGAAAGCTATTTTTAGAGATGATATTATTCCAAAATAAAGATACTAATAAAACTGAGGCAGGAATCAGGGGCAAAATATAACTGGGAAGCTTAGTAACCGCTAGGGTGAAAAATATAAAAATTCCGCCAAACCAAAAAACAGCAAATAATTGGAGTTGTTTAATTCGAGTTTGATGTTGCCAATAGCGACGTTTCCAGAATTTTGTTGAAGCGATCGCCGGAGGTAAATACACAGAAAATGGTGCAAATCCGACTAAAACTACAATAAAATAGAAATACCAAGGAGCAGAATGGTGATTCACAACCGTTGTAAATCGTTGAAAATTATGATAACCAAAAAAAGAGTTAATATAGTTTTGACCATTAACTAAAATTACTAAAACATACCAAGAAATTGTAATTACTAAAAAAATTAAACTTCCCTTTAATAAATCCATTTCTTTTAAAACTTTGCGCCCTTCTCCCAAATAAATTAAAAATGAACCAATAATTAAAATCGGTAAAACAATCCCCACCGGGCCTTTGGTTAAAACAGCTAAAGCGGTTAAAATATAAAAAGCCAAATACCAAATTTTATAAGAATTAAAACCTGGAGGTAAATCTTGCCCTTCCTGTAATTCTGACTTTGCATATCCCAGAAAAAAAGCTAATAACGCCGAACCCAAACACCCAGTTAATAACATATCGGAAACCCCAATTCTTGCCCAAGCCAGAATCCCCGGATTAAATGCGATTAATAAAGCCCCCATCCAAGGTAAAGGATGTAAAATAATCTTTCTAAAACCTGGTTGAACCAATGGAGAAATAAAATCTTGTTTTTGATTATCTTTTATAGTATAAAATTGGGTCTGTTGGACGTAATAACTTAAAGTATAAAATCCTAAACAAACGAGAAGAAAACCAGAAAATGCCGAAGGAAGACGGACTCCCCATTCATTCACCCCAACTATCTGATAGGAAATTGCCATTAACCAATAAATTAATGGCGGCTTATCGAAACGGGTTTCCTGATTAAAATAGGGAGTAATCCAATCTCCATTTACCAACATTTGACGCGCAGATTCCGCAAATAAAGGTTCTGTTTCATCGAGTAAACCTGAAGTTCCTAAGTTCCAAAAAAAAGCCAGAAAACCGATTAAACCTAAACCTAAAATAAAAACTAGCCAAGGGAACCCAGGTGTTTTGAGTAGAGGTAAAAAAAAGCTGGGAATTTTTCGATTTGAACTTGATTTCATTGGCTAAAAATGCAGATATTAACGATTGAGATATTGACAGTTTACTGTTAATGTGTTATCTAACTAACACCTAATTCAATATATCAATTAGTTATAGCAACCGCCAAGGCAGTTAAGACACCAGACGGATCTTAGAACCCAGACGGTAAAGTGTTTCCCCCGGTGTTCCCTCCCCCCCAAGCCCCCCGTGCACGGGGGGTTTGGGGGGGCTGTTCCGGTGTTCCCTGCTGTATTATCGTACATGGAAGCATAAATACTCACATCATTAGGAAGATTGCTGCTTGAGTCAATTCTACAATGATTGATTTCTTCATGGGGTCGGTTTAATTACCAATTCCCATTCCTGGTCTTGAGGATTCCAAGCTGGAAGGGAAGTTTCCCCGACAATATACGGCCCCCAGTAATAGCGAGAACCATCAGGAGCAAAAACCACCAGAATATCACCAGATTTGAGGATTAAATTTTCTTGGGGAAGGGATAAAATCAGACCCTCCCTACTACCCTCGGCGGGGGCAAAATCCCAGTGAACAGGTTCCGTGATATTCGGCGCCGAACGACTGAGTAGGGCCACACGCACCGGATGTTCCGTCAGGTTACTGACTCGAAATGACCCTCGGCGATAGTTTGTGGACAGTGGAGGCAAAGACGGGGAAATCATCTCAGATTTCAAGGGAAGACTAATATTCGGGGGGGATGGTTGCGGAATAGAGATTTTAGGAAAAGTTGTAGATAGGGAACTATGGGCAGATAAGACCATCTGTTCGGCGGGTTTTCGCTCCGTTTGGACACAATAGCGAAACAGAAATTGCCTTAAACTAATTAAAGTTAATAAAATTATTCCAGTAATTAGAAAGGCTGGATAAAGTTTATCTTTCATAATCTTTTGCTTTAAATTAGATCATTAATCCCACTAAAATTCACACTCTGTTTTATGCAAAATACCCGTCTGAATAGACTTGTCAATGTAATTAATGCCCAGGTAGGGCGATTGTTAATGAATCCTTGGCGACGGATTTCGCTGCTAATTATTAGTCTACTGTTTGGGATATTCCTAGCCGTGGCTATTTCTGGGATAACCGGACAAAGGGGGCGTTTAGATGTGACGGTGGCTTTAGTAATATCTATCTTTGTCGAAGGGGTTAACTGGTTAGCTTACAATCGTTCTCCTCGTTTACGACAATCTTTTTGGGTAGAAAATCTAAATGCCCTCAAAATTGGTTTGAGTTATGGGTTATTTTTGTTAGCCTCAATGTTAGGTTCATGATAGAAATTCATTGAATAAAATTAGGATGGTCTATGATTGAAATTCTCAAGGCTTGGAAGACTGGACAAAAGCCCCAGCCCACAGATTTAGAAGTTTTAGAAGAATGGGAACTGTCTGATCATCAACGTTCAACTGCTTTTGGAATCACACCGGAAAATGTTATGGTGAACATAGAAGCCCGATCCCGTCTATTCTGTCAACTTCAACAGAAAAAGATTGAGTTTCCTCTGTTATTTGAACAGCTAGAAACCCTGTGGAAATTTTGGCTACCTTTAGCGGCCCAACTGGCTGAACATCGTCAACGCTTGGGTCGTCCTCTGGTTCAAGGAATATTAGGAGGGCAAGGCACAGGAAAAACAACTCTAGGGAAAGTCTTAACTTATATTTTGTCTCTGTTCCACTATGACACACTTAGCTTGTCCTTAGATGATCTCTATAAAACTTATTCGGAACGTCAACAATTACAAAAAGCTGATCCGCGTTTAATTTGGCGAGGGCCACCCGGAACCCACGATCTTGAATTAGGAATCCAGGTTTTAGATCAATTGCGTCAACCTTTGCCTGATCAAACCATTGCCATTCCTCGGTTTGATAAGTCATTATGGCAGGGGGCAGGCGATCGCATTTCACCGGAATTCGTGACCGGAATTGATATTATTTTATTTGAAGGTTGGTTTGTAGGCTGTAGACCAATTAACCCCCAACTCTTTGATTCTGCCCCAGTTCCGATTATTACTCCCTCGGATAAAAAATTTGCTAGGGACATGAATAAACAGTTAAATGGGTATATTTATTTATGGGAAAAATTAGATCGGTTGCTAATTTTAAATCCTGTAGATTATCGCCTATCAAAACAGTGGCGAATCCAAGCCGAACATGATATGATTAAAACAGGAAAATCGGGAATGACTGATGTAGAAATTAGTCAATTTGTTGATTATTTCTGGAAAGCCTTACATCCCGAATTGTTTATAAACTCCTTGATGGAAAATCCCGAATTTGTGGATTTAATTATAGAGATTAATCCCGATCATTCTATCGGGAATGTTTATCAGGTTAATCTATGATTACCTCCGAGATTAGATCCCCCTAAATCTCCCTTTCCAATGAGGATTACGCAGATTAACATTGAAAGTAGCTTTAATACAAAATTAGTACGTTATAATTTAGAATATTGGGATGGAATTTGGAAAATTGCCAACTCTCAAGTTATGAGTTAAAGGTTTTAAGAATTAAAAATAGCGATCGCATTTGCAGAAATTCACTATGGTACAAGAACTGATTGATTTAAGAACTTGCATCGAAGAACAACGCTATGACCAAGCGTTAATGATTATTGATGAATTGGAAGGAATGGGAAAACAAGCTATTTTACGCAATATTCAGTCTTATTTACTTAGACTGTTGATTCATTTAATTAAAAATCAAATTGAAGAAAGGTTAACAAATTCTTGGGCAGCTTCTATCCGAGGTTCTATTCGAGAAATCCAAAAACTCAATCTTAAAGATAATAAAAAATCCTATTATATTCAACAAGATGAATGGCAAACTTGGTTAGAAGATAGCTTGGAAGATGCCATTCGAGATGCCAGTGTTGAAGTCATGAATGGAACCTATACCCCGTTTAAATTATCAGAAATAGTAGAACGAGATTCAATTTTAATGAGGGCTCAAATCTTACTCGATTTAACCTATCGTTATCCGGCTAAAGAATTAGCGTCTCAAGTTGATCAAACCTTAATAGAATTACCCGGAGGAAATGCTTGGAAAGATTAATAATCCGATAAAAAAGGCGGGTTTAGTACAATCAATGATTACTATGATAAATTTTTGCGAACCCGCCCCTACAGAAATAATATGCCGTTTTAATGTCTCAATTTAAAGTTTATTAATCATCGGCATAAATATAACGATACAACTCTTTAGGATCAGGTTCCGGGCTACTTTGGGCAAATTCTACCGCATCATCAATAATGGCTTGAACTTGCTGATCAATAGCTTTCAATTCCTCATGGGTTGCCAAATTATGTTCGGTTAAATGAGCCGCAAATTTTTTAATCGGATCACGAGCAAACCAAAATTCCTTCTCATCTTTATCGCGTAATTCATCGGGATCGGCCAAAGAATGTCCACGAAAACGATAGGTTAAAGCTTCAACTAAAGTTGGGCCTTCACCCGCCCGGGCGCGAGCAACGGCCTTTTTAGCCACTTCCCTAACCGCCAAAACATCCATCCCATCCACTTCATAACCAGGCATTCCAAAAGCCGGGCCTTTTTTGTAGATTTCCGGGTCAGAAGTTGCCCGGTCATGGGCCATGCCGATCGCCCATTTATTATTTTCCACCACATAAATAATTGGCAAATTCCATAATGCCGCCATATTCAAACATTCATAGAATTGGCCGTTATTACAAGCGCCATCCCCAAAGAAACACATAGTTACCTGATCGGCATTCGGATCATTGATCGCTTCCCTGCGGTATTTGGTTTGAAAAGCCGCCCCTGTAGCCACCGGAATCCCCTCAGCAACGAAGGCAAACCCCCCTAATAAATTATGGGCCGAGGAGAATAGGTGCATCGAGCCGCCCCGACCCTTAGAACAACCTGTGGCCTTACCAAATAATTCCGCCATAACTTCCCGGGGTGGAACCCCCGCACTCAAAGCATGAACGTGATCCCGATAGGTACTACAAACATAATCCTCATCCCGACGACCCGCCCGGATCATCCCCGTAGCCACGGCTTCTTGACCGTTGTACAGGTGGACAAAACCGAACATTTTGCCCCGATAATACATCTCGGCACATTTATCTTCAAATAGCCGCCCCAGCACCATATCCTCATACAGCATTAACCCTTCATCGCGGGTTACAGCATTTGCATCCGCCTTAAACGTCGGTAACGTGCGTTCCTGTACCATTTTTTCCAATTACCTTTACCAATTTGAGATTCTATTTTACAGGTTGGGGGCGGGTTTATTAAAATTTCTGCTAATTAACAAATATTGACCCGAACCCGCCCCTACGGTCTGGGTAATATTAAGATAATTAGGGGGATTTAGAATCAATCTGATTGATCATTACTAAAAGGCAAATCCTGATTAACATGATCAATTTCCTGTTGTTCCATTTCGTTAATTCGTCCTATATAAGACTTTAAAATCTGAGCTAAACGTTGATCATAGAATCTATGCAAACTATAATTTGGTGTGGCGGGAAAACCACGACGTTTTTTATGACGACCTCCCGCACCCGGATCAAACAGAGAAATTTTGTTTTCAATTGCCCATTCAATCGGAGAATAATAACAGGCATCAAAATGTAAACAATCAATATCTTGAACACTTCCCCAATAGCGACCATATAAACGATCGCCTTTAGTTAAACAAAACGACATTCCCATCGGTTGATGTTGGGTAGTATCATCAAAAGCCGCGACAAAGACCACCCGATGCCGATAATTATGATGCAATTGTTCAAAAAATCTGCGGGTTAAATATTTACTTCCCCACCAACCAAACTTATCACAGGTACTAGCATAAAATTGATACATTTCCGAAAAAAACGCTTTCGGAATTTGATCACCCGTGTGAGTTTTTAGTTGTAATCCCGCTTGAGTAACTGCTTTACGTTCCCGCTTAATATTCCGCCTCTGATTAGCATTAAAACCTTTTAAATAATCATCAAAAGTTTCATATTCTTGATTTTTCCAAATATAACTATGATGTAACCAAGAAGCAAACCCAAACTTTTCTAACATCGGTTTCCATTCGGGATCAACATAGAGAAAATTACAGCCAGAGATTTTATTTTCAATACAAAATTGATCAATTGAATGCACCATTAACCCCGTAATTTCTTCTTCATCTTCTCCGGGTGCAATCATAAATCTATAGCCTTCTGCTGGAGTAAAAGGCGACATTCCTAATAGCTTAGGATAATATTCAATGCCTAATTGATGGGCAACATCCGCCCATTGATTATCAAAAACAAATTCCCCGCGACTATGCCCTTTAAGATATAAAGGTGCAATTCCTACTAACTGTTGATCCCGCCATACGGTTAAATGATGGGGTAACCAACCCGTGCGTCCAGTAGCACTTCCCGATGATTCAATGTTATGCAACCAATCCCACTCAAAAAAGGGCGTAATTAAAGGTTGGGCTAGGTTATCCCAGGCTGTTTGAGGGACTTCAGCAACCGTATTAATCCAACGGGTCGAATAGGAGGAGGTTAAGGGTTTTACCATATTATTTCAAAAATGATGATAGACGCATTCTTCAATATTTAGGGTAATCTAATTTTTACAAAAATGGGAAATAACATAATTATTCGCCAGTTAATACTTGATAATGTAAAAATACTTCTTGTCCTATGGTTTGTACCTCCAATAATTGCAAACGGGGGGCGACGGCGGATAAAAAACCCTCTCCATCGGCGGGGCTGGGGGAATTTCTACCACTTAAAATTAAGGGACAAATGGTTAACCAGAATTGATCAATCAGGTTTTGTTTTAAAAGGGAAGCAACCAGTTGACCACCTCCTAATATTCCTAACTTATTTAAGCCTAATTTTTGGAATTGTTCAAAAGCCATACTCCAGTTAATTTGATTGGAATTATGATCAGTAATAATTATATTTTCAAACCCTTCTGTATTATTCCATAATTCTTGACCCTGATTTGTGGTCAGTAACCAATGGGGAACAGATTGTTGAAAAAAACGTAAATTCGGATTAATATTTCCCGAAGCAGATACAACTATTTGTATGGGTTGAGGGGGTTTTCCGTGCCGTTTTCGGTATTTTAATAATTCAGGATCAGTAATTTTGATAGTAGTTTGATAGGCGTTTAATGTTCCCGCACCGAATAAAACCCCGTCCATTTGTGCCACTTGTTTTTCTAAATGTAGTTTATCTTGTTCTGAACCAAAACGGGCGGGCGATCGCATTTGATCAGAAATTTTACCATCCGCACTCATCGCTAAAATTACCGTCGTTTGAGGTCGGTTAACACCGGGTTGAGGAGTCATAAATTAAATTCGCAACAAGCACCAATAATACACCCACAGTAAGCATTACTTAAGTGTTTACAACTTCTTGATATTCTTTGTGTCTTAGTGTCTTTGTGGTTAAATTAGGTTTTAAAATCCTTAACAGTTTAGCTAATTAACTAACCAGATGATTTTTAGCATTTCTCAATTCTTTTTGAATAGAAATCGCTTTTCCTAAAGAAGAAATTGCTTCAGGATATTGTTTTAACTTAGACAATAAAGAACCTCTATAACGCCAGGTTTGCGCATCATCAGACTGACAGGAAAGAGCCGCATCATAGGACGCTAAAGCTTCAGGATATTGTTCTAATTTTTCTAAACATAACCCTTTAGATCGCCATGCTTCTGATGAATCGGGTTTTAAATTAATCGCTTGTTCATAAAGGGCGATCGCTTCTGAATATTTTTGTAGTTTAACTAAAATTTCTCCACATTCAAAACAAGTTTCATAACTATCAGGTTTAATTTCTATGGCTTTTTTATAGGAATTTAATGCCTCTTGATTTTGGTTTAATTTCCCTAAAGTATTTCCTTGAATTTTGAATAATTCAAAATTATTAGGATTTAAACTCAATGCTTTTTCCAAGGATTTTAATGCTTCTTCATGGCGTTGTAAAGCTAATAAAGCATTGGCTTGATTTAACCATAATTCTGATTTATTGGGATTAAGTTTGATCGCTTGTTCGTAGGATGCGATCGCTTCTTCATACCGTTGTAATTTTGCTAAAACATTGCCTCTATTATGCAGAGTTTCATATTTATCGGGAGCAATTTCTAAGGCTTTATTATAGGATTCTAATGCTTCATCAAACCGTTTGAATTTTCTCAATAATGCCCCACGATTGTGCCAAGATTCATAATCATTAGGTTTAATTTTAATAGCTTGGTTATAGGATTCAATTGCTTCTGCATACCGTTGTAACCGCACTAAAATATTGCCTCGATTATACCAAATTTCATATTTTTGCGGTTGTAAACTCAGACATTGATCATAAGTTAATAACGCCTCTTGATACCGTTGTAATTTAACTAAAACGCCCGCTTTTTTATACCAGGCTTGATCTAAATTAGCATTGGCTTCAATTGCCTTTTCTAAATATTTTAAAGCCGGGTCTAACTGACCTTCTATAATTAAAGATTCTGCTTTTTTTAAGTAATCATCAGCAATCATTAACTCGGAAACTGGCTGGGATTTAACAGCCATGGATATCGGAGAAATTACTAATTTTTCTGGCTCGGAAAATTTTGATAACCCATTCAAAGAGACTAATTTTTTATCGGGTAATTCGGGGATATTTTTGGGAATTTCTAAGGTTTGTTCCTTTAATTCTTTTAAAGACTGCTCTTTAATCTCTTGTACTTCAGAAATCATGGCTTGTAACCGGAATACAAATTGAGATTTAAGGGTTTCTACTTGTTCAATAGAAGACTGAGAAAGTTTAGCTTCTCGGCTTAAAAAATCAAGAGATTCCTGGGCGGTTCCCATTTGTACCTCTAATTCTTTAATTAACTGTTGATAACGCTGTTTAGAGGCTTTTAATTGTGCTTCTAAATTATCAATTCGGTTCAACTGCTTTTGCGCTTGAGTCACAATCTCTTTAACTATCAAACGACGCACTAACCAAAAGAATAAAATTGTTACACTGGGGATTAATGTGGCGACAATTAATAAGGTATTTAATAAAGTAATTGTCTGACTAAATTCATAATTTAATGCAGAAGCTGGGCTAATTTGTGCGACGGAAATGGGGGTTGTAATTTTGCTTTGGGCTTCACCCTGAACAATTTTAACTAATTTCGCTAACCAAGTTTGATCCAGAACATTAGTCATTGATAATGATGCCAGTTCTGTTGAGGAATATTCCGCATCGCTAAAAGATGGACTACCGATCATTTCCGGCATACTGACTGCTAAACTAGGAGCTAATGCAATCATCTCAACCGCATCAGCCGACCGACCCGCCTCGGAAGCATTGGGTAGAGGATTTGGAGATTGTTCAGGAATAGAACTCGCTTCAACACAGGAGTCCTGAGCAACAAGGGCTGCTAAGGTTAAAAGGGTAACTGTCGATAACCGCATAAGTGTCAATTCGTTTAGGGGGAGTGCTGTTCTATCTTACGAATTGACACCGCTTGATCAGGATTTTGCAGCAGAAACCCGATTTCCAATTTTTAAACCTGAGCTAAAACAGGGTGTTGGATTTGAGAGACTGTAGACTCAGATTTCGTATTTGTACAATACACTTCACAGGAATTATTCGGGCTTTCAATCAGTTTGATTTTATGTAATTGCGCCCCTAAATTATGAATTGGTTTTTGCAATAAATTTTGGATATGAACCGCAATATTTTCCGCCGTTGGTACAACTTTAGAAAAGTAGGGAATATCTTTATTTAAAAACGTATGATCAAAGGGTTCCACAACATAATTATTAATCACTCTTTGTAACCCTTCTAAATCTACAATCATCCCCGTCTGAGGATCAACTTCCCCTTTAACAGTTACTTCTAAATGGTAATTATGACCATGACCGTTAGGACGGGCGCATTTGCCATAAATTTCAAAATTGTCCTCAAAACTGAGGTCAGGATGAGCCAGCCGATGGGCGGCACTAAAATGTGTACTAATTGTCAGATAGGCTTCCATACTGTTTCCTTGATATTCTGCCCAGAGTTCGGGATGTTCAAATAGTTGAATTTTGGTCAGGGGAAGATGGGGGGCCAACCGATGCCAAATCGCCTGGGCCAGAGCTTCCGTTGTCGGTAAGGTTTGCTGAAATTCCGGCCAAACATCATTCAGGTAGGAAAAGTCTAAATGGTCGGTGACTTCCCGTTTCAAGGTGTGTTTGACGTCGGACAGGTTTAAGACCATACCATATTCATTGAGTTCTCCGACCATGGACACATACAAAACATAGTTATGTCCATGTCCAGGGGCGCGAGATGTGGGGCCAAACCGCTTCAGGTTCTCGGTGGCGCTCAATTCGGGCAACCAATACCGATGACTGGCGGAAAATTGCGCCCGACGGGTGATCACGCATTCCATAAAATCTGAGCCAGAGGGATGTTGTTAATTTATATGAACTTAATTTTAAGCTTTTTTGATGATAATTTCAACTTTGATTTAATAAAAACCCGCACTGTCAATCATTCCGGTCTGTGATGTATTGCCTAATAACAGCAGGTAAATAATAAAAATGGTCTTGCTTTTCTAGCCAACACCGTCTTCTGATAAGCCACTGGCTTTTATAATTTCATCTGAAACTAACATACTCATGGTTGTTCCTAAAGTTTGGTTTAAAATATAACTATTTTAGTATTTCTATATTTTAACCGATATTCCAAATTTCTTGTAAATCTAATACAAAACCCGGAAGCACATCTTCTCCCGATATATTAACAGGAGATTGTAAAATTTCTACTTCTTTTCCTAAATGATAAATTTCTACGCGCTGATTTTGAGGATCAATTAACCAACCGAGTTGAGTCCCATTTTCCAAATACTCTTGCATTTTGTTTCTTAGGGTTTTGAGAGTATCTGTTTCTGAACGTAACTCAATCACAAAATCTGGACAAAGAGGCAAAAATTTCTTTTTTTGTTCTGGGTTTAAGGCATTCCATCTCTCTAATTTCACCCAAGACAAATCCGGCGCTCGATCTGCACCATTGGGGAGTTTAAAACCTGTTGAAGAATCAAATGCTAATCCAAGTTTTGTTTGTTGATTCCAGATGCCAAACTTCACTGCTAGGTTAAAGTTCCGATTTCCGGTTTCACCTCCTGTTGGTGACATAATAATTAATTCTCCTGTTGCTGATCGCTCAAATTTATAATATCGGTTATTTTGACAAAGTTGAAAATACTGTTCATCGGTTAAGTCGATTTGCAATTCTAGGGGATTAGGTAAAGAAATTATTGTATCCATAACCGTTGCAATAGGCTCAAAATATAATTTCAATTATAACACCTTTTTAGTTCTTAGGAAATCTTTTTCATTTCCTCCTGGGCTTCTCGACGGGAACTGGATGCCATTCTAAACATTTCTTGTCCCGTATGTAGAGACGAATAATCATAATTAAGGGTAAAGGTTTCTAATTCATTTAGTCCATCTTCTAAATGATTCAGGGTATAATAAATATGGGCAGCAACTCCAGCAACGGGTGAGGGATTTTTTCGAGAACGAAATAGGTTTTGAGCTTGATTTAAACAGTTTTTACAAAGTTCAATATAGGCTTGAAACTCCTCCATTAATTGATCATCAAAGGGATCGGCTGATAGTTTATTGACTTCGGATTTTAAGGGTTTTAAAATTTGATTTATAGAACGATTAATTGGTTTATAAACTTTATTAATCCAAATCGTTAGTTCCGCATCCGCTTCCGTTGCTTGTTTTTTGGCTTTGGCAACAAAGGGTTTTACGGAGTCGAAATTGGGATTTTTACCCAAACCCAGTTCCCGATCATGGGATTGACGTTTTTGTGGATCACTTAATATTTCGTAAGCTGCATTAATCTGAATAATTTGGTTATGATCAGCCGATTGAGTTTGACTATCAGGGTGGAATATTTTTGCTAATCGACGATAGGCTTGTTTAATTTCTGTAGCCGTCGCTGCGGGGTTAACTTGTAAGGTACTGTAGTAGTTTTTGAGCGTAGTCATACCGATTGATCTAAGATTAATTGGGGATTTCTATAATATGGTTTTCAGACCCTATTGATTATAGCGCGATCGCGATTGACAATGGCTAGTATTTTTTTTCTGGGCTATAGATTATTATTAATAGTATGAATTATGGTTCAGGGTCAATATGAAATTAAGTAAAGTATCAGGATCGAATATTTTACGGTATTTGGGTATCGGGTTTGCTGTTTTCCTGACTTTAACCGGATGTCAAACTCTGTTTAAACCGCCAACAGCATCGGATATTCATTTAAAACTGGGAAACCCAAGTCAAGCGAAATCCGATCCTCAAAATCCTACTAATTTTTTGATAGAAAAACCGGAATTTGTTCTATCTTATAATAGCACAACCGGAACAGCAAATTGGGTGAGTTGGCAACTTAATTCATCTTGGGTAGGAATAGTAAAACGTCAAAATAATTTTAGACCGGATGAGACTTTACCCCCAGGTTGGTATCAAGTTCAGTCCAATGATTATCGGGGTACAGGTTATGATCGAGGTCATTTAGTTCCTTCGGGCGATCGCACTAATAACCTTGACCAGAATAGCACAACTTTTCTGATGACGAATATTATTCCTCAAGCCCCGGAATTAAATCGCGGGATTTGGAGTGATTTAGAAAAAGAATGTCGAGAATGGATCAAAAAAGGCAAGGAATTGTATATAATTGCTGGAGGTGAAGGTAAACGAAAAACCATTGCCAAAGGTAAAGTAACTGTTCCGAAATGGAATTGGAAAGTTATTGTTATTTTAGATAAACCGAATCAAAAGATTACGGAAAATACGCAAATTATTGCGGTGAGAATGCTTAACTCTAATTCCTTGACAAAAACAAATAATTGGCGAGATTATCGAGTTTCCGTCGATGAAATTGAACAAAATACAGGACTAGATTTTTTAACCAATATTCCTAAGAATATTCAAGATAAACTAGAGGGTAAAGTTGATTACCGTTAGTTTAATTTGTTGAGTATTTAAACAGTAAGCTGTTAACCTTCTAAATTTGGCATTTAGAAATTGTAAAACCCCTGTAATGCGAGCGTCCTCGCTCGCTAGATGGGGAGAGGAATATTCTAGCGAGCGGGGACGCTCGCACTACCAGAGCGTTAAGTTATGGTGCAGATCATCCTGAATCCTAGGATAATATACCGAAATTGAGGAACAGCCAGGGTAAAAATAACTTCTAAATAGTAGTTAATATCCTGATAGTTATACCCCTTTCTCACTCTCAAAGGACGTCTACAATGTCTTTACATCAATCTTCTTCGATCAATCCCTGGAGCCTGATTACCGCGTTATCCTTAAGTTTGGGATTAGTGAGTATTCCCTTCATTGCTCCAGTTTTCGCCCAGGAACAACGGATCAGAACCTTAACGGTCAGTGGTCAAGGGGTAGTTACCATTCCAACTACCCAAACCCAAGTTCAATTAGGAGTTGAAGTTTTGGGGAAAACCGCCGAGGAAGTTCAAACAGAAGCCGCTAAACGGACTGCTGCGGTGATAGAATTACTGCGATCGCGCAATGTTGAGAAACTCGAAACCACAGGAATTCGTCTCAACCCCACCTACAGTTATGCTAATGATCAACAACGATTAACCGGATATTCCGCCACCAATACCGTCAGTTTCAGATTAAACACCGAAAAAGTCGGAAGTCTGCTTGATGATGCCGTGAAAGCCGGAGCAACCCGCATTGACGGAATTAGTTTTGTTGCCTCCGATCCCGAAATTAACGCCGCCCAACAACAGGCTTTAAAACTCGCCACCCAAGAAGCAGAAAGTCAAGCTAACGCCGTATTAAGTGCCCTCAATTTAACCCGTCGAGAAATTATCGGAATTCAAGTTAATAATGCCAGTGCCCCTGTTCCCATGGCTGTCATGTACAGAACAAATACTGTAGCCGCAGCCCCAGCCACCCCCGTTGTCGGCGGAGAACAGGAAGTTAGGGCTTCCGTCACCTTGCAAATTAGTTATTAGTTGACACTCCCACCCCTGAAAAAGAGGTTCAATTCCCCTCTGTTCCCCATTACCCATTACCCATTACCCATTACTTAAAGTCATGTAATGACAACACGGGACAAGATCCATGCCTTAGTCTGGAATAATATTGAGGTGATTCCAGATTCAAGGTAGATTAAATAAAATGTCCCTGACCTCTGCACAACCAGCTTTACTTGTCCTTGCTGATGGAACCGCCTACACTGGCTGGTCATTCGGCGCTCCAGGAACCGTGATTGGAGAAGTTGTCTTTAATACGGGTATGACCGGATATCAAGAAGTATTGACCGACCCTAGCTATTGCGGACAAATTGTTACCTTTACCTATCCAGAGTTAGGCAATACTGGCGTTAACCCCGAAGATGAAGAATCAACCCATCCCCATGTTCGGGGGGCGATCGCCCGTAATATTTCTAGCCGTCCCAGTAATTGGCGTTCCACTCAGTCCCTACCCGACTATTTAAAACAGCACCATATCCCCGGTATTTATGGCATTGATACCCGCGCCCTAACTCGCAAAATTCGTACCGTTGGGGCGATGAATGGGGCAATTTCCACGGAAATTTTAGATCCGGGTGAACTAAGAACTTTAGTTGAACAAGCCCCTAGTATGGCTGGGTTGAACCTAGTTAAAGAAGTCACCACCAAGCAACCCTATGAATGGTTGGAACCCACAGAAACCGCTTGGGAGTTTAGTAATTCTGCCACCGGAGATCAAGAACCCCGCTATACCGTTGTCGCCTTAGACTTTGGGGTGAAACGCAATATTTTGCGACGGTTAGCTAGTTATGGCTGTCGGGTGATTGTGGTTCCAGCTAATACCTCCCCAGAGGAGATTCTTAAATATAATCCCGATGGAATTTTCCTCTCTAATGGCCCTGGTGATCCCTCGGCCGTTACCGAAGGCATTGCCATCACAAAAGAATTAGTTAAGGCGGAAAAACCCGTATTTGGGATTTGTATGGGCCATCAAATTTTAGGCTTATCCCTAGGGGCTGAAACCTTTAAGCTCAAATTTGGTCATCGCGGCTTAAATCAACCCGCAGGTCTGGCACAGCAGCAAGTGGAAATTACCAGTCAAAATCATGGGTTTGCGATTGATCCAGATACGTTGGCTTCAGATGTCCAAATTACTCACCTGAATCTGAATGATCGCACCGTGGCGGGCTTGAAACACAAAACTTTACCTCTATTTTCGGTTCAATATCACCCCGAAGCCAGTCCTGGCCCACATGATGCTGATTATCTGTTTGAGCGCTTTGTTCAAGCGATGCAGCAACAGCAAGAACAGAACTAATATCCTTTTGTCCCTCCTAACTTACCTTAAACAGCAAGAAGGCTCACACTGTACCTTTACTCAGGTCAGTGTTGAGATAGTGACTAGACAATTTCTTGAAAAGCCCTTATACTGGATCGGCGATGTCAAGCTTTATGTAGTTAGGAGGGTATCATTTCTGAGCCACTGAATTTAACCGTGAGCCTGCGGGGTACACGGGATGTCAAAGACAACTATCAGATCTTTCGGCTAACTGGATTGATGGATGCTTTCTCAGAAGGCACTTTTAGGAAGCTGGTCAGTATTTATATAGAACAAGGCCCCAAGCACATTATATTGGATCTCTCTCAGATAGATTTTGTAGACAGTTCTGGATTAGGGGCGCTAGTTCAGCTTGTAAAAAAAGCTAAACAGAGCGACGGAACTTTACAGATTGTTTCCAATCCTCGTGTAACTCAAACTGTTAAATTGGTTCGCTTGGAAAAGTTTCTCTCTTTACGGCCATCTGTAGAAGATGCGATAGAAAACATCAAAAACCCCTAGGTGTGAACGTCAATTGGGTAGTGCCACCCCCGATAAGGTGAGGATACTGAGTCAATGGGATCATGGTGGAACAATCTTTACGACGACCTTTTAACGACTAGCGAGTTAATCTGTTGCCTAGTCTCTACCTTTGGATCAAATGCTCGATCAAAGCCTATCACCAGAACAAGTTCAACGGATTTCTCCTGCGTCTTGGGCCTATTTAGGAGATGCCGTTTATGAACTCTACATTCGTAGTTTTTATCTGATGCCCCCAAAGCGATCGCATTTGTATCATCAGTTAGTCGTGTCTCAAGTTCGCGCCGAAAGTCAAGCTCGTCACTTGCGATCGCTAGAACCTCACCTTACCGAAACTGAATTAGAAGTTTTAAAGCGGGGTCGAAATGCCGCTTTTGGTTATCCCAAAAGACTCGATCCCAAAACTTACCAGCAAGCCACCAGTTTAGAAGCATTATTCGGGTATTTGTATTTAACGAATCCGCAACGTTTAGATGAATTGTTTAATTATCTTGAGCTTGATTCTAAAGATTGTTGATTGTTGATTGCTCAATGATACGTGAATGCCTATCAACTTAAGTCAAAAATTCCTAATTACAGCCTAGATCAGATCGCCCCTAAAACTCGAAAACGATCCCCCCTAACTCCCCTTAACAATGGAGGAAACCGATTTCAAAGTCACCCTTTTTAATGCGATGCCCTGAGCTTGCCGAAGGGAGGATTTAAGGGGATCAGATATAAAAGAAGAACAGGGATTTTAGGCTGTCGTTGACGTTAATTAATGAAACTCCCATCTCTACACCCATCTATTTCCTATCTCGCTAATTATTATGCCAAAGTTTAGTCGTTCCAATTCTCCATCGAGATCTTCTAAAAAACCATCGATTCGCTCTAAGTTTAATTCTAAATCTGGAGAACGAGATAACAGCAAACCTTCTCGATTTTCAGATGACAGAAAACCTTCTCGATTTTCAGATGACAGAAAACCTTCTCGATTTTCAGATGACAGAAAACCTTCTCGATTCTCAGATGATAGAAAACCTTCTCGATTCTCAGATGATAGAAAACCTTCTCGATTCTCAGATGACAGAAAACCTTCTCGATTCTCAGATGATAGAAAACCTTCTCGATTTTCAGATGATAGAAAACCTTCTCGATTTTCAGATGACAGAAAACCTTCTCGATTCTCAGATGATAGAAAACCTTCTCGATTCTCAGATGATAGAAAACCTTCTCGATTCTCAGATGATAGAAAACCTTCTCGATTTTCAGATGATAGAAAACCTTCTCGATTTTCAGATGACAGAAAATCCTACCGATTTTCTGATGAGCAATCCGACAAATATCGGGAATTTTCTAAAGAAAGAAAAGAATCTTTTTCTACTTCCAAACCTGAACAAATAACAAGAGAAAAACCGAGCAAATTCTTAGATAAACGCCAACCAAAAGAAGACCAAAATTATTTACCCTATCCTCAAAGAAGTCAGCGATTTATCGAAGAAACCAAACCAGAATTTGCCGATGAATATATCGAATCCTTAGATGTTGAAAATGAATTAATTTATGGACGACGTACCGTTCAAGCCGCTTTAGAAAATGAGCGATCGCTAAGTCGAATTTGGGTGGTTTCCCAAGTCAAATCCGATCCCCGATTTTACAAGTTATTGCAAGAAGCAAAAGCCAACGGTGCGATTCTTGATGAAGTCACTTATCAACGCTTAGATCAACTCACCCAAGGCGCTAATCATCAAGGTGTGGCGGCTCAGATTTCTCCATACACTTATAAAGACCTGAGTGATTTAATTGAAAGTGCTCAAGCTGCTAGTGCTCAACCCGTGATTCTTGTTGCCGATGGGATTCATGATCCCCATAATTTAGGTGCTATCATTCGGACAGCAGAAGCCATTGGAGCACAGGGTTTAATCATACCCCAACGTCGGGCTGTGGGTATTACCTCAACGGTGATGAAAGTTGCCGCAGGTGCATTAGAAACTTTCCCCGTCGCCAGAGTGGTTAATCTGAGTCGGGCTTTAGAAGACCTCAAAGCCGCTGGATTTTGGATTTATGGTACTTTAGCCACCGCCCAACAATCCTTACCTACTGTGGCTTTTAATGGTGCGATCGCCCTAGTTGTTGGGAATGAAGGCGAAGGTTTAAGTCATTTAATTGAACAAAACTGTGATGTTTTAGTTTCAATTCCCCTATCAGGAGAAACCGCTAGTTTAAATGTTTCCGTAGCAACGGGAATGGCGCTGTATGAAATTTATCGTCAAAGACAATTTCCCGCACCCAATTTGAGTTAAAAAAAGTATAAACGGATGCTTTAGGGTTGGAATTGTTTAAATAAAATATTCAATAACAACCTTATTGAATTTGGACTGCATAACTACAGAGTTTTCAGATAATTTACATCTAAAAAATTTAACTTTTCCCTGAAAACTCTCTCGCCTATTCTGAGCAATCAAAGTATTTGTTTAATCTAAAATTCATTTGATCGGGGTTGATTTTTACAGATAAAGACTTTGCTCAGTTTATTGAAAAAATCAAGATCATTGATAGTGAATATGAAAGAACTTCTGATTAGCCTACTCAACGTTTTTGGATGTGCTTTCTGGGTAGAAATTCTGACAGAAACTCCAAACTGTACCTACTATTTCGGGCCATTTATCAGCCAACAAGAGGCTCGAACTTCTCAATTTGGTTATCTCGAAGACCTAGAAGCAGAACACGCACAAGGAATTAAAGTTAAGATTAAACGCTGTAAACCCGATACCCTAACCATTGCATAGAAGTTGTTGCGCTTTAGCGCTCCAGGTATGGGCGATCGCCTAACAGTTTGTTGTTGCGCTTTAGCGCTCCAGGTATGGGCGATCGCCTAATGATAATTCAGCGATCCAATCATCAATATCTGTAAGTATAAGTTGAGGAATTTCCCAAGGGAATAAATGGGCGGTATTTGGATAACAATAAAATTGAGAATTGGGTAATAATTGCGCTGTTTCTTGACTGGATACGGCGGTAATATGGCGATCGCATTCTCCCGCTAAAACTAAAGCCGGACAATCAATCTTTTGTAAGTATTCTAAGCGATTATAGCCAGATTTTAAGGCTTGATTTAAGGCTTGAGTTGCAAACCCAGAAGTTTGAATAAAAGCTGGAATTGCTGCTTTTGCTAAATAGTGGTAGGCGCTGGAATTATGTTGTTGAATTAAATAGCGAAATAGCGATCGCTTTCCCAAGGTTTCAATATTCCATCGCCAACAGGGAAATACCCAATTAATAATTCCAGCTAAACCCGTATAAACATAATCTAAATTAGAAATTGGAGGATGATTTCCCCTGGGTTTTGCCGCCGAAGCAATTAAGATTAAACCCTTAACTTTTTCGGGAAATTTTAGGGCTAATTCTAATGCTAAAATTCCCCCTAATGACCATCCCAAAACCAAACATTGATCAATATTAAATTCTTGAAAAAGTGTTTCTAAATCCTGCAAATGATCCCCCATTTCAAACCCTTGACGGGTGCGACTGTTTCCATACCCTCTTAAATCCGGTGCGAGGGTAAAATACCGTCGGGAAAGATGGTTAGTAAAAACAGACATACATTGACCCGAACCCGGATGTCCATGTAAACAAATAATCGGAAATCCTTGACCTTGAATTTGGGTATTTAACCGCAATTGCTAACCTCCTAAATTTGTTTTTTATAGATTAGCATTAAGTTCACCCATTAGATCGACGGCTAGAAGTGATAAAATATTAATATTGAGCAAAAAATAAATTTAAGAATTGGCTATGAGTATACAAGATGAAACCATCACTAAAATCAAACACCTTCCTGATGAGCTTGTTAAAAAAGTTAATAACTTTATAGACTTTTTATTAATTAATTTTAACAAAAATTCTTCTGATTTTGACCCGATTTTAAATGAGGATTTAGAGATTTCAGAGTCAGATTTTTCTGACTATCTCAAAAATTTAGAAGACTATGAAGAACGTTTAGCACAGGGCGAAATTAAATGGTAGAGATTTATCGCGGAGATGTTGTTTTGTGCGATCTCAATCCAGTCATGGGTACAGAACAAGCAGGAATAAGACCTAGTGTAATTCTACAAATTGATCGGGCTAATGCTGTTAGTCCTCATACAATTATTGCTCCATTTACAACAAAAATTAGGAGTGTAATCTTACCTTCTCATGTCTTCGTTCCAGCAGGTACAGGAGGATTAAATCAAGATTCGGTGCTTCTCTGTGAACAAATTAGAGTTATTGATAAATCGAGAATTATTAAAGTGCTGGGAAAATTAAATCCAGAAAATTTGCCAGAAATATTAAGAGCTTTGTCTACAATTTTAGGTTTAACTATAGATCGCTTTTAACAATGCTTCACTGATATTTGCATTCTACCATAAAATTGATTAACATTTTTGGGTTTTGAGGTGCGTGTATTGGCACTTACACACCCTACAAACGAACTATACCTGTGGTATTAAGTTCAATTAATTAGGTTAAAAAATAACTGATTAAAGTTGCCCATTCTCAACAATATATTCAGCTATTTTATGAATGCTCTTGCTAATTTGGGGAACATTAGCTGTATTATTATCAATAGCGGTAATAATATATTTTTCTCCATTAATTTGAGCCGCGACTGTTGTTCCAATTACCCTAGAATTTTGACCGGTTTTTTCTCCTAACCATTGGGTTTTAGGTAATCCTTGTAAACCCGCATAACCAATAACTCGATCATATTGACGATTTAAGGCATCAATTAATACCTGGGATGAGGGTTGTTCATAATTATAAATCTGTACCATCATTTCCGTGAGTTCATTACTGGTTAATCTATTTCTTCCAGTTCCCGGTCGCCAAGGCATAATCCGATCGCCCATTAATTTAAAATTAACTTTGGTGAATTTATAGCCTTGGGATTCTAAATATTTATTAATATAATCGGAACCTAAATAGTCAATTAATTGATTCGTAGCAATATTACTACTATGATCAATCATTTGTCCCATTAAGTCTTTTAAAGAGTAGGATTGACGAGCTTGAATAGATGAAGCATCTTCGGTAAAATTGCCTCCCACAACCAGAACTTTTTGCTCTAAACTAATTTTTTCCTCGCCTGTTTTATGTAAAAGTGCGATCGCTACGGGAACTTTAATTAGACTCGCAGGACTCGCCGGAGGTTCATTTCCTCGTAAATTAACGCAGTCTCTTTTTAAGGTACAAACTGTTAACATGGCTTGACGAGTTAAGCCACTTTCTTGACGAATTTGTTCTAATATTTTTGATCTAGCATCCAGTAATTCATCGGTAATTTCTGACAGACTGAATTTGTATTCTTTAATTTTGTTAGAAGTTTTACGAGCTAATAAAGAATGGGGGGAAATTTCCTCTAAATTATTAATTGCTTTTTCCCAAAGTTCTTGAACTTGTTTTCGCTGTTGGGGAGAAGGATTATTAGGATTAGCAATTTTTTGTGCTTGGGTTACTAAACGGCTGGCTTGTTGCCAATTATCTTCGGCTCGTTGTTCAACTAACATTTGAATCTCAACAGTTTTTAATTTTTGAAGTAAAACTTCATTGGGTTCAAATTTCAGGGGATCGGTAAATAAAGAGTTAAAAAAATTCGGTTCGGGTTTATTTTTCGGAGGTGTTTCTAACTCTTGAATTAAGCGATCGCGCAGGTTGATTAACTCTTTTAAAGAACCAGCCCCATACAATTCCGAAGCCGTCCCCAGGGAAGGAAGTGTCTGGGTCAGTCCCAGACCCAAGATCATTGCCATAGTACCTGTTACTGTTGTAGCCCAACGCCAGACTTGACGCATCTTTAAAACTCCTCAAACACACGCTTTATCGGTTTATAGACGTTATATCAAACGTCTGTTTGTCAGCAAAAAAACATTTTTGCCAAAGGTCTGAAATGGATAAGATACCTAATTAGATTACCATGATTATCAATCGTCAGATAAATTTTATATTGGGACGAAAAATTGGCAACTAGATCATAAATAGTGATTGGGGCGGGTTCGAGACAATATTTATTAATTAGCATAAATCTAAATAAACCCGCCCCAACCAATTAATAATTACCAGAAACAGGGTGAAATATAAAATCGGTTATTTCTTGGTTTTTTTTATCACTTTTTTAACTAATATTGGAATTTCTGAGGGTTGTTTAGCAACAAGAACTTCAGCATTTTTAAAAGCAGAAACTTTACTTTCAACCGTTCCAGGATCGACCATATTCTTAACCACTTTTGAAGTCATTAATAGACTAGCATGACCCAAAAGTTTAGTAGTCGGAGCGTGTAACCCAGCAACATAAGCAATAACGGGTGTATCAATAGATTCCGCAATATAAGAAGCCGCTTCTTCTTCGCTAGTTCCCCCCATTTCTCCCACTAAAACAATAACATCTGTATTTTCATCCTCATCCAAAATTTCTAACCATTGCAGAAACGAAGATCCCACAATAAAATCACTGCCAATACTAACAGCAACTGATTGACCTAATCCTCCTTGAGTTAACTCCGCCGCCACTTCATAGGTTAGGGTACTACTGCGACTTAATAATCCCACATTTCCGGGTCGATAAAATTCAACCGGATGGGTTCCTAATAACAATTTATCAGGAATAATAATTCCCGAACAATTGGGGCCCACCACTAAAGTTTCTGTAATTTCCGCCTTCCGAACTAAATGCACCATATCCAAAGGGGGCATTCCCTCTGTCACAATAATTAATTGACGAATTCCTGCCGCCATTGCTTCTAATGCCGCATCTAAAACTTGATAGGGGTGAACAAAAATTACACTAATATCAATTTCACCCACATTTGTAATTACTTGTTCTACCAAATCAAAGATCGGAATTTCACTTAATTCCCGTCCTCCCTGACCCGGACAGACACAGGCGACAACACGAGTTTTGTATGTTTTCATTTGCACCGCTGCATGAGTTAAGGAGGGTGATATTGTAGTACCCTGTATAATGACTTTACTATCAGGAGTTAAATTCATAATTCGAGAAAATTTTACACAGTTAATCAAAAAAACTATTTGGCTAAATTAATAGCCGCAGTCACAGCTAAATCCAACCGATCAAATAAATTTACAGGTAAATCAGTAAACTGTTCTATATCTGATTCGGGTTTAATTCCAGCCAACATCAGAACAAATTTAGGTAAATTACTGGTTCTAGCTTTTCGTTTCAAATATCCGGCAATTTCCACTAATAAAGAAGAACGAATAATCGGTTGAACCCAAAGATTAATAATCACAACCTTAACTTGTTTAGATTGGGTAATTCGATCAATTCCTTGATATAAACGTTGGCGAAAATTGTCTGTAATTTCATAGTGATCTGCCCCACCTAGATTTAAGAAATTAGCAGGTTTTCCCGATGATTGCATGACTAAATCTAAAGTTGCCATCGTTAAACCTGCACCATTGCATAAAATCCCAATATTACCTTGTAATTCGACTAAATTCAGTTCAGGGTGAAACAATTGATCGGAAATTATCGGTAGGGAGAGAGAACTACATTTTTGTTGAGCTTTAAGTAAAGTAATTAAGTCTTCATGGCGTCCTAATGCTCCATCATTCGCAATTACTTTCCCATCCAATGCCATCACTTCTCCCGTGGGACTAATCCCCAAGGGATTAATTTCTACGAGATCCAAATCTTTCTGGACAAATAGACGATACATTTTTTCCACAATGGCACTGACCAAGAGAATTAAATCTCCCTTTAATCCCATTTTTAGAATTAATCTTCTAGCATAAAAAGGAGAAAAATCTTGGTCAACAATGACTTGCTGAATTTTGGAAAGGGTTGCTTCCACATTCACCCCGCCCTGTTGCGATCCCAATAATACCGGACGTCGTGACCCGGAATCCAAGGTGACAGCTAAGTATAATTCCCGATCCGCATCATATTTGGCTTCTGCTAACAGGACTTGGGGACATTCACCCCGAATCGGTAAATTAAAAATCATTTGAGCCGCAGCAACCGCATCAATGGTATTTTCCGCAAAGCGAATTCCTCCGGCTTTTCCCCTACCTCCAGCCCGGACTTGGGATTTCAACACCACCGGATAGGGAATTTTTAAACCCTTTAAATCTTGAGCATTGTTAATGCTTTGTGAGGGTAAAACCGGAATCCCCATCTCACGAAATAAGGTTTTAGCTTGATACTCTAGCAAATCCATAATCAGTTATCAGTGTAAGAGGTATCATTTATCAGTTATCAGTTGACCGATTACTGATTATTGCCTTGATGAACGGTCTTGACCCACTTGAGTTGTTTGGGACGAATTCCCATCCGAATCGTTGTACTCCCCACCACTAACAACCAATGGAGCATATATACCGTACCCCGCAGGGTATCAATCCCAATGGTCAATTTTTCCCAGAGGGGAGGCGATGTCTTGCTGCTATGGGTTGAACCCAATTCAGGACTAACATTAACCATTGTCCCTTGTGTTTGACGAATCCTTCGTAATCCTAAGAACATTCCCAATAGGGATAGAGTTAGGGTAAAACAGGTTAAGGGTGTGGTTAAGGGTAAACTGCCTTGAATCAGCGATAGCACCAAATCGGGAACTACCGCCGTTGGTAAAATATATTGGGTGATCCAAAAGCAAAACAAATCTAGGGTTTTTTGAGTTCCCATCCGGTTGCTCAGAATCAACTGCCAATAGTCTAAATAGCGTTGATAGCCGCCTTCTGCCCAACGGTTGCGTTGATGCCAAAGGGCTTTAAAATTGGTGACTCCTTCCTCATAAATCGGGGGAAAGGATAAACATTCAATATCCCATTGATCCAAATGCAACCGAATGGTTAGATCTAAATCATCGGTAATGGTTTCTTCATTCCAACCGCCACAGCTTAACAGGGCTTCCCGTCGGACAAACTGGCCATTTCCCCGCAGTTCTCCAATTCCGCCCATACTAATCCGTTTTTCTTGGAAATAGGCATCTAAAGCCATTTCTGCGGCTTGGGAGCGAGTCCAAAAATTTTCGGAAGCATTATTAATCGCTTTTCGCACTTGCACAGCGCCGACTGATTCTGGATAGAATATGGGAACAATATGGCGTAACATATCCGGTGCAATTTGAGCATCGGCATCAAAGACCCCGATAATTTCTCCTTGAGTTAAGGCTAAAACTTGATTTAAGGCGCCTGATTTTCCCCCACTGGCATTAGCTGACCGCTGTAATACTTTGAGTTGTGGATAGTCTTGGCTGAGTTTTTCCAAAACTATCGGGGTTTTATCACTACTATTATCGTCAACTATCCACGATTCATAACAATCACTGGGATAATCTAAGTTACATAAATTTTTAACTAATTGACTAATAACGGCTTCTTCGTTTTTAGCTGCTACTAATAGGGAAATATAGGGCCAATTATGTTGGGGTTGTACTGGTTTGGTTAACTGTAGGGAAGGTATTTTAGCTGAGAAAATTCTGATAGCGTGAATCGACAATAGACCCGTCAAACCCAGGATCAACCCCATCCCCCAGGAAACAAAATGCAGGGCAGTGATCCCGCCCCAAATTAAAGTTAAGGCAAGGGCAGCTTTCCATCTGCGGCCTTGATACCAATTAGGGCAAACCTGCAAATTTGAGTGGTTTTGATTCTCGCGGATAGGGTGCAATGGGTCATTTATAACCGAAGGATAAAGCCTAGATGATCCAGTCTCACGGTATTGACTTTCCTCCTGATTTGGTTGAGATGTGGGAGCCGGAGATTCACCAGGGGACTCTTGATCACGGGTGAGCTTCTTGATATTACTGTTGTCAGCATCCTGTTCTGGCCAAGACTGTTTTGGCATAGATAATCTGATTTACCCCTCAATATTCGTCCAATCTGCTACCAGTGTATCTAATATTGTGACCAAAAAATGGGATACAAGCTTCGCCCTTCTAGGGCGACTTTAAAAAGCCATTAATAAATTAGGCAGGACACACCTTAATATAAGTAGGAAGCAGTTAACCTCTACTGTTTTAGGTGTAAACCTATTGCAGCAAGCCGAGTCATTGAACGAAGAATCCTCGTCGCTTTAGCGCGAGGAGTGTCAATAAACAAAGCCAAAATATTAGAATTCTTTTTGAGGATTGGATGACAACTGGGCTAAATTGAGAGTAGTAATCCGATCGCGGGAGTAACAAATCTATGACTGACACCACAGTGGCTCTGACCCAACTAAAAGCGGCTGAGAAACGGGAAATTGGGGTCTACCTGCCCTACTATGATGAGAAGAAGCGCAAATACTTAGCCTATTCGATTAGTCTATATAAAGAGAAAAGTTTGGAAGGCGCTCGCAATATTGATGGTGGGGATGGAATTCCTTTTGTGGCAACTTGGAATGTTTCTTCTTTACCCGCCGATTTAACCCGTTGTCGAGTACAGTTTGATGGCAATGCCGATCTCAGTTATGAAGTCATCCTGTCCAACCACGAGTTTATTAAGTATTTAATTGAAGTTCTGCAAAATTTTAGCCGGACTCGTACCGTTGATTTTTCTCAAGATTTCTACAAGAAACTTTTGCATTTGGATCATTAAATAAGGATTCACTCTACAATAGAAAGGCTAGGGTCAAACCCTGAGAATTTCTTCTGAAAAGACTGATAACTAAAAGTATTTTAAGGATTCAGTCTAACGGGGGAAAATATCATAATTTTTTGAATTAATCGATAACAAATTGAGGAGTAAATTTCGTGACTGAGTTTGGAAAGTCTATATTAATCGGGTCAACAGAGCCTTACACCGGTAAATCAGCAATCGCCTTGGGTCTGGGTCATCTGTTTCAGGATAAAGGGTTAAAGATAGTTTATGGTAAGCCTTTAGCTACCGATATCAGTGACGACGATGAATCCTTTGATACTGATCTTCAGTTTGTGGCTCAAACCTTAAAATTATCTCAAGAGCAATTGCGATTTCCGATTTTGACCTTGGATGAAACCACAATTTATCGGCGTTTACAGGGGGAAGATTCAGTCAAATATATTGAATCCCTGACTTCCTATCAACAAACATCCTCTGCTGATTTGATTTTACTCGAAGGGCCAAGAACCTTACAAGAGGGGCTGTTATTTGGTTTATCTGTTCCTCAAATTGCGGATCAACTAGACGCGTCAGTTTTGTTAGTGACCCGTTTGCATTCCCATTTGGCATTAGATGATTTACTGTACGCTCAACAACGTTTAGGCGATCGCTTATTAGGTATTATTATTAATGATGTTCCCCCCGAAGAACTAGAAGTTACAACCACTTGTATCCAACCATTTTTGGAAGCACAAGGGATTCCAGTATTTGGAGTTTTACCCAGAAATCCTATTTTACGAAGTGTCACGGTCAAAGAGTTAGTTAAACAGTTGAAGGCCCAGGTTCTTTGTGGTCGGGAACGCTTAGATTTGATGGTGGAAAGTCTAAGTGTTGGGGCGATGAATGTGAGTTCCGCGATGAAGTATTTTGATAAATCCGTGAATATGGCTGTGGTTACCGGAGGTGATCGCACGGATATTCAACTTGCTGCTTTAGAAAAATCTACTAACTGTTTAATTCTAACTGGTCAACTTCCCCCCGCGCCAATGGTATTAAGTCGGGCTGAAGATTTAGAAGTTCCCGTCCTTTCGGTTGATTTAGACACCTTATCAACGGTAGAAATTATTGATCGAACTTTTGGTCAAGTTCGTCTCCATGAGCCAATCAAAGTTGCTGCTGTGAATCAACTCATGGACAAACATTTTGAACTGGATCGTTTTATTCAATGGTTAGGAATTTCCCTACCTGTGTCAGCAAGCCCGAATTAAGAATTAAGAAAAGAAGTTCTCCTAATTCTTAATTCTACCCACTCTAACTAAGCAGGTAATGGGGGAACGGTTTGAACCCATCCGGGTTGTTGAACTTCCCGCAACACATAATTACCAGGAGGAACGTTAGTAAAGGTATAACTACCATTTGCTCCCGTTACGGTTGTGGGTTCGGTGGGGTCAATAACGCCGTTACCATTGCCATCAATATAA
Organism: Planktothrix agardhii NIES-204; assembly: GCA_003609755.1. Classification (NCBI taxonomy): domain Bacteria; kingdom Bacillati; phylum Cyanobacteriota; class Cyanophyceae; order Oscillatoriales; family Microcoleaceae; genus Planktothrix; species Planktothrix agardhii. The sequence goes on from AP017991.1 coordinate 3,558,645, forward strand.
ATTGTCCAACCCTGCAAAGGGGTTTCAGCTGCATCAAACAAACTATTGGCATTCGCATCATTGAACTTTATGCCGCTGATAGAACCGAATTGACGGTTGCCAAAGTTAACAATAGCATTCGTGCCACCAGTGATGCCAACGGGGCCAGGGTTAGGAGTCGTTTGTGTCCATCCAGGTTGCTGTACTTCCCGCAGGGTGTAATTTCCTACGGGAACATTCGCAAAGGAGTAGCGACCATCCGCACCTGTAACGGCAGCTGCTTCTGTGGCTTCAAGCCTGCCATTGCCGTTGGCATCAATAAAAATCGTCCACCCGGGTAGGGGGGCTTCACCGGCATCCAGTAGGGCATTACCGTTGTTATCACTAAACTTTAAACCGGTGATGTTTCCTAATTGGTTGTTACCAAAGTTAATTCCAGTGATATTAGCTCCCCCAGTTAGGTTCACCGGGCCAGGGTTCGGGGTGGTTTGTGTCCATCCAGGTTGCTGGACTTCTCGAAGACTATAGTTACCCGGGGGAATATTCGCGAAAGCATAAGCACCCGTGGCATTCGTTACCGCAGTTGGTTCTGTGGTTTCCAGGGTGCCATTGCCATTGGCATCAATAAAAATCGTCCATCCTGCCAAGCCTACTTCCCCTGTATCGAAGGTGGCATTGCTATTGAGATCATCAAATTTGATCCCACTAATCGAACCAAACTGACGGTTACCAAAGTTAATAATGGCATTAGTTCCACCCGTGACTCCAACAGCACCGGGGTTGGGTGTGGTTTGTGTCCATCCGGCTTGCTGTACTTCTCGAATGGTATAACTAGCTGGTGGAAGATTACCGAAGGTATAACGACCATCAGCGCCTGTCACGGCTGTTCCTTCTCCGGCATCAAGAATGCCATTAGCATTACCATCGGCAAAAATTGTCCAGCCCTGTAATGGGGTTTCCCCGGCATCAAATAAAGCGTTACCGTTATTATCGTTGAATTTAATCCCTGTAATCGTCCCAGATTGGTTGTTACCAAAGTTAATTCCAGTAATATTGGCTCCTCCAGTCACACCCACTGGGGCGGGGTTAACTGTAGTTTGTACCCATCCAGGCTGCTGTACTTCTCGGATGGTATAGTTGCCTGGAGTTAAGTTACCGAAAGCATAAGCACCCGTGGCATTCGTTACCGTGCTGGGTTCTGTTGCTTCGAGGGTTCCATTATTGTTGGCATCAATAAAGATATTCCATCCGGCTAAAGCGGGTTCCCCCGTTGTTAGCAGGCTATCACGATTGAGATCGTTAAATTTAATTCCACTGATGGAGCCTAATTGAGTATTCCCGAAGTTAATACCGTTGAGGTTTTGTCCTGAAGCTAATGAAACAGGAGCCGGGTTTTGGCGACCTTCCCTAGTAATCGTGTCAATATTAGGGTCTACAGGTACTGTGAGATCCTGGGTTTCTAATATGGTAACCGGGATCGCAGGAACTAGGCCACCAGCACTCAAACCCAAGGAAGGGGGCAGTTCTAATGGTTGCTCTCCACTAAAAAGAGGAATCGCGGTAGCGGATGGTGAATCAAGTGAAAATACAGCGTCCATAAAATAAATTGTCCTTTTATGACAAGTAATTGACGACTCTTTATGATTTTTCGGATAAAAACTAGGAATCTGGCTATCATGCTACCCTATATTTTCATTTTCATCTAGTTTAGAAGTTAGAGAATTTAATTTCGGGAGAGGGAATAGGGCATGGGGAATATTGCTACAGTTATCGAAAAAATGGGTTTAAAACCCCGTCCTTCTAGGACGGCTTTATATTGGGTTGTCTATTGACATCTATTTTTTAGAACTATTTTTGTCAAAGCCTAACATTTTTCAGCAGTTCCCTATCTTTAGAAAGATGCAATGGGTTTTAATTTATGGTAATTTCGTAAAAATAAAAAATTAGCCTAATATGACCATGTTATTTCAACGTTCTAGTGGGATTTTACTTCATCCTACTTCTTTTCCCAGTCAACATGGAATTGGAGACCTAGGAAAATCCGCTTATGAATTTATTGATTTTTTACAACAAAGTGGTTATAAATTGTGGCAGATATTACCCCTGGGGCCAACAGGAGAAGAACATTCTCCTTATATTATGAATTATAGTACCTTTGCGGGTAATCCGTTAATGATTAGTTTAGAAGAATTAGCCCAGGAAAGATTATTAGAAACTGAAGAAATTATTCCCTTAGAGGGGAGAGACCCTAACCAGGTTAATTTTGAAGCGGTTATTCCCCACAAAACCTTATATCTCAAAAAAGCCTACACTCGCTTTCAAGAACAATTAGACCAACACCCTTCTCCTGGCTTTGAAAAATTTTGTCAAAAACACGCTTCTTGGTTAAATGATTATGCCCTATTTATGGCTTTATTAGAAGCCCATGGGGGTCAAAGCTGGAATAATTGGGAACCCGCTTTAGCCCATCGAGATCCCGATGCGTTAAAAGTCAAAACCGAAGAATTAAAAGAAGCCATAGCTTATCAAAAATTTCTGCAATTTATCTTTTTCAAACAATGGGAAAAATTGCGTCAATATGCCAATAAAAAAGGAATAAAAATTATTGGAGATATTTCTATTTATGTATGTTATAATAGTGTCGAAGTTTGGTCAAATCCTAATTTATTTCAACTAGATTCTGAAACTTTAGAACCCATTTATATTGCCGGAGTTCCCCCGGATTTCTTTAGTGAAACCGGACAATTATGGGGGAATCCAATTTATAATTGGGAGGAACTAAAAAACACAAAATTTGCTTGGTGGATTGAACGATTTAAAGCTACCTTGGAATATGCAGATTATGTTCGGATTGACCATTTTCGAGCCTTTGAAGCCTATTGGCGGGTTCCTGGTTACGAAAAAAATGCGATTAAGGGTGAATGGATTAAAGCACCAGGTTATGAATTTTTTGATACCCTCAAACAACAGTTAGGAGATTTACCAGTTTTAGCAGAAGATTTGGGAATTATTACCCCAGAAGTGGAACAATTGCGAGATCATTATAATTTCCCAGGAATGAAAATTTTACAATTTGCTTTTGGTGGGGATGCCAATAATGTTTATCTTCCCCATCATTATATTCAAAATTGTTTGGTTTATACAGGAACCCATGATAATGATACGGCTATCGGTTGGTGGGAAACTGCCAGTCCCGCAGAAAAACAACATTTTGCTGAATATTTGGGTTATGCTTCTCCCGATGAAATCACTAATATTAACTGGGTGTTAATTCGTTTAGCCTTAAGTTCCCTTGCCAGTTTAGCGATTATTCCTCTCCAAGATATTCTTAATTTAGGGCATGATGCCAGAATGAATGATCCGAGTCATAATCATGGAAATTGGCGCTGGCGTTATCAAAGTTCAGAATTATTAACTCAGGAATTAAGCGATCGCTTATTCAAGTTAAATCAACTTTATAGCCGATAAAAATAGCGATAAAATTCCAATCATTAACAACTTCTCCTTGCAAGAAATGTATCCAAGTCTCAATATTGCGCTTAGGAATAAAGATAGCAATAGCTTCATCAGATCGACGCTCTGGCTGGGAATCTTCACTAAGAGAATTTGTTAACTAATTTAGTCGCTCCTGCAATTTTAAAAAAATCCTATTAAAAACCCGTTGTTGCGCGAAGCGCTATAATTACTGATTTAAGGTTTGGCGAAATGATTTGGCGGCAACTAAAGGATTAGGATGTTGTACATATTCTGCCAATATTGTTAAATTGATATCGGGGAGAATTTCACTATTATTGATTAATTCATAGCCTGATGTTTGCTGAAATTGTTCGACATTTTCAGACCGAAAATGATAAACTAAAAACCGATTATTTTGCCAAAACCAAACCTCACGGACTCCCAATCTTTGATAAACTTCTAAACGATTAATTCCCCCACTGGTAATTACAACTTCAATTGCTAAATCAGGAATTTCCTGATTACTTCCAATACAATAACTTTCATCGGGTTCGGTTCCCCCACGTTGTTCTGGGTTTCGCAATGTCATCGAACCTGTGGGATAATATTCCGTATCCGTTTCCAAAAAATAAATCAGTAATAAATCTCCAATTAGAGTTTTAATCCTTTCATGGTTGCGACTTGGTGACATAACTTCTAAAATTCCATCCAAATAGGTTAAGCGAAATTCCAAACTATCCCCTAATTGAGTTAATAGGGTTTCATAATATTCCCAACTCACCTTATCCGTGATATAACGAACTTCTGAATCTTGCAGGTTTTCATCAGGATTAAGTAAAGTTTCCAGTTGATTAGCTAACATAGTTATTTCTCCTATTTAAAAAAATTAAATCAAAAACCCGTTGTTGCGCGAAGCACTATAATTATTGATTTAAGGTTTGGCGAAATGATTTGGCGGCAACTAAAGGATTAGGATGTTGTACATATTCTGCTAATATTGTTAAATTGATATCGGGAAGAATTTCACTATTATTGATTAATTCATACCCTGATGTTTGCTGAAATTGTTTGATATTTTCAGACCGAAAATGATAAACTAAAAACCGATTATTTTGCCAAAACCAAACCTCACGGACTCCCAATCTTTGATAAACTTCTAAACGATTAATTCCCCCACTGGTAATTACAACTTCAATTGCTAAATCAGGAATTTCCTGATTACTTCCAATACAATAACTTTCATCGGGTTCGGTTCCCCCACGTTGTTCTGGGTTTCGCAACGTCATCGAACCTGTGGGATAATATTCCGTATCTGTTTCCAAAAAATAGATTTCTAAAAGGGTTCCAATTTGGGTTTTAATCCTTTCATGGTTGCGACTTGGTGACATAATTTCTAAAATTCCATCCAAATAGGTTAAGCGAAATTCCAAACTATCCCCTAATTGAGTTAATAGGGTTTCATAATATTCCCAACTCACCTTATCCGTGATATAACGAACTTCTGAACCTGGTAGGTTTTCATCAGGATTAAGTAAAGTTTCTAGTTTACTCGCCAACATAATTAGTTCTCCTCTTATATCAAAAACCCGTTGTTGCGCTTCAGCGCATCCTAAAACTTCTCATTAAAAAAATTAACCCCCTAATTCCTATCCTAACTTAATTTTAAAACATCCGTAAAAGTTGAACAATGGGCTGGTAAATCATAAACCCCAGGATGGATAGGATTTTGATAATTAAAATGGCGATAATCTAAGCAAAAACGATCCCAATCTGCCATTTGGATTCTAAATAACCAGATAAAAAAGTTAGCCAAACCCGGAGATAAATTAAACCTAAAATAAATCCGTTTATGGTAATATTCACAAGCTGTTTCTACCAATTGATTTAAAGTAATTGCCGGATTTCCTAAAACAAATTGTTCCGTTTCTTGAGAAATTGGAGGATGATTAACCAAATAATACACCACTTGAGCAATATCGGCAGAATGAATAAAATGAAAACTCGAATCTGCTTGAAACCAACGAATTAAATTCATCCATTTCACCACATCAGAAATACCCCCAGATAAATGAGAATAGGGTTTATTGGGTTCTCCTCCTAAAACTAAAGTCGGAAATAATACCCTTAAATGCGGTAAATTAGGAGCTATTTTTAATAATTCCTGTAAACATTCATATTTAGTTCTAATATAATCCGTGCCAATTTCTCCCGCTTCCGGTAATAAATTATTATTTCTATCTAAAATACTAGCAGTTGAAAAATATAAAATTTGTTCGCAAATTTGAGGATTTAATAATTTCACTAACTCCAAATTTGCCTTAACATTAACCTCTAAAACCTCTTGATATCCTCCCCAAGCGGTAGCAATTAAAATCACCGTATTAATTGTAGGTAATAAATCTTTGAATTGATCAATTTCTCTTAAATCCCCCTGAATAATATGAATACCCGGACGACTCTGATAATCAAATCCTAATTTTTCGGGATTTCTGACGAGTAGAAATAATTCATCTTCGGTATTTTGAATTAGTTTTTCGACAAGATAATGACCAATACAACCACTCGCACCAGTAACAAAAATTCGTTTTTTCATATTATTAATAATTAGGCGGGTTTAGTTAATTTGTTGGTGGGGGTATTCAAGATTGATTTGAACTCTCCCCTACAACCTCTATAAATCTTGAATATATCCTCTTTGTGTCTTCGTGTCTTTGTGTTTTTTTTCAGAAAATCAACAATACCAAAAACTTCCAATATGGGATTTCTAGGGCGGGGAAACCCAACCCTAGATGCGCTTAAGCGCAACAACAGCGCAACAACAGAATTAAGGATTAACCTTTTAATAATTGATCCGCTTGTTTTGCCGTTTCAAAGAAATAGGCAACGTTTTCTTCTGGAGTATTTTGGAGAACACCATGCCCTAAATTGAGGATATGACCTTGATTTCCAGCTTTTCTAATGGTATCTAAAATCCGATCCCGGATATTTTCTTTAGACCCGAATAAAATACAGGGATCAAGATTACCCTGAACCCCAATATTTTGACCCAGACGTTGACGTGCATCAGCCATATCAACCATCCAGTCTACACTAATAAAATCAAACCCAGTTTTAGCCATCCGTTCTAATAATCCCGAACCGCCACTAATATAAAGAATTAAAGGCGTATCAGGGTGGGTTTGTCTAACTTGATCAACCACCCGTTTTTGATAGGGAAGGGCAAAAACATCATAATCTTGGGGACTTAATTGACCCGCCCAAGAATCAAACATTTGAATTACTTGGGCCCCGGAATCAATTTGATAACGGACATAAACAGCGATCGCATCGGCAATTTTTTCTAAGAATTTATGCAGAATTAAAGGCTCAGAAAATGCCATTTTTTTAATAATCGTATAATCCTTAGAACTCTTACCTTCAACCGCATAGGCCGCCAACGTCCAAGGAGCACCCACAAACCCTAATACAGTGGCTTGATTTCCTACTTCCCGACGTAAAGTTTGCAGAATTTCTCGAATAAAAGGAAGTTTTTCTTCCGGTTCAATTGGATGCAGTTTTTCAATTTGTTCTAAACTACGAATGGGAGGATTAATAATCGGCCCTTTGCTTTCGATAATATCAAAATCAATCCCAATTCCAGGTAAAGGCGTTAGAATATCAGAAAACAAAATCACCCCATCTGGTTGAAAAGCCCGGAAAGGTTGGAGGGAAATCTCAACAGCAATATCCGTTTTTTCAGATCGGTCACGGAAGGAAGGATATTTTTCTCGCAGATCACGATAGGCTTTCATATAGCGACCCGCCTGGCGCATCATCCATACGGGGGGACGATCTAGTTTTTCACCACGAGTAGCACGCAACAAATAAGGAACTTGGGTCGATTCGGTCATTTTAACGTTACTAAAGTTTAAAAAAGTTTTTAGGCCAATCCTTAGCTTACCACTGAAGGGGGTTGACTGTTGAGGTTTGACCGTTCACCCTCGTCTCTCCCCTTCCCTATAATCACCTTGTCCTATTTTTTGCCTTTTGCGGAGGGACAGTTGGGGTGAATACCGCCTTGAGAGCAGATATATTGAATTTGGTTAGAATCCAAATTAAGGGAATTACTAAAATCCACCTTTTTCAGACGGATGGATTGAACCGTTTCATCGGATTTAGCAATAAATTGATCAGCTTTATTTTGTTCAGAAGCTACAAAGATTGCCCCTTTAAAATTTGCCCCGTCTAATTTTGCTCCTTGGAAATTAACTAAACTTAAATTAGCACTTTTGAAATTAGCATCTTGCAATCGGGAATTTTTAAAATTTGAACCCGTAAGTTTAGCGGAGCTAAAATCTGTCCCTTGTGCATTTATTCCTGAGAAATTTACCGCAGAAACATCGGCATTTTTAAAGTTAGTTTGTCTTAAATCTCCTCCTTGAAAATTTGCACCTGGGGCTTTAGCTTCAGTAAAACGAGCCTTTTTTAAATTAGCGTTAGACAAATCAGCACTGGCTAATTCCGCCCCGGTGAATTTAGCATCGGTGAGGTTAGCTTGTTGTAAATTGGAACCTAATAATTGAGCGTTGCTGAAATTAGCTCCGGTTAAATCGGCTTTAGATAAATTGGCTTTATTCAGATTTGCCTTTAAAAAATTAGTATATTTTAATAGGGTATTACTCAAGAAAGCTCCGGTTAAATCAGCCTCGGTTAAATCCGCGCCACTTAAATCAGAAATCCAATCATCGAAGGTTTCTAATCGTCCATCATTCCCTGGACTGGCGAAGCGACTATTTTTTAAATTAGCTTGATTGAGGTTCGTGTTTTTAAAGCTAATTCCTGATAAATCCGTTTGTTCTAAAACCAAGGTAAATTGCATCGGCGGGGTTAAATTTTGGCCTAAATCAATCCGACTTAAATCAGTATTATGGATAAATCCCCCATAAACTTTTAGAATTTTAGAGATCGCTCTTTGAGTTGCTTGTAGTCTTCGCCCTGCCAACTGTTTTTCTTTGTTTTCTGCCCCAAACTTCATCGAATCTAAATCATTTTTTAGGGCTTGATTTAATCGTCTTAAATGGGGTAAGGCTTCAGGCCCGGTACTCACCAAGGCTTGTTGAGTTACATCAATTAAGACAGGGTTTTCTTCCTGAGCTAATACGTCCACTAATAGGGGAATTGCCCGGGGATCTTTAATCGCCCCTAACGCTAAAATTGCCCCGCGTTTTTGGGTAACATCCGTGGCAGCATTGGGGGATAATTTATTAACTAAAGCTAGAAAAACCTGATTATCTTGTTGTTGAAATTCCCGACGGTTAGCTTGGTTTTGAATATAAATTTGAGTACCAACAAAAGTTCCTAATACCGCCACCAGACTAGCACTACTAACAATAACTAAAGTTAAACCAGGATGTTGACGCATCCATGCCCATAAATTAAACTCCAGTTTTGGTGTTTCCGTACTGATAACTAGGCTATGAACCGCATTATCTTCATTCACCCAATCGTAATTTGTAAAGGGGTTAAACACCAAGATTCTAGGAACGTCCTGTACCAAAGTTCCTGCTAATAAATCATGTCCCGTCCGACCTTGAAATCGTTTCGCAATCAGAGCATCTCCGAGGAAAGTCGCACTAGATAAAACCCCTAAAATTAATAAATTAGGATAGGCTCCCGTCACTTGCCAAAGACCGTAGGCAATGCCCAGGGGGATACCCCAACGACCAATTAATTCTCGACGAAATGCCCGTCCCCATCCCGGGGCTGAACCATTAGGACTCACGACCTGAACTCCAAACCAAAGTTTGGGTAAGGTTTGACCCCGTTTAGCTAACAAATAAAATTGCCATCCTCCCACCACTAGGGGCAGAAGTAGCGCACCTGACCAAAATAGATTGGTTAATGGGGCGACTTTCGGACTGCGATCGCGTACAGGAATTCCCAACGTAGCCGCAACGGTTTCCGAAGTGACTCGCACCACCGGATTGAGAGGAACCGGTTGGGGACTGCGGTTAAAGACAGAGCCCAGGGTAAAAGGAATTAAGCCACTCGCCGCCACTAAAGATACTTCCGCCACAAACGCCCCCCATCGACGCATCCAAAAGGGCAATGGCTTCGAGGAGACATTATGCCAGGATGAAGGAGATTGAGATTGATCTGTTTCTCTATCTACAGTAGGGTTTGCCATAGTTCAAAAAATTCCAGGTAGGTCGTTAGGATGGAAAAAACGGAAAAAAATCAAAATGCTTTGTTAGAGTTTATAACTAAATATAGGTCTTTCCCCCTGTCTCCTGTATTAAGTAGTTGCACAAAATAAATTACCTAGTTGAGAGAGGGAACACCGGAACAACAGCCCCCCCCAAACCCCCCGTGTGGGGCTAGGGGGGGAGGGAACGCCGGATCTCGGAACAGCCCCCCCAAACCCCCCGTGTGGGGCTAGGGGGGGAGGGAACAGGGTGGAGGATGTGTAATTAATTTTGTTTAGGTACTTATAGCAAGAGGCAATAGGGAATAGGCAATCTCGCTATAGGTAAATACTTACTGTGAGCAGCTTTTAGCCTTCAAGAATGTCCTAATAGATGTGGCGACTGCTATATCTCTACACAGGCAAAATACTACTGCACTTTGCTCAAAAAAGAGGGGATTACACATTAAGTAAAAACCCTACACCGTATGTAATGCAGGAGTTCTAACTATTGTCTATGTGTAGTATTTGAAGAAGCGGGTGGCGGGAATCGAACCCGCATTAATAGCTTGGAAGGCTATAGTTTTACCACTAAACTACACCCGCGTTTTGCTGTCACAATTTCCAACTATAGCATAAACCTCAGAAATGTAAACCCCCAGTTCTCAAAGTTTTTTTTGAGGACTGGGTTTACACCACCGGGACATCAGCTAAGACGCAGAGGATTCAACGGTTTGCTTGGGTTTGAACTGCACCGATAGATAGTTTATGGCTTGTTTAGCAAAGGACTGTAACAAATTGGCCTGTTGATTCTGCTGGAATACGGTTTGTAGGGTTTTCTTGAGACTATCCCAATTCAAACTCGGATTGTCGGTGGCTTCTAACAGTATGGACTGGGCTTGAAAATATTCAATTAAACTCAACCCGGCAATTCGGGTTAAATAGGCCGCACTCACCCCCTGTACCAAACTTCCCGCCATAAATGTTACCGTATTTGTTTTTAATAACGAGGTTAAGGTTTGGGTAGAGATTTCCACAAACCCCAATTTCAACATCTGGGTGCTAATAGTTGTGGCAACGTCTTGACCTTGTTTTAGGGAAAATTTCTGTTGATAAATTGCCCCTAAATCCATCACCAATTGGGCATTAACGGCCGCCGTTGCTAACATATCTAAAGCCGGAACTGGATTGGCTACCGTTGCTGCCGCCGCAATCCATTGATATTTTTCAATCAGAGGTAAAGCCTGTTCTCGACGTAATTGATTGAAAATTTCTTTCGCTTGCCGTTGCAATTCTAAGGCTTCCCGATAGGTTGTTGCTAATACTAACTTTTGCTGTTCTTGAGTTAAAATAGTATTAAGACGGTTGACTACAGAATCAAGGATAGGTAATTGGGGTTCTAACCATTCTTGAATTGTACCATCATCTTGATGTTGACGGACTTTGACCGGATTGGGAGAAGCTGCGATCGCCACAATATCATCCGGGGATAATACCCCCGTTAATGTGGTTTTTAACTGCTGCAAAATCACAGGTTGATCTCCAATTAAATATTGATCTTGCTTATTCCAAGCTAAAATTAAATAATGGTTATTAGCCACCAATTCAGATATAGTTTTAAATTCGGGGTCGGTTAAATCTCCGGCGGTGACAAATAAAACCACATCCGCCGTGATTAAATTGGGGAGGGCAGAATCGAGTTCTGGGGTGGAAATTTCCGTTAAACTTAATATCTGAGGTTGTTGGGATAGCCCGTCAGACTCTAACCTTTGTAATAAGGCGGTTTTCCCCGTACCTTTGTGACCCGCAATTGCTACCCGCAGGGCTGTGCGTTGTAGTTGGCCGTTGAGTTGCTCCCCTTGCTGTTTTAGGGCCTCTAAACGGCTATTCTGAGTTGGGGATTCTGTGGCTAAACGATCAATCAGACTTTGAGTTTGGGCGATCGCCTTTTCTACTTTATCCTGATTTAAAGGTTCTGGAGGCGGCGACAATTCCAGGGATTCTGTCCTTTGTTGCTTAAACCACCACAGTCCAGCACTACTGAAGGCTAAACCAAATAGCACTATTTGTCCGAGTTCAGAAGCTGAATGCTGAACACTTTCCAACAACCATAGACCGAAAGAAAGTCCGACCCCCCCAATTAAAATTGGGCGTTCCAATTTAACTGCCATTTTGTCCTCCGCCAACGCATCAATTAACCCTAATTTCTATGGTACTTCGACTAGGGCAATTTGTGTAATTTTAGCTCAAAATCACCGCCACTGATCGGCTTGTTAGCATTCAGGATCTTGATTAATTTAAACTTACTATATTAAGTATTTTTTTCAAAACCAATTTATCTGAATCAATAATTAATAAAAAGCTGTTTAAACATTCGTTAACCTTAATTTTACCCCAATTTCTCAATATTGACTAAATTTTTTCCAATTTTAACCATTTAGAATTACAATAGAGATCGAGTATAACTTACATCCACCTACCTAGCCTCAAATTATGTCCAAAGCTAAAAAAACAGAGCCAAAAATTACTAAAGACATTAATCTTCAAGATCCCCAATATTATTTGAGTCGGGAACTTAGTTGGTTAGAATTTAACCGTCGGGTCTTAGCAGAAGCCTTAGATCCTCAAAATCCTCTGTTAGAAAGGTTAAAATTCATAGCTATTTTTAGTTCTAATTTAGACGAATTTTTTATGGTGCGAGTAGCTGGAATTAAGAGACAAATTGAAGCCCAAGTCAATAAAGTTACCGCCGATGGTCGGACTCCACAAGAGCAACTAAATGCTATCCATGAACGATTGTTACCAATGGTTACGGAACAGCACCAATATTTTGAACAACAAATTAGACCCGAATTAGCTCAAAATGGGATTCATTTATTAAGTTATATTGATCTAAATCAAGAACAAAGAAATTATTTAAAACATTATTTTGATGAAGGAATTTTTCCAGTTTTAACCCCCTTAGCCATTGACCGTAGCCATCCCTTTCCCTATTTATCTAATCTGAGTTTAAATTTAGCCGTGGTTCTCAAAAATCCTGAAACCAAAGAAGAATTATTTGCTAGGGTGAAAGTACCGAGTTCTTTACCTCGATTTATTTCCTTACCCAAGGAATTACGAGTCCAAGAAAATGGAGAATTTTCCCCTTGGGTTGGTATTCCTATTGGTCAAGTAATTGCCCATAATTTAGAATCCCTATTCCCAGGAATGGATATTCAAGATTATTATATTTTTAGGATTACCCGCGATGCTGATTTAGCCGTGCAAGAAGATGAGGCGGATGATTTATTATTAGCAATTGAACAAGAATTACGCAAACGTCGAGTCGGTGGGTCTGTGGTGCGTCTGGAAATTAATAGTTCAATCCCGGACTATTTACGCGATTTATTGGTAGATGAATTAGAGTTAGAATCTGAAGATATTTATACCGTAGATGGGTTGATGGGTTTACGGGATTTAATGTTTTTTATCAGTTTACCCTTACCCGAATTAAAAGATAAACCTTGGACTGCTGTTTTACCCCGTTGGATGAAAGAGAGTGAAGATATTATTGCGTCTAATCCAGAAACAGATGAAAAAGATATTTTTGCGATTTTACGACAAAAAGATGTCTTAGTTCATCACCCATACCATTCATTTTCTGCAACAGTTCAACAGTTTATTAATCAAGCAGCCCATGATCCCAATGTCTTAGCAATTAAAATGACATTATACCGCACTTCCGGGGATTCTCCGATTGTTACTTCTTTAATTGATGCGGCGGAAAATGGCAAACAGGTGGCAGTTTTAGTAGAACTTAAAGCTCGATTTGATGAAGAAAATAATATTCAATGGGCAAAAAAACTAGAACAAACTGGGGTTCATGTTGTTTATGGTTTAGTGGGTTTAAAAACCCATACAAAAATTGTCATGGTCGTGCGTCAGGAACAGGATAAAATTCGCCGTTATGTTCATATTGGCACGGGAAATTATAATCATAAAACTGCTAAATTATATACGGATTTAGGATTATTAAGTGCCTGTCCAGATTTAGGAGCAGATTTAACAGATTTATTCAATTTCTTAACCGGATATTCTCGTCAACAGTCCTATCGTAAACTGTTAGTTGCTCCGGTGAATATGCGAAAACGATTTTTAGAGTTAATTCGTCGGGAAATCGAACAGGCAAATCAAGGGAAAACCGGGCGCATTGTGGTTAAACTTAATTCCTTAGTTGACCCGGAAATTATTGCCAGATTATATGAGGCATCTCAAGCGGGAGTTGGGATTGATTTAATTATCCGGGGAACCTGTAGTTTGCGTCCGGGTTTAGAGGGAATTAGTGATAATATTAAGGTGATTAGTATTATCGGAAGATTCTTAGAACATTCTCGGATTTTCTATTTTTATAATGGTGGACAGGAGGAGGTTTATATTGGTTCAGCAGATTGGATGTCTCGCAACTTAAATCGTCGGGTTGAAGCGGTAACTCCGATTAAAGATCCTGATATTGCTAAGGAGTTAGAAGAAATTTTAGGGATTATGTTATCGGATAATCGCAAAGCTTGGGATTTACAGCCCGATGGTCAATATATTCAACGTCATCCGCCAGAAAATACTCCAGAATTAATCGCCCATGATATCTTCATGGAAAATGCTTTAAAGAGTTAAAAAACATGAATTATTGGTTAATTAAATCTGAGCCGGATGTGTATAGTATTGAGGATTTAAAACGTGATAGGACTTCGATTTGGGACGGAGTGAGAAATTATCAAGCTCGAAATTTCCTCCAACAAATGCAAGTCGGAGATTTAGCGTTTTTTTATCATTCTAATACTAAACCTCCGGGGATTGTGGGATTAGCTAAAATTATTGAAAATAACCAAATTGACCCGACCCAATTTGATGTTAATAGTCCCTATTTTGATCCTCAAGCAACGCCAAATTCTCCCCGATGGTATACGGTAAAAGTGGAATTTTTGGAACAATTTTCTGCTATTATTAGTTTGGAGAGTCTGAAACAAACCTTTAATTCCGAGGAATTTGGCGTTGTCAAACGGGGAAATCGCTTATCAGTAATGCCTGTTTTACCATCCATTGCTGAGAGAATTTTAAAGTTGAAATAATGATCACGGATTTAAGAGGATTTCACGGATTTCACGGATTTTAATCTGTGTTAATCGGCGTAATCCTATTAAATCTGATAACTGATTATTTGAGGATTGCGGAAAATACCAAAAACGGTTACAATGATGTAGTATTTAAACATTACACTTTTAAATCTTGAGGCATTGATTCAAACAGAAACCTTAGAACTACTGGAATGGCAACGGTTATGTCGTCATTTATCCACCTTTACGGCGACAAAACTGGCTGCTGTGGCGGCGCAGCATTTACACATTCCGACAACTCCCGCAGAAACTTTGCAATTATTAGCACAAACTCAAGAAACTTACAAATTAGAACTGCGACAAAATGGTTTAAAATTTGAAGGAATTGAAGACATTAGTGTTTATTTAGAACGGGTAGAACGCCATGGAATGTTATCAGGAAATGAACTATTAGCGATTGCCACAACCTTAGCCGGAGCGAGACAATTACGGCGAATTATTAATAACCATTCCGATATTCCTATTATAACAGAATTTGTCTCAGAATTAAGAACCTATCCCGAACTAGAGCAGGAAATTTATCACTGTATTGATGAACGGGGAGATGTTGCAGATCGAGCTAGTGTTAAATTAGGGGGAATTAGAGGACAATTACGAAGTATTAGAGATCGGGTTTATGAGATTTTGCAACATATTATTCAACGCAAATCTAACGCCGTTCAAGAACAATTAATTACTCAAAGAAGTGATCGCTTTGTAATTCCAGTTAAAGCATCTCAAAAAGATGTAATTCCTGGGATTGTTCATGATAGCTCAACAACGGGAGCGACCTTATACATTGAACCGAAATCAACAATTGATCTCAATAATCAACTCCGACAAATTCAACGGCTAGAAAAAGCTGAAGAAGATATTATTTTACAGGGATTAAGTGAACAAATTGGGGCAGTTAAACCGGATTTAGAACGATTATTAATGATTGTAACTACTCTTGATTTAGCTGTTGCTAAAGCTCGTTATAGTCTGTGGTTAGAAGCCAATCCTCCCCGTTTTATTGATTTAGAATCATCAGAAGATTCAACCTTAAATTCCATCAATTTAAGACAACTCCGCCATCCTTTATTAGTTTGGCAACAACAACATGAACAGGGATTTCCCGTTGTTCCTATTGATGTTATAGTTAATCCTAAGATTAGAGTTGTAGCGATTACCGGGCCGAATACCGGAGGCAAAACCGTTACTTTAAAAACTATTGGATTAGCGGCATTAATGGCAAAAGTCGGGTTATTTATTCCCGCTAGAGAACCCGTTGAAATACCTTGGTTTGATCAGGTTTTAGCTGATATTGGAGATGAACAATCCATTGAACAAAACCTCTCGACTTTCTCGGGTCATATTCGCAGAATTAGCCGAATCTTAGAAGCGATTAATCCTCAAACCGAAAACCGTTTTTCTAGTTTAATTTTACTAGATGAAGTGGGCGCAGGAACCGATCCCACCGAAGGAAGTGCCTTAGCGATCGCCTTATTACAATATTTGGCCGATCATGCTTTATTAACTATAGCAACTACTCACTTTGGAGAACTAAAATCCTTAAAATATGAAGATGAAAGATTTGAAAATGCCTCCGTTGAATTTAACGAACAATCCTTACAACCCACCTATAGATTATTATGGGGCATTCCAGGGCGTTCTAATGCCTTAACTATCGCCAAACGGTTAGGATTAAACCCAGAAATCATAGAAAAAGCGACGGGTTATGTGGGGGAAACTTCCGAGGAAGTTAATCAAGTAATTGCCGGGTTAGAAGCACAACGTCGTCAACAGGAAACCAAAGCTCAAGCCGCAGGTCAATTATTAAAAGATACGGAACGTTTGCATCAGGAATTAGCTCAAAAATCAGCAAATTTAAAAGAACGAGAACGGGAGTTAAAACAAATTCAAGAAAAGGCAATTCAAGAAACATTAATTCAAGCTAAATCTGAAATTGCCAAAGTAATTCATCGCTTACAACAGGGGACACCAAAGGGTCAAGATACCAGCCAAGCAACGGAAGCTTTAAACCAAATTGCCGGGCAGTATTTACCCTCTAAAAAAACTACCCCAAAACTACCCCCAGAATTTAAACCCAAGGTGGGAGATCGGATTAGAATACCCCGTTTTGGTCAAACCGCAGAAGTCTTAAGTGAACCCACTCCAGAAGGTCAAATTACCGTCCGATTTGGGATGATGAAAATGACCGTTAGTTTAGGAGAAATTGAATCCTTAGATGGTTTAAAACCTGTTATTCCTAAAGCTAAAGAACATAAAAAAGAACCCATTCCCGCAAAAGAAACCAAACCCGAAAGACCGATTGTTAGAACTTCTAATAATACCATTGATCTCAGAGGAAAACGCACTTCAGAAGCAGAAAGTGAACTAGATCGAATGTTAGGTCAAATTCATGATTTTGGAGCAATTTGGATTATTCATGGTAAGGGAACAGGACAACTTAGAAAAGGAGTTCATGAATTTTTGACAAACCATCCTTTAGTCGAACGATTTGAATTAGCACCGCCTAATGATGGCGGAATTGGTGTTACAATTGCTTATTTAAGGAATTAATAGGAAACTTCCCTTTTTGATTCCCATGACCCCTAACCCCCCTAACCCCCCTTGGTAAGGGGAGAATTAGATTAAACTCCTCCTTTTTAATGCAAGGAATTAGATTAAACTCCTCCTTTTTAATGCAAGGAATTAGCTCAAAGTCCCACTTTTTAAGGGGGATTTAGGGGAATCTGATCTCGGATATAATAAGTGGTCTTGAAAATGCTGCATTCAAATTCTATTAATGATCAAAAATCCAATACAAATAGATATGATTTAGAACCGGAACCCAAACCCGAACAAAGGGGAAAAATCACGGTTCAACTTCAGGTATTATTACTGGCAATTGAAGCTTTAATTGGTATTCCCTTAGAAACAATTTTACAAGTCGGAAATCTGCTAAAATTAGAGCCTAATGTTCCCGACCGAATTGAATTATTGCAAAAAAAATCAGAAGAAAATCCCTTATCCCTTGAAGAAATGCGATCGCTAGTGCCAATTATTTGTTATATTGCTCAACAGGATCAAATTTTAATTCGTCGAGCCCTGGGTTTAGTTGAACAAATGGCACAGCAAAAAACCGATTTTCGTCAAGTCACCTTGCTGCGGGAATATTTGGATACATTTAACGAAAGTTATCAACAGTGGATGACCCGACATCCTCAAACCCCCCTAGACCTTGACACCCTAGCGATTAAATTACTAATTGACTTATTATTTTATAGTAAACCCAATAGCCATCAACAATTATGGTTAACATTAATTGATTCTCCATTCTAATCTATCATTAACGGTCAACTTATTATGATGATTATTCGACGCTATACTCCCCCAACTTGTACCTTAGAAGTCCAGGCGAAACGTCCTTTTATCTCTCGCCCGAAACAACAACCTATTTTAAAACAGTTTAAATTTAAACTCTGCTTTGATGATCCTCGTTTACCCGATGCCGATCATATTACCATTGAAGGCGATCGCAATCAACTAGAAACTCTCTCTCAAGTCATCAAAAATTATATTCAAAATCTGCTTAATTTTGCCCAAATATCAACCCATGAACCCGCAACACTTTCCCTAAAATCTTCCACTGAAAACACCCCATCATTTGTTATTTTTGACGAAACCAACTTAGAAATTAAAATTAAACCCGATGGCTTATTATACCATGATTTATTCCTAGGAAACTTATCTAAAAACTCTACTAACTTATTTATTCATCTCAGCGTTTTACAACTATTTGACCTCTCGGCTGCTTTAGAAGAATATATAACAGAATCCGAAAATTTATCCAATCTAAAATCCCTAGAAAAAACCACCCCCGAATGGTTAAAAACAATTTTATTTATTATTATTTCTATTGGCTGTTTAACCGGGACAATTAAACTAATAAATCTCTATCGACAACCCCAAAATCAAACCGCCACCCAACCCGCACAAACCGTTAAAATTCCGCCCCCAAATCTGGTTCCCTTACCCCCTCCACCCAAGTTAGCACCGCTTCCCGTCCCGTCTGCACCCCCGATTCAGATTAAAGTCGTTCCCAATTTACCCCCCGTCAATACCGCCCCCCTGCCCATTCCCGCCCCTCTGTTTCCGAACCCGACAACCCCCCAAGCCATACCCGACCTGCAACCCCCACCCGATGGGTTCGTTATTATTCCCCAGGACTCTCCGGTGACAGATGGGTCTGTACCCCCCGCACCGCCGCCCTTAACGGCCACCGTACCCCCGCCCCCACCCCGCCTAGCCGTGGCTCCAACCCAAGCGCTGCCCCCATCTCCGCCCGTAATTTTTGCACCCCAAACTATTGAATTACCCACCTTAAAAAATGCGGCTCCTCCGGTTATTTTAAACGTACCTTCTGCGGAAAATTCCTCAAATTCTTCGCCAGAAAATCCCGACCCAGATAAACAGAATTATTTGGCTCAACTGAATAAACGTCCCCCCACAATTGCCGCCACTCGTCAACAGGATACCACCCTATTTGATCAAATTCCTCAAGTCAGTGAAGTCAGAAACTATTTTCAAAAAATCTGGTATCCTCCTAAAAATTTACAACGCACCTTACAATATAGTTTAAAACTCAATTCGGATGGATCTTTGCAGAGTATTACGCCTGTTGGTCAACCTGCGGTTAATCGTCAAAAACAACTAGATTTTCCAGAAATTGGGAAACCTTTTGTTTCTCCCTTGGCGTCAGGAAAAACCCCTAAAATTCGTTTAGTTTTACAACCGGATGGGAGTGTTCAAGCGTTTTTAGAATCGTTGAATTAGGGTTTTTATAGCGGTGTTTCCCAAAATTTCCCAGTTAATAAAATGTCTATATCCTGGGGAAATGGACAAACAGCAGGAAATACTGCATCATATTCAATTTGCATATTTCCCAAAGCTTCCTGATAACAATCGAGATAAATTTCTTGTAAATAATTCCTCAAACTCGGAGAGTCCCTTAGCTGTTTTTTAATATCCTGTTGCGTTCGATAAATCGTTACTTCCCAACCTCGATAACAATCGGGTAACAGAACATAACACCGTTTTAAAGCGTGTTCAAACAACGTTGTTAACCGACTTTCTAATTCCCGTTTATCCCGCTTCCCCAAAGATTCGATCTCCTCAATTAAATTGTCCCAATCTAAATTTTCAATATTTCGAGATTTTAACTGATTAACCGTATCTTCAATCCAGAGTGCAAAATCAATATCATAAAGTGTTTTTAACGAAGTTTTGGTCATAATTATAACCTACATTTTGATTAGGATTTAATTTTAACGTAGTTGAAAAGCGATCGCCCCTGGATTTATCAATTCCCTGGTTATAGTACAGATTCGCTAAGTTGCTTAATTACAACTTAACTTGCTTGGATCATTCCGTCAATATCGGATTGAGACGCTTTTCCTTCAATTAGTTCGGCGAATAGTTTATTTAAAGATTTTTTTTGACTCACTTGGTTTAACATCACTTTTTCATTTTCAAAGTGTTTAATTACTTGAATTGATTGTTGTTTTTCTTGAGAATCTTCTTTAAAAAAATCTTGATCAATTTCTTGAAATGTCAGCAAATAACATAAAGATAAAAAGGTATTTTGTTTATATTGATCAGTAAATTGGTTAGCGGGTTTACTCAGGAGATAGTTAGTTATTAACAAAAAATGATTTTTATAGTTAAAATTTTCAGCCTTTGATTGAAAGTTATAATACCACAATAAAATTCGAGCATATCCCCATAAATATTGATTATTTGAGGAGAGATAATGAGAATCAAATAGACTAAAATATTGTTGCTGTTGAGATTCATTCATAGCTGTTCTCGCCAAAGTTTGTAGATATTTATAATTAAAACCACTATGATTTAAAATATTGGTATTGTTTTTAAAATCTTCAAATTTATCATATAAAGATAAATTTTCTGAAAAACTATAAATTTTTCCAATAAATTTTATAGATTCATGAATAAACTGGTTCTGTCTAGGATAGGATTGAATAATCAAAGCAGGAATTGTTTTTAAACTCGGATTGTTAAACATTTGTCTTAACTCTTGGATTTCAGCTTCAGAAGAAAAAACATTGATATATTGAAGACAATCAATACCTTGAATTTTTCCGGGAATAGCTATATTAACTTGTTGTATTTTTTGAGTAATAGTGTTATAATTAATAGGTCTGGATGGATTATTAGCAAACATTTCTAACTCAGTAAATATTTGCTCTAAAACTGGTTTTAATCTAGCAATTAGATGACTCTCACTAAATCTTTGAATTTGTTTTAAAGATTTTTCTTTTCTAGTCAAATCAATCTGTTGAGAAGGAATATAACCAAAAGATTTAACTTCTTTTTCTTTTCGATCTACCAGTTTAGAGGTAATTTTATAAGTTTCGCTAATATCACTTACTTTAAGTTGAGGAGGTGCATCAGGTTTGAGAATAAATTTAATTTCAATATCAATATCTTCTGTACCCGGAAAGTTTTCAATAAAAATTTCATAACTTTGAGGAACTTGATTTTTTAAATAGTCTTTACCATTAACTCGGATGGGAAGTGTTGCTGGATTAGTATTTTTAGGAATACGGAATACTTTTTCATTGGTTTCGGGGATAATTCCTGTTAATGTTTGTTGAACACCTTCATAGGAAATAGCTTGATCTGATAATTTTATCCACTGGGTGATGGGATTATTATTTTTATCTTTGTTTCCAATTGCAAATTCAATGGTATCTAAATAAATCCCAAATAAGGGAAAATTAGAGTTTTGTTTCATTTCCCACACTCTAGGAAAAATTTGATGATCAGAACTTACACATAAAAATTGCGGAAGTCGCTGTTTAATAATCGGAAACCGATTATATTGAGAAATTAAAATCCAGTGATAATTAGGATATGCTAGTTGTAGTTGTTCTAAAGCATAAAAATTAACTCTATTATTAATAATAATATTAATATCTGCAAGATTTAACTGGACTTGTTTATAATAAATTTGCTCAGAATACATAATTTCAACGATAATAGACATTGATTCTGTATTTGATTCTGAAGGTATTTGTTCAAATATTGAGATTTTTTGTAAATATTTTTGTAGATGGGCGATCGCACTTTCTTCTAAATTACTATTCGGGAAAAAGTTAGTTAAAATTTTGATAGCAATATCTCTACAAATTTGATTGTATGTTTCAACACTATTAAAAGGCGTTTGAATCAATAACGGTTCTCTTGTATTAAGAATAGGAATTTTATTCTGATCTCGTTTCTGATCTCGTTGAATTGGAATTAAGCGATCGCATTCAAAACAATCTAAATCTATAAATATTAACGGTTTATCAGGATTTAGATGTTTCAGTTGTTGATAATAATTCCAATAATAATAGGCACTTTGATATAAATAAGTTTCTTGGTAATTTAAAAATTGACTGGTACTTAAAGTTAATAAATCAATTGTATCTATAATAATAAATAACCGTTGTATTTCTGTTGAGGTTAACTCCTCACCCAGAAAATTATTTTTATTAGTTTTAACTTCTAACCGTTGACTACGATGATTTGAAATAACGGGATCAACTCGATAGGAAGTCATTCCATATTCTGTGATTAATTCTTGTTTATATCTTCTGGGTAAGTTTCCCTGAGAATGAATTAACTCATCAGGATTTTGATCAAACTGATAAGCATATTGACATAATTTAATATAGGATTCTAAATTAAATAGTTGAGTCATGATTTTGAACCTCTTAATGTGTTAATAATTTGATTAATTTCTTGAGAATCTGTAGTTTTATACATTAAATCATAACTTCCTTGATGTTTCAGAGAAAAATTAAAGTTAATTCCGCCGATATAAGCGATTTTCTTTCCTAATAGTGTGATTTTGGCGTGGAGGTTTTTCCGTTTTTCAATATTGATAGTCGAATCTAAAAATCTCATTTCTTGGTCAATATAAATTATAGTATTTAAACGCTGTAATTGAGATTTTAATTCAGCAGTTGCTTGAAAACTACGACTAAAAATTATGACTTTCCCTTCAAAACTACTTAACTCTTTTAAAAGATCATTATAATATTGAGAGGGAGTTAGTAAATTAGAATAAACTGGATAAGATCCTTGACGATAACGTTTGACAGTTCGCAATTCAAACCCATCAAAACCCAATACAGGAATTACATGATCTCGACTAGAACATTCCCAAAAATAACGAAATACATTAATTAGTTGTTGGTGAGTTTCATTATTTTCACAGATAATTCCTGACTCTAAATTAACATCTAAACTGCCCCTTGTCAAATTCACTGATCCTAAGTAACCATAATTTTCAGAAATGCAAGTTTTTAAATGAAATGCACCGCTTCTGATCTTAACTTTAGCATCTAATAATTGACGTAGACAATCTTTTTTGCGTTCATCAGCACGTTTAAAATGTTCAGGTAAATACTTAGAAATCGTCACTTGTTGATCAATTCTATCCACAACTTCATCCCGCAAATCTGTTAATATCAAGACTCCTTGCGGTAGAGTTGCTGATTTTTCACAAATTTGATTAATTAATGCTTCATCTTCGAGGATATAGCTAGAAATTAGTAAAAAATTCTCCGCTTGAGCAATTATTTTTTGAAATAGGTCACGATTTTTTCGACTGATAATAACTTTATTGATAGGAGAAAGATTAGATTTTAGAGTCATAGTTTCAGGAAAATGACTAACAATAATTTTATAATGCTCTTGATATTCTTGAATCAATTGTTGAGTTGATTCTGACTGATCAGAAATATCCGTATTTCCTGCTCGTAAACTGATCATTGCTTCCCTTAAACTCAAGGGTAATTCTTGCCAATTTATCCCTAATCTTAATTGGTGATTAATTCTAAAAACTGCCTCCTGAGTATCAACGTTTCTCAAGAAGCGATCAATTTTTTGATAATTGGGTAAATTCTGCCAAAAAGTTTCCGCTTCTTGCCATATTTTTTCAGCTATTTCTAATGATAACCCCGGATAATAAGGTTGATCTAAAATAACAGTATAACGACCCTCCTGTTGAGTTTCATTGCCATTAAACAGAGGAAATTGAGGATCATCTGCTAACAAGTCCAAGGTAATTTCTGAACTAATAAATTTATAAATATAACGGTTAGCAACGCATTTTTTTAAGTTAGACTCCCTAGGAAATAATAGTTTTAAACTAGAAAATTGATAAAGTTGATCATCTTGAGTGACTCCATTAGCAATTTTTAATAAATCCGTTAAGACTGAATTAGGGATGAATTGTAACCCAAAAGATTGACGTAAAAGCTGCGGTGTTCGTCGATGAGTTTGGGTAGCAACTGCTTGAATTTCTTGTAATAATTGCCATAAAGATACATCGGATAAAAGGTTTCCTTCTACCAACTGACGGTAAAATGTTCCCTGAATTTGATAATGGATTTTCATGATAATACTCCTTGACGAATTCTAGGTAATCTCATTCGTTTTAATAGGGAAACTGCATGAGTCCATTTTTCATAGTCTCCCCATAAAATCAAGTAACTTTGTCCTCTGGTTAAGGCAATTTTCCAATGTTCTATAGGAATAAGTTTAGGGTTTCCACTACAACAAATTAAGACAATAGATGCTTCTTTTCCTTGCCATTCTGTAACAGTTTTAATCATAACAGAAGTATACTCGATCGGACAATTGGCAATTAACTGATCTCGCTGAATTTCCGAAAAGGTTAATATTCCTATTTTTGGAATTAATTCTAAATCAAAAGTTTTTAAAAATTCTAATATTTTTTCTCCTTCCTGTTGATTAGGAATATCTTCCCACCATAACCGATATTCCCACTGTGGAAAATAATCACTCATCTGTTGAAAATTTGTTGATATCCATTCCGAGGAAAACCTATCATAAATTGTAGTTGCTAGTTCGGGATGTAAACGAAATTGTTCTGACAGTTGTAGGGTATAAGCAGGAAGTAAATATTGCAATAACCAAGGAAAACCATAGAGAACACGCTGGAAAAAGTTTCGATTCCGAGAAGCAGGAATAAACCCGGTATTTCCATCACCTAATAATACTAATTTATTGGTTAATCCTGAGATTAAGATTAATTCTAACCAGGTTAACTGTTGAGCATCTTCAATAATAATTAAATCATAGAAATTTTCCCAGAGGGTTTGACCATCAACACCTAGAAATTCTTTAACAGTTGCTAAACAGGGATTAAGAGGATTTTGACTTAAATATTGCTCCAGAGTTACTATGGCATTTTTTGATAGATTTTGGTAGGATTGAACTAGAATAAGTTGCTGTTTTAATAATGGTTCTAGGCGTTTCAATTGATAAGCAAACCAGTTTAACCTTGCTGTACTTAAATCGGGAAATTCTAAACTCAAAGTTTGGGTGAGTTGCGGGATAGATTGGGTGGTAATTAAGGGTAAATATCTTTCTAGTTTTGCAGGCGATCGCAACTTTTCTAATTCAGTATCAGGTAAACAGTAAAGCGGTAAATAATCTAGTTGTGGTTGTGCTAAATGATCGCGCTGAAGACGTTCAATTATTGCTGATTGATTCCCCGATCTTTCCGACAATAAATAAGGATATCCAGGTAATTGTTGATAAATGCTTAATGTACTCGGATAATGACTTAAAATTAAAATGCGTTTTTCATCTTTAATTCCAGCATCCGCAAGATTAAACGCTATTCGAGTTTTTCCGGTTGCGGGTAAACCAGAAATCACCGTAATCGGACTATTAGATAATCCCATTTCTAAAGATTGGATTTGTTGAGGAGAAAGCGGTAAAACAGGATTAATCGCGGTAAAATTAAGTTGTGATCGCTCTTGTAAATAAACCGCACAATTACATATTGTTTCGACAATTAATTCCGTCGGTAATGTTAACTCAGTTTGAGTTTTAACCAACTGTTCTAACAACCCTAAACGCCATTCTGGGTCGCTTCCAGAATCGTTAATTTGTGCTTTTAATCCTTGCCAAAATTGTTGTTTATTGATCATGATTTAATAAATTATCCTTAATTAAACGACTGATTAATTCTAAGAGTTGATAAAGTCCCTGTTCTAACAGAAGATCAGGAACTTGACGTACCCAGATTTTTTGACGACTAACTTCTTCAATTTTGCTAGGTTGTAATTGACAATTCGGAGGAGTCTGTAAATAAAATACAAGTCCCGATTGAATATTTTTTTTTCTTGTCAATTTATGCAGATATAAAATAGCTTGTTTCCAAGTTTCCTTAGAAGGAAAATACCAAAATACCCAGACCGGAAACTGCAATTTTGTAAATTCTAGCGTCCGTGAATTTAAATCGTGAATTTCTACAGTTATTAACCAATCTCCTAAACGAATATCTTCTGGATGTTTAATCTCAAATACATAAACTTTATCTTGTAAATAAACCCGAATTTTAGGAGAACAATGCTGGGACGGTTGCAAATATTCTCCCTGCTTGGGGGTTAGAAAACCCGTTAAATAGCTTAAAGCTTCAACATTAGAATCTTTAAATCGCAAAAATGTTGTGGTAAATGCTAAATAAATCACATCCTTTAACAGTTGATTTCTGACTCTCCATAACTTCTCTTTTTCTGACCGTTCGGCAATATAATCTAAATAGGCTTGATAAAAACCATGATAAATGGGATTTT
This sequence comes from Planktothrix agardhii NIES-204, assembly GCA_003609755.1. NCBI lineage: Bacteria > Bacillati > Cyanobacteriota > Cyanophyceae > Oscillatoriales > Microcoleaceae > Planktothrix > Planktothrix agardhii. The sequence goes on from AP017991.1 coordinate 3,585,041, forward strand.
GTAATAACACATAATTGGGTTTCCCGGGTTTAAAACGGTGTAAAGTTTTTAAAATCGGTTGAACAGTGGGTTGCTGTATAAACTGTTTAATTGTTTTATAAAATTTTTCGCATTCTGGATAAATAATTTTATAAAGATTTGATTCTCGGTAGAGAACTTTTCCGGCAAAATAAATGAGAAACTTATTTTCAGGTGTATTATAATCTTGGTGGCGTTTTACCCCCATTAATTCCTGTCGAGATCCGGCTTTTTCGGCGGCGGTTAAACCCGGACGACGGGTATAATCTCGTAAACAATAAGCATCCATTTCCTGAATATTGCCAACGGGCATTAATTCGGCTTTTCGTCTGAGTTGTTGTCTGAGTTTTGGGCCAATGAGTTGTAAGTTTTTGTCTAAATTATACTTATTTAATAAAGCAATAATTAAAGGTTTAGTAGCATCGCAAGTCTGGAATTGTTGAAATTTTTCGGGTAACTCAAGCACTCGAACTTTTTTATTTTTTCCTACTTTTTCAGCGAAAATCTTTTCACATAGTCCCGTAAGAATTTGTAATAGTGTAGCAACTTTATCATCTAAGCGATCGCCTAATTTTTTTTTCCATTCTTCTAATTGTTTATCATCTTCAATGGTAGCACTATCTAACACTTCACCTCGAATTTTCAAAACATATAAATGCAGGTTGATTTCCAAGGTTAACTGATAATCAAGTTGATCATTATTATGTTGTAAATCCGTTAAATTTAACCAGGGAAAACCGATTTCATAGACCTGATTTGTTTGGTCAATTAACAGAGGACAGAGGGACAAGATATCACCTGGTTCCAATACCAAATAGGGGCGATCTTTAGCTTCAAAAAGATGATCAACTCTAACTTCCTGATGATCAACTATAACTTCCTGTTGATTCAAATAAGCGAAAATACTAGAATACAACTTCATTGGCGTTTACTCCTCCTCTGGATAAATTAATCCTTTCCATTCAAACTGACCAGAAACGCGAACCTCGCGCTTTTATAAACGCTTCTGTTAAGGAAGCATCGCCCAATTGTTCAATTAAACTGGTAAACTTATTTAATTCTTCCTGGTAATCATCAATCATTAATCCTCGCAGTTTTGGTAACAATTTTTGAGCAAATTGATCTACTAAAGCAAAGCGAAATTCCTCAGAATTTGAGTCAGAAACCCCAGGATAATTAATCACATATTGAGTAATTGCTTGATACACCCGATGGGCGAAAGGATGTCCGATGCTTTCCATAATGTTATTCGCCTGATCTAAATAATCTTTAACTTTTTGAACCACCTCAGAATTTTGATCCGGCGTTTTGAACCATTGTTCAAATATTGAATAACTTACATACATAGAACGTTCAGTTTCAGTAGTTTTCGTCTGACGTAATTGTAAAGTTTTGGGTTTTCCAAAGGTGAGAACATTAGCCCTATCTAACACTTTATCCGATAAAGTTTGAGTAGTTTCGTCTTCATTCATAGTTCCCACAAATAAAAATTGTTTAGGAATTTCTAACTTTCTTTGTGCTTCAGTAATTGGTAAACTACCCACATCTAATTCTAAAAAGGTAGGACTAGAACGACGGCTTTCTAATTTCGAGAGGAAATCACTAAAATAATATTCTACCCGGGCTAAGTTCATTTCATCTAATAATACCAAAACAATCCGATTTTTCATCACTGGATCATGGTTATATTGATAAATTCCTCGAATCAAATCAGTCGGTTTAAATTTCTTCTCCACATAGTTATAAAACCCTTGCAAATCTTGAGGAGAATCCCATCGAGGTTGAACCGCTAAAGTTAACCGTTGGGCTCCGATAAAGTCTGCATATCGTTGGGGAAGTTCGCTTTTTCCAGTTCCACTAATTCCAGCTAAAATCACTAAAGCAGAAATATCTTGCACTTTTAAAGAGGTATGAAACGCATAAACAACCCGCCGAGGAAATGCTAATCCTTTGGCTTTTAAATACTGTATAAACCCATCTAAAAAAACGTTTTCTGGTGGATTCCACTCTAAATTTGAATTCGGTGTCCATAGATGATCTTGTAGCGATCGCAAGGCAAAATCCGCCGTATTTTCCGTGCTTTCCCTCAAATTTCTCATCTGATTAATTTCTTCTTGAAGTTCCTCTTTCTCTGCTCTGAGACCTTCAATTTTTCCTAATACTACTGATTGCTGTCCTTCTAACTCCTGTACAATTTGTTCAAGTTCTCGTTTTTGAGATTCTTTTTCTCGAAGTTCAAAAGTCAAATTTCTAATTCTTTGTTTATCTCTTTCTATTTGTTGATAATCTAATGTATGATTTTGAATCGCTTGCAGAATTCTTTGTTTCTCTGCTTCTAAACGATCAATTTCAGGACGGAGTTGATTAATTCGGGTTTGAGACTGTTGTTTTTCCAGAGATAAACTATCATAGGTAGCTCTAATTAATTCTAATTCTACGTTTCTTTGCTCCAGGGTTTTTGTTTCCTCTTGTTTCTTGGCAATATCAGCAATTAATTGTTGCAATTCGACATTTTTTACGATATAATTGGCTTCGGTTTCACGGAGCGATCGCTCAAGTTCTTGTAAGTTTTGATTCTGGGATTTTATCGCCGTTATTTCACCCTCCAATTGACTTTTTTCTACTCTTAAATTACCTAATTGAGTGTTTAATTGTTCTAATTCCGATAAATTGGGAGGATTTTGACGCAAGCTATTAACACGATTTTCTAAATCTTGTTTTTCTTGATTTAATCGGGTTAATCTCTCCTGAACTTCCTGTAATTCCGATTGTTTTTGCGTTAACTTCCCTTCAACTTCCCCTAAGTTTGTTCGTTTTTGCTCCAGACTTTCTACCTGATCTTTTAGTCTAATCAATTTAGTCTGATATTCTTGCCAGTTTTGTTGTGTGTCGAGTTGTTTTTCTAGTGCTTGTAAACGAAATTGATACTCTTGGTCTTTCCGTTTGCTTAGGTCTTGTAGACTAAGTTGATAATCTTTATCTTTTTGGGCTTGGGAATCTTGTAGACTCCTTTTATGTTTTTGTTCTTTCTGTTTACTATAAACCGCCGTCCCGATCAACGCCCCGGTGGTACTTCCTAGCAATGGAGTTCCGAGACCCCCCCCAGGGAAAACCACCGATGCGGCTGTCCCCATCCCCACACTCAGAACACCGACCAACAAGATGTCCTTTGGTAGATTCGCCCAAAAATCCTTTCGCATATTGATTTAACTCACATTTTAATTATTATATCGCTGGCAAAGGCAACAATTACGCAAATCCCTAGGATTTTGGCAAAGATATTTTTTAAGAAACAGGGTTTTGCGTTGTATCTCACGCGACAACACACCGCTATATAATAGTATTTGACTTAAAAACGGTTCATACTGCGGAGGTGAAACATGGCAGTTTTACAGTTAGAAGACGGAACAACTTACACCGAATTAGATGAAATTCAGCGAGAATTAGCCAGTCTGAATATTCATTTAAACCATTGGTCTGTGGGTACAGATCCAGAATTGATTAAATTATTGAATCAACTCGGATTAAACGATAACGAAAAAGCGGAAGTTTTGCAAGGATTAGATCAATATTTTGAACAATTACAACAAACAGCAGGTTATCAGTCCCGTGATTTAATTGTTCTTAATCCTAATACCCCTAACCTAGAAACATTATTGGCAAAATTTGAACAGTGTCATATTCATGCTGATAATGAAGTCCGCTATATTGTTGATGGAGAAGGAGTATTTGGTTTTGTCCGTCCCGATGGTAGTCAAGTGGAATTAACTGTTAAGCCTGAAGAATATATTAATGTTCCGGCTCATACAGAACATTGGTTTTATTTAACAGAAACTCGACGGATTAAAGCGGTTCGTTATTTCACGACAACCGAAGGTTGGACTCCCGAATATACCGATACTGAAATTAGAATTTTTTCCAGAAGACCGAAAAAGACCTTGGCTTTGAATTAATTTGTAGAGACGTTGTATACAACGTCTCTACTTCAATGATAACAATTAGTAGAATAAAAAACCATGACCATTGAAGTTGATTATCGTTTTCCACCTAATATTGATGCGTTGCGTCAGGCGAAAGTCATTGCTATCGGACAAACCGCAGGAACTTGGGACGAAAGATTTAGCCATCGTGAGGATAATTTGCGATCGCATTTAGCCCAAGTTATTAATGTTAAAACCGACGAACAAGGTTATAATATTGCAACGGTTAGTTTTCCTGAAATTAACGTTGAAAATGATATTGCTAGTTTGCTAACGATGATTTTTGGCAAATATTCAATGGCTGGAGTTGGTAAAATAGTTGCGGTTAGACTCGACAATAATTATGGTCAGTTGCCAAAATTTGGCATATCAGGAATTCGTCAACAATTACAAGTTTTTGATCGTCCCTTAATTATGGCAATTTTTAAACCCGCTTTAGGACTTTCAGCCCAGGATCATGCTACAATTTTACAAGAAGTGGCAACGGCCGGATTAGATATTATTAAAGATGATGAAATTATGGGGGATTTAAACACCGCCCCAACCCTAGAAAGATTAAGAGCTTGTCGTCCGATTTTAGACCAAATTAAACAAGAAACCGGGCGCACGGTTTTGTATGCTATTAATGTTACTGGAAATGCCCAAACCCTATTAGAAAAAGCCCGAATACTGGTGAAAGAAGGGGCAAATGCCCTATTATTAAACGTTCTCACCTACGGTTTTTCGGTCTTAGAAGCCCTAGCCGCCGATCCAGAATTGAATGTTCCAATTTTCGCCCATCCTGCCTTGGCGGGGGCGTTATGTGCCTCTGGTGATACGGGTTTTTCCTATTCCGTGATTTTGGGAACCTTAATGGCCCACGCTGGGGCGGATGCGGTGTTATATCCCGCCCATTATGGCAGTTTACCCTTTGATTCCGTTGAGGAAAAACGGATTTGTGAGCAGTTGCGATCGCGCAATGTCTTCCCTGTACCCTCGGCCGGAATTCACCCCGGAATTGTCCCCAAAGCCCTATCGGACTATGGAAATGATGTAATTCTGAATGCCGGGACAGGGATTATGGAGCATCCAAACGGCCCAGGAGCGGGGGTTAATGCCTTCTTCCAAGCCCTCGACTGGTATCAACGGGGTCTACCCTTTGATGTTAACAAAATGCCCCCCGGCGCTCTTAGGCAAGCAATGGAAAAATGGGCATGAATTCCTAATTCCTAATTCCTAATTCCTAATTCGTAATTCCTAATCAGTAATTGATCATGAACACCGATCTCCGTCAATCTTTAATTCATGCGTCTCGCCAATTTCATCAACTGGGTTGGATGGCAGGGACGGCCGGAAATCTTTCGGCTAAAATGCCTGATAATAGTTTTTGGATTACTGCTAGTAGCAAACAAAAAGGCAAATTAGTTACGGAGGATTTTGTGAGAATGTCCCTAACCGGAGAGATATTAGAAAACCCTGCTCCTAACAATAAACCTTCGGCAGAAACCAGTATTCATCAAGCAATATATTCTTTGTTTCCCGATGCAAATGCCTGTTATCATGTTCATTCAGTTGAAGCCAAATTGGTCTCAAACTTTATTGCTCATGAACGACTGCCTTTACCGCCCATTGAAATGTTAAAAGGGTTGGGAATTTGGCAAGAAAACCCTAAAGTTTATATGCCCGTTTTTGAGAACTATTTAGAAGTATCTCGAATTGCTGAAGATATTATTCAACGGTTTAAACAAACTACTCCTGATGTTCCAGGGTTGTTAATTAGAAATCATGGAGTAACGGTTTGGGCAACTTCTCCAGAAGCCGCAGAAAACCATATTGAATTAGTAGAATATATTTTCCGCTATATTGTGGCGGCTCGTCAAGCGGGATTGAATTTTCAACATTAATAGAGTTTGGGCGAGAAGACCTCGCCCCTAAACTTACTCAATATTAATGGTTTGTAACCCTTCATTAACAGTAATTGCAATTTTGCCAACGGTGCGCCCCATCTCACTATAGGTATGGGCTTCGGCTAGATCATTTAAGGGATAAGTCCGATCAATTACCGTTTGAATTTTGCCCGCTTCAATCAAATCTCGCAGCGCATCTAAATCTCGACGAGTCGGTTGAGCTAGGACTAATTTTGATTTTTTACCCGCAAAAAATAAAGTTTGTAAGGTGGCTCCCATATTATCAATTGTGGGCAAAGTTGAGATATAAATGCCATCGGATTTTAGAATTTTTTCGCAATTAAAAAAGGATTGTTTACCGACCGCATCAAAAATAATATCGTATTGAATTTCTTGCCGGGTAAAATCCTCTTGGGTGTAATCAATCACCGTATGAGCCCCCAAACGTTTAACAAGATCAACATTAGAAGTCCCGCAAACCCCCGTGACATCAGCATTCATGGCCACAGCAATTTGCACCGCAAAGGTTCCCACACCGCCAGACGCCCCATTAATCAAAACCCTTTGTCCGGGTCGCAGTTGACCTAAATCTAATAACCCCTGCAAGGCCGTCAATCCAGCTATGGGAACCGTTGCAGCCTCCGCATAAGTCATATTTTGAGGTTTATAGGTCAAATTCCCGGCAGGCACAGCCACATACTCGGCATAGGCCCCTCCAAATAACGGGTTAACGAAGCCATAAACCTGATCTCCCGCCCGCCAGCGCGTCGCCTGTGAGCCGACTTCCACCACTTCCCCTGATAAATCTGAGCCTAAAACTTTGGGGAAATTGTAGCCAGATACGGGTTGTAATAATCCCTGCCTAATTTTCCAGTCCACAGGATTAACACTACTAGCATGAATTTTGACTAAAACTTGATCCGGTTTAATCGTTGGGGTCGGAATATCTTGATAACGAAGAACATCGGGCGACCCATATTGATGAATAACAATTGCTTTCATAACTTATTAATTATCCAAGGAACATCTGTCAGCTTAACACAAATTCCTAGAACCGGGGATGAATAGAGCTAGTCTAAATCCGTTCTAAAAAATAAGATTGTTGGAAGTAGGGAATAGGCAATGGGGAATGGGTAACAGGGAAAATTTTAATTCCGAATCATCATCGAGTTAATTTTGTTGAATCTGTTTTGATTTTTGTGATTCCTAGTCTCGATCAAAACAGGCTATTTTTTAGCTTTGGCTTAACACTATAAGGCAAACTCAAGAAGATAAAAAATAAAATTTTTACTGAATTAATCGTTGTAAATCTGATAAATTTTAACTATGATGGAATTGTAGAAAAAAACTTTGATAGATCCTATCAATTCAATTTTTATGGATATTCAGTTAATCAATATTGGTTTTGGTAATATTGTCTCTGCTAATCGGGTGATTGCCATTGTTAGTCCTGAATCGGCTCCGATTAAGCGGATTATTAATGATGCCAGGGAGCGGGGACAGTTAGTTGATGCCACCTACGGACGCAGAACTAGGGCGGTGATTATTACGGATTCTAGCCATGTTATTCTCTCTGCAATTCAACCGGAAACCGTTGCCCATCGCTTTGTGATGACCAAAGACGGCAATTCCCGCGATGATTAGGGGATTTGTTATTTATGCTTCTTGGTTTCCATTGGCATAGCATGAGAAGATAGAAAGACTCCGATTCAATTCCTTGAATCCATCAGCAGGTTCAAGGGAAAATCAGGGATTCCCTATTACTTTGTTTGCAACCGTCTAACGTGATTAAAATATCATGAAAAAAGGCCGATTAATTGTGATGACAGGCCCTAGCGGGGTCGGAAAAGGAACATTAGTTCGTTCCCTACTCAAAGATCATCCTGAACTTCATTTATCCGTTTCCGTGACCACTCGTTCTCCCCGTCCCGGTGAAATCAATGGACAAGATTACTATTTTGTTGATCACCTTTGTTTTCAAAACATGATAGAACGGGGAGAATTGTTAGAATGGGCTGAATTTACGGGAAATTGTTATGGAACTCCCTTAATTGCTGTTAAAGAAAAAATTGAGGCAGGAATATCGGTTTTGTTAGAGATTGAATTGGAGGGTGCTCGACAAATTCGTTCTACTTTTCCATCGGCTTTAAGCATTTTTATTATGCCTCCTTCTATTGATGAATTAGAACGGCGTTTACGCGGTAGAGGTCAGGATTCTGAAGATGCCATTCGACGGCGTTTAATGAGGGCTAGAGCGGAAATGGACGCGGCTAGTGAGTTTGATTTTGAAGTGATTAATGATGATTTAGATTTCGCCTTACGGCGTTTAGAATCCGTATTATATTCTCCTGTTTAAGCCGAAAAATATGCCCCAGGAAGACCCGTTAAAACCCGATTCTTTAAATGTGATGGCAAGGGATATCAAATCGGCTGAATCCTATGCAAATTTAGGGCGTTTGTATGATCAGCAGGAACAATGGCAAGATGCGATCGCTAATTATCGTCAAGCGATCCAATTAAATCCCCATTGTTCTTGGTTTTATCACCATTTAGCGGATGTTTTTTTGAAACAAGAACAATGGCAAGATGCCATTATTAATTATCGTTATGCAATTGAACTCAATCCTAATTTTTCCTGGTCTTATCATAATTTAGGGAATGGATTATTAAAATTAAAATATTGGGAAGAAGCGGTTCATGTTTATCGGAAAGCTATACAATTAAACCCTCATTTTCATTGGTCTTATTGTAATTTAGCCGATGGGTTAATTCAGCAAAAAAAATGGAATTTAGCGATTATTAATTATTGGAAAAGTTTGGTGATTCTGCATCAAACTAATCGAGATCAGGATTTTGTATTAATTGCAACTAAATTAGGGGAAACTCTGGAATATCATTTACCTGAAAAGTTTGATTTGGCGATCGCCCATTATCAAAAAGTCATTCAAAATCATCAACAGTATCCTGAGTATCAAACTATTATTCAATTTTTAAGTCAAAATCAAAGCGCGTGGCTGAAAATCGCCGATTTTTTCCAACAAAAACATCTGATCAATGCGGCTTTGATTTTATATAAAATGGCTGTAGAATTTTATCCTGATCAGATTTATATTGCAGAAAAGTTTAATACTCTATTACAGAAAAAAACTGAATTAGAAACATCAATTAATTTACGACATCAAAATATTGATCAGAATTTAAAGAAATGGTCTAAATATGATGATGGTATTACTAATATCACCACCAATAATTTTAATATTCCCTTAGCAACCCATCAACAACTCGGACAATTTATTTTTAGTACCGATATTAATTTTGACTTAAACCAATTAGATCAACTCTTTAAAGCAGTCAGTTGGATGACTCGTGATCATGAACACATGAAAATCTCCCTAAAACACAGTTTTTTAGTTGTCACCCTTTGGTTTGTCACCCCCACCCAAAAACAATTAATTGGGTTTACCCGGGCTGTTTCAGATCACGTTTATAATGCCACCCTTTGGGATGTGGTAATTCATCCTAGTTTTCAAAATCAAGGATTAGGAAAGTCTTTAATTCGGTATACCTTAGAACAGCTACAATTGCAAAATATTGAAAATATTACGTTATTTGCTGGGAATAAAGCGGTTAATTTCTATCATAGTTTAGGGTTTATTACCGATCCTAACGGGATTAAAGGAATGTTTTGGGTTTCACCTTAATTAAGTTAAACTGTATATCTTAGCTTTGTGTTTCTAGTGGATTAAAATTCAATTTCTGCCCTCACCATCGGTTCACCAATAATCTGATTTAAGGTAAATCCTAATTGCTGACAAATATTCTGCATAATCCGATTATCGCTAAGAATTTCGGCAAAAATTAGAGGCATTTTCTCTTGACGGGCAATATTCAGTAATTGGCGCAATAACTCCGTACCAATTCCTTGACGTTGGTAACTATCACTCACCAGTAAGGAAAATTCCACCTCATCGTTACCATAGCCTTTACTCAGTCGTCCCACCCCAATAATTTTAGTTTCCCCTGTTTCCGGGTGTTGATATTCGGCAACTAAGGCCATTTCCCGATCATAATCAATAAAACACAGTCGTGATAACCGTTCATGGGTGACACGGGAACTGAGTTTCACCAGATGAGCATAACGCAAATAGACGCTTTCCTCCGATAAACTTTGATCGAACTTGACCATCAAAGGTTCATCTTCAGGACGGATGGGCCGAATCGTAATCTCCATACCTTTTTGGGATGTCCAATGGCTGATATATTGCCGAGGATAGGGGCGAATGGCGGGTTTAGGTAAATCTTCGGGTTTGGTGTCGGGGGAATGTAATACCACCCGGGCATCTAAGGCAATTAACTCATTTTCCGAAGCCAATAAAGGGTTAATATCAATCTCTTTAATCCAAGGCTGCTCAACGACTAAATTAGAAAACCGGACTAATAACTGTTTTAAGGCTTCCATATCCACCGAATGCCGTCCCCGCACCCCTAACAGGGCTTTATAAATTTTGGTTTGTTCCATCATCCGCCGCGCAAGGGTAGTATTTAAAGGAGGTAAAGCCAAGGCGCGATCTTTGAAGACTTCTACTAATTGTCCTCCCATGCCAAACAACAACACCGGGCCGAATTGGATATCAAGGCTACTGCCAATAATCAATTCATAGCCTTCTAATTTGACCATCTTTTGTACCGTCACTCCTTGGAAATGTTCGGCCCCCACCTGTTGAGTTACGGAGGTTTCAATGGCGGTATAGGCTTGACGGACGGCTTCTGGGGTGTTGAGGTTGAGTTTTACTCCGCCGACATCGGTTTTATGAGTAATCGTTTTTGACAATAGTTTCAATACCACCGGATACCCTAACTGTTCGGCTGCGTTAACGGCTGCATCAATATTTGAGGCGATATAGGTTTGTACAGTGGGAATCCCATAGGCTGAAAGTAGGCGCTTAGATTCAAACTCCGTTAATAGGGTGCGTTCTTCAGCTAAAACCGAGTTAATCAGATGTTGCACACAATCACAAACCAGACTTTCATTCTCACTAGCCTTTGGTAAACTAGGAATTTCATACAAACCTTTTAAATTGTAGGTGTAGCGCCACATATAGTTAAACATCCGTACCGCCGAGTCGGGATAGGAAAAAGTGGCAATATTAGCTTGATTCAGAATTTCGATCCCGGATGCTACATCCGCGCCCCCCATCCAACTCGCTAAAATCGGTTTATTGGGCATTTTCAGACAGCGCTCTTTTAACTGTGCCGCCGTTTTGCTTGGGTCAGTCATGGCTTGGGGGGTTAAAATTACTAAAATACCATCACTATTCGGATCTTCAACCACGATATCAAAGGCTTTCGCATAGCGTTCCGGGTCAGCATCCCCTAAAATATCAATCGGGTTATCATGACTCCATTGGTTCGGTAACACTTGATTCAGGGCTTCCAGGGTTTCGGTGGAGAGTTGGGCTAGGGTTCCTCCTTCCCCAATTAGGGTATCTGTGGTTAATACCCCTGGCCCTCCGGCATTGGTTAAAATTGTAAGTCGCGGCCCTTTGGGTCGGGGTTGTTTACTGAGAAGTTCCGCAATGGAGAACAAATGGGCAATATGATACACCCGCAGAATGCCACAACGTCTAAAAGCCGCATCTAAGACATGATCACTTCCGGCCATGGCTCCGGTATGGGAGGCGGCGGCTTTGGCTGCGGCTTCGGTGCGTCCGGCTTTAATCACAATAATTGGTTTAGTCAGGGCTACTTCTCTAGCTGCGGATAAAAAAGATCGGGCATCCCCGATAGATTCCATATAAATAACTATACTTTCAGTATGGGGGTCATTGCCTAAATAATAAATTAAATCTCCCCAACCAATATCTAACATTGAACCGATGGAAACGAAGGCACTAAAACCGACATTTTCTCGGAAACTCCAATCTAAAATAGAAGTACATAAAGCCCCACTTTGACTAATAAAGCCAACGCTTCCCGGTTTTGCCATGGCATTAGCAAAGGTGGCATTAAGTCCGGTTAAGGGATTCATTAATCCTAAACAGTTGGGGCCGATAATTCTAATTTTATTTAATCGTGCAATTTCTAAAACTTTCTGTTCTAATTCTATTCCTTTAGGGCCAATTTCTTTGAATCCAGCCGATAGAATAATCACCCCTTTAACTCCAGCCATGGCGCATTCTTCCATGACAGAGGGAACACTTGCGGCTGGGGTGGCAATGATAGCTAAATCAACGGGTTCTGGAGTATCTTTAATACTAGGATAGGCTTTAATTCCTAAAATACTATTGCGATGGGGATTAACGGGAAAAACCATCCCACCAAAGGGACTACTAATTAAATTCCATAGTAGAGTTCTACCAACACTATTGGGCTTTTCTGTAGCCCCAATCACAGCAACGGTTTTAGGGTTAAAAATCGCATTCAGAGATTGATGTTCGTAGCGTAAGACATCATGGGCGGGGTCGGAAATTCGGGTTGTTGTGGCTACCATAGAAATCAGTTATCAGTTATCAGTTATTAGTTATCAGTGTAAGAGTTGATTAGTTTATGGATCAATTATACAAAGTTTCTGTCTCTCAAAATAGGGCTTTAATCTTAAATTAATATTAAATTTATATTAAAATCTAGTAATTTTGTCCCCGCCAGATTCCAAAATCGACAAAAACTATTATGATATAAACGAACACCACAACAACCTGAATCCAAACAGAAACAGGAGCATATATCATCATGGAAAAAGTCACAAATATTGATCAACTTGAATCCCTAATCCAACGGGTCAAGGTTGCAGAACAAAAGTATGCAACCTATACCCAGGAACAGGTAGACTATATTTTTAAAAAAGCGGCTCTAGCGGCAAATGCTGCCCGGATTCCTTTAGCAAAAATGGCCGTAGAAGAAACCGGAATGGGGGTTGTAGAGGATAAAGTGATTAAAAACCACTTTGCTTCAGAAATTATTTACAACAAATATAAACATGAAAAAACCTGTGGTGTCATCGAAGAAGACAAATCCTTTGGGTTTCAAAAAATCTCCGAACCCGTGGGGATTTTAGCCGGAATTGTTCCGACAACAAACCCAACATCAACGGCTATTTTTAAAGCCCTAATTGCCTTGAAAACTCGCAACGGGATTATTTTTTCTCCCCATCCCCGTGCCAAAAATTGTACCACCGCCGCTGCCAAAATTGTCTTAGATGCAGCCGTCGCCGCCGGAGCCCCAGAAGACATTATCGGCTGGATTGATGCACCCACCGTACCTCTGTCCCAAGCCCTAATGCAGCACCCGGATATTAAGCTAATTTTAGCCACTGGAGGGCCAGGAATGGTACGGGCAGCCTATTCTTCCGGTAATCCTTCCCTGGGGGTCGGGGCGGGGAATACCCCGGCTTTAATTGACGATACCGCCCATATTAAAATGGCCGTTTCCTCAATTATTATTAGTAAAACCTTCGACAATGGCATGATTTGTGCTAGTGAACAATCGGTAATTGTGGTTGATTCTGTTTACGAAGAAGTCAAGAAAGAATTTACCCTACGCGGCGCCTATTTCCTAACCCCAGAAGAACGGGAACGGATGGCAAAGGTTATTTTTGTGAACGGACATTTGAATGGGGAAATTGTCGGTCAACCCGTGCAAAAATTAGGGGAATTAGCCGGAATTAATCTCTCGGAAGAAACCAGGGTAATTATTGGAGAAGGGATAGAAGTTGATGAAAATGATCCCTTTTCCCATGAAAAACTTTCTCCGATTTTAGCCATGTATCGGGCTAAGGATTTCGAGGATGCGGTGGTAAAAGCCGATACTTTAGTACAGTTAGGGGGACGGGGACACACCGCCTCTTTATACACTTCTCCCAACAATATCGACCATATTAAACGGTTTGAAAATACCGTTCAAACCGCCCGGGTTTTAATTAATACTCCGTCTTCTCAAGGAGCTATTGGTGATATTTATAACTTCCGTCTTGACCCTTCTTTAACCTTGGGATGTGGCAGTTGGGGAGGCAATTCCATCAGCGAAAACGTCGAACCTCGGCATTTATTAAACATTAAAACCGTCGCCGAACGTCGAGAAAATATGCTCTGGTTTCGGATTCCTCCCAAAGTATATTTCAAATATGGATCTTTACCCGTTGCTATTCGAGAATTAGCTGGAAAAGAACGGGCTTTTATTGTCACCGATAAACCCCTATTTGATTTAGGAATTACCCGTTCCCTCGAAGGAGTTTTAGAGGAAATTGGAATAAAATATGATGTGTTCTACGATGTTGAACCCGACCCTTCTTTAGATACGGTACAACGGGGATTAACTTTAATGAATACGTTTAAACCCGATGTAATTATTGCCATTGGTGGGGGTTCTCCCATGGATGCAGCTAAAATTATGTGGCTGATGTATGAACATCCTGATATCGAATTTGAAGGGTTAGCAATGCGGTTTATGGATATCCGTAAACGGGTTTATGAATTGCCACCTTTGGGCAAAAAAGCGATGTTAGTTGCGATTCCTACTACCTCTGGAACCGGGTCAGAAGTAACGCCTTTTGCCGTTGTCACCGACCGCCGCACTAATATTAAATATCCTTTAGCCGACTATGCCTTAACCCCAAATATGGCAATTGTTGACCCGGAATTGGTGTTAAATATGCCCAAAAGTTTAACCTCTTTTGGGGGCGTTGATGCCCTAACCCATGCCTTAGAATCCTATGTTTCGGTATTAGCTTCGGAATATACCAATGGGTTATCCTTAGAGGCAATTCGGTTAATTTTTAAATACCTGCCGAGTTCCTATAATAATGGAGCAAATGATCCCAAAGCTCGGGAAAAAATGCACTATGCTTCTACTATGGCGGGGATGGCATTTGCTAATGGATTCCTCGGAATTTGTCACTCCTTAGCCCATCAATTAGGTGGGACTTTCCACATTCCCCACGGGTTAGCAAATGCCTTAATGATTAGTTACGTTATTCGTTATAATGCTACCGATGTTCCGTTTAAACAAGCCACTTTCTCCCAGTATAAATATCCGAATGCTAAATGGCGCTATTCTCGGATTGCGGATTATCTGCGCTTAGGGGGAGACACCGAAGATCAAAAAATCGATCATTTGATTTTAGCCATCGAAGAATTAAAGCGCCAAGTGGGAATTCCGGCTTCAATTAAGGAGGTTTTAAAAGATATCAGTGAAGCGGAATTTCTGGCTAAATTAGATGAAGTTGCTGACCAAGCTTTTGATGATCAATGTACCGGAGCCAATCCCCGTTATCCTTTAATTAAGGACTTGAAACAACTGTTAATTGATGCCTATTATGGTCATCCTTTAGTTTCTAATGATTACAATGGCGATCGCATTTTCCCCGTCTTTGAACCCCAACCAACTATGATTGGCGGTTAATACCGAGGGGGTGATGGGGTGAATTTATCAAAATTTTCATCCCTATCACCCGATCATTTCATCGGCTCTCTTTGGAAAAATCACTAATCATCGTAAAGTAAGTATTTGGTAGCTATTCTAAGTGTTACCTTAATCGAAAAATATTATGCTAAAACGGCTCTACGTGGTACGACAATCAGCTTTTACTAAAATTTGAGTTGGGAGAAGTTCAGCTTTATCGAGACAATTATGCGGAATATGTACAACATCCTAATCCTTTAGTTGCTGCCAAATCATTTCGCCAAACCCTGAAAAACTTGTAGAGACGTGCCATGGCGCGTCTCTACGGGGATGAAATAAAAATTTACTGTTGACTCAATTCAATGTTTAATAAGGCTTTGCCATGAATGACCGAGGCAATGGTAACAATGTCTTCTTGGATTTGATAAATGACTCGATAGGTGTAAGCAAATTGTTCACGGATGTTTTCATCGCCAAATTCTTGAACAATCATTCCCGCTTCAGGAGCCTTGCTCAAGTTGCGCGTAACATCAATGATTCTCTGGACAACCGCCGCCGCATAAGAAATTGAATCTCGTGCAATGTAAGCAGCAATTGCATCAATATCATCTATGGCTTGAGGCGACCAAACTACTTGATAACCCATTTACTTAATAAACCTTCTGCTTCCTCTTGTATGAGATTCCTGGTCGTTTCGTGAATCTTAAGTCCATGACGGACTTTTTCGATTACATAGAGATGGTACTGTACATCCTCCAGTGAACAATCATCAGGTAGGTTACTCAACAAAGATTCTACTTCCTTTTTGGTTCCACTCATAATTTTTTTGGGTTTTTTTTATAGTTATTATAGTTTTCGATAACTGAAGCACCCGAAAGATAGTGTTAGCCCCGACTTTATCGGTGAATAAGGTTGTCATAATAAAAGATAAATTGTATGTCCCGATGGAAAATGTCCCAGGGGAATCGAATGCTTCAGTCATTGTTTATAGCAGGGAACACCGGAACAGCCCCCCAAACCCCCCGTGCACGCAGGGCTGGTGGGGGAGGGAACAGGGGGAAATACTTCACCGTCTGGGTTCCAAGATCCGTCTGGTGTCCTAACTGCCTTGGCGGTTGCTATAAAATCCAGCCTATAGTTATGACAGATCAATCCTATCAGATGGTTCTGTCCAGGTGTAAACCTGAATTTATACCGTCTTGGTAAAATTGCCGTAACTAGAAATAGCCTGTTGCAGTTGTTGAATTACATCCTCAACCGGAATAGCCCCTAACTCTCCATCCGCACGAGTTCTGATATTCAAGCAATTTGCTTCTATTTCCTTGGCCCCAACCACAGCCATCACCGGAATTTTATCCTTCTCAGCATTTCTAATTAATTTCCCTAAACGCTCGCTACTCGCATCCGCCTCCGCCCGAATTCCAGCAGACCGCATTCTGAGAGCAATTTCTTGAGCAAAGGGAAGAAATTCTTGGCTCACGGGTAATAGTCGAAATTGTACGGGTGCTAACCAGATGGGGAAATCCCCAACATATTCCTCTATTAATATTCCCACTAATCGTTCCAAAGAACCAAAGGGTGCACGATGAATCATTACTGGACGTTGACGGGTTCCATCTTCAGCAACATATTCTAAATCAAAGCGTTCAGGTAAATTATAATCAACTTGAACTGTTCCCAATTGCCATTCTCTTTCTAAAGCATCTTGAAAGATAAAGTCTAATTTCGGGCCATAGAAAGCGGCTTCTCCGATCCCTTCAAAGTAGTTCATTCCTAAAGTTTCTACCGCCCGACGAATTGCTCCTTCTGATTTATTCCAAACTTCATCTGACCCGATATATTTATCTAAACTAGGGTCACGGAAACTTAGTCTGGCTTTAAAGTTGGTTAGTTGTAAACTCTTAAATACAAATAGAATTAAATCGACAACTTTGACAAATTCATCATCCAATTGTTCAGGAGTAACAAATAAATGGGAATCATCTACGGTGAAACCTCTAACCCTGGTTAACCCTCCTAATTCTCCCGATTGTTCATAACGATATACTGTTCCAAATTCTGCTAACCGCATCGGAAGTTCCCGATAGGAACGTAACTCACTTTTATAAATTTGGATATGAAAAGGACAGTTCATGGGTTTCAAAACAAATCCCTGTTCATTGGTCTTGGCTTCCTCATCGTCGGCCATCATCGGGAACATATCTTCTTGATATTTCTGCCAATGTCCTGATGTTTTAAATAAATCTACCCGACCAATATGGGGAGTCGTTACACCTAAATAGCCCCGCTTAACTTGTTCTTTTTTGAGAAAATCTTCTAGGGTACTTCTTAATAGGGTTCCTTTCGGTGTCCAGAGGGGTAATCCTGGCCCCACTAAATCGGAGAAGATAAACAGTCCCAACTCCTTACCCAAACGGCGATGGTCACGTCGGATGGCTTCTTGCTTGCGGCGTTTATGTTCGGCTAATTGTTCGGGAGTTTCCCAAGCTGTGCCATAAATTCGTTGTAATTGAGCTTTGGTTTCATCCCCACGCCAATAAGCCCCCGCTACACTTTCGAGTTCAATCGCATTAGGGTCAATATCAACCGTATTCTCAACATGGGGCCCCGCACACAAATCCCACCATTGTTCGCCTAGATGATAGAGGGTAATGGGTTCCTGTAGGCCTTGTAGGATTTCTAGTTTATAGGATTCTCCTATTTTCTGGATGCGTTGTTGGGCTTCTTCCCGACTAACTTCTTCCCGAATTACGGGGAGTTTCCGTTTGATAATCTTAACCATCTCCTTTTGGATGGATTTTAAATCCTTTTCGGTAAAGGGTTCGGGACTATCAAAATCATAATAAAACCCATTTTCAATCCAAGGGCCAATGGTGACTTGTGCCTTGGGAAACAGTTTTTGAACTGCCATTGCCATAACATGGGACGCAGTATGCCTAATCCGTTTTAAACTCTCGGATTCACTGGTTTTAGGCAAATGGACTTTTTTCTCTAAGGGTTCTTGAGAACCCTCTAACTCTGATATAGACATTGATTAAAGTTACAAAAGCAAAATAAAAGTTTCTTAATTCAATTGTACAGAACAGAGGAAACAAAGAGAAAAAACAGACTTAACACTCCCCAACTCCCCTGCTCCCCAACTCCCCTGCTCCCTTACTCAATTGTCACTTGGGACGTATCAACGCTCAAAGTTCCGGCTTGAAATTCGGCAATATTAACTGCTTTTTCCAGAAAACCTGGGCTGGGGACTTTGCCTTTGAGAACAACAGTTCCGCCTTTCTGGGACACCCACAGGGAACCAATATCTTTGAGTTCGGGGTCTTCATCAAAAGCTAAAGTCACCCGTTTAGCTAATCCGCTTTCATCATATTCTCCCGCAATTCCAATGCGTTCCGGGGGAAGGGAAGCACTAGCCGCCGCCTGTTTTACCACATCATTATCCGGTTTACCAGGAATTCCACCAGTGAGACTACCAAAAATACGTTCAAACCATGCCATAAAATCAAATATCCTAATTTAATTAATAATAATATTTTAGTTTAATGGAGATCGGTTTTAGAAGCAAGCCATTTTTGCAATTCTTGTTTTAATCCTTTTAATTCTTCTTCGGGTAATTGATGCCCAAAACGATAGGTTTTGCGACGTGATAAAAATAAAATATTGGGTTCTTGGGTCACAATTTCTAAGCTCGGATAAAAATTACCCTGATTATCGGTGGTTCTAATTAAGTTAATTTGTTGAATTTGGGAGATTTCTCCTCGTTTGCGAAAGGGTAAATAAGAAGACCAGAAAATCTCAAAGGTTTTATTATTAAAATTGAGTTGAACTTTTTCAAAGGGTTTATAATCAATAATAGCCTTATATATCAATAATACTATACTAACAGGAATCCCCAATAAAGTCAAATAAAATAGAATAATTAACCCTAAATCAATCTGTTCAAAAATAGCCGGATTTAAAATAGTATAAAGTTTGTAGGTAATGAAAGAAGCGATCGCACCCAATCCCAATCCTTTAATGATCATCGATCCTGGAATAATTTGCCAACCCTTTTTTAATAAACTGATTTGATTTAATAAAATTTTCTGGACTGGAGAAATATATTGTAGGGAAAACTGAGAGGGAATATCAACTTTTAAATTATTAGAAGATTGGGATAATTTTAAATGGGGTTCTGAGGTCTTTTTCAAAGACTGTTTGGGTTGATAGTTTAACGCATATAAAGCCATTTGAGCAGTAGCAAAACGAGATTCTACTGCGGGTTCTATTAAGGTTTCTAACCAACTTTTAAACGCCGGATCTAGGATATCCCCGTTAAACTTCATTTTAAACTTTTCTTGAGGTAATTCCGCCGGAGGAACACCCGTTAAGAGATGAATTAATGTGGCTCCTAAACTATATAAATCAGAAGATTGAACGGCTAAACCGCCAAATTGTTCAATAGGAGTATATCCAAAAGTTCCCACCACAGTAAAACTTGATCCGGGGGTTCTCGGTTGAATTTGTACCGAACCTAAATCAATTAAATAAATATGATGATCTTCTCCCCAAATTAAATTACTAGGTTTAATATCTCGATGTAAAATAGGGGGATGAAGTTGATGTAAATAATTGAGATTTTCTAAAACTTCAAATCCGATCCAGTAGAGTTGTTGTTGAGTAAATAGATGATGATTGTCTAGTTTTTGTTTAAGAGAATGACCAGGAATATATTCAGTAACTAAAGCAAACCAAATATTTTGATCATCTAGGGAAAAATAATCTCGATATTTAACTAAACGAGGATGATTTAATTGTTTTAAAACCTGTGCTTCCCGTTCTAATAATTTTAAATCCTCCCATTGCATTGAACCTCCTAATGCTAATAATTTGACAACCGCTTTATCTTTAAGTAATAAATCATCCGCTAACCAGGTTTGGCGAATCGGATTTTCATTCAGTTGGCGTTTCAGTCGAAACCGATGATTAAGCAAAGTTCCCGCAGTTAGCATGATCTGGTGAGCGCTCAAATAAAGGTTGCTATTATATTGTATAGCAGGGAACAGGGAACGCCGGATCTGGGTGGAGGATGTGTAATTGATTTTGCTTAGGTACTTATTATCAAAGAAATTTATTGTAACTTTCCCCGTCTAATTTTTCCCCATAACTGTTGATACTGTTTCACGGAATTGGGCGAAAGGGGTTCGAGAAAATCACTTTTTTTTAAAATAGCTTGATCAGGAAATAATAGAGGATTTTCCCTTAAAGATTGGGGTAACTCTTGGGGGTTCATTCCCAAAATAATTGGGGATGTTGTTCCGGTTAATAATGATAGTTGAGTCGCAACTTGAGGCAACCAACAAAAATCAATCCAATTATCTGCTAAAGTGGCGGTAGGAGAAGATTGAACCTCCGCAGGTTTGACCCATAAATCTGACCATAAAGCCGTCCCAGATTGAGGAACAACGGCGGCTAACCCGTTTTGATATTGAACTTCTGGAGAAATATCCGTAGACCAACCCACCGCCAACCAAGTATCCCCTAAAATCAACGGTTTGAGATAACTATTAGAATCATAAAGTTTAATATTTTGATGGAGTTTAAGCAGTTCAGATTCTAAGTTTTTGACTTTACTTAAATCGGCTGTATTATAAGAATGACCTAATTTTTTCAAGGTTAAACCAATCACTTCCCGGGCTTGATCAGGTAAAGAAATTCGGTGACGTAATTCGGGACGCCATAAATCACTCCAATCTTTCGGTGTCCATCCCAACCCATGAAACTTATCAACCCGATAAATAATTACTGTACTACCCGAACGATAGGGCGCCGCCCAAATTTGACCTTGAGGATCAACTTCACCCTGGGTATTGCGTTGGACAATATTTTGCCAACGGGAAGGAAGTTGTGACCAAGCGGGCCATAATTTCGGATCAAGGGGTTGAATCAGTTTTTGTTGAATGGCCGAATGTAACCAAAAATCCCCAATCATCACCAAATTAGCTTGGGACGAAGGCTGAGTTGGAGGTTTGGACTGGCCTTTTTCCAAGCGTTCAAATAAATCTTTGAGTTGGGTTTGGGGGACAAAATTCACCGCCCCTCGGCCGAATTGTTGTCGAAACTTGTTCGCCACTTGGGCGGGAACAGAACCCTTGAGAACTTCAACCGTCAGTGCCACAGCTTGTTTACATCCAGCTACGACCTGACTTAAAGTTAAAGCACCGATTCCCTGTAGAAAAAACCTTCGCTTCACGGTCGCTATTCAATCCGTTTCTCTAAATACTGACCGATCATAGTTTGTTCCCCAGCCCGTGAAATAATCGTTTGCCGCGTGCGGTATCGTTGGCCAATCAGTTTAATTTCTTCTTCAAACATAGAACCATTGTACTCGCTTCTCAGACATAACGTATTGACATCGAGCATATAAAATTCAGCCACAACGGGTTTGGGTGTCATAAATCCCCGATCTCGATAAAGCCAGGTGTCACAGACCCCAAACCGAGTTGATCCGGTGGACATTTTTTTACCGGAGATGGAATTAGAACTTTTCCAAGTCACTTTTGACCCACAACTGAGGAGCATCGGGTCATCTAATTGGTGTAATTGAGCAATATCGAGCAAATCAGGACAGCCCGGTTCTAAAAACTCTACGTTAATTTCGCTGGCGACTTCTTGGGTATTTCCCTCTGGAAGTGTGTAGTAGCGCCGTTCTGAATACCAATTTCCCACACTGCGGCTAAAATAGTCTGCCACTTGGGAGGCAATCTCACGGGGGTTTTGCTGGATCAGGGCTTTCATTGTGGCTGCTCCTCAACACGATATGAACGGGTGGAATCCTTCCCTCACAGGAGAGGAAAACTCAAATGTTTGTCACAATTCTTAATTTAATCATAACAGACTTAAAGTGGCAATGATTTTCCGACGATGGGCAGAAAAAGTTTAATTGAGACCGTTGATAATATCTACTGGGTGGTAGAGTTAGGCTACAAATACACTAATTGTTTCAATTTTTCAATGTCTCTGTGTTCAAAAATCTAAATTTCATCACAAAACAATGAATAATCCCTACTTAGGTACAGACCAAGAACGAACTTGCCCCAATGTCACTGGAATCATATAACTCACATCAATACTAAAAAGATAAACCTTTTTGGCTCTCAAACCCCGTTCAGGATCAAAAAACTTTAATTTCACATCCCAACAATCACTATTAACCCGACAGAAGGGACTTTTTTCGATTTCAATTGTATCTAATTCCATCCCGGTAGAAACAGCTTGAGCAAAACTAGAAGCGGCTTGAAAAGCGTTAGTTGCTGCAAAATTTAACGCCCGGTCTTTAGAGGTTTTTCCTAAATTTTGCAAATCAAAATAGACTCTTTTCAGGAAACTACTTAAACTTCTTCGCATTTGAATCTCGTTAGCGTCAGCTAGTTCTTCAGAAAGGGTTTGTAAGGCTGCATCCACTAAACCGTTTACTTTCCAGCCGTACATTCCCCTAATATTATTAATCGTAATTACAGGAACTTCTTGACCGGAAAATAGGGTAATTGTTTTATCAGTAATTTGCCCAGGAATACTCACCCTTTCAACATAATCATCACTGCTTTCGGGTTCAATTTGTCCGGCTAACATTAAGTTTAACATTTCATAAACATCAGCCGCAAATCCTCCTTTTACTTCCAGGGCATAAACTGGGTTAAATTCTTGGTTAATTGTCCAAATTAAGGACTTACTTTCTGAAGAATTTTCTGCTAAATAATTAACTATTTGAGAAGCATCATAGGGATTAGCTGGAATGGTTATTCCGTCAATTTCTACGGGTGGCATTAATTGTTTAAAACTGTCTCGTCTCGCTTCACTCCCGAAGTCATAACCAATTGTTCCTAAAACATAAACTAATTTGGATGCAGCACTAGCAGTAATACCATTAGTAGGTTGACTAGCGGTAATATTAGCCACAGCTACGGCCGAAGAATTGCTGGCAATTACATTACTTAAAGTTAGTAATGGGCTGTTAATTGGGTTTTCTATTTTAGTGAGAGGAGTAATATTATTAACAGGAATAGTAATTTCTGATTGTCTGATTTCAGAAGTTTTAACCGTTGTTAATCGTTCTCCTGTTAATAAGTTATAAGCCCCCGGAATATTGAGTTTTCCTAATAAACAACGTTCCGGTTCTTCTACTTCATTCTGGTCGCAAGGAATCGCACTTTTTAAAATAGCCTGTCGCACGGTTTCAGCATTAGGTTTTTCCCCTCTTTGCAGTTGCATACTCATTAATAAAGCTGAAATTCCAGTAACAATAGGAGCGGCACAACTTGTTCCTTTTTCTCTAACAGGTTCATCGGTACCAGGATTCGCACCTAAGATATTTTCACCGTTAGCCATTACGCCTTTATGTTGATATTCACCACCATAATTACTAAATTTAAAAGGCTGTCCATCATCACGCATTGCACCCACTGTTAAAACATCGGGTAAAATCGAAGGAATACACCAACATTCACCTTTATCATTACCACCCGGAGCCACAATTAAAATATTACTATCTTGGCATTGTTTCACAGCACGAGCAAAGATTTCTTGAGCCATTCCTGATTGAGTAGGATGACAAGCCGCAATATGAATAATATTAACTTCGGCTTTTAATGCTTCATTAATCGCATGGGTGAGATTAACAAAGGAAATAAAATCATCTCCAGCGAAGGAAATCGGAATATTAATCGCCGTACAATTAGGCGCAATACCCTCCACGGGAGAGCCATGCTGTCCTAAAATTGTACTCGAAATATGAGTAGCATGACTAGATAAATCAATCCGTCTTTTAATGTCTTCAGGGAAATCTTTAAAAAAGGCTTCTCTTTCTTTTTTTGCTTCTTCTTTATCGTGATCTGGGTCTTCTTTTTTAGCCTTTTGTTGTTGATTAAATTCTGTCGCTAATTTTAAATAATGATAATACTCATCATTGAGTTCAATATCTTCTGCCCAATAGGGTTTAAATTGAGTAATCTTTGCACCTTTAAAGCAAGCTCGATCTAAATCTGCTGCACCGTCAAGAATAGCAATTTTAATCCGAGAATCGCCTTTTGTATGAGTCCAAAGTTCGGGTATTCCAGGTATAGTAATTAAATCTGGCATAGTTATCGATCAAATAATTTTAGTTTACATTAGAAGCACTCTACTCTTGAGCATTGTACAGAGAAACTTTACCTATTTGCTAATAAGCATTGTTAATAATCATTACAAAGACTCAACCACCAGCATAACCTTAGATTATCATCCAGTCAGTCAAACTTCAACTAATCTGGACACACAAACAATGATCAAGAAAAATATCCGTCCCCAACAATCTGCCCCGGTACAACGTCAAGTGACAACAACTTCTGGTCAAGGTGAAAAAGCATTATTTGCTAGTACAGAGTGTGATATTTTAACCAGACAATGTACTCCCTTTGCTGGAGACGACGCGGAGTAGTCCCTTTAATCCTTAGCACTCACCTGAGTTTCTACCCCCCTAGCCCCCCTTAGTAAGGGGGGAATAATAAGCACAGCACTTTTAATCATCTTTAGTAAGGGGGAATAATAAGCAACTTTAGCCACTATTACTAAGGGGGGAATAAGGAGCAACATAAATTACTAATCGGTTTCAAGCGACCTGTAATGTCTTTGGTTCTGGCAAAATTTTCCCTATTTGCTCATAACCATACACTAAATCTTCTAAAACTTCCTTCGCGTTTTCTAGTGCTTCTTCATAGGTTTCGCCGTGAGTCCGTGCATATTGTCCCCACTCAGGTAAACTAGCAATATAAGCTTGATCTTCTTCAGACCACTGAATCAAAATACTATATTTCATTGTTCATTTCCTTGTTCTAATTGTTCTAGTTCTTTTATGCTTGCCATTATATCTTTTTCCTGATAGGTTTTTGCATCCTTGCTGTCTTTACCAGAGAGAACGACAGGTTTCGGTAAAAGGGGATGAATCCAGTAAGAATGACTACCTTTTCCCCGTTTATTAGGCAAGAGTATAAATCCTGCTTTCTGTAACATTTGTTTCAATTCTCCAACTTTTTTGGGCATTTGTCGTAACTCATAAAATGTGGAGACACAAACCATGACTAAGAAAAACCCCAAACCCCAACAAACCGCACCCGTACAACGGGAAATCAATACCACTTCCTCTGTGGGTGGTACAGGGTGAAATTAAACAACTATTATTTCGTACCAAGAATTTTATCGTACTCAGCATGAGAACCAATCCAAAACCAAACTATCTTGTCTTCATTGGGTTTCATTACTCCCAATGCTCTCCATCCGATTCCTACTCTAACTGACCAAATATTTTCTTTGGGTTTGACTTTCTTAAACTCTAAACTCGGATGAAATGGATTTTCTTTCCAAAGCTCATAATTTTTATAGGAAGTTTCTTTGATTCTTTGAGGTAATACTGTAAATAATTTTCTAAAACTTCTAGTTCTTGATGATCGCATTATTTCTCACCAAAACCCTTATCTTCAGTCTTACCTTCTTCATCTTCAAGTAATGCTAACTGAGCCATTTCTTGAAAAATACCTAAATCCATATCTGGATTAGATAAACTTTCTTGCCATTTTAACTCATTCTCGATATCTTCGAGTAATTGTTGTGCAAGTTCATCCTGAAGATAATTTGAGAGTTTTTGAGCTTCTTGGAATGCTTTTTCTAGTAAATGAGTCATAGATTCTTCCTGAGTTTCTGAAAACAAACAAAAGCAAAACCAATCTGGCAACACCCTTTTGCGGGCGATGACGGGGGAGTAGTCCCCCTAATTTTAGCACTCACCTCAAAAAATGTCAAAACTCTTTTTCTACTTGCCATGGGGTACGGTTAGCCTCAACGAATTGACGGACAATCCTTATAGGGCTTTCGGATACCTGGCACGGTGGGGAAGTTAAACGAGACTTAAATTTTTTGGGGGTGAGATTGGAGTCTTATTCGAGAGATAGAAATAATTAAAGAACAAGTTTTAGAAATCCTAGTTTGTTCCTAATTCCTCAAAAATAATATCCTCATAAACGGACTCAATGGGAAAGATTAAACCAATACTTTGTAAATCAATATTATCCCCCGATTGATAATTAAAAATTTCCCAATTACCACGATCATTTTTGCGGTATAAATCGATCGCTATTTTCTCGGCATCAACTAAAACATAATCTTGCAAACTAGGATTGCGACGATACATCCTAAATTTATCCCCTCGGTCATAATTGGCTGTACTTGCAGATAAAACCTCAATAATTAGACAAGGATATTGAATCGCCTGAATTGCAGTGCGATCGCGCTCATCACAAGTAACGCTCACATCAGGATAAACATAATCTTTAGTTTCAAAAATATTTACACGACAATCGGAATTACCTACCTGACAACCACCGCCCCGTAAATGACCTTTAAGGATAAAAATAATATTACTAGCAATTCGCCCATGATTTTGAGTCCCCTCACTCATGGCATAAACTCTACCACTAAGATACTCATGGCGCAGCAGTTGTTGTTCTTCCCAAATAAAATATTCTTCGGGTGTTAACTTAGGAAATTTATCTTTTACAGCAATCATTTGAATAGCCCTATTTTTTTATTTTAAAGGATTTAGATACTTATTCACAAATTCAGACGGCGTTAAACATTCAAATTCACCTGATTGTTCAACTAAAACCTTAATTAACTTATGATTAGCAGATATAAAACATTGACATTGACCAACTTTTGCTGTTAAATAAACACCCACATCTTCACGAGGGATTACTCCCAAATCTTCCATTTCAGCTAACTCAACATCATCAATCTGAACATAACAAAACTTTAAATTTTGCCAAATTCTTCCAATTATTTCTCCACTCCAATCTTTATTTTTTAAACGTTTAGCAACTCTGGCAATTTGATCAATAAGTTCTTCAGAAATTATTACCCCCACAGAATTATCGTTTGGGGCTTCCCAACCTAACCATTTTAGAATTAAACCTTCAGGGCTTTGTCGCTCAACTGCGCCAATCAAATAAACATTGGTATCTAAAAAAATTAATTCAGGAATTTTCGTCATTGTATTGAATCTTGTTTTTGTTGACGTTCTTGAGATATTTCCCGTTTAATATCTTGGACAAGATCAACAATTTTCTCCCTTGAATCATAACCTGCTTCGGTCAAAGATTGTTTTAATTCCAGTTGTAATTGTTCTGCTGACATTAAAGGATATTGTTGATATTCTTTGATTTGTTCCCAAAAGTCATTAACCTCTGTTTCTGTTTCTTCCCAAAGAATAATAACTCTTACCGAACTGGGTGGAGTCCCTTTAATTGGATAGTCTAAAGATAATTGACCCACCCTATCTATCTTTCCAGTAGATTGAATTACTTTTTTCATCATGAATCTCCTTTTATCCTTTATGATGATAGCTTGTAAGCAAAAGCCTTTGTATTTTCTGGCACATTCTTCTAAACTGTTCCCTAATTGTTAGAAAAGCGGGATGCCATATTGCCATCATATTATGTTAAAAATTATCGTCAAGTCAAATTTCACCTTAAATTCTGGAGAAACAAACCATGACTAAGAAAAACCTCAAACCCCAACAAGCCGCACCCGTGCAACGGGAAATTAATACCACTTCCTCTGTGGGTGGTACAGGGCTGACACCCCAAAATATAGCATATAGTATTATTGGAGCGATTTTGGGTCACAAAACTCCTTTCAGTTCGGGGCTTTCCGTTACCTGGCACGGTAGAGAAGTGAAACGAGATTTAGATTTTTTGGGGTGAGTGATTGATGATAGCTTGTAAGCGATATTACTTAATATTAATTACAGGAAGCATTTAGTCAAGAATTCCCACAAAAATATTGACAAGTCCTGAGCTATTTGGTTACGATACCCGTCAAGTCAAATTTCACCTTAAATTCTGGAGAAACCAACCATGACTAAGAAAAACCTCAAACCCCAACAAGCCGCTCCTGTACAACGGGAAATCAATACCACTTCCTCTATGGGTCGTGATGGTGCGATCGCACCTTCCGAATGGACGAGGGATAACGAAGGAAATATGCTATGGGTGAGAAAAGACTATTATGGAAATGTAATAGGTTAGGGGGGTGATTCCTTGACCGGACGCATCGAGTAATCCCCTTGATTCTAACACTCACCTCAAAAAGT
Organism: Planktothrix agardhii NIES-204; assembly: GCA_003609755.1. NCBI lineage: Bacteria > Bacillati > Cyanobacteriota > Cyanophyceae > Oscillatoriales > Microcoleaceae > Planktothrix > Planktothrix agardhii. The sequence continues at coordinate 3,613,480 of AP017991.1, forward strand.
GTCAAAAGTCTTTTTCTGTCTCCATTGGCGCACGGTTAGCCTCTATGAATTGACTCACAATCCTAGTCAGTTCGAGGCTTGACCATACCTGGCACGGTAGAAAAGTAAAACGAGATTTAGATTTTTTGGGGTGAGTGATTGATGATAGCTTGTAAGCGATATTACTTAATATTAATTACAGGAAGCATTTAGTCAAGAAATCTCACAAAAATATTGACAAGTCTTGAGCTATTTGGTTACGATCCCCATCAAGTCAAATTTCACCTTAAATTCTAGAGAAACAAACCATGACTAAGAAAAACCTCAAACCCCAACAAGCCGCTCCTGTGCAACGGGAAATCAATACCACTTCCTCTGAGGCTGGTACAGGGCTGACACCCCTTGTGACAACCAGCAGCTACGAGTTATATAAGGATCCTTTTGCGGGCGACGACGCGGAGTAGTCCTCTTGATTCTAACACTCACCTCAAAAAGTGTCAAAAGTCTTTTTCTGTCTCCATTGGCGCACGGTTAGCTTCTATGAATTGACTCACAATCCTTGTCAGTTCGGGGCTTGACCATACCTGGCACGGTAGAAAAGTAAAACGAGATTTAGATTTTTTGGGGTGAGTGGTTGATGATAGCTTGTAAGCAATATTACTTAATATTAATTACAGGAAGCATTTAGTCAAGAATTCTCACAAAAATATTGACAAGTCCTGAGATATTTGGTTACGATACCCATCAAGTCAAATTTCACCTTAAATTCTGGAGAAACAAACCATGACTAAGAAAAACCTCAAACCCCAACAAGCCGCTCCTGTGCAACGGGAAATCAATACCACTTCCTCTGAGGGTGGTACAGGGCTGACACCCCAGAATGTACATTATTTAGAGCCTTTTGCGGGCGACGACGCAGAGTAGTCCCCTTGATTCTAACACTAACCTCAAAAAAAAGTGTCAAAAGTCTTTTTCTACTTGCCATGGCGCACGGTTCGCATCTATGAATTGACTCACAATCCTAGTCAGTTCGGGGCTTGACCATACCTGGCACGGTAGAAAAGTAAAACAAGATTTAGATTTTTTGGGGTGAGTGATTGGGAATAGCTTGCAAGCAATATTACTTAATATTATTTACAGGAAGCATTTGGTTAAGAACTCTCACAAAAATATTGACAAGTCCTGAGCTATTTGGTTACGATACCCATCAAGTCAAATTTCACCTTAAATTCTGGAGAAACAAACCATGACTAAGAAAAACCTCAAACCCCAACAAGCCGCTCCTGTACAACGGGAAATCAATACCACTTCCTCCACTTCCTCTGTGGATGGTACAGGGCTGACACCCCATATCACCGGGGAGTGGGCACAGGGGAAGGAGATAAAGAGATGGAGGTGATCCTTTTGCAGGCGACGACGCAGAGTAGTCCCCTTGATTCTAACACTCACCTCAAAACGTGTCAAAAGTCTTTTTCTGCCTCCCTTGGCGCACGGTTTGCCTCTATGAATTGACTCACAATCCTAGTCAGTTCGAGGCTTGACCATACCTGGCACGGTAGAAAAGTAAAACAAGATTTAGATTTTTTGGGGTAAGTGATTGGGAATAGCTTGCAAGCAATATTACTTAATATTAATTACAGGAAGCATTTAGTCAAGAATTCCCACAAAAGTATTGACAAGTCCTGAGCTATTTGGTTACGATACCCATCAAGTCAAATTTCACCTTAAATTCTAGAGAAACAAACCATGACTAAGAAAAACCTCAAACCCCAACAAGCCGCTCCCGTACAACGGGAAATCAATACCACTTCTTCTGAGGGTGGTACAGGGCTGACACCCCTTTGGGTGTGGCTCCCATGGGCTCCTTTTGCGGGCGACGATGCGGAATAGTTCCCTTGATTCTAACACTCACCTCAAAAAGTATTAAAAGTCTTTTTCTGCCTCCCTTGGCGCACGGTTAGCTTCTATGAATTGACTCACAATCCTAGTCAGTTCGGGGCTTGACCATACCTGGCACGGTAGAAAAGTAAAACGAGATTTAGATTTTTTGGGGTAAGTGGTTGATGATAGCTTGCAAGCAATATTACTTAAGTATTACTTAATATTAATTACAGGAAGCATTTAGTCAAGAATTCCCACAAAAATATTGACAAGTCCTGAGATATTCGGTTACGATACCCATCAAGTCAAATTTCACCTTAAATTCTGGAGAAACAAACCATGACTAAGAAAAACCTCAAACCCCAACAAGCCGCTCCTGTGCAACGGGAAATCAATACCACTTCCTCTGAGGCTGGTACAGGGCTGACACCCCTATTTTACGGATTCTACACAGACGACTTTGGAATTCCTTTTGCGGGCGACGACGCGGAGTAGTCCTCTTGATTCTATCACTCACCTCAAAAAGTATTAAAAGTCTTTTTCTGCCTCCCTTGGCGCACGGTTTGCCTCTATGAATTGACGCACAATCCTAGTCAGTTCGGGGCTTGACCATACCTGGCACGGTAGAAAAGTAAAACAAGATTTAGATTTTTTGGGGTGAGTGATTGGGAATAGCTTGCAAGCAATATTACTTAATATTATTTACAGGAAGCATTTGGTTAAGAACTCTCACAAAAATATTGACAAGTCCTGAGATATTCGGTTACGATACCCATCAAGTCAAATTTCACCTTAAATTCTGGAGAAACAAACCATGACTAAGAAAAACCTCAAACCCCAACAAGCCGCTCCTGTGCAACGGGAAATCAACACCACTTCCTCTGAGGGTGGTACAGGGCTGACACCCCAGATGGTTATTGAAGAGTTGGGGGGAGCGATTGACGGTATTTACGGGCCTTTTGCGGGCGACGACGCAGAGTAGTCCCCTTGATTCTAACACTAACCTCAAAAAGTGTCAAAAGTCTTTTTCTACTTGCCAAGGCGCACGGTTCGCCTCTATGAATTGACGCACAATCCTTGTTAATTCAGGGCTTTCGGATACCTGATACCCTTGGGAAGTAAAACGAGACTTGGATTGAAGTGAGTGGTTGATGATAGCTTGTAAGCAATATTACTTAATATTAATTACAGGAAGCATTTAGTCAAGAATTCCCACAAAAATATTGACAAGTCCTGAGATATTCGTTCGGTTACGATACCCATCAAGTCAAATTTCACCTTAAATTGTGGAGACACAAACCATGACTAAGAAAAACCTCAAACCCCAACAAGCCGCACCCGTGCAACGGGAAATTAATACCACTTCCTCTGTGGGTGGTACAGGGCTGACACCAGTCAGAATGGGTAGTAATTATGACATTCCAGAGGGACAATCATATCAGCAGCTATTGGATTCAAATGACACTCCTTTTGCGGGCGACGACGCAGAGTAGTCCCCTTGATTCTAACACTAACCTCAAAAAGTGTCAAAAGTCTTTTTCTACTTGCCAAGGCGCACGGTTAGCCTCTATGAATTGACGCACAATCCTAGTCAGTTCGGGGCTTGACCATACCTGGCACGGTAGAAAAGTAAAACGAGATTTAGATTTTTTGGGGTAAGTGGTTGATGATAGCTTGCAAGCAATATTACTTAAGTATTACTTAATATTAATTACAGGAAGCATTTTGTCAAGAATTCCCACAAAAGTATTGACAAGTCTTGAGCTATTTGGTTACGATACCCATCAAGTCAAATTTCACCTTAAATTCTGGAGAAACAAACCATGACTAAGAAAAACCTCAAACCCCAACAAGCCGCTCCTGTGCAACGGGAAATCAACACCACTTCCTCTGAGGGTGGTACAGGGCTGACACCCCAGTGGTTACATGGTTGGGGGCCTTTTGCGGGCGACGACGCAGAGTAATCCCCTTGATTCTAACACTCACCTCAAAAAATGTCAAAAGTCTTTTTCTGCCTCCCTTGGCGCACGGTTAGCCTCTATGAATTGACTCACAATCCTAGTCAGTTCGGGGCTTGACCATACCTGGCACGGTAGAGAAGTAAAACGAGATTTAGATTTTTGGAGGTGAGTGGTTGGGAATAGCTTGCAAGCAATATTACTTAATATTAATTACAGGAAGCATTTAGTCAAGAAATCTCACAAAAGTATTGACAAGTCCTGAGATATTTGGTTACGATACCCATCAAGTCAAATTTCACCTTAAATTCTGGAGAAACAAACCATGACTAAGAAAAACCTCAAACCCCAACAAGCCGCTCCTGTGCAACGGGAAATCAATACCACTTCCTCTGAGGCTGGTACAGGGCTGACACCCCTTGACTGGAACCGAATGAACGACAACCTTTCGTGGTATCAACCGAGGGTATAGATCCTTTTGCGGGCGACGACGCGGAGTAGTCCTCTTGATTCTATCACTCACCTCAAAAAGTATTAAAAGTCTTTTTCTGCCTCCCTTGGCGCACGGTTTGCCTCTATGAATTGACGCACAATCCTAGTCAGTTCGGGGCTTTCGGATACCTGGCACGGGGTTTTGTAGCGCAGGGTATTTAAAGCCCTGTCCTTGTCTGAAGCAGGAAAGCCATCACTAAAATAGCGTTTTTCCCAAAAGTGTCCTGTTCTCCTTAACATACGGTTGAAACACATCGCCGTGTACCAATTGAGAAAGTGCATAATTTTAGGTAAATCTTCGGGTTGGGCAGGTTCAATCAGGTAATGGACATGATTAGACATGATACAGAGAGCATAAAGCTTGAAATTGTATTTGTTCAAAGCCTTCTTGATCGCGTAAAGAAACACTTCCCGACATTCACGCTTTTGCAGTTTAAACTCACGGTTATTGCAACGGATGGTGATATGGTAAGAATATCCAGACTGTAAATTTCGAGGTTTTCTAGGCATACCTTTTAACAAGATAAAAACTAGCCATTTATGATAGCTGATGTAATCCAAAAAGACAGACTCAAAGAACAAAAACTACAGTTTATTCGCAATCATCAACAAGCCTTTGATGTTGAACCAATTTATCCGCTCCCCCTGTTTGAAGACTTTGTAATGGGTGTAGAAGGTGACTGTAGTATTGAAGTATCTTGTAAGATAGAATCAGACAAGTTGATTGCCTCAAGATTCTTGCTTTTTTTCAAAGATAAGACGCAACAATGGCAAAAATATCTCCATCAATCTTTGACATTTTTTAGTCAAGTAGAAAACCGTGTTGGTGTGCAAATTGACTATTCTCTATTACAGCAATTTTTAGGATCTAATTTTGATTTTAGTAAAGTGAGGACTTTTACTACGGGTATTGATTTACGAAATAACCTTGCTGACTCAAGTTTGAAAATTCACTTTAGAATTGAAGACTATCCCGAAAAACTAGAAACTAGCCTAGCCTTGAGCGGTGATAGCATTAGTAGTTTAATAAAAGAACTTCCTAGTTATCCTCTCACTAAACTAATTCCTCAAATCGGCTTTGATTTTTATTTCAATGGCAGTAATGAAATCGAGCTTTATATTGAAGTAGGAGAAGATGATTTTCAACATCCTGAAATCAAAGAATTTCTATGGCAGAGATTTTCAAAGATTGCTTTAGAACCACTAAAAGCATCTAGTCTGTTCCATCTTGGGTTATCTAAGGCGAATAACGATCCTGTCCTCTACTATCATCTTAAAAACAAAAAAGACTTAGTAAACTACTTCAATCTTAATGATATGGGGCAAAGAGTTCACAGTTTTTATCAGCACCAAGATGTTGGAGTACCAATGTGGGTAGGTACTGCCCAAAAAGAGTTAGAAAAAACAAGAATTGAAAATATTAGACTGTATTATTACAAATCATTTAAAATGGAGTCAAATTGATGTTAATCACGAAACCCCGCTTTCAAACTTTTGCTGAGTATTTACAATATGACGATAATTCAGAAAAACTCTGTGAATTATTTAATGGAGAATTGGTAGAAATGCCTCCAGAATCTGGACTTAACTTTCAAATTGCTAATCGCCTTTTTTTGGTTTTTGCTTTAATACTAGGAACTGATAGAGTTAGAGGTCATGGCTTAGAATTAGAAGTCAGAGGTGAACCGAAAAACCGTTACCCTGATTTGACCATTATTCGAGAAGAACATATTCAATTACTCTCCAAGAGAAATACTATTCTTCTTTCCATGTCACCACCTTTATTAGTCATTGAAGTGGTTAGTCCTGGAGAAATTCAAAGAGATAGAGATTACATCGCCAAAAAATTACAATATCAAGATTGTGGCATTCCCGAATACTGGATTGTTGATCCTCAAACTCAAACCATTTTAGTCTTAGAACTAACTGGAGATACCTATAGGGAAATCGGTAATTTTACCAACGATGATTTAGTTGCCTCTCCTGGACTTAAAGAATTAAACTTAAAAGTCTCCGAGGTATTTAATTCAACCAGTTTATAAATATTAGACTTTGTTATTACAAATCCTTGACAAATTAAATAACCAAGAAAAACATCAACATGAACAAAATGACTAACATTCCCATCTGTTTCTACCCCCCTAACCCCCCTTACTAAGGGGGGATAAGAGGAAGCAGGAAGCACCTCTAGCTACTCTTACTAAAGGGGGAATAAGAGGAAGCATCCCTAGCTACTCTTACTCAGGGGAAATTAAAAGCTTTTAGCCCCCCTTACTAATGGGGGTTGGGGGGTTATGTATTAAAGAACAAAATTATGATTAAATATGACTAAACTATATGACCGAACTTTATAACAGAAATTCTGAAAAAGAGAAACGACAATTTTTACGCAATAACATGACTCCTGCGGAACAAAAATTGTGGTTACAACTTAAAGGAAAGCAATTAGAAAACTGTAAATTTCGGCGACAATATAGTGTAGCTCAATTTATTATTGATTTTTATAGCCCAGAAATTAAACTTGCTATTGAAGTTGATGGCGACAGTCATTTTCAAGAAGGAGTGCAAGAATACGACCAAGAAAGACAACAGTTTATCGAGTCAGCTAGAATTACTTTTCTGAGGTTTACCAATGATGACGTATATGATAATATTTCAGCAGTTTGTGAAATCATCAGAGATAAAATTCAATCCTTGAGAAATCTTCCAGAAGCTCCCCCTTACTAAAGGAGGTGGGGGTTTTTTATTAAAGCCCCCCTTACTAAAGGAGGTGGGGGTTTTTTATTAAAGCCCCCCTTACTAAAGGAGGTGGGGGTTTTTTATTAAAGCCCCCCTTAGTAAGGGGGGTTGGGGGGGTAAAACAAATACAATCAGATAACCAAAATGACTAACATTCCCGGACTGAAAAAACTATGGACAGAAACGAGAGGTGATCCTAAAATTTGTGTCGCTGTCCTTGACGGTATAGTTGACCAAAATCACCCCTGTTTCGACGGTGCAGACCTCACCCGACTGCCCAGCTTAGTCTCAGGAGAAGCCAGCGAAAACGGTTCTATGTCCACTCACGGAACCCATGTTGCTAGTATTATCTTCGGTCAGCATGATTCACCAGTAACAGGCATTGCTCCCAATTGTCGAGGCTTAATTGTTCCCGTTTTTGCAGATGAAAGCTTGAGACTATCGCAGTTAGATTTATCCCGTGCGATCGAACAAGCTGTTAATAATGGTGCTAATATTATTAATGTTAGTGCGGGACAATTAACCGATGCAGGGGAAGCAGATACTTGGCTAGAAAAAGCCATTCAATTATGCCAGGAAAAGAACGTTTTGCTAATAGCGGCAACGGGAAATGATGGCTGTGAATGTTTGCACGTCCCCGCATCTTTGCCTACTGTTTTAGCAGTGGGAGCAATGGATGACCAAGGTAAGCCCGTTAACTTTAGTAACTGGGGAGACGCTTACCAAAAGCAAGGCATTCTTGCCCCTGGAAAAGATATTTTAGGTGCAAAACCGGGTGGTGGTACAGTCAAATTGAGTGGTACAAGTTTTGCGACTCCGATTGTCAGTGGAGTTGCCGCTTTATTACTGAGTTTGCAAATAAAAAGAGGAGAAAAACCTGACCCCCAAAAAGTTAAAACTGCCCTCCTAGCAACAGCCACCCCTTGTAACCCTAAAGACACCGATGATCAAAGTCGCTGTTTAATGGGAAAATTAAACATCCTTGATGCGATAGAATACTTAACAGGAGAAACAATGTCCGAAGACTTAGAATTAGAAAGCGTAGAAGCTTCTGGTTGTGGTTGCCAAGACACTCAAATTAACGAGTCTGAATTGGATAATCAACTAGAAACAGCATCAGAAATCAAACCTGATGAAATAGTTGCTTCTGTAACTACCCAAACCCCGATTAATATTCCTTCATTCCCTCAACAAACTACAAACCAACCTACTATGTCAAACCGTACTTCAAATTTTGTTACCGCCAGTGAAGCACCTAGCGAACTTGAAGGCAAAAATTTAGTTTATGCTTTAGGTGTATTGGGCTATGATTTCGGTTCGGAAGCTCGTAGAGATTCCTTTAAACAGTTAATGCCGGGTGTTAGTATTGAAGGAACAATGATTCCTGCTAATCCCTACGATGCTCGTCAAATGGTGGATTATTTAGGGGAAAATTTACCCGAAGCTAAAGCGTTAATTTGGACATTAAATTTAGAATTAACTCCTATTTATGCGATCGAACCCGTAGGTGGTTTTTCCCGTGATGTTTATGAAGTATTACAGGGACTTTTAAGCGGACAAATTCAAGAAGAAAATAGCCCTGAATTTGTACAAAGAGTTAGTATTCCTGGTGTTTTAACCGGACGGAGTGTTAAATTATTCTCAGGGCAAGTTGTTCCCGTAATTGAGATTAATAATACTCGTGGTTTGTACGGTTGGAAAGTTAACTCTTTAGTTAGTGCTGCGATTGAAAGTGTGCAATCAGAAGCTGGTGATGCTCAAGAAGATGCAATTCGCCGCACCTTAAGCAGCTTCTTAAATCGGATTTATTATGATTTACGCAACTTAGGTACAACTTCTCAAGATAGAGCCTTAAATTTTGCTTCTACTAATGCTTTCCAAGCAGCCCAAACCTTTGCTCAAGCGGTGGGTGCAGGTTATGAATTAGATAGTATTACCGTAGAAAAGAGTCCTTTCTGTCGTTTAGATAGTGATTGTTGGGATGTTAAACTGAAATTCTTTGACCCTGAAAATAGCCGTCGCGCCAAAAAAATCTATCGCTTTACTATTGATGTTAGTGATACAATTCCTGTCACCTTGGGTGAAGTTCGTTCTTGGTCAAGTGCTTATTAACCCCCCCTACCCCCCCTTACTAATGGGGGGAATTAAAAATAAATAATCAATAAGGATTAAATCAAATGAGATTACCTAACCTTTCCCCTCCAGTCAAAAGACCCGATGTTATTTATCCCCATCGCTCTGTAGATGTGGTTAACGGTACAGAAGAAGAATTACTTAGTATTAGATTGAAATTATTACACGGTGCAAATTACAATGATCCGGCGGCTTTTGCTCACAGAAGCTATCAACAACTTAAGTCTTCTGGTAGTTGTGGATGTGGATTTTAATATAGGTTGTTTATCTAACTTAAATTTAACTAGGAGTTAAGAGAATTATGAGCAAAGAAAAGAAGACAACGGCAGAAAATAAAGTGACTAAATCTGTTGGTAAACCCGAAAAAAAAGAAATTCAACAAGATTGTATGATGACTGGACTTTCGGATTATGGTTTTTGGTCACAAAAGGTTAAAGAAGAAGTTGCAGCCCGAAAAGAGCCTGATGCTCCTTTCCGTCGGGGTCGAATTTGGTGTTAGTTTTAGTGCGATCGCAATTAAGGATAAAGTGGGGGTAATTCATGAATTACTACCACTTTAGATTTTTGGGAGTTTGCTATGATCATCAAACTGGCATTCTTTTGACAAAATCTTGATGTTCTCCGGTTGATAAACCCTGTTGTAAAACAGCTAATACTTGAGCTAAATTTCCGGCTAATAAAGAATCTTTATCTAACCATAATCCAGGGAATACTTGAGAGCAAATGACACCATCTATATTAGGATCAAGTTGAATATATTCTCCATTATTTAATCTAAACCAATCAAATTGACAGTCATAAACTCGCCACACTAGATATTCTTGTACTTGATGGTGAAGATAAACTTGCAGTTTTTGATGTAAGTCAATGGAGACTGTACTAGCAGCAATTTCAGCAATTAATTCCGGCGCACCTTCTACATAGCCATCGTCACTAATGGTGGATTGTCCCCCCAGTTCAATTCTTAGCAGCGCATCAGGTTGAGGCTCGTTATCACCATCTAAACGGACTGTCGCATTGTCTCCCAATTCAATACCCGGTGTAGCTGACCAATAGTTTCCTAACCAAGTGATAATCCGAGCATGGGGATTTCCATGTTGGGTGATTCTAAGAGGGGATGCCATATAAACGATTCCTGCAATCAATTCTGCTTTTTGATGGTCAGGCATTGCTTGATAGCGACGTTCAAATTCATCACGAGTTAGTTTGTCGCCGTTTTCTAAGATCGGAATTGTTAAGTTTGTCGAAATTTCATTCGCAGCTATCATAAGTTTTTTCTGCTCTTTGCTATGCTGTTATTATAATTTTAATTCAGATAAGCTGATTGACAGCTAATCATAATTTCCTGAGTCCGGGGATAGGATTGTAAATATTGCGAAAACAGTTGACCATCAAAACTTCTAGGATCTCGCCTTTCCCCTGAACGGTCAACCGCTGCATGGGTTGTAATTCTAGCATCAGGAACCCCAGTTTTTGCTACTAACCAGGCTAAAGATTGATATTGTGCATTCGTATAACCACTGTGAGAATTAGCATTATTTCGACCATCCACAGGGGTTTCTAAAGAAACATGATAAGCAAAATTATTCACCGAAGGTGGACGTTTAGCATGGGTTTTTACGGTTTCCGTTCCCGTTGAACTAGCAAATACCGAATTTCCCGCGCCAAAAGCTCTTAAATCCGGGGGAACAATATAAACAATATCCCCAGTTAACATAATTAAAGTATGATAACTGGCTTGATTATCCTCCGAAGCTTGGGGATTTTGGAACAAATTTACCGCACTATAAACATCCGATACGGTTTCATGTAACACCACAATCGGGGCATTATTCACAGGCTGACCATTAATATCATATAAAAATCTTTGTCCGTAATTCGTCGCATTCGCCATGGCTTGATATTCATTGGGAGTGTAACCCGCCCCCCCTTGAAGATTGGCCGTTTGCACATCCGTTGGCCGACGAAACCGATATAACGTGACTGGATTAACGGCTGGCCCAGGTCTACCATTAACTGGGGGGTTCGGGTCGGGTTGTAGGGCGCAGGTTCCCTGGACAGGAATATTATTAGCATTAACCATCATTTTCGCTTCTGGCTCCTTCAACTTGGGCGGTTCTGGGGGTTTCTCATCGTCCACCAGTTTGACCTCTGCGGGTTTTGGGGGTGAAGATACCATTTCCGCCGTCACCCGCTCCAAGGTTACAGGAGCAGGCTGTTGTTGCCATAATGTCATCCCCTGTGCCAGAATCCAATCTTGATTTTTTAGTCCAATTGTTACCCCCACCGCCAGTAAATACAGGGTTAACAGTAGAATCGGAGTCCATTTTCTCATGGGTGAATTCAGCCCGGTTGAAGTGCAGTGTTTTCCAGTGTACAACAACAAATAATCAAGTAAAAAAAATCCACTGGTGATGAGCCAGTGGTGAGGAACGAAACGTGATTTTGGTGTGAGGAGTTAACTTGCCTTTGATTTATAGATTATCGTCACGATATGAAGTTAATGTGTCAATCCGATGACATTAATTTGACGTTTTGCCCATCTAAGCTAGACAACGAACGGGAGAAGTTTCTAATACCTGACGGATTATATCAGAAGTGACAATATCTGTCACCGTTGCGGCTCCGATGCGGGTCGGTAAAACAAATCGGACTTTTCCAGCTTTAACTTTTTTATCCGTTTGTAGACTCTCTAAAATTTCATCAATATTCAGTCCGGGGGGAAGTTGGGTCGGTAATTTCGCCTTTTCAATAATATCAAATTGACGGAGATCGCTATCTTCATCCCATAATCCTAATTTAAGCGCAATTTGACTGGCGGCTACCATACCAATTGCTACTGCTTCCCCATGAATTACCACGGTATATCCGGTTAAACTTTCGACCGCATGACCAATGGTATGACCATAATTCAAAATTGCTCTTAACCCCGATTCTTTTTCATCTTGACTCACCACATCGGCCTTACTTTGACAGGAACGGGTTAAAATTTCTTGTAATAATCCAGTATCCAAAGATTGAATATTATCTAAGTTTTGGGATTGTTCTAATTTATCAAATAATTTATGATCCCAAATTACACCATATTTAATTACTTCTGCCATTCCCGCTCTAAATTCTCGTTCAGGAAGGGTTTGCAAAACATCTGGATCAATTAATACTAATTTCGGTTGATAAAACGCCCCAATTAAATTTTTTCCTTGGGGATGATTTACCCCAGTTTTCCCGCCAATAGAAGCATCGACCATCGCTAATAAAGAAGTGGGAATCTGAACTACATTAATTCCCCGTAACCACGTCGCCGCCGCAAATCCGGTCATATCTCCAATGATTCCTCCTCCTAAAGCAACCATTGTGGAGGAACGTTCTAGTTTATGTTTTAAAGCCACATCATAAATTTTTTGCAGGGTTTGGGGAGTTTTATATTCTTCTCCGGCGGGAAGGGTACAAATAGCCACATTAAACCCCGCTTTTTCTAAAGCTGTGCGGGTTCGTTCTCCATAATAGTTAAAGATTTCCGGGTTAGAAACTAATAATATTTTTTTGCCTAAATTTAAAGGCGTGAGTAATTCCCCCAATCGCTCTAAATTTCCTGCACCGATGGCAATATCATAAGATAATAAACCTAAATTAACTCGAATCAACGACTCCATATTTTTTCCTTATTAACTCATTCTTAAAAATTGTATTCGATTTTTAACCCGTTACGGATAGTCACAGAATGATCACTCATGATTCAATAGAGTAATGTTTATGGAGATGTCTAATGATTACAGCCGATGGCGCGATCGCTTACCTGGTCATCTATGCGGGTGCCTTAGTCGCAGCAGCAGGAATCATGTTTACCCTGCGGGCAGTTAAACTGATTTAATTCTACCCTGTAGAGACGCGCCATGGCTCGTCTCTACCCGTTGTCGCGCCGTTGTTGCGCTTAAGCGCATCTTAATAGAGGCGTAAACACCTCACTACGTTGTTTAATTAAATCTCCTCCCCCTTCAAGAAAATTCGAGTTTGATCAGATAATCCCGCATTATTCCCTAATTTAACCCCAACAATTTGTGCTTGGGAAATCCCACTACGAAATAGATTAGCGCCCTGTAAATCTGCATATAATAAAATCGCATCTTTGAGATTAGTATGACGAACAATTGCATTTCTTAAAGACGCATAAGTGAAATCAACCTGCATCAAATTAGCTCGAGTTAAATCGGCTTTAGTTAAATCAGCATAACTCAGATTACTTTGGGCTAAATTAGTATCTCTCAGTTGGGAATTGATTAAAATAGCCTGACTTAAATTGGCTTGATTAACCATTGCACCCATGAGATTTACATTAGATAAATTCGTGGATTGTAGGTTAGCTTGAGATAAAATTGCCCGCTCTAAAATAGCATTTTCCAGATTAGCACCTTCGAGATTAGCACCTTCGAGATTAGCACCTTCGAGATTAGCACCTTCGAGATTCACACCTTCGAGATTAGCACTTTTTAAATTAGCCCCTTTTAAATTAGCCCCTTTTAAATTAGCCCCTTTTAAATTAGCTCGATTCAGGTTAGTCCCTTGTAAATTTGATTCTGATAAATCTACTTCAGTTAAATCAGTATTTTCTAAATTCGCTTCTTGTAAATTCGCTTTTATGATAATTGCTCCCATTAAATCAGCCCGATTAAAATTAGCGTGTTGTAAATCCGTAGAAGTTAAGTTAGCGTGTTTCAATTCAGCCCGACGAAAATCTGTTTTGATTAAATTAGCCCCGGTCAGATTCGTATAATTAAGATTAGAAATAAAAAATTTAGTTTCTGTAAAAATTCCCTGACTTAAATCCGCATGGCTGAGTTTAGCTAGACTTAAATCTACTCGAATCAGTTTAATAGATTTTAAATCCATATCGCGCAAATCTGCACCGCGTAAATCCTGACCTTTTAACTCAATTTCTTTGAGATTGGTACGGCGTAAATCTGGCCCTTTAAATTGAGAAAATAAACGATAGGTGTCTAATTCTGTTCCCGACTGAGTTCCGGGTTCTAAATCTTTAGTTTTGACTAAAAAATATTGGATATTTTCTGTAAATAAGGTAAAGACTAAATTAAAAATTTCTAAAAATTGGATTAAACCCTGACACTCGAATTCTGCATGGTCTTGATAGAATTGAACCAAATTGGCAATACAAATTTCTAAATAGGTTCGACAGGGACTCCCCAATAATACTAATTTCAGCAGTAAAATCACTAAGGTCAGTTGACTTCCCTGACGAATCATTAAGTTAAATAAAAATGAAGGAGGTTTCCCGGGTTCAATTAATAAAAACTCTAGCAGTCGGTTACAACTTCTAATAATCAGAGCCTTATTAACAATTTTCTGATCATGGAGACGGTACAGAGATTGCAATTTTTCTTCTATTTTTTCCCTGAGAATATTCGCCGGATATTGCTGACTGACATTAAACATCAAATATTGTGGCAAACATTGTTTAAATTTTTGATAATCAAAATCTTGAGTATTTTGTAAAAACAAGTTAGCCTGAGTCCCATAATTAAACACACGCTGGGTAGAAATTGTTTGTTTAATTAAATTTATGACTTCATCCCCAAGTTGGGTAGGATTATTCAGTTTGTGATTTTTACCCATTGGAGAGTCTAAACGGGTAATATACATCGCCAAATCAAATTTATATTTATCTTTAAGCTGTTTTGCTAAATTACGAGCGACTTCTTTTTGTTCCCTAGAATTGCGAGGATTAAGATATTGAGGAACTAATAAATAGGATTGATAACGGCTACTCCAATTATTGCGATCAAAATTCGCACATTGGAGTAAATTTTGATAATCTTCACTGTTTAAAAAGTTGTTCAGCCATAGAATTAGTCGGCTTTCTTGAATGGATAAACAAGTTTGATAAATATCCGGGGAGTTTGATAATCTTTGGATCAGGTTTTTAATCAACTTTTGCTGACGTTTAAGTAACCAATTATTAATCAGAATATAGCAACATCTTTGAATCGTTGAATGAAAGCAAGATTCTCCCGTTTCCACACTCAAAATAGTCTCTAAAGCTCTTTGCACCTCGGGCTGGCGTGGACACAGCAGGTAGAAAAATAGTTGTTCAAAGCCATCTAAAACGACTTCTGGACTGGAAGTTTGTACCCCATGCAGGAAAAACTCATAGATCACTTCTGCTGTCATCCCTAAAGAGACAGAAAAGGAGTGACCCGTAGAATGGTCGGAAGTGTGATAAGATTTGCTAATCAATTTTTTCCTGACCTAATAAACTGTTAGATGCCCGGAGTAAGAATACTCCCGCTAACCCATCCTTAACCCCTGAAAATCTATTAGTGATGCCGAGGGAATGGATTATTGCTCTACAAGAATCCTGTCTTCTCTGTGATGAAGAAGAAGTTCTACATTTAGTTCAACAAATTCCCTCGGAACACCAAACTTTATCCACCGGTCTGAGATCTTTAGCCCGGGATTTTCAATTTCAACAGATTCGACAGTTAACCTTAGATAATCCTTAAGCTCAAACCCATTATTTAGACTCGTTAATAGCTAAGGGTCGATTTCCACCCAGCCCCGCGAGAATAGAAATGGCTTTGGCGTAAAAAGGATCTTGGGGTGTCCCAATTAACTTCGGATCAGTAGCCAATTGTTTTTTCTGATCATCGGAGATATCGACTTTAACATCAGGAGTGACCCCTTTGTGGCTAATATCAATACCATTGGGCGTGTAATAATGGGCGATTGTCACCGCCAACCCGGAACCATCGGACAGGGAAAACACCGATTGGACTAAAGCCTTGCCAAAGGTTTGAGTTCCCATCACCACACCCCGTTGATTATCCTTCAATGCTCCGGCTAAAATCTCACTAGCACTGGCAGAATTACTATCGACTAACACGACAACAGGTAATTTTGTGATCGAGGTGCGGTTATTACGAATTTCCTGGGTTTTGCCATTACGATCAACGGTACTCACAATTGCCCCCGTATCCATCCACATCCGAGCAATATCAATACTGGTACGCAATAATCCCCCAGGATTTCCCCGTAAATCCAGAACAAAAGCCTGAACATTTTCTTTGGTTAAGGCTTGAATCGCAGCTTGCATTTGTTCGGCTGCATGGGAATTAAATTCTCGCAGTTGAATATAACCAATTTTGCGATTTCCTTCGTTATTGACACGATAGGTAACGGTTTCTAATTCAATTCGGGCGCGAGTCAGGGTCAAATCAAATTCTTTTTCTCCTTCCCGTCCCATGCGTAAATTGACATTTGTGCCAACAGACCCCCGAATTTTATTGGCCGCTTGTTCCACGGTCATACCCGTGGTGGAGACTCCATCAATAGCAAGTACCCGATCCCCCGACTGAATTCCCGCCTTGATGGCCGGAGAATTTTTAATCGGTTCGACAACGGTAATCGCTTTGGTTTTTTCATCCAGGGTCAACTGCATTCCCACCCCAGAAAGTTCCCCGGCTGTTTGATTCGTCAACGCTTCATACTGTTTGGGATCCATGAAGCGGGTATAGGGATCTTGGAGTTTTTCTAGGGCTTTTCGCAGGGCTGTATAGGCTTCTTCCCGGGAAGTATAGTTCTTGCTCAGGAGTTCTTCCCTTTGGGCTTGCCAGTTAACTTGGTTAAACTTCCCATCAACAAATTCTCGAAAAACAAGCTGCCAAGCCTCATCCAATACGGCTTTAGGACTATCTTTGAGGGGGGCACTGACGCTACTACTCCAAGCGGGCATGACGAAAGCGGTAACAGCTGCGATCGCGCCTGTAAATAAGGCCTGACGGAGCGGAGAAAAGCGTTTAACGTTTTGATTCATTGAGTCTCCCTATATCGCTTGATATCCTTAACTTCTCGTTAGAGTTAGGATTGAAAGCCTAGATTTAATTTTAAAGTGATCTGATTCTGAATTGACTGGCTAAAGGAAAAAACGGGTTAAGATTGGTGATCTTTACTGTTTTCCCACGCAATTTTTCCCGATTTAAGAGGGATTGACAACAATCAAGTCATGCCAGATCCCGATCTGACCCATTGCCAAATTTAGGGGATGCAAAATCGTTGCCTGAAAAAAACCTCTAGTTGCTCCCTCATGATGGCGTGTCGATTTTCCTGACTAAATTGTTTTAGCTGCTCTGATTATAGCTCGACTTAGAATTGGACGGGTAGGGTTACTATTAAATCGGGTCAAAAAATTCATGGTATTATTGCAAAAGCACCAGGAGTTCTAGCAAAAATTGTGGTTCGTCTTTTAGTTAAGTCTGCTTTGCCAAAAGGATTATCTTTTCTGATGCCGATGGCGATCGCTGGAATCGCCTTAGTCAGTATTATGGGAATACAGCTCTATGCTCCGGGCGGGTTGGAAGTTTCTCGGGTGCAAACGGCACAATTGGATAAGGAAGCTATAATCGCAGCCCAACAACAGAAAGAAAGGGAGGCGGCGCGGTTAGGATTACTAAAAAAATCACCCACATTGGGTTATGGGAATTTACTGGCGGGTTGGACATTTTTAAACTTTCTACAATATTTTGGGGATAATTTAGCCCGTGAGCAAACAGATTATGAACTGTTAGATAATTATTTCGAGGTCATCGTGGCTCACGATCCCCTTTGGGTGGAAATGTATAATTTTTTATCGACATCGGTTTCTTTTTACCAAGCCCGACCTGATTTAACAGTTAAACTGATAGAACAGGGGTTAAAGTCTATTTCTCCAGAAAAAAATCCTCGATCTTGGTTGGTTTGGAGAACTAAAGGGGTTGATGAATTATTATTAATTGGTGATACTCAGGCTGCAATTAAATCCCATGAAATGGCAGCAAAATGGGCAGAAGGAACACCGGATCAAGATTTTGCTCCTCGTTTACGAGAATTTGCTGAAATTTTAAGAAAAAATCCCGATAATAAATTAATCCGCATTCAATCTTGGTTGATGGTTTATAGTGCGACACAAGATAAGCTAGTTAGAAAAAGAGCGATTCAAGAATTAACTAAATTAGGAGTTAAACTGGAAGTTCAGAAAGATGGGGAGTTAAAGTATACTATTCCTGATGAATCTCCAAAAGCTGAAATTAAAAAGAAATAAAATAGTTTGGTATTTAAACTATATAATCTAGCGAGGAATATTTGATTTCAAAACCCGCGTCGGCGGGTTTCGTCTGTGTAGCGACAGATTTCAATCTGTCGGAATCTGAAAACTATAACTAATTTCTAAACCATCGCAATAGGGGAAGAATAAAATAGTGAGTTATCCCCAAACAGAAAGCTGTTGTGCCACTGAGTAAGGCCATAAACCCTAAATTATGCCGAAATTGGGGTAAATTAAAGTTTTGCATTTCGGTAGGAAACTTTAACATCTCTTGAGGCAAAAAAATATGAAATTGATTAAAACCCAAAAATAGGGTAGTAACGGTTAATAAAACAAAGATTCCCTGAAATATTTGATCACTGCGTAACCCTAAACCTAAAGTTACTAACCCGGCGGCTATTCCGAAAGGGAGTTGATGAAACAATTCTTCCCATCCCGCAATATCTGTATCTTTTGTATTTTCTAACAACTGATTAATCAGTTGTCCACTAGCTCCCCCCACAATATAACCTAATATTCCCATGATTCCAGCTAACCAATAACGGCGACGTTGACCAAACCCTCCAGCATTGGTTAATCCAATTCCGGCGCCTAATCCGGCGAATCCCCAAACCAATACTTCCGCACCTAAAATTATGGGATCATTATCTAAAGTTAGGGAATCATTCGGTAAAATCTGGCGTAATACTTGGTCTAAAACTGGAGTAATTTGGTCTGCTAATCCCGGAAAACAAAAAACTAATATTGATCCAATTATTGTTCCTACAATTGATCCGGTTGTGGTTAAGGCAATTTCCCAACTGGTTTCGACTAAACCCCGAACAGAATGTATGGTTAATTTTCCTAGTCCAAATACCAGTTGAATTAATTTTTTATCCCATTTAATTAAAGTCGTTGTCAGGGTATCAAGAAACCGTTGATGGGAAGACATCATTCGTCGAGGATGTTTTTTCTGTCGAATAATTCTAAAAATATCCGTTTGAATTTCTTTAGCGGTTTGGGGACGTTGACGGGGATCGAGTTGCACCATCCGATCTAATAAATGAGCAAACCCAGGACTCACCTGGGCTTTTTCTCGCCAACGTAATTCCCCGGTGTAAGCATCATCTAAATCCCCGGGAAATTGACCAGTTAATAAATGAATACAGGTGCGCCCCAAGGCGTAGAAATCCGTGGCTGGCCCAACCATCGCCCCCATCACCTGTTCCGGGGGACTGTATCCGGCGGAAATTAGGCGGGTGCTACTGCGGGGGCTACTTTCGCGATCGCCATGGGGGATAGGGCCAATTTGTTTTGCACCTCCAAAGTCAATCATCACCAGTTGGGTGTCCGAAACTTGGCCCCCCTTGCCGCCAGATGTCATCCGTAACATCAGGTTTGAAGGTTTGATGTCTCGATGAATAATTTGATAGCCATGCAATTCCCGTAGGATATCTAAGGCTTGGGAAAGCCAACTGATCACCCAGTCTTCGGGACAGCCTTGGGGATATTGCTCCAAAATTTCCTGTAGGGTGTGGCCATGAATCTTTTCCATTACCAAACAGGGAAGATGGCCTTCGGAGACGTTACGTTTTTTTAAATAAAAATAGCCATCTGCTTCGACCCTAGGCACTCCTGGGTGGCGTAATTGGGCTAAAACCTCCGCTTCTTGTTCAAAGAGTTCTAGGGCTTTGGGGGAGGGTTCCAGCAGGACTTTCAGGACTTTTTCGGTTTGGGTTTTGAGATCCCAGACGGTATAAAGACGGGAAAACCCCCCAGTCCCTAAATTATGTAAGGGAATATAGCGTTGGTTGAGTTGTAGGGGGGCGCCGCAACTCTGACAAAATTTATTCCCCCAAGGTTGATTTGAGG
Source organism: Planktothrix agardhii NIES-204 (assembly GCA_003609755.1). Lineage (NCBI taxonomy): Bacteria > Bacillati > Cyanobacteriota > Cyanophyceae > Oscillatoriales > Microcoleaceae > Planktothrix > Planktothrix agardhii. The sequence continues at coordinate 3,633,604 of AP017991.1, forward strand.
GATGGGAGCATTGGGGATTAATACAATGGATGGTGGGTGAAGTCACAATGGGCGGTGAACAGTGATTGGTATTGAGTTAACCACCATCTTAACGAACAGTCTTACGGATCACCCAGTTTTGTTTTAATAGACTTCAATCAATCATTAATTAATTTACTATAGACTATATACTATTTATAAACCTTGAGACTTAAACTACTACCAATCTGAAGTGGACAAGACTTAATTTTCATCGCCTAACCTGAATTTAAAATACGGAATTACTGATGATGTTCTGCTTGACAAAAGACTATGATTGTGCAATCTAAATTTTAGAAAATAGTTAAGTAAAATCACTTATTCTGTTATCCAGAATTTATTTCATAAGACTTAATATAAAAAAAGTCATTTTGGTGATATGTAAGCGAAAAAATAACAGGGATTTGAGGTAAATCTGGCAAAACAAGAAGAAATATAAACAAATGTTATAAAAATATTAAAAATATTCAACGTTGCAATGACTCGTTTCTTGATACTATTTTAATCAATTGCCAATCTGTGCATAAAATAATCGATTCCTAAACAAAGGGAGCTTTAAGGGAGATATGTCTTACTCTCAAACACAAACCAAGTCCAAGTCTGGCTATAAAGCTGGTGTACAGGACTATAAACTGACCTATTACACGCCTGACTATACACCAAAAGATACAGACGTTCTGGCTGCCTTTCGGATGAGTCCTCAACCTGGAGTCCCCCCGGAAGAAGCTGGTGCTGCTGTTGCTGCTGAATCCTCGACTGGAACTTGGACAACGGTGTGGACGGACTTACTGACTGACCTCGACCGCTATAAAGGTCGTTGCTATGAAGTCGAACCCGTTCCCGGTGAAGATAACCAATATATCTGCTACGTTGCCTATCCTCTGGATCTGTTTGAAGAAGGTTCCGTTACCAACTTACTGACATCTTTAGTCGGTAACGTATTTGGTTTCAAAGCCCTGCGGTCACTGCGTTTAGAAGATTTACGCATCCCCATCGCTTACCTGAAAACCTTCCAAGGCCCTCCTCACGGGATTACCGTTGAGCGCGATAAATTAAACAAATACGGTCGTCCTCTGCTCGGTTGTACGATTAAACCCAAACTCGGTCTGTCTGCGAAAAACTACGGTCGCGCCGTTTATGAAGTTCTGCGCGGTGGTTTAGACTTCACCAAAGACGACGAAAACATCAACTCCCAGCCCTTCATGCGCTGGCGCGATCGCTTCCTGTTCGTTCAAGAAGCCATCGAAAAAGCTCAAGCAGAAACCGGGGAAATCAAAGGCCACTACTTAAACGTGACCGCCCCCACCTGCGAAGAAATGATGGAACGGGCTGAATTCGCTAAAGAAATCAAAACCCCGATCATCATGCACGACTACCTTACAGGTGGTTTCACTGCTAATACCAGCTTGGCCAAATGGTGTCGTCGCAATGGCATTCTGCTGCACATTCACCGTGCGATGCACGCTGTGATTGACCGTCAGAAAAATCACGGGATTCACTTCCGTGTGTTAGCCAAATGCTTACGGATGTCTGGTGGTGACCACCTGCACTCGGGAACCGTTGTGGGTAAACTCGAAGGGGAAAAAGGCATCACCATGGGCTTCGTTGACCTGATGCGTGAAGATCACGTTGAGGTTGATCGCTCTCGTGGGATCTACTTCACCCAAGATTGGGCTTCTATGCCTGGTGTTATGCCCGTGGCTTCCGGTGGGATTCACGTTTGGCATATGCCCGCCCTGGTGGAAATCTTCGGCGATGACTCTTGCTTACAGTTCGGTGGTGGAACCCTCGGACATCCCTGGGGTAATGCTCCTGGTGCTACCGCTAACCGTGTGGCCCTCGAAGCTTGTGTTCAAGCGCGTAACGAAGGTCGTAACCTGATGCGTGAAGGCGGCGACGTCATCCGTGAAGCTTGCAAATGGTCTCCTGAACTGGCCGTTGCTTGCGAACTCTGGAAAGAAATCAAGTTTGAGTTCGAGTCAATGGATACCGTCTAATTGATTCCAGATTGAAGATTGAGGATTTTGGATTGTGGGTCAGACTTGACAAGTCAGGTCGGTTGTGGTTACAACTCAATCCAAAATCTAAAATCTAAATCCATCATCAAGAGGGTTAGGGTCAGCCTATGGACATCAAACAAGTTGCGAAAGAAACATCAAAAGTGCTGGCAAGTTACCTGACCTATCAGGCTGTAAGGATTATCACGGATCAACTATGGGAAACTAACCCTGGACAAGCGATCTGGCTGAGTGAATTTTCCTCAACCGGGAAGATTCAGGACGGAGAAGCCTATCTACAGGAAATGCTCCAAGAAAATCAGGAGATGGCGTTTCGGATGATGACGGTACGGGAACATCTCGTGCAGGAAGTAGCCGATTATTTACCGGAAATGGTTCGTGAAAATATTCAAAAAGCCAATATAGATTATCGGCGCCAGTATTTAGAACGAATTACGCAACTGAGTAGTGTTGAATCTAACCCAGAAATCGAATTACAAACCGATTCAGAACCGAACCCCGACTTGCGGTGAGTTTCAAGGATGATGACCACTGCGATCGCCTATTAACCTTTAGTGGATTTAACTTTAGAAACAACAATGCGGACATTACCAAAAGAACGTCGTTTTGAAACGTTATCCTATCTTCCCCCCTTGACCGATGCTCAAATCGTCAAGCAAGTCCAATATATTCTGGATCAAGGATATATCCCCGGTGTGGAGTTTAGCGAATCTTCCGAACCCACCCAACATTATTGGACGCTGTGGAAACTGCCTTTATTCAATGCCACTACTTCTCAAGAAGTTTTGAATGAAGTTCAAGCTTGCCGCCAAGAAAATTCTAAATCCTATATCCGTGTGATGGGTTTTGATAACGTGAAGCAATGCCAAGTGTTAAGCTTCATCGTCCACAAACCCAGTAGCTCTTTATACTAAGTAGGGTTTGAGATGGAATGAGTTAGGGCGACATGAATCATCCCCTAACTCGCTAATTTCTTAAAACTATTTTAGAACTTGAGCCAAATTCAAGCAGGGGATTTCCCTGCTTTTTTTAGTCAGAAGCTTTAAAATTAAATTTTATAAATCCAACTTAATTTAAACAGATTTTATGTGGCGTCTCTGGAACTTTTTTAAAAGAATTCGTCCTCAAATTCTGAGGTTATTTTTAATAATTGTTATTGTCATTGGTATCGCCTTTCGATTTGTGGCTTTAGATGGAAAAATCTATTGGCATGATGAAGTTTATACTACCTTGCGAGCCGCTGGATATACGGGTGAAGAATTTGCTCATGAATTCTATCAAAATCGTATGGTTTCCCCCATTGATCTCCTCAAATATCAACAACTTAAACCGGGTAGTACCCCCCTAGATACCCTCAATTCCATAGCTACAGAAGATCCTCAACATTCTCCCTTTTATTTTTTATTAGCACGGGTTGGGATGTTTTTATTCGGTCATTCCATAATTACTTCTCGCTTTTTACCCGTTTTAATTAGTTTAATTTCCCTGCCTTTTATGTATTTATTGGCTTGGGAATTATTTCAATCTCCACAAACCGCTTTACTAGCTACGGCTTTTTTAGCCCTATCTCCCTTTGATATTTTATTTGCTCAAACTGCCCGACAATATAGTTTATTCACCTTACTGGTAATTGCCAGTGGTTATGCTTTACTCAAAGCAATTCGTTGGCGACATCCGCTATTTTGGGCGGGTTATAGTTTAGCCTGTATTTTTGGACTCTATACCCATGTTTTATTCGGGTTAACCATGATGGGTCATGGGGCTTATATTCTGTTACTGAGTATGGAGTCCTCACGATCTTTTGGAAAACGAAAACGCTTTCCTTTTTATCAGTTATTATTGGAATTTTTAGGTGCTATTGTGATCGCTATTTTGGCTTTTAGTCCTTGGTTAATTATTTTAATCAATAATTTACAACGGGTGATGGATGTTACTAATTTGTCGAGTTATCCCACCAGTTTACTAAATTTAAGCAAGTTTTGGATTTTGAGTTTTACTTCTGTATTAGTTGATATAAATTTCGATTTCAACAGTATTCAGATGTATTTACTTAGACTTCCTTTTGTGATATTGATTGTGGTGGCATTATTTAAAATTAGTCAAGAAACTAATCGAAAAACTCGCCTATTTATTTGGACATCTATTTTAGTTCCCTTTTTCATGTTAGCCTTACCCGATGTGCTTTTAGGGGGAGGACGTTCCGGGGTAACTCGCTTTTTAATTTCCTGTTTTCCTGGCGTTCAATTATCCATTGCTTATTTGTTTTCTACTCATATTAAAAATAATAAAAATTCCTTAATTGATGGAGAAATATTTTGGCGATCACTCCTAGCCATAGTTTTTACATTTAGCTTAATTTCTATTAGTATGAGTGCTAATTCTCAAAGCTGGTGGCATCAAATTCCCAGTTCTGAAAATCCTCAAATTGTTCAACAATTAAATAAAAATAAATCTGCCACTCTCATTGTTGATCGCGGGAGTGATTATACAAATTTAGGGAATATTATTTCTCTAAGTTATGAATTAAACCCTGATATTAAACTAATGATGGTTAATTCCCAACCCAATCTATTATTACTCCCCATAGGGCCAAAAGTTTTCGTTCTTAATCCCTCCGAGGAATTACGCCAAATCATTAAAAATGAAAACTATCAATTAGAAAAAGTTGATCAACAATCACAACTCTGGGAACTCAAGTAACAAAATCTTGCAATTCTTCTCGAAACTGCTATCAGGTTAATCACCTGAACTAACATAGAGATATCGGGTTCAATAGGTTAGAGTTATGGTTGTATTGCATCACTCCCAGGAAAATACTATTCAACGGTTTCGAGAACTGCAAACTCAACTTCGCCAACGCTTTCAAACCTTAAGCGATCAAGAATTAGATGATCAAGATGTCGTAGTGATTCCGTCGTTGAGTTTAGATAACCACCAGTTAGAAAAAATTCCTGGGGCCCATCAATATGAAGAACGATTACTGTTTTCTTTAATTAGATTACGAAATCCTAGAATGCGGTTAATTTATGTATCTTCCCAACCCATTCACCCCACCGTAATTGATTATTATTTACACCTAATGCCCGGAATTCCTATTAGTCATATTCGGGATCGTTTATTGTTATTTTCAACCTATGATACTTCTCCCAAACCTTTAACCCAAAAAATTTTAGAACGTCCGCGTTTAATTTCTCGAATTCATCAAGTTTTAAGACCGAATCAATCCTACATGATTTGTTTTAATTCCACACCCCTAGAACGGGAATTATCTGTACAATTAGATATCCCATTATTTGGGGTTGATCCTGACTTAAATTATTGGGGAACTAAAAGTGGCAGTCGGCAAATCTTTGCTGAAGCAGGTATTCCCCATCCCGACGGTAGTGGTTTAGTTTTTAATACTGAAGATTTAACTAAAGTAACCTTGGAGTTATGGAGTCGTCAACCGAACTTAAACCGAATTGTGGTTAAACTCAATCAGGGATTTTCTGGAGAAGGAAATGCCCTATTAGATTTAAGACCTTTGAAAGATTTAAACCTTGATGAAAGGGCGAAAATTCTTAAAAATTACTGGGATAAATTAAGTTTTCAAGCCCCGAATGAAACCTGGGAAACTTTTCGCGATCGCATTTCTCAATTAGGGGCAATTGTAGAGGTTTTTATTGAAGGAGAAATCAAAGAATCTCCTAGTGTTCAGTGTGAAATTGATCCCAATGGCAAGACTAAAATTATCTCCACCCATGATCAAATATTAGGTGGCCCCGATGGTCAAATTTTCCAAGGTTGTCGATTTCCAGCCCAAGCCGCCTATCGATTAAAATTGCAAGAAATGGGAGAAAAAATCGGTCAAAATTTAGCCAATAAAGGCGCATTAGAACGGTTTGGTGTAGATTTTATTGCGGTCTATAAACCAGATAGTTTAGATTGGGATTTACAGGCGATAGAAATTAACCTGCGTCGAGGGGGAACCACCCATCCATTTATGACTTTAAAGTTATTAACTAATGGATATTATGATTTACAAACCGGGTTATTTTATAGTCGAAAATCTCAACCTAAATTTTATATAGCTTCGGATAATTTGCAACATAACAAGTATCAGGGTTTATTACCTAATGATTTAATGGATATTATTGTTAATCATCAATTGCATTTTGATAGTAGTACGGAAACGGGAACGGTTTTTCACTTAATGGGGTGTTTATCTCGTTATGGAAAGTTAGGATTAACTTGTATTGGTGATTCTCCTGAACAGGCGCAAGACATTTATGATCGGGTGGTGGATGTTCTCAATCAAGAAACAGAAATTCAACCCTTTAAGAGTTGGGAAAACTATTGTTTATCCACAGCTATTCCTCTAGTTTTTTGAGACTTAATTGTTGTGAGCGATCGCCCTTTATTAAGTTACTACCTAAAGAATGCAATCTCAACGCTAATTTCTGAGCTAAAAGCCCAGTTTCTCCCGTGAATCATACCTTTTTCCGAACTTCAAATAGTGTATAATAAGACTGAATTAGATTATAAAAGGATAGTTCTATGACCGCCAACTTAATTCAAGCGTCATCTCCATCTATTGCCAAATTGACTTATCCTGTGTTAATTCAACAACAAAATCAAGAATATATAGTAACAGTATTAGGTTTAGATTGTAAAGCTAAGGGTGCAAGTCGAGAAGCAGCACTAGAACAATTATTAGAACAAGTTAATGCTATTCTGAAACAAGGTGAAATTGTGCAATTAGAAATTCCTCTACCCAAACCGGAACATCCTTGGATGAAGTTTGCAGGAATGTTTAAAGATGATCCGTATTTTGACGAAATGCTCAAAGATATTGAAGATTATCGTCGTGAAAGAGATGCTGAAACGGAAGAATATTATCGTCAACTTGATGGAGAGGAGTAGAAAAAGTGAGTTTTTGGATATTAGATACTGATCATATTTCCTTATTTCAACGACAACATCCTGTTGTAACACAACGAGTGATGACAGTTAATCCTGAAGAAGTTGCAGTTACTATTGTTACAGTAGAAGAACAGTTTTATGGACGTTTAAACCAAATTAAAAAAGCAAAATCTGCTGATCAGCTTCTATTTGCTTACGCAAGATTAGAAGAAACTTTAAAGTATTATCAAACTATTAATGTGATAAATTTTGATCAAGAATCTTATCATTGTTATTTTGAGTTATTGCGTCAAAAAATTCGGATTGGTACGCAAGATTTACGCATCGCTGCTCTTGTAATGGCAAATAATGGAATTTTAGTAACACGAAATCGACAGGATTTTGAACGAGTTCCTGGGTTGAGGTTTGAAGATTGGAGTATTGAAAATATGGGTGTTTAAAGGGTGCGATCGCATCTTTAAAACAATAATTTTTAGTTAAATTATTCACCTAAATTCCATACTGTTGTACCAGGAGTTACTGTTACTACAAAGGCTTTCATCATCACTTTTTTCTCACCTATTTCATTACAAGGCATTTGATTAGCATTGATAAAATCAAATACTCTTAAACTATTAACACAAAAAGATAAATCAGGCAAATTTGAATTCCAAAATCTAGTTTCGCTGTGTCCGTACATATAAACACTACCTGTATAGCTTTTTCCTACATCAACCTCTTCACATTTACTCGGATAAATAGTCAACCATCCCTTTGTTCGCAGTTCTGTTCCATTATTTCCACCCCAGTAACCCACTGCAAGATTAATCGTTTCGCCACGAGTTTGATTACAAAAACGAACAATTGTTGTTTGAGGTAATGGGTCGCGTTGTGTTTGTAACCCATCTCTTTCTCGCTGAAGATTTTGAATCTTCAGGTTAAGTGAAATAATATGTAAACCTAACTTCAAACCAGCGAAGAAGACTAAACTAAAAACCATTCCTAAAAAAATAGCTGTAATAAAACTCAACTTACTTTGCTTCTTTTTGGCATCAGAGATTATTGTTTTTTTTACAGGTTTTGAAATTGGTTCTAAAGCAACTAAATTTTTACCTCCACAAATATCACATTCTAAAGGTAATACATCTACTCTAAACTCATGAGTGCAAGTCTTACATTTATAAAGAGACATAAGAATTTAAAAATTAATCTTTTTTGAAATTTGTTTTAACTCGAGTTCCATCCGTTTTTATTTCTGCACTAGATGAAGTTGTATCTATATTTTCTTTTGGTAGGGTATCATGATGATAAAGATGTTTTAAAATCCTATGAACTTCTACAATAGACGGGCGATTTTCTGGCTTTAAAACTAACATTTTTTCAATTAATAGTTTGAGTTTATTATGGGTGGGATTAGAATAGCTTTTACTGCGCGTCAAACCCTTGCCAATAGTGAGGCGACTTGGGCTTGGTGGAGGAATTTCACCGCTTAAACACTCAGGAAGTGTTAATATTGGATCGGTGGAAACTGTTTGATAAGCGTATTGATAACGTTTGGGATAGTTTGGGAGTGAACCTGTCCAGTATTGACAAAAAATTAAACCTAGTGAAAAAATATCAGATTTTTGATTGGGTGCTGGAGTTTTACCTTCTGTATTAATATATTCAGCAAACTCTGGTGAATAGTAGACTTGATCTCCCACTAAAACTTCTGGTGTTGTTGGCTCTCCTTCTAATATACTATTATCAAAATCAATAATCTTAGCGATTAAACTACTTCCCCATTCTTGAATCAGAATATTATCGGGTTTGAGATCAAGGTGAATAATTCTACTCCCATGAAGAATCTTTAAAGCTCCTGCTGCTGTTAACATAACAAACAGCCGTTTTTTCATTTCCAAGTCATGGACTTGATCAGATAAGGTGCTAGTATCAACTTTTTGAGAAACTTTAAAGTAATGACTTCCATGATCATCACCATGTTTAAAGAAGTCTATTGTCCTGACGACTAACCCGCCATCACCACAAGCGGAAAGAGCTTTCATAATAGCTAACTGTTTTTTTTCAAAAACTTCACATTGATCTCGTCTTTTTTGTTTCCCTTTTTCACTTCCTGGTGCAGAGTTACCTGGATAAACAGGACTTAAGAATTTTTTAATAAAAACCTCCTCTGCTCCCGCTTTTGCTTTTGCAAATCCCCATTGACACTGACCGCCATTAGTGCTGTCAAAATCACGACTGACGGTATATTTACCAATAACATCGCCTGTTTTGTAAGACATAATTTAGTTTTCTCCTTCTGAAATTTGTGGTAAATTGTCAATATTGTGGATTAATTCTTGCATTTTTCTCTTTTTTTCATAGTTGTTTGTAACCGTTTCGTCACTTAACTTACTTTGATAATATTGACTTGCTTCATTGCAATAATACCTCGCTTTAACTAAGTTATTAGATAGGTAGTTAATCCATCCTATAAAATAGTGTAAATTTGCTATAAGATCACGATCACTTATATTCAGATGTTCTTCTAGCAGTTGTCCTAAATCTTCAAACCGAGAATCTTCTTTAACCTGAGAATCAATATTTTCATCTGCAAACACTGTTTCTAAATCGTGAATAGCATCCTTAATATTATTATTTTTTAAGTTTACTTTAGCTAATTCTAAGTTATTTGGAATTTTGTTTTCTTCATCACTATGTGGGATTATTTCTACTACAGGATCTACGGTAGGTTCATTATTTTCAGATGAGACAGAAATAATTTCTGGACTTGGAACAGAATCTCTATTGATTTCTCCAATAGTTTGATCAATTTCCTGTTTTTCTTCCTGTTTTAAATAGAATTCATAATTTTCTCTATATTCCTGCCATAACGTTTGTAATTCCCCCAAATTTTTGTTTTTGAAATCAAATTTTTCTGTTAAATAACCCAATCTTTCTTCATAGGATTGTTTTAAATCAGCAAAACTATTATATCCCATTGAGCAAAGAATAAGAGATACATCATCTTGTTTAATATCTTGATACCGTTGATTTAACGAATCTTCCCATCGTTTGATATCCTCAGATTGACTCAATGTATTTAACAATAACTTTTCAAACTCCCAAGGCGCAGGTAAATATTGAAAGCATCCGTCGGTACAAGCAAGAATACATCCACGTTGATCCAATTCTTGTAATTTAAAATGAATCTGCCAATTTTTCTTCATGTCTGCACTTAAATATTGCGACATAGGTGGATCTTCTCGAATCATTTCAAACGCATCTTTTTTTACTTCTAAATCATCTTGAGTAAGTTGCTGTAAGCCTTTTTCTGGGCTGAGGAAGTATAACCGGGAATCTCCAATCCAAGCCAAACTAACTTCATATTTTGTTGGCAATTCACCTAACTTTGGAATGCTGGCTAGTGCCATTGTTGTACACAAGCGCTGACCCGCTAAAGAACCTCCCAGACGAGATGGCCTAATATTTTTATCGGCTGCTTGTTTTAAAGTTGTATAAACTTTATCTCGCATTTCCCTAACCATTTCATGATTTAGTTTTCCATACCATTGAGGCAAAAATTCTTGCACCGTTTCCGAAGTTTTTTGTGAAGCAATTTTTCCACCTGTCTGTTCATCATAACCTGCTGAACGCCCTCCTAAACCATCAAAAACTCCGATGACTATAACATCAGAATAATCATCATCATTAAATAGATGAGCATCCTCACCTTTGTTATGAACACTTTCTATATTGACAGTTATCTTAGAGGATTTCATAGCTTACAAATAGAGGTTAATCATCCTAGATTTTGAAAAATTAGAAACTAAATTAACTCAAGAAAATCCTAAGTATTTTCATCTTGAAGATTTTCTTGATTTTTATAAACAGCGTGAACAAGTTCAGTTTTTAAGAAATTTACACACTATTAGCAATGACATCTAAAATTTCATCCATTTCAAATTCTTCTAATCCTTGACCTGCTTTAGATGCAAAATGTATTGTGTTATCCCAACTGCTGGCAATCATTGTCCAAGGAGAAGCATCAGGAGTAAACAATAGTAATCGTTTAGCAGGACTTGACATTTCTGACCAATAATCAGTCAGATCATCTAAAGTTGAAGAAATTTCTTTAGGATAATGGGCGGGTTTAGAGCTTTTTTCTAAACTATGGGCACTGGCATCAGTATAAACAATAATGACATACCGTTGTTTAGCAAAATCTTGGGCTTTTTCCCATTTTGATTTTAAGGCTAAATCCAAACCTTCTAAGCCATTTTCTGGTTCGTCCCCACCCCCTTCTGCTTGAATTTTAGAAACAAAACCAGCAAATTCAGTGTTTTCTGTACGAAGATTAAAGAACTTAGACTGTACCATTGCTTTATCAGGTGCATCAGCCCAGTAATCCCGAAATACGATCACTTTAGCCCTAAGTTGATCAATTTTTTTCTGTTTAGTCTCCATCTTTGCTTCTAGTTTGGGATAGAAGTTGAGGGCTGTAGACTTGACTGCATCAATTAAGTGGCCCATTGAACCTGTGCCATCAATGCACATGACTAAATCAACGGCATACTTGACATATTTGTCCTCTGGTTCGTTTGCCATACTGAGTCTTAACCTCCAGACGATTATGGGTAATCAGATTTGTCCTAAATATCTATAGGCTAGACTTGCGAACTTTACGCAAATTTCTCAAAAAATTTTTTAACCTGGATTTTGTGATCATCGGGGGATGATGGCACAACGGAAATCCAAATCAAGAATGTTTCCTAAGTAGTAGCGAGTTAGAGATGAGGTAAGCTGGCTCATTGTTAAGTATAAATTGATTGATCCTATTTATTCCCTACATTTAAACAGGATTTGTGTTAGGATAGTAACAGGATATTGAGGACGCGACATCATGACTTCCCTTGATCAACAGTTCAACCAGGCTGCACTCCATTGGGACTTGGACACGCTTTATACTGACCTCGCCTCTGCTAAGGGAAAACGCCTGACGCCGATGGAAAAGCTGCATTTGCGGGGGTTGTTGTGTGGGTTTAGTCCGGCGGAAATTGCCGAACAACTGGGAAAAAACGTTAAAGGAGTGAAAACTGACCTCTGTGTGACGTTATATAGATATGTGAAAAGTTTGGTAGATAAATTAGATGCTCGGATTGAAAGTTGGCGAGAAGTTACAGAATGGTTAGAAGAAGCCGGATATAAACGACAGACACCCCCAGAGATTCCCGTTGATAGTTTGCTTACCGAAAAAAGTGTTGTTAATATTTCTAATATTCATATTGATAAAAATCAGTTAGTTATTGCTTTTAATTTAAAAATCCCTACAACATCCGCCACTTCAGAATCAAAGAAATATTCAGAGATTACAGAAAATTCAATAATTGCCAAGAATTTAGTTAATTAACAGTTAAATATCAATCCTTTAATGTTTGCTACATATTCCCCCTTCTGTAGAGACGTTGCATACAACGTCTCTACAGAAGGATCATTTAGGATATTTTATGGCAAAATAAAGACTAATCATTCTAGTTTAATCCCCAATGCTGACTCCCCGGATTCATCCAGAAACCATAGAAGAAGTCAAAGAAAGGGCGGATATTTATGATATCGTGTCCGAAAAAGTTTCCTTGAAACGACGGGGGAAAGATTTTGTCGGTTTATGTCCTTTTCATGATGAAAAAACCCCTAGTTTTACGGTGAGTCCCACGAAACAAATGTTTTATTGTTTTGGATGTGGGGCGGCGGGAAATGCGATTAAATTTATTATGGATTTGGATAAAAGTTCTTTTAGTGAGACGGTTTTAGAGTTAGCTAAACGGTATCAAGTTCCTGTGAAGACTTTGGAACCGGAAAAACGTCAGGAATTACAAAGACAGATTTCTTTACGAGAACAATTATATGAGATTTTAGCGATCGCTACGGGTTTTTATCAATATACTTTAAGACAACCGGAAGGAATTCAAGCCTTAGATTATTTAAAATTAAAACGCAATCTCAAAGAAAATACTATTCAATATTTTCAGTTAGGATATGCCCCCCAAGGATGGGAAACACTGTATGATTATTTGGTAGAACAAAAACATTTTCCGGCGGAATTAGTCGAACAAGCCGGGTTAATTGTACCTCGAAAAACGGGCAATGGATATTATGATCGGTTTAGAGATCGGTTGATGATTCCGATTCATGATAGTCAAGGAAAAATTATTGGATTTGGGGGCAGAAGTTTAGGGGATGAACTGCCAAAATATCTTAATTCTCCTGAAACTGAATTATTTGATAAAGGTAAGACTTTATTTGCATTAGATAAAGCTAAAAATGCGATTAGTAAGCAAGATCAAGCGATTGTTGTTGAGGGATATTTTGATGTAATTGCTTTACATACCGCCGGAATAGAAAATGCTGTGGCTTCTTTAGGGACTGCGTTAAGTTTGAATCAAGTTCGGCAGTTAGTTAGATATACGGAATCTAAACAAATTATTCTTAATTTTGATGCAGATGCTGCCGGGAATAAAGCCGCCGAAAGGGCGATCGGAGAAATTGAAGATCTAGCTTATCAAGGTTATATTAATTTACGGATTTTAAATATTCCTTCTGGTAAAGATCCCGATGAATTTTTAACTCATAATTCTGCTGAAGATTATCAAAAATTATTGGTTAATGCTCCATTTTGGATTGATTGGCAAATTCAACGGTTATTAATTGGAAAAAATCTTGAAACCGTTGCCCAGTCGCAGCAAGTCTCAAAACAAATGGTAGAATTATTGAGAAAAATCGAGAATGGAATGCAACGCACCCATTATATTCAATACTGTGCTGAACTTCTGAGTCAAGGACAAAATCGGTTAATTTCTTTATTGGCTAAAAATTTACAAACTCAAGTCAATAAATATCATTCAGAACCATCAAAAAATAAACAATCTTCTGATACTTTAGTTAACATTAATTCTGAGCGGAGTTTATTAGAAGAAGCAGAAGTTAAACTCCTCAGAATATATCTCCATTGTCCCGAATATCGTCCAATGATTGTTGATGGGTTAGAAGCAAGAGATTTACAGTTTAGTTTAGCTCATCATCGGTTTTTATGGCGAGAAATTGCCCAAATTGAGGCTCGATTTGAAAAGAGTTTAGATCCGGTGGATTTAATTCTGGAATTGCAACAAGTTTGTTTAGATAAAAATCAACAAACAAAACAATTTTATCATCTATTTTATCTGGATGAACATACAGAAATTGATATTTGCCGCGCCCAATTAGTTATTCGCAGTTCTATTGCGTCCATTGAAACCGTTATTTGTCAAAAAAGACGAGATATGGCATTAAAATTATGGGGAGAAACCGATGTTGCTCAACAGCAGAATTTAGCTCAAAAATATTATCAACAAATCGACGCAGAAACCAAATGGATGTGGGAATTAAAAAGAATTAGAGATACCCAATTTCATGATTTAATTTCTGTTCCTTTAGGTGGGATGGGGAATTGATTATGGCAAAGCGTACTCAATTAGTTCTGACCAAAGATGTGCTGTTACTGAAAAAGAATTAGCAGAATTGATTCAACAAGCAACGGGTCAAGAAGTTGATCGTCGGGAAATTACTCTCACCAGTATCAGTAAATTAGGAACCTATAAAGCCAATATTAAGTTACATTCTGACGTGACGGCTGATGTGGAAGTTGAAGTGGTTTCCCTGTAAATTTCATCAATTTCAAAGGTTTTTTTCCTAAGCCCGAACTGGAGTTCAGGGCTTATTTTTATTCTTGTTCTTTAAATGAATAATAGAGATTAGCAACGGTTAAATCAGAAACTTTAGACGGTTTTCGAGATCCAGAAACTTTTTCTCTTTGAAAAAATAATAGAGATTAGCAACGGTTAAATCAGGAACTTCTTTCCAGTTAGTTAAGGCTAATCCTTTAAAATCCAGAGCGATCGCTTTTTGAGTAATATAAGATTCATACTCAGAGCGTAATTCTGGTTTAATGATAAATTTGAGTTGATCTTTCAAAGCAACGAAATGTGATTTATTTTTTAATTCTTGATACAGTTCAAATGGCGATCGTTTTTGTAAAGTGTTAGATTCTTGGGATTGATTTAAACTAGCAATATCCGTTATATCTAAATTGGCTAGTTTTTCTTGATCCTCAATTGATAAATTTTGTATGACTTTTAGATTATTCTTCCAGAAATCAATTAAAAGTATATCGTGATTGATAATAGAGTTAATCCTAGGAAATATAAAGTCAATTTCTTCTTGCGATTGACAGGATTCTGTTAAGTATAGGCAATCTTTGATAATTTTATCTTTGAGGTGATTTAACTGAAAAATACAAGCATCAAAATCATTTTTTAAAATATCAATTAAAGCTAAGGTTTGTTCAATTGCCCAAGCACATTCTAATCGCTTTAATTTTCCTGAAATCGAAGGACAAGAAATCAGTTCTTTATTGTTATAAATAGCTAAACAATTTTGTAAATTATTCCAAATAAAGTTTAATTTATCATTTCTATCTTTAGGATTTTGTGTTATTAAAGCCGATGGGAGTTGATTATTATGAACTGATTGAAAGATTCCATAAGCCTTAATAAACTGAACGCGGTGTATTTCTTGTTGGATTTCTTGACCCACTTGATTGATCGTTTTTAAAATCTCATCTCCTTGACTATTAATAATTAATTTTAAATCTGTGAAACCTTTTTCAAGCCCTAACTGAACTTGATCTAATTGTCGATCTAATTTGCGAGTTTGCTGTAAATTTTGTGCGGAAAGTATTCCCAGTAAAGCAACACCGACTCCTAGAGTTGCCGTTGCTGATTCTAATATACTAGCCTTTTCCTGTAAGCTATCCATGCCTTTTTTCAGATAGTCTAAGTCTCGATCAAGATGGTCAGATTCTACCTTACCTTGATAGGCTTTGAACGCGATTTTTGTGATAGTTACTACAATTCCCACATAAGGATTAACAGATGCTAATAAGGGAGATGCCATATCTAAAGTAAAACCAATATACTTTAAAACAGGCACTAAATCTTGAGAGTCCATAACTAAGTTAACCTGAGTGTCAGAAGTTAGTATAATTAATTATATCAGTGATACCTGTTCAAAGTTGTCTCTGATGGAAAAAAACCTTAATCCAGCAATTAAATGTGATGAATGAATCTCTCAAAGCCTTTCTTGCTCTTAATCAAGCGGTTACACTAATCCATTCTAATGATGATCAATCCTTAGAGTTAAAACAGTCAGCAACCGATTTAAGCCAATCAATTCAACTCTGTACCGATGAAATGAGACAGTCTGCTGTTAAATTAGAACAATTACTAAAAAATTGTTATCAGGATTTAGATCAGGCTGAAGAAGTTTGGAATAGTAAAGCTGGAATTTTATCTATCCCCAAGGATGAAATTTGGGAACAGATCGCACAAATTAGTAATATAGATGTACGCATTCGTAATTTAAGAAAAAAATGTCAAATAGAAGTTATTAAAGAACTTAAAGAGTCGTGGACAAATCGAGTTACAGAACTCAAAAAACAGTGGTTTACTGAAAAAAATACCGGAAAACCTAAACAAGAGGCAGGTTTATCAGATAAAGAAGGTTTAATCAAGGGTTTAGAAAAAGAATTAATTGATCAAAATCGTCAAATTATTTTAGCGATTAAATATAATATAGGATTAATAGATAAAGATTTATTTAATTTGAAAATTAATCTATTAGAATCTCATATAAGTTATTATCAAATCAAGGACAAGAATAATTTGTTATCTAAAATCAGTAATTTTCGTTATCAACGAAATTTTTTATTTTATGTAAAAGGCAACGTTTCTAACCCTTTAAGGGATTTAACAAAACCTAGGTTTGATGCCTTTGTAGGAGATAGTTTTTTAGTAATTAAAAGAGAAAAATTTGAGGATCTTTCAAATATCGTTTTATTCTTTATCGAAAGTAGCTTATTGTCAAGGTTAGACGAGTGTTTCGATTTGGCTATATCAACTCTAATGTTTCATTTGACATTTTACAATGATTTATTAGAAAAACAAAATAGATATGAGCAAGAAATTCCTCAAAAATGGCAAGCCGAAAAACAATCTTTAGATCAACTGCGTTCACAAATTGATAAAGTGCAGACAGAAATTGATACGATTTTAAATTCTATTTCCACAAGTTAAGAATAATCAAATAGATGGAATCCCCGCCCGTTTTACGACGGGGTGGATGTCAATCAGATTGATCTAACCGTTTTTGCCATTCAGCATCAATTTTATCAGAATTTTGTTCCTCTTGTTCTAATAAATCCGTTTCAGTTGTATAGGCTAAATTATCTTTATTAATCACAGTTTTCTTAGCAAATTGACGAGCATAATTGAGTTTTTCCTGTATAATTGAATTATCATCAGTCAAAATATTAACTCTGTTTTTTCGGGTTGTATTGCGAATATTGACTTTTTCATTTTTCCATTGTACCCAGAAATATCTAATTAAAGGAATGGTCAAAAATCCCACACCGTAAATTAATAAAACTGGATAAATGACATGAACAAATCCTAAAAATCCGGTTAAATATCCAGCAATTTCTGGAGTTTTTAATAAACTCCCTAACATTAATGCCCCAATCACATTAACCGAACCCAAGCCAATTGCCCCCATAATTTGCCCGGAACTAGCCAAACTAAACCGCCATTTTTTTTCTTTTAAATAACCAGGAACAGATTGAGATTGAGAGTTTATAGCTGTGGTTTGCAATTCGGGGAAATGATAGATTAACTGTCCCTCTGGACTCACCTCCGGTCTACCGTCAAATCGAGTTAAAATTGGTAACATATAATCTTCATATTCCTGAGCAACTGAACTCCCAATTTCATCTAAATAGGGGGTAATTTGTTCAGCAATAATCGCGCCTTTTTGGTTTTGAATCACCCGACCAATGGTTTGCCATCGGCGTTCTTCCAAATTGTAATTGGGGTTGCCATCTCCAAAAATAAACGAAAAAACAGATTCCAAAAAATTCATCGGTTTCTTTTGATCGCTACTTTTAGCATTTTGGCGTTGATAATGGTTATTATCGACCGTGGAAAACCAACGAAAATCAGGCATCAACCAAGCGATCCAAAACCAACTCCCACCGCGACTTCCCCCGGAGTTGTTATTATTTTGACTGTTATTAATCACCACTAAAATCGTAATAATAGCAGCGACAATCAGCAGAATTGAGGCAATTAAAATAATTCCAAAGGAAATTCTAATCAGATAAAATAAAACCTTCCAAATTTTATTCCACCAGTCTTTTAACTTCAATTGCCAATATTTATTCCGCAAAATAGCCTGAAAATTGCGGGGAAATGCAAAGGCAATTTCGCCCGAATCAGCCACTTGTAAATGACCTCCGGCTTCGGATGCCAGGGCTAAAAGTTCCCGTTGGGCGATATTAATATCAATTCCAGCTTGAGTTGCCACATCGCCACTGGTGACACGATATCCCAGTTTTTCAACAGCATTAATAATACTAGGATTAAGAACCATTGTTTCTCCTATTCAATATTCATTGTCGCCCCTTGAGTATCGAGTTGCAGCAACTTAACCTCTGGGTTGACGCCCTCTTGTTTCCAGGCGGTCGTCATCGCCACGGCCACCGCAGGGGCTGATATTTCATCGGTTAAAGCTAATAACGTCGGCCCTGCCCCACTAATCACTAATTCAAAGGCTCCGGCTATTAATGCAGCCCTGCGGACGGTTTCAAACCCTTTAATTAAGGATTTACGATAGGGTTGATGAATTTTGTCCTGGAGTGCCACCCTTAACCAGTCAGGGTTGCGGGTTTCTAAACCCCTAATTAATAATCCCAGATGGGCGGTATTAAAAATCGCATCCGCCCGACTATAGTTTGGGGGCAAAACCTTTCTAGCTTCTGCGGTGGATAATTCAAAATCAGGAATCGCCAGAACTGGAACTAGATCACAATGCCAGGGAATGGGGCAAATTTCCCAGCCTATACCATTTTCTCCTCTGGATACGGATAATTGACAATTGCCTAATAAGGCGGGAACCACATTGTCGGGATGTCCCTCGATTTCAATGGCTAATTGCAGGATCTCAATTTGGCTCAAGGGATTTCCAGCTAAGGTATTCGCCCCCAACAGTCCCCCGACAATAGCGGTGGCAGAACTCCCTAAACCCCTGGCTAAAGGAATTCCCAAATCAATCTCGATCTGAACCGGGGGCGGGGTTTGACCGAGGTGCTGATAAACCCGAATAAAGGCTTGATAGGCTAAGTTACTTTCATCGGTTTGGACGATCGCGGCTTCTGTGCCCTGAACCGTAATGGTTAAAGTCTCATTTGATGTATTTTTTAAATAAGAAAAACGCAGCGTATTGTATAGAGTTAAGGCGGCTCCAATACAATCAAATCCCGGCCCTAAGTTGGCGGTTGTTGCGGGAATAGTTACAGTAACAGTGTTGGGCATGAGATATAAATATAGCAGGGAATGGGGAATTACGAATTACGAATTACGAATGGGTAATACTTCGACTTCCCTCAGTAACAGGGTAATGGGTAATGGGTAATGGGTAATGGGTAGGAGTTGGAGTATTCCTAGTTGTAGGGCGCGATCGCTATATTACCCTGTCTTTCTTTTTCTATTTTGCCCTAGTATTGATCCAATAGAACAGATCAAACTTATTGAGTTAATAACACTATGTTACAGCCCATTGAAACCGTAAAACTGTTTGAAAAACAGCCAGAACAACGGTATCTGGCCAATCAAGTGATTTTTGAGGAGGGCCAAACTGGAGAGGTCTTGTATGGCATTCTCGAAGGGGAAATCGAGTTATGGGTGAATGGGAAAGTGGTGGAAACTCTGACGGCTGGAGATGTTTTTGGGGAGGGTGCTTTAGTTCAACCCGATCACACACGAGCGTCCACGGCGATCGCTAAAACAGATTGTCTTTTGGCCACAATGGATAAATCTCGATTTCTGTTTGCCGTTCAGCAAACCCCCATGTTTGCCTTAGAAGTTGTCAAAAGTTATTCCGATCGTTTACGTCGGCTAAAACATTCTATCTGAACCTAATTAATCTGAGCTATTGTCTCTAAAGAAAAAGGTTTTAAATTATTGATATTCGGGTTTACCGTAGGAATATTTTCTTGATTAAGTTCTTCTCCGAGATAAATTCCCAGGGATCGGGCCGTTTCCACCCAAAATCCCTGGGGGTCAACCAGTAGGGGACTATCGGCAAAAACCTGATCTAAGGGAATAGTGGTGACAGCATTATTATGCCAAGCCACCATCACCCCGTAGGTTTCCTGGGCGATTAAATCCACCGCCACCTTTCCGAAGGCTGTGCCAATTAATCTATCCAAGGCAGAAGGAGCCCCACCCCGTTGAACATGACCCAGGACAGTCACCCGGGCTTCTACCCCCAAATTTTTCTCAATTTCCGCAGCCACATATTCCCCAATTCCCCGCAGTCGGACTTCCCCCAGGGCATCTTTATAATATCGACTTTCCCCATCGGCGGTTTTTGCCCCTTCAGCGACTACCACAATGGCGAATTTTCGTCCCCAGAGATTGCGTAACTCGCGAATGCGTTTACAGAGGGTTTTAATTGAATAGGGAATTTCTGGGATTAAAATGGCATCGGCCCCCCCGACAATTCCCGAATATAGGGCCAGATGTCCGGTTGTCCGTCCCATCACCTCCACCACCATTACCCGGTCATGGCTGGCGGCGGTATAACTCAACCGATCTAAACAGTCTAAAATTGTAGTGACGGCGGAGTTAAAACCAACCGATAATTCGGTATGGGCGACATCATTATCAATGGTTTTAGGGACAGCGACTAAATTCCAATTGCCTTTTTCGGCAAGTTTCTGCAAAATCGCCAGACTACCATCCCCACCAATAGCGATTAAAGCATCAAGTCCTAAATCATAATATCCCTGAATAATTTCGTCGGTATTGCCTTCGGTATCTCCCTTATTAATCGACCCTAAAATGGTTCCACCCATACTTAATAAGGGATCAATTCCGTGTCGCTCTAAACCATAGGAATTTAATACCACACTTTTTCGTTCAATCAGTCCCTTGGTGGCATAGGGAATGCCTCGGACTTCCCAGTTATATTCAGATGTGGCATGATTGACAACAGCCCGAATCACGGCATTGAGACCCGGGCAGTCTCCGCCACTGGTGAGAATGCCAATTCGTTTACGTTTGTTCATTTTAGTTTTAAGCCCAATCGTATACCCTTGAATAGTACAGATTTTTGATCAATTTGTTAATACTGCTGGGGACAAAATTAGTCTTTTTTATTCTTTCTTAACGTTCAGTAAAAAAATCAGGAATATCAGTATTTTTAAACCTTTAACCTGGGGATAAACTTATGGGAGTTATCCCAAATATCACCTAATTTTGAAAATCACCGAATCCAGATTAAAATTCTAATTTTATTAAAATTACAGAAAGAAAGAAGCTCAACAATCAAAACTTGTGGTACAGTCTATCCCTAGTTGTGGCTTGAATCATCAAGTCCCCTTGAATTTTGCCTAAAGGAGTTAATAATATGGCGTTAAGAGTAGGAATTAATGGGTTTGGTCGCATTGGTCGTTTGGTGATGCGGTCGGCGATTAATAACCCAGATATTGAGTTTGTGGGAATTAATGATCTCGTTCCTCCCGATAACTTAGCCTATTTGTTCAAATACGATTCTACCCACGGAGTATTTCCGGGCGTCGTGGAAGCCAAAGAAGATGGCATTGTGGTCGATGGACATTTTATTCGCTGTACGGCCATCAAAGACCCCACCCAACTCCCCTGGAAAGAAGACACGGTGGACTATGTGGTCGAGTCTACGGGGTTATTTAGTGACTACCAGGGGGCCCACAAACATATTGAAGCGGGGGCTAAACGGGTGATTATTTCCGCACCCACCAAAGACCCGGATAAGGTTAAAACTCTGTTAGTGGGAGTTAACCACGAAACCTTTGACCCGGCTTCTGATTTAATCGTGTCTAATGCCAGTTGTACCACCAACTGTTTAGCCCCGGTTGCTAAGGTGATTAACGATAGCTTTGGGTTAACGGAAGGGTTAATGACCACTATTCACTCCATGACCGCCACTCAACCGACGGTTGATGGGCCCAGTAAGAAGGACTGGCGCGGGGGACGGGGTGCGGCCCAAAATATTATTCCATCGTCTACTGGGGCGGCTAAGGCTGTCACTTTAGTGTTACCTGCCTTAAAAGGAAAACTGACGGGAATGGCCTTTCGAGTTCCGACTCCGAATGTGTCCGTCGTTGATTTAACCTTCCGCACTGACAAAGCCACCAGCTATAAGGAAATCTGCGCGGCGATGAAGGCGGCGGCCGAAGGCCCGATGAAAGGTGTTTTAGCCTATACCGAGGATGAAGTGGTTTCTTCAGACTTCATCACTGACCCGAGTTCTAGTACCTTTGATGCTAAAGCCGGGATGGAACTGAATGCTAATTTCTTTAAGATTGTGGCTTGGTATGACAATGAATGGGGTTATTCCTGTCGCGTTGTTGATTTAATGACGTCAATGGCGAAAAAAGACGGTATTCTGTAAATTACAGAAACCGGGTTTCTCAAGATATCTTGATTTCCTACAATGAATCTAATGCAGAAACTCGGTTTCTAGGAACAGAATGCAGGTTAACACTCTAACGCCAATCTCCCTGAACTGTAAACGCTCCCCAATAATAGGGAGATTGCCATTCTTCAGACTTCCACATTTCCAATTGTGTCTGTCTCAAAGCATGAATTGGATTTTCTTCTCCTTGTAACATTTTTTGATAAAACTTCGTCATTAATTCAGAAGTTGAAGCATCATTAACACTCCACAAACTCACAATGACTCGCCGCGCTCCTGCATACATAAAACCACGAGTTAAACCTACCAGACCTTCCCCTTTCATCTCTTTTCCTACGCCAGTTTGGCAAGCACTCAATACTACTAATTCTGTCGGTAAATCTAAGTTAAAAATATTACTTAACCGCAAAAATCCATCTTGCTTATTGCCTGTTTTATCATATAAAGATAGAACAATGCCTGATAATTCAGGATTGACAGGATCAAATAATCCATGAGTCGCAAAATGAACGATTTGATATTCAGCTAAATTCGGGTTAGTTGCGGTTGCTAAAGAAGCCTCAAAATCTAAGGCTTTTAGTCTTGCATTCTCCGGGACTAATTGGGCAATATTTTCCGCTTCATATCGGCTATATTTTAACCGATCTAACTCGGAAGCTGTATTCCCTAATAATCCTGAATTTCTGGTAGCCCTATTTCTGGCTAAATCATTCTGGGTGGGGGGGTGATTTTCCGAGACAATTTGATTATTTAAGCGCTGGTCGTTTGATTCAAAAATTGGGTCAGCAATCACCGCAACCGTTTTAGGTGCAGAAGGTCGATTTTGTAATTGTTGTCGTTGAATAGCAACTGTGGAGATAGAAGGAAGAGTAATAATTTCGTTTTCCACTAAGAGTGGATTTTGGGGAGTATTGGGAATAGGTAATGCGGCAAAGGGAATCAATTGTAAAGCTCCATCTCCTACAATTAATAGGCGTTTTTTGGCTAATTGATTGGCTACAGGAGAAAGAAGGATTTGACTCAGAGGAAGTCCGTCTTTTAGGGTAGCATTCTCGGTATTGAAAGACTGGAGGTAAGTTTCAACAGCCGTTTTGATTTCACTTTGTTTTGGAAGGATATAAGTGTTGATGCTATTTTTGCTGACTAACCAAAGAAAACTGCGTTCTTCCCCCAGGGAATATTGTAATAATAAGGTATCTTCATCAAGGAGTTGTTGAACTTCTGGCAGATTTAAAGGTTGAGGATATTTCAGTGCAGCATAGCGGGGACTGGTAAGGCGAATTTGGGTTTGTAGTTGATTGAGTTGATTACTTAAGGCTTGAGATTTGGCTTTGAGTTCATCGATTTGTGTTTCGGTATATTGACCTTGGGTGAGTTGATATCGTTGATATTCTAAGGCGTTGAGTTGTTGTAGTAAGTTCTGTTCCTGTTCTAATAGTTTGGGGTCTACCCCTTGACGAATATTAGCACCGGCTTCGGTCAGGAGTTCTACAAGACTTCTGGCGCGAGAACGTTCGCTGGCGTGAAAAGCTAAAGCATCATATCCTTTTTGGGGGTTTTGTTGATGCAGTTGCATTAATAAATCAATGTAGAATTTGTAATAATCCTGAACTGTGGCAAAGAAGGATTGACGAAGTTCTTGGGAACCGATTTTAGTGCGGAGGTCTTCAACAATAGTAATGGCAGTTTCGATGTCTGTAAGAGCTTCGCTGAGGTTGCCTTGATTACGTTTGAGGTAAGCAAAATTAAAGAGAGTATTGGCTTCCCCCCCTCTATCCCCCACTGCCCGTAATAGGGGTAAAGCTTGGTTGTAGTAGTCTAGGGCTTGCTGCATTTCTCCCAGGGAGTCGTACACAGCGCCAATATTGCTGAGAGTAGTGGCTTCCCCCCTTCTATCCCCCACTACCCGTGATAGGGGTAAAGCTTGGTTGTAGTAGTCTAGGGCTTGCTGCATTTCTCCCAGGGAGTCGTACACAGCGCCAATATTGTTGAGAGTAGCAGCTTCCCCCCCTCTATCCCCCACTGCCCGTAATAGGGGTAAAGCTTGGTTGTAGTAGTCTAGGGCTTGCTGCGTTTCTCCCAGGGAGTCGTACACATTGCCAATATTGTTGAGAGTAGCAGCTTCCCCCCTTCTATCCCCCACAGCCCTGAATAGGGGTAAAGCTTGGTTGTAGTAGTCTAGGGCTTGCTGCTTTTCTCCCAGGGAGTTGTACACATTGCCAATATTGTTGAGAGTACCAGCTTCCTGCCCTCTATCCCCCACTGCCCGTGATAGGGGTAAAGCTTGGTTGTAGTAGTCTAGGGCTTGCTGCTTTTCTCCCAGGGAGTTGTACACATTGCCAATATTGTTGAGAGTACCAGCTTCCTGCCCTCTATCCCCCACTGCCCGTGATAGGGGTAAAGCTTGGTTGTAGTAGTCTAGGGCTTGCTGCTTTTCTCCCAGGGAGTTGTACACATAGCCAATATTGCTGAGAGTAGTGGCTTCCATCCTTCTATCCCCCACTGCCCGTAATAGGGGTAAAGCTTGGTTGTAGTAGTCTAGGGCTTGCTGCTTTTCTCCCAGGGAGTCGTACACAAGGCCAATACTGTTGAGAGTAGCAGCTTCCACCCTTCTATCCCCCACTGCCCGTGATAGGGGTAAAGCTTGGTTGTAGTAGTCTAGGGCTTGCTGCATTTCTCCCAGGGAGTTGTACACATTGCCAATATTGCTGAGAGTAGTGGCTTCCACCCTTCTATCCCCCACAGCCCGTAATAGGGGTAAAGCTTGGTTCAAGTAGTCTAGGGCTTGCTGCTTTTCTCCCAGGGAGTCGTACACACCGCCAATATTGTTGAGAGTAGTGGCTTCCCCCCTTCTATCCCCCACTGCCCGTGATAGGGGTAAAGCTTGGTTGTAGTAGTCTAGGGCTTGCTGCTTTTCTCCCAGGGAGTTGTACACAGCGCCAATATTGCTGAGAGTAGCAGCTTCCCCCCCTCTATCCCCCACTACCCGTCTTAGGGGTAAAGCTTGGTTGTAGTAGTCTAGGGCTTGCTGCTTTTCTCCCAGGGAGTCGTACACATAGCCAATATTGTTGAGAGTAGCAGCTTCCCCCCCTCTATCCCCCACTGCCCGTAATAGGGGTAAAGCTTGGTTGTAGTAGTCTAGGGCTTGCTGCTTTTCTCCTAAATTGTCATTTATTCTGCCCATACCCAGCAGTGTGACGGCTTCCGTTCCTTTATCCCCGGCGGCGTGATAGAGTTGGCGGGCGGCTTGCCACTTTTCTAGGGCTTGTCGTAATGATTCTGCTGTTCCTTGTTGAAATAGTTCCAAGCCCTCATTCAATAATCGATCAGCTTCTGAATTACTGCTATTTTGAGCAAGAATTACAGGATTTAAATGAGAATATTGTGATTGATCACGAAGTGTAATTCTGCCTGCGGCTATAGGATTTTTTAGCTGTGATGAGGTAGCGAGGACTGACTCCCCTAGCATCACGGATAAGGAAACTGCTGTTAATCCAATTTTGATGAATTGCTGTGGTTTAATCATAAAAGCCTCATGGGAGTAGAGAAATGCAGTCACTTTAGTGCTGAGAAGAAACACCACACAGGGGAATTTACTCTTTTAAGGGTCAAGTCTCACCTATAAAAAATCAGAGTTCAACCCCTAGAGGGTTAAAGTTTAACTCCAAAGGGTCAGGTTTTATCCCCTAGAGGGTTAAAGTTCAACTCCAAAGGGTCAGGTTTTATCCCCTAGACGGTTAAAGTTCAACTTCAAAGGGTCAGGTTTTATCCCCTAGACGGTTAAAGTTCAACTTCAAAGGGTCAGGTTTTATCCCCTAGGGGGTTAAAGTTCAACTCCAAAGGGTCAGGTTTTATCCCCTAGGGGGTTAAAGTTCAACTCCAAAGGGTCAGGTTTTATCCCCTAGACGGTTAAAGTTCAACTCCAATTTGTTTCACCAGTTCCATTGTTTTTTGTACAAAAGCCCGACTTTTATACAAGTCATTCCGAGCGAAGCGAGGAATCTCTAAACGTTTACGAATCACTTAGAATTGCTTCACTATCTGATCAATTATCCATTGATTAGCGCCAATCTCCCTGAACTGTAAACGCTCCCCAATAATAGGGAGATTGCCATTCTTCAGACTTCCACATTTCCAATTGTGTCTGTCTCAAAGCATGAATTGGATTTTCTTCTCCTTGTAACATTTTTTGATAAAACTTCGTCATTAATTCAGAAGTTGAAGCATCATTAACACTCCACAAACTCACAATGACTCGCCGCGCTCCTGCATACATAAAACCACGAGTTAAACCTACCAGACCTTCCCCTTTCATCTCTTTTCCTACGCCAGTTTGGCAAGCACTCAATACTACTAATTCGGTCGGTAAATCTAAGTTAAAAATATTACTTAACCGCAAAAATCCATCTTGCTTATTGCCTGTTTTATCATATAAAGATAGAACAATGCCTGATAATTCAGGATTGACAGGATCAAATAATCCATGAGTCGCAAAATGAACGATTTGATATTCAGCTAAATTCGGGTTAGTTGCGGTTGCTAAAGAAGCCTCAAAATCTAAGGCTTTTAGTCTTGCATTCTCCGGGACTAATTGGGCAATATTTTCCGCTTCATCTCGGCTATATTTTAACCGATCTAACTCGGAAGCTGTATTCCCTAATAATCCTGAATTTCTGGTAGCCCTATTTCTGGCTAAATCATTCTGGGTGGGGGGGTGATTTTCCGAGACAATTTGATTATTTAAGCGCGGGTCGTTTGATTCAAAAATTGGGTCAGCAATCACCGCAACCGTTTTAGGTGCAGAAGGTCGATTTTGTAATTGTTGTCGTTGAATAGCAACTGTGGAGATAGAAGGAAGAGTAATAATTTCGTTTTCCACTAAGAGTGGATTTTGGGGAGTATTGGGAATAGGTAATGCGGCAAAGGGAATCAATTGTAAAGCTCCATCTCCTACAATTAATAGGCGTTTTTTGGCTAATTGATTGGCTACAGGAGAAAGAAGGATTTGACTCAGAGGAAGTCCGTCTTTTAGGGTAGCATTCTCGGTATTGAAAGACTGGAGGTAAGTTTCAACAGCCGTTTTGATTTCACTTTGTTTTGGAAGGATATAAGTGTTGATGCTATTTTTGCTGACTAACCAAAGAAAACTGCGTTCTTCCCCCAGGGAATATTGTAATAATAAGGTATCTTCATCAAGGAGTTGTTGAACTTCTGGCAGATTTAAAGGTTGAGGATATTTCAGTGCAGCATAGCGGGGACTGGTAAGGCGAATTTGGGTTTGTAGTTGATTGAGTTGATTACTGAAGGCTTGAGATTTGGCTTTGAGTTCATCGATTTGTGTTTCGGTATATTGACCTTGGGTGAGTTGATATCGTTGATATTCTAAGGCGTTGAGTTGTTGTAGTAAGTTCTGTTCCTGTTCTAAGAGTTTGGGGTCTACCCCTTGACGAATATTAGCACCGGCTTCGGTCAGGAGTTCTACCAGACTTCTGGCGCGAGAACGTTCGCTGGCGTGAAAAGCTAAAGCATCATATCCTTTTTGGGGGTTTTGTTGATGCAGTTGCATTAATAAATCAATGTAGAATTTGTAACCATCCTGAACTGTGGCAAAGAAGGATTGACGAAGTTCTTGGGAACCGATTTTAGTGCGGAGGTCTTCAACAATAGTACGGGCAGTTTCGATGTCTGTAAGAGCTTCGCTGAGGTTGCCTTGATTACGTTTGAGGTAAGCAAAATTAAAGAGAGTAGTGGCTTCCCCCCCTCTATCCCCCACAGCCCGTAATAGGGGTAAAGCTTGGTTGTAGTAGTCTAGGGCTTGCTGCTTTTCTCCCAGGGAGTCGTACACACCGCCAATATTATTGAGAGTAGTGGCTTCCCCCCTTCTATCCCCCACTGCCCGTGATAGGGGTAAAGCTTGGTTCAAGTAGTCTAGGGCTTGCTGCTTTTCTCCCAGGGAGGAGTACACATTGCCAATATTGTTGAGAGTAGTGGCTTCCACCCTTCTATCCCCCACTGCCCGTGATAGGGGTAAAGCTTGGTTTAAGTAGTCTAGGGCTTTCTGCTTTTCTCCCAGGGAGTTGTACACATTGCCAATATTGTTGAGAGTAGCAGCTTCCACCCTTCTATCCCCCACTGCCCGTAATAGGGGTAAAGCTTGGTTGTAGTAGTCTAGGGCTTGCTGCTTTTCTCCCAAGGAGTCGTACACAGCGCCAATACTGTTGAGAGTAGCAGCTTCCACCCTTCTATCCCCCACAGCCCGTAATAGGGGTAAAGCTTGGTTCAAGTAGTCTAGGGCTTGCTGCTTTTCTCCCAGGGAGTCGTACACACCGCCAATATTATTGAGAGTAGTGGCTTCCCCCCTTCTATCCCCCACTGCCCGTGATAGGGGTAAAGCTTGGTTTAAGTAGTCTAGGGCTTTCTGCTTTTCTCCCAAGGAGTCGTACACAAGGCCAATACTGTTGAGAGTAGCAGCTTCCACCCTTCTATCCCCCACTGCCCGTGATAGGGGTAAAGCTTGGTTTAAGTAGTCTAGGGCTTTCTGCTTTTCTCCCAAGGAGTCGTACACAAGGCCAATACTGTTGAGAGTAGTGGCTTCCCCCCTTCTATCCCCCACAGCCCGTAATAGGGGTAAAGCTTGGTTCAAGTAGTCTAGGGCTTGCTGCATTTCTCCCAGGGAGTTGTACACATTGCCAATATTGCTGAGAGTAGTGGCTTCCATCCTTCTATCCCCCACAGCCCGTGATAGGGGTAAAGCTTGGTTGTAGTAGTCTAGGGCTTGCTGCTTTTCTCCCAGGGAGTCGTACACACCGCCAATATTATTGAGAGTAGCAGCTTCCATCCTTCTATCCCCCACTGCCCGTAATAGGGGTAAAGCTTGGTTGTAGTAGTCTAGGGCTTGCTGCTTTTCTCCTAAATCGTCATTTATTCTGCCCATACCCAGCAGTGTGACGGCTTCCGTTCCTTTATCCCCGGCGGCGTGATAGAGTTGGCGGGCGGCTTGCCACTTTTCTAGGGCTTGTCGTAATGATTCTGCTGTTCCTTGCTGAAATAGTTCCAAGCCCTCATTCAATAATCGATCAGCTTCTGAATTACTGCTATTTTGAGCAAGAATTACAGGATTTAAATGAGAATATTGTGATTGATCACGAAGTGTAATTCTGCCTGCGGCTATAGGATTTTTTAGCTGTGATGAGGTAGCGAGGACTGACTCCCCTAGCATCACGGATAAGGAAACTGCTGTTAATCCAATTTTGATGAATTGCTGTGGTTTAATCATAAAAGCCTCATGGGAGTAGAGAAATGCAGTCACTTTAGTGCTGAGAAGAAACACCACACAGGGGAATTTACTCTTTTAAGGGTCAAGTCTCACCTATAAAAAATCAGAGTTCAACCCCTAGACGGTTAAAGTTCAACTTCAAAGGGTCAGGTTTTATCCCCTAGACGGTTAAAGTTCAACTTCAAAGGGTCAGGTTTTATCCCCTAGGGGGTTAAAGTTCAACTCCAAAGGGTCAGGTTTTATCCCCTAGGGGGTTAAAGTTCAACTCCAAAGGGTCAGGTTTTATCCCCTAGACGGTTAAAGTTCAACTCCAAAGGGTCAGGTTTTATCCCCTAGGGGGTTAAAGTTCAACTCCAAAGGGTCAGGTTTTATCCCCTAGACGGTTAAAGTTCAACTCCAATTTGTTTCACCAGTTCCATTGTTTTTTGTACAAAAGCCCGACTTTTATACAAGTCATTCCGAGCGAAGCGAGGAATCTCTAAACGTTTACGAATCACTTAGAATTGCTTCACTATCTGATCAATTATCCATTGATTAGCGCCAATCTCCCTGAACTGTAAACGCTCCCCAATAATAGGGAGATTGCCATTCTTCAGACTTCCACATTTCCAATTGTGTCTGTCTCAAAGCATGAATTGGATTTTCTTCTCCTTGTAACATTTTTTGATAAAACTTCGTCATTAATTCAGAAGTTGAAGCATCATTAACACTCCACAAACTCACAATGACTCGCCGCGCTCCTGCATACATAAAACCACGAGTTAAACCTACCAGACCTTCCCCTTTCATCTCTTTTCCTACGCCAGTTTGGCAAGCACTCAATACTACTAATTCGGTCGGTAAATCTAAGTTAAAAATATTACTTAACCGCAAAAATCCATCTTGCTTATTGCCTGTTTTATCATATAAAGATAGAACAATGCCTGATAATTCAGGATTGACAGGATCAAATAATCCATGAGTCGCAAAATGAACGATTTGATATTCAGCTAAATTCGGGTTAGTTGCGGTTGCTAAAGAAGCCTCAAAATCTAAGGCTTTTAGTCTTGCATTCTCCGGGACTAATTGGGCAATATTTTCCGCTTCATCTCGGCTATATTTTAACCGATCTAACTCGGAAGCTGTATTCCCTAATAATCCTGAATTTCTGGTAGCCCTATTTCTGGCTAAATCATTCTGGGTGGGGGGGTGATTTTCCGAGACAATTTGATTATTTAAGCGCTGGTCGTTTGATTCAAAAATTGGGTCAGCAATCACCGCAACCGTTTTAGGTGCAGAAGGTCGATTTTGTAATTGTTCTCGTTGAATAGCAACTGTGGAGATAGAAGGAAGAGTAATAATTTCGTTTTCCACTAAGAGTGGATTTTGGGGAGTATTGGGAATAGGTAATGCGGCAAAGGGAATCAATTGTAAAGCTCCATCTCCTACAATTAATAGGCGTTTTTTGGCTAATTGATTGGCTACAGGAGAAAGAAGGATTTGACTCAGAGGAAGTCCGTCTTTTAGGGTAGCATTCTCGGTATTGAAAGACTGGAGGTAAGTTTCAACAGCCGTTTTGATTTCACTTTGTTTTGGAAGGATATAAGTGTTGATGCTATTTTTGCTGACTAACCAAAGAAAACTGCGTTCTTCCCCCAGGGAATATTGTAATAATAAGGTATCTTCATCAAGGAGTTGTTGAACTTCTGGCAGATTTAAAGGTTGAGGATATTTCAGTGCAGCATAGCGGGGACTGGTAAGGCGAATTTGGGTTTGTAGTTGATTGAGTTGATTACTGAAGGCTTGAGATTTGGCTTTGAGTTCATCGATTTGTGTTTCGGTATATTGACCTTGGGTGAGTTGATATCGTTGATATTCTAAGGCGTTGAGTTGTTGTAGTAAGTTCTGTTCCTGTTCTAAGAGTTTGGGGTCTACCCCTTGACGAATATTAGCACCGGCTTCGGTCAGGAGTTCTACCAGACTTCTGGCGCGAGAACGTTCGCTGGCGTGAAAAGCTAAAGCATCATATCCTTTTTGGGGGTTTTGTTGATGCAGTTGCATTAATAAATCAATGTAGAATTTGTAACCATCCTGAACTGTGGCAAAGAAGGATTGACGAAGTTCTTGGGAACCGATTTTAGTGCGGAGGTCTTCAACAATAGTACGGGCAGTTTCGATGTCTGTAAGAGCTTCGCTGAGGTTGCCTTGATTACGTTTGAGGTAAGCAAAATTAAAGAGAGTAGTGGCTTCCCCCCCTCTATCCCCCACAGCCCGTAATAGGGGTAAAGCTTGGTTGTAGTAGTCTAGGGCTTGCTGCTTTTCTCCCAGGGAGTCGTACACACCGCCAATATTATTGAGAGTAGTGGCTTCCCCCCTTCTATCCCCCACTGCCCGTGATAGGGGTAAAGCTTGGTTTAAGTAGTCTAGGGCTTTCTGCTTTTCTCCCAGGGAGTTGTACACATTGCCAATATTGTTGAGAGTAGCAGCTTCCACCCTTCTATCCCCCACTGCCCGTAATAGGGGTAAAGCTTGGTTGTAGTAGTCTAGGGCTTGCTGCTTTTCTCCCAAGGAGTCGTACACAGCGCCAATACTGTTGAGAGTAGCAGCTTCCACCCTTCTATCCCCCACAGCCCGTAATAGGGGTAAAGCTTGGTTCAAGTAGTCTAGGGCTTGCTGCTTTTCTCCCAGGGAGTCGTACACACCGCCAATATTATTGAGAGTAGTGGCTTCCCCCCTTCTATCCCCCACTGCCCGTGATAGGGGTAAAGCTTGGTTTAAGTAGTCTAGGGCTTTCTGCTTTTCTCCCAAGGAGTCGTACACAAGGCCAATACTGTTGAGAGTAGCAGCTTCCACCCTTCTATCCCCCACTGCCCGTGATAGGGGTAAAGCTTGGTTTAAGTAGTCTAGGGCTTTCTGCTTTTCTCCCAGGGAGTCGTACACAAGGCCAATATTGTTGAGAGTAGTGGCTTCCCCCCCTCTATCCCCCACTGCCCGTCTTAGGGGTAAAGCTTGGTTGTAGTAGTCTAGGGCTTGCTGCTTTTCTCCCAGGGAGTCGTACACAAGGCCAATATTGTTGAGAGTAGTGGCTTCCCCCCCTCTATCCCCCACTGCCCGTCTTAGGGGTAAAGCTTGGTTGTAGTAGTCTAGGGCTTTCTGCTTTTCTCCCAAGGAGTCGTACACAAGGCCAATATTGTTGAGAGTAGTGGCTTCCATCCTTCTATCCCCCACTGCCCGTAATAGGGGTAAAGCTTGGTTGTAGTAGTCTAGGGCTTTCTGCTTTTCTCCTAATAAGTCATTTATTGTGCCCATACCCAGCAGTGTGACGGCTTCCGTTCCTTTATCCCCGGCGGCGTGATAGAGTTGGCGGGCGGCTTCTAACTTTTCTAAAGCGGCTCGTAATGATTCTGCTGTTCCTTGCTGAAATAGTTCCAAGCCCTCATTCAATAATCGATCAGCTTCTGAATTACTGCTATTTTGAGCAAGAATTACAGGATTTAAATGAGAATATTGTGATTGATCACGAAGTGTAATTCTGCCTGCGGCTATAGGATTTTTTAGCTGTGATGAGGTAGCGAGGACTGACTCCCCTAGCATCACGGATAAGGAAACTGCTGTTAATCCAATTTTGATGAATTGCTGTGGTTTAATCATAAAAGCCTCATGGGAGTAGAGAAATGCAGTCACTTTAGTGCTGAGAAGAAACACCACACAGGGGAATTTACTCTTTTAAGGGTCAAGTCTCACCTATAAAAAATCAGAGTTCAACCCCTAGAGGGTTAAAGTTTAACTCCAAAGGGTCAGGTTTTATCCCCTAGACGGTTAAAGTTTAACTCCAAAGGGTCAGGTTTTATCCCCTAGACGGTTAAAGTTCAACTTCAAAGGGTCAGGTTTTATCCCCTAGAGGGTTAAAGTTCAACTTCAAAGGGTCAGGTTTTATCCCCTAGGGGGTTAAAGTTCAACTCCAAAGGGTCAGGTTTTATCCCCTAGGGGGTTAAAGTTCAACTTCAAAGGGTCAGGTTTTATCCCCTAGGGGGTTAAAGTTCAACTCCAAAGGGTCAGGTTTTATCCTCAAAGCATCAAGGGAGATTCTTTGACGCTGGGTTAGTCCCTTCGGTGGGTTCAGCAACAGCTTTATTAGATTTGCGGGCGAAGCGACGACCAATATTATCCAGCACCCCATCCAGACCCGCCCCTAAATTCGCTTCTTTGGCGTAGCGATAAGCTACGAGGGCGGCGGCGTAGGCTTCACTACCCACGACCATTAGGGTGTCTTCTACGAGTTCATTGAGTTGGTGCAAAGATAGCAATACAGGATAAAGATCGTTATACAGTTCCACATCCTTTTCCATTTCCTCAATATCAAAAGAACGCGGTAAAAAGTCCTGGTTTTGTTTCACCAGTTCCATTGTTTTTTGTACAAAAGCCCGACTTTTATCTCCGAGTTTCAGCATGGAAATCCGCTCCTCTTTCGTCAAACCGACTAGGAAAGGGAGCTTTTCTTTGATAGTGAGAATTGCTGCCTGGATAGCGGCAACATCTTCGGGCGTTAAGTTAGCACTAATGCGGTTATCGGTCATGGCTGTTCTCCTTTAAAAATGGGTGAAAAAGAAAAATAACTGTAGGGGTGGCGTCCCTCCCAACTCTCTTAACGGCTATAGCACCAACCCTAAATACTCAACCGCAACAGTGTACCTTCTGTTACTGGTTTCTCAATTTTTGCCTGTGCAACGATCCCCTCCCGTGACAAAACTCTCACCTGTCCGTTACCCTTAACCGCCGTAAAAACTGTTTTCGTTTCTACCTTTGACAAATCAACTCCCCCTAACCATAATTGCGCCGTATCCCCATTAACTTTTGTCACCACTGCCTGTGCCGTCGAATTAGGAGAATTAATAAAATATATAGGTTTCTCCTGATCTTGAGTCCCTGGCTTAACTTCATAACCGGGTTTTTGCTTGAATTTTTTGGGAATTTCTGACACAATCTTGGTAAACAGCCGATCAATCTTCTGATCTTCCCGCCAGAGATAATGGGTCAGTAAATAAGTAAATATTCCCGATTTAAAACCATTAATATTAACTTCTAGCGCCAATTGTTCAGGAGCAGTTGCAGCTAAGACGACACCTTTAGCAACGCCCGTGCGATATCCTTTAACAAATTGTTCTGGTGACATATTTAACCGTGATAACCACTGTTGCTGATAAGTTTTTTCGTCAGAAGAAACTAAAACCTTTTTGCCTCCATCACGAGAACGTATCCGTGAGTCTCTAGTCGCACCCCCAGAAAAACAACTATCTAATACAACGGTGACATTCTCTGTTTTGAGGGCAGACATCAGCAAAAATAAAGTATGTCCCATGATATCTTCCACAGTCCCTCCAACGTCAGGATATCCAGCAGGTAAGTTACTATTTACTGGTACAAAGGTTCCATTTAATCCTTCCTGATTGGGCACCACAACAATCGGGTTAGGGTCAAAAATTTGCGAACCATGCCCAGAATAGTGATAGAATACTACATCTCCGGGTTTTGCTTGTTTAATTAAATGTTCTTCAAATGCCGTTAAAATTCCTGTTCGCGTCGCTGCTTCATCAGCTAAAACCAGAATATCTTTCGGGTTAAATCTAAAGCGATGAATCAGTAGATTCCGTTGCAACTCTAAATCATTGACACATCCTTCTAGGGGAGAGGAGGCATATTGATTAATCCCTACTAATAAAGCTAGTTTGCGGGGCGTACTTTGGGCTAGGACTTTGCCCGCTTGTTCAGCTTTTTGTTGGAATAGGAATTGATTAATTCCCAGAGTTGCTAGTGCTGAACTGGCAAATTTGAGGAAATGACGACGAGTATTACGAGTCATTTTAACTTACAATGAATCAACTGAATCAATTGTAGCAATTCAGAGGAGCTAATTTTAGGAATCAATATGAGATCGTTACCGTATTCGGAGCAAAAAGAAGTGGCAATATTCCTCCCTCTTGTCCAAGCACAACACCTTCAATAAGATCCTCCTGAGTTAAGCCGGCTTTGCGAGAGCAATTGGGACAAGCAATCACTGTTCCCCCATCCTCTATAAACTTTTGTAACCTTTGATGAATCGTTAAATCACCATTACCTTCTGTTGCTGGAGATCGCCGTTTATCAGCCAGATATACCCCACGAACATTAAGGAAGATGGTGACAGGTTGATGTCCCATTCGCAAGGCATTGTGGGCAATAGAAATCGCCATACTTGCCGTCCATGTATCATCACTGGTCAAATTGATAAACAGTGCTTTTGATAGCGAGGTCAAATAAATCAGGTTGACCGTAAGCAAATAAATGTCTTGGTCTAGCTAAACTCGCAGCCAGGAGATTTTCGTCCCTGATACCTAAACTACCACCATGCTGCTGAATTTGATCCTGATGGATAACTCGAACAATTTCTTCAAAAATCCATAAGGGTTCATTCACTGGGCTAATTCCCTTAACGCATTTTTATATTTTTCGCTAATCACTTGATAAGCTGCCATTGCTTTGTCAAATTCAGTTTGATCAATAGTTGAGGAATTATCGGAGTGATTATTCTGTGCTTTCTCTGCGAGAGAATGCAAAAAGACCAGAGCTTCTGCTAACAGTTCATCAGGTAATTCTCTGGCTAAGGTAACGATTTCTTGACGCATTTCTTGAGTCATGGTTATTGCCTATTATATTTTAAATGATAACAAAAGACATCTGATCACGGCTTGACCCGGTTTTTTTCTAACATATTAATATTCCTCTTAACTTATTAAATGTAAAAGCGTTCCTCCGGTTACGGTTTGCTCAATCTTTGCCTGCCCTACTAACCCATCACGGGAAATCATTTTCACTTTTCCTGTACTATTAATAGCAGTAAATATTGTTCCCGTTGTCACCTTTCTTAAGTCAATTCCCGCTAACCATAATTGAGCAGTTTCCCCTGTTGCTGATAGTTTTTTTCATCAGAAGAAACTAAAATATTTTCACCTCCTTCGCGGGAACGCACCCGGAATTCTCGGGTTGCTCCACCGGAAAAACAACTATCTAAAACCACCGTCACATTGTCGGTTTTCAGGGCTGACATTAATAAAAACAAGGTATGCCCCATAATATCTTGGACAACTCCCCCAACTTCAGGATATCCGGTGGGTAAGTTACTATTAATAGGAACAAAGGTTCCATTTAATCCTTGTCTATCTCCTAATCGGGTTATAATTGGGTCAGGATCAAAAATCCGAGAACCATGCCCAGAATAGTGATAAACCACAATATCTCCGGGTTTAGCTTGTTTGATTAAATGTTCTTCAAAGGCGGTTAAAATTCCTGTCCGAGTGGCTTCTGTTTGGGGTAAAATATAAATATTTTTAGGATTAAATCCGAAGCGATGAATTAACAAATAGCGTTGTAAATCTATATCGTTGATACATCCTTCTAGGGGAGAGGAGGCATATTGATTAATCCCTACTAATAAAGCTAGTTTGCGGGGCGTACTTTGGGCTAGGACTTTGCCCGCTTGTTCAGCTTTTTGTCGGAATAGGAATTGATTAATTCCCAGAGTTGCTAGTGCTGAACTGGCAAATTTGAGGAAATAGCGGCGAGTGTTACGAGTCATGGTATACAGCCTTATCGTACTACAGGTTAAGTTATTTTTGAAGGGGGTTACTTAACATTATAGTCTTTGCTAATATTAGATAACCCAGGGGATAGGTTACAGTTGATCAACATCCATCTTGCAAAAATAGACTTTTTAGCTTGACCGACGGGAATCCTCACACCATACCGCTTAGGTTGGTGTGGGATGAAAGGCGCGATCTGCTGAGGATTCCATCTCTTCGCAATCTCAAAGCTATGCTTTGAGCAGTGGGCAGATGGATGACGAGACGAACAAAAAATTTTTTTAATTGTTCGATCATTTGTGATAAAGTAACACTAATTGAGGCATAAGCTGTTCAGCATCTAAATTGGTCATGCAGAAATCTTGAATCTTATGCAGTGCGAGCGTCCTCGCTCGCTGGAATATACAGTTTAAATGCACAACAGCTTATTAGTCACAACTCAATGAAAGTAACATATCAGTACCAGTTCTATCCCGACACCAATCAAAAGATCAGCTTAAACCAATGGCTGAGAATTTGCCGTTATTGGTACAATCGCCAGTTGGGAGATCGCTTTGATTGGTGGGAAATGAATCGTACTGCTATCAATGCTTGCCCATTAAAAACTAGCATTGCTGCTCCCAGAGAAAAGCCTAATTACTACCATCAAAAACAACAATTGCCAATTCTTAAAAAAGACTTAGTAAAAGTATTTCACAGTGGCGAGTTGTTGGATTTTAAGCAGGTAGATTCAACTGTACTACAAGATGTCTCTAAGCGAATAGATAAAGCCTTTGAAAGATTCATTGTCGGTGACGGTAAAGGTACAAAATCGGGCAGACCCCGATTCAAAACTGAAGCCGACTACCGAACCATGACTTTTTCAACGGCGGGTAATGATTGGATTAAATTGATTCGTAAGAATTGGGTTTATATTCGATTACCCAAATTAGGAATTGTAAAAGTTCGGATGCACCGCCCAATTCCTAGTGGGTTTGTTGTTAAGCAAGTAAGTGTCACCAGAAAAGCTGACGGTTGGTTCATTCAGTTAATTCTTGAAGACATTTCTGTACCTCAATTCACACCAGATCAAGTTATTCCCAATCTGCTAAATCGGGACTCAATAAATCCTGGCTAGATGCTGCATTTGGGCAATTTTTTACGACGCTGAACTACATAGTAGAAAAAACTGGGGCAGTCGTCATTTCACAAAAACCTGCTTATACTTCAATGGTGCTCAGTTATCGGAATGAGATGATTTTCACCGATTGTAGTATCCGAGACTATTGGGATGAGCAAAATTCTTTGATGGTTGATCGTGATATCAATGCTGCGATTAACTTGAAAAGACTGGGGTTGGGCATTTTCCCCAGTATAAAACGCCGTAGTGGGAATCTTTCTGTAGTTGGTTCTATGGATAACAGTACCATTAAGGAAATCTTGCATACCCTTCATCGGGCTGCTAAGAAGCCCACATCATAATCTGTACTCAGATTTGATGTGGGAGTATGTCACTCAATATTGAAGATATTACCTTTGTTAATATTCTATCCATGTCAGACTCAAACCCAAAAATTAACCCGTCTGAACGGGGATATCTGACGCTTCTCCTCCCCGTCGCAGTCGTTTTGTTTATCCTCCAGAAAGCATTCCCCTTAGCGATTTTAACCGTTGGCGGATGGGGGTCTTGGCGGATGTGGAAATATTATCAACAGCGTCAACAAAATCAGTTGGCGACCTTGGATGAGGTATTTTATCGGTTAATTCGGGAAAACCAAGGACGAATTACGGCCTTAGATTTGGCCATGCACACCCAACAGTCGGGGACAAAAGTACAGGAATATCTCGACCAACGGGCTACCGAATTTGCCGCCCAATATGAAATTACCGATGTGGGCGGGATGATTTACTATTTTCCCACCGCCCAACCGTCTCAGATCGTTGTAGACCCTCTCCCGGTTGTTTCTAAACCAGAAAACCCTAATTCCGTGGTTTTATTCCCCGTCAACCCGGCATCTAGTTCTATTTTACCCGAAACCTTGAATCAGTCGGAACTCGCCCAACGGTTAGGGGTACATCCAACGACCCTCAGCAAGTGGAAAACCAAACCGGAATTTTCAGTCTGGAGTTATCAACGTGACCCCGATGCTATCTGTTGGAGTTACTCGGCGGAAACGAAACGGTTTTCTTCCCAAAAGTCTCACAAAAAAATTAGCAAAATTAGTGAATTAATGAAGAAAAATAAAGTTTAGGACTTATGCAAATTCAATTGTTATAATGATTTCGTAGTTGTACCCAAATTATTATGCGTCCTTTTCGTTCTCAACCCCCTATTTTACCAAAAATTAGTACCATGCCTCGCCAAAAAACCGAAGCAACCCTCTACCGCAGTTTATATCAATTAGCGGTAGAGAAAAAACGCTTACAAGAGGAGTTAGAAAGTTTAGGACAACGTTTTGAAACCGTTACTCAACGTTTACAACAAATTGAAACTCAAATCCAAGGGTTAGAAACTGACGTTAAACAAATTGCCCCACCCAAACCCCCGGAAACCAAACCAAACCAACCATCGACTCCAACTCCTACTAAAGCTGAACCCGGTTCGGTTTCAACTTTTACTTTAGACTATTAATTGGACGGAAGAATAGAAAAAAAATTGATAATTGAGGGAAACACGAAGACACGAAGGAGGAGAGGAGAGGAGAGTTTTGATTTAATTAGCTTAATCTATTTCATCATTTTCTTGGTTTGCTTCATCTTCTAATGCTTGAATTTGTAGTAATAATTCCTCTTCTTGAACTTCAAAATCTTCTTCTGGAATATCCCCCATATCAAAAGCCAACTGGAGCGCCAATAACCGCTTTCCTAAGTTTTCTTTGTCATCAAGTTCGGCTTCCGCCCGTTCTAGGAGTTGTTCACCAATCCAGATTACACCCTCAAAGGGTGCTGTGATCGGAGATAGCAATAATCGTAATATCATAACGCCTCGGATTAGGGGTTGAGTTGGGCAAAATTAAACGGGGCTGTAAAGTTATTATAGCGAATTCGGAGGCGGTTATTAAAATGGTGATCCAGTTCTTCTATTTTATCCCCAAATTGGGGTTCTATATCCCAAGGAATTAAATAGGCAGCGTTATAAATCATGGCACTGGTTAAGTTATCATTTTCGACAATTTCTTGTGCTAGGGGGTTTAATATCTGTTGAAATTTATCGATAATTCCCTGTTGACGATCTTGCATCGCCCGTTCAATTTCTTGACCGATACCGATAATTTCATCCATACTCAGACGTTTACCTTCTAAGCTATCGCGTTTTTCCCTTAATTCCTGATTTTCTGTCATTAACAGGTTTAATTCTTCGGTTTCTTCCCAAAATATTTTTACCCCTACTTCCTGTTTTCCTTCTAATTTATGAAACAATTCTTTTAACCGATCTTGATAGGGAATAATTAATTGTGCTTTGACATGATCCCAATCTTTTACAATTAATCCAAATTGCAAGGGTAAAACGCTTCGATAGCCATGTTGCATCACTTTTTCTAATACGTCTTCATGGCCTAATAGGTTGCGCCGACTGGCTAAATAACGTTCCTGTTGAGTCTCGGAATATAAAAAGCTAAACTCATCAACGGGATGGGTTTGTATCGGTTGTTTATCTAACCCATGCAAGGCTAAAGGTCGGACTCGGTTAGTCGGTAAAATCCCATATAAATATAAACCATTTCCCATAATTGAACCCCCATTAATTAAACCCTTGGACTGTGTAAGTGATCGCACCAACACCTATTATAAACCTTAATGTCAAACTCTCTAATATATAGCAATCCTATTTGAGTTGTGTTTAAAATCCCTGATCAAAAGGGAACACCGGAACAGCCCCCCCAAACCCCCCGTGGGGGCTAGGGGGGGAGGGATCTGGGGTAATACTTCTGGCCGTTTCATATCAGTATTGAAATGTTACAACCTATTTAGGATTGCTATAGCAGAGGAAATGATACAAGAGTTAGAGAGGTTTGGAGGTTAGGACTAATCTTAGTTTTGCATGAATTAAGTTGAGTTGTGCTAACCCTAAATCTACACTTCCCTCGACCACAATTCCCGTATTCATTAACCGATCTAATAATTCTAAAATCGAAGGATTTTGGGTATTTTCCCCTGGATAATAGCTTCCTGATTTGGGTAATAATGTGCCAAATTCCGATAATTCAATATTCAAGTCTGTCGGGTCTATTTCAAAGATTTCGCACAGTTTTAATACCTGAATTTCTAATTGTTGTAAACTCTGTGCCGCCCGATCTAATTCTTCTTCACTGAGTGTATTTCCTTCCATCCGTCGAATGACTTGGGCTTCCATTAACTGTCGAATTAGTTCCACCAATGTCAACACCAATGGCGCTAAACCCGCATCTTTTCGAGAAGATTTCGGCGTAATAATGGTTTCTATCGAAGGTTCAGAAGATGACATTTGTTTAAAATGCTATGGTTGTAATATTTTATCGTAGGGGTTTGATCTCCAAACCCTCTTTGCTTCTCTATCTGGGTCTACCTAATGTTGTAATATAAAGCACGGCTTCATCCGTAGGAATACCCAATACTTCATTCACCTGATCATCAAAAAATCCCCCAATTCCACTAACTCCTAAACGCAGATAAACAGAACCTAAATTCAAGCGTTGTCCGAGATGACCTGCATCTAAATGTAAATAGCGGTAAACCCGATCTCCATAATTGGCGATCGCTTTTTTCAAATCCGCCGTATGAAATAATACCGCCCCTGCATCCCGTCCTAAATCCTGTTGTAAACACAAATAGTACAACTCCTTACGAAAATTCTTAAAGCGAATTTGCCTTAATTCTTGGGCTTTGGGAGCATAATAATAACACCCATCCTCTAAACCAGAGACTCCAGAAACCGCAATAAACGTTTCAATTAAACTCAAATCAAAATAATCTGGAGAACCATCTAATCCTTGATGAATATAATGGTATCGTAATACCATAACACACCTGATTAAGATCTGAGTTGGGCAAAATTAAACGGGGCTGTAAAGTTATTATAGCGAATTCGGAGGCGGTTATTAAAATGGTGATCCAGTTCTTCTATTTTATCCCCAAATTGGGGTTCTATATCCCAAGGAATTAAATAGGCAGCGTTATAAATCATGGCACTGGTTAAGTTATCATTTTCGACAATTTCTTGTGCTAGGGGGTTTAATATCTGTTGAAATTTATCGATAATTCCCTGTTGACGATCTTGCATCGCCCGTTCAATTTCTTGACCGATACCGATAATTTCATCCATACTCAGACGTTTACCTTCTAAGCTATCGCGTTTTTCCCTTAATTCCTGATTTTCTGTCATTAACAGGTCTAATTCTTCGGTTTCTTCCCAAAATATTTTTACCCCTACTTCCCGTTTTCCTTCTAATTTATGAAACAATTCTTTTAACCGATCTTGATAGGGAATAATTAATTGTGCTTTGACATGATCCCAATCTTTTACAATTAATCCAAATTGCAAGGGTAAAACGCTTCGATAGCCATGTTGCATCACTTTTTCTAATACGTCTTCATGGCCTAATAGGTTGCGCCGACTGGCTAAATAACGTTCCTGTTGAGTCTCGGAATATAAAAAGCTAAACTCATCAACGGGATGGGTTTGTATCGGTTGTTTATCTAACCCATGCAAGGCTAAAGGTCGGACTCGGTTAGTCGGTAAAATCCCATATAAATATAAACCATTTCCCATAATTGAACCCCCATTAATTAAACCCTTGGGCTGTGTAAGTGATCGCACCAACACCTATTATAAACCTTAATGTCAAACTCTCTAATATATAGCAATCCTATTTGAGTTGTGTTTAAAATCCCTGATCAAAAGGGAACACCGGAACAGCCCCCCCAAACCCCCGTGGGGACTAGGGGGGGAGGGATCTGGGGTAATACTTCTGGCCGTTTCATATCAGTATTGAAATGTTACAACCTATTTAGGATTGCTATAGCAGAGGAAATGATACAAGAGTTAGAGAGGTTTGGAGGTTAGGACTAATCTTAGTTTTGCATGAATTAAGTTGAGTTGTGCTAACCCTAAATCTACACTTCCCTCGACCACAATTCCCGTATTCATTAACCGATCTAATAATTCTAAAATCGAAGGATTTTGGGTATTTTCCCCTGGATAATAGCTTCCTGATTTGGGTAATAATGTGCCAAATTCCGATAATTCAATATTCAAGTCTGTCGGGTCTATTTCAAAGATTTCGCACAGTTTTAATACCTGAATTTCTAATTGTTGTAAACTCTGTGCCGCCCGATCTAATTCTTCTTCACTGAGTGTATTTCCTTCCATCCGTCGAATGACTTGGGCTTCCATTAACTGTCGAATTAGTTCCACCAATGTCAACACCAATGGCGCTAAACCCGCATCTTTTCGAGAAGATTTCGGCGTAATAATGGTTTCTATCGAAGGTTCAGAAGATGACATTTGTTTAAAATGCTATGGTTGTAATATTTTATCGTAGGGGTTTGATCTCCAAACCCTCTTTGCTTCTCTATCTGGGTCTACCTAATGTTGTAATATAAAGCACGGCTTCATCCGTAGGAATACCCAATACTTCATTCACCTGATCATCAAAAAATCCCCCAATTCCACTAACTCCTAAACGCAGATAAACAGAACCTAAATTCAAGCGTTGTCCGAGATGACCTGCATCTAAATGTAAATAGCGGTAAACCCGATCTCCATAATTGGCGATCGCTTTTTTCAAATCCGCCGTATGAAATAATACCGCCCCTGCATCCCGTCCTAAATCCTGTTGTAAACACAAATAGTACAACTCCTTACGAAAATTCTTAAAGCGAATTTGCCTTAATTCTTGGGCTTTGGGAGCATAATAATAACACCCATCCTCTAAACCAGAGACTCCAGAAACCGCAA
Organism: Planktothrix agardhii NIES-204; assembly: GCA_003609755.1. Lineage (NCBI taxonomy): Bacteria > Bacillati > Cyanobacteriota > Cyanophyceae > Oscillatoriales > Microcoleaceae > Planktothrix > Planktothrix agardhii. Next base: position 3,677,890 of record AP017991.1, read on the forward strand.
TAAACGTTTCAATTAAACTCAAATCAAAATAATCTGGAGAACCATCTAATCCTTGATGAATATAATGGTAAGGTTGATAGGTAAAATCTAAAAGGGCTAGAAGTTCATTTAACATTAATTCTGCCCCAGTGTAACCTCTTGTAGACCTCCGTTTTAAAATAGTTTTTTCTAAACCTGATAAATTTTTACCCCAATCAATTGAACTTGTCACCGTTGAAATTTTTGTGCAAAACGGAAAATTATATTTATCTTCTAATATTCCGTCAGTTTCTAGGAGTTTCCAACCTTGACTTCCCGAAGAATCTGTTTCTAACTTAGTAGATTTATGTAAATAAGCCAGCAGTTTTCCATCGGGAATATTAGGGTAATCTATATGAGTTTCCGAGGGTAAAGCTGTTCTTGAAATCGGTAAATTTTCATTGATTTCTAATAAATCTGCTAAGGCTAAAACCGCGATCGCTCCTTCAGCATCCGTATCCAAATATAACAATTGATTCAGAATATCATCCCCAAATCCTCCGATTAAATGGGGTCGATAATCATTCATCGCCGCCATTAATTCAATATTACCTAATAAATGACCCGTATCTAAACAAATTCGCCGATAAGCTCGATCTTGATAGCGCCAAGAAGAACGGAAAAAAACCGCCGTTGTTATCAATGCTAAATGGGTATTTTCTAATGCTGGATGCCAAAAACAAGCATTTCGTAAATCAGGCCAAACTTGATTTTCCCAAAATTGAACTAAAGCATGGGTTTGGGCTTGGTAATGATATAAACCCGGCGATAAAATTGCCGTCCCCCTGGAAATCAAATAAATTTCCGCAGGATACAAACCACCCGCCGAAGGTGCCGCCCTCAGATAATGGACTCCCGCCACCGTGGGGAGTTTTGCCGTTAAACCATAACTATGCAGCAACAAATGGGATAAACGCTGCCAAAGTCGGATTTTAGGATCACTAGATACGGCTTCGTCTGTGTCCCGCAGGTAGGGTTTAAGATCAAAGACTGTACCGATTTTATACTCTTTGAAGGGAATGGGCTGTTTTTCCCAGTCCAAGGTCTGACCTTTTAACCCTAGGGTTTCAGGGTCATATTTCGTGCGTTCATGGTAGTGTTGGGCAATGGATTTCGGAGATTCTGACATAAGATTAACCTGATGCAGAAGAATAACGCTTTTCTTTAGTGTAGACTTTTCTTTTCAGTTTCTTCCTATTTTCTGAAATTGATTTCTACTTTTGGGAATATTTGGGTGATTGACTCAACCCAACATTTTGAAACAGATCTCGCTACACCAGATCAAAAGGACAAAGCCACAGTGATCACAAAAATCAATCACTGTGCTAGTCTTTTTCCATCCCACAAAGCTAATGTCTATCATCAGTTACATCATTGACGTTTGCCATCGCCATCTCTCCCAAATGGTTATTGTTAATACAAATTTCTCTGATTACAAGAGTTCCTGAAATTCTGGATCATCTCCTAGGGTTTTTAACACCTGTTTAATATCTTGAGTTCGATCTTTTTTAGCAATAAGGGTGACATTTCCATCCCGCACAATCACTAAATCCTCAATCCCTAAAGTTACAACCACATCTTCATCACTGGAACTAAATAAAATTGTGCCTTTCGTATCTAAACCAATATGTTTAACCAATTCTACGTTAGGTTTATCTCCCCCTAATAATCGTTCTAACCCATTCCAATCCCCTAAATCATCCCAGCCAAATTCAACGGGTAAAACACAGGCTTTCTGGGTTTTTTCCATTAAGGCGTAATCAATACTAATTTTTTTCAACTCAGGATAAGCGTCTTTTCCTTTCAATTCTAAGGCGCTAACTAACTCAGGAAGATATGTTTTTAATTCTGCTAAAACCACTCCGACACGAAACACAAAAATCCCACCATTCCAACTAAATCTCCCGGTTTCTAAGAAATTTTCTGCCGTTTCTCGATTAGGTTTTTCAGTAAAACGAGCCACTTTATAGGTAGGAAATCCATCAAAGATTCCAATTTCTTCCCCCTGTTCAATATAACCATATCCAGTGGAAGGATATGTGGGTTTTACCCCCAAAGTAACAATCACATCTTGGGTTTTTGCTAATACCTCCGCCGCCTTTAAAGTTTGGCGAAATTTCTCCGGTTCCGCAATCCAATGATCCGCCGGAAAAAACCCAATTACTGCTTCTTCCCCGTAACGTTTTGCTACTTCTAAAGTTGTCCAGGTTAGGGCAGCGGCGGTGTCTCGTCCTTCGGGTTCTGCTAAAATATTCGGGTGGGGTAATTGGGGTAATTGAGTTTGAACTCCCGACTCCAATAAAGCAGAAGTTACGACCCATAAACCCTCCCAACTTTCGGTTAAAGGTAATAACCGTTCGGCGGTAGCTTGCAATAAACTAATCCCACTACCATCTAAACTCAAAAATTGTTTGGGTCGATGTTTCCGACTTAGGGGCCAAAACCGTTCACCTTTTCCGCCAGCCAAAATCACAGGAATCATACTTAAAATTTAATTTTTTTCCTCATAATTTATTCTAAATAATTAACAAGAAAACGTCAATAGTTGAGAGCAAAAAATCAACAATTATTAATTATGTATATTCACGGTTTCCTTAGATAATTCCTGTTCTAAAGTTGCTTTGACTCGTAACCATTCCGTTTCCATTTTAGATAACCCAGTCGCGGCTTTTCCCGATGTAAAACATTCCAAACTTGTGCCATTTTCTGCGGCCATTCCTGCCCGTCCCATATATTCTAACTCCTTGCACAACTGGGAAAAAGTCAGGGCTCCTAATTGAGCACTACTGGATTTTAGGGTATGGGAGGCTTCTTTTAACCCTTGGATATCTTGGGTTTTGATCGCCGTTTGAATTTGGGTAATTTTTTGGGGAGTATCGGCTAAATAATCCTGAATTAAGGTATTGACAAAGGGATCATCTTCATCATCATATTCCCTTAAATTTTCTAATACTTGTTGATCAATTGCCGAAGATTCTGGAATATTACCATTAGAATTAACCAGAGATTCCGAAGATAAATTAGAATAGCCGTTACTGCCAAAATCCGATAAATCCTCTAAGGTTTGATGACCATTACTATTCTCAATTGGTTGACATTGGGAGATGGCTTTAGCCAGTTCTTCCCGACGCACAGGTTTAGTAATATAATCATTCATACCAGCGACTAAACACATTTCTCGATCGCCTTGCATAGCATTAGCGGTCATCGCAATAATCCAAGGTTTATTAGGGCGATCGGCATATTCTTCACAGATCCGCCGAGAGGTTTCTAAACCATCCATTAAGGGCATTTGAACATCCATCAAAATCACATCATAATATTGTCGGTTTAAAGCTTCTAAAACCTCTAATCCATTTCCGGCAATATCAGCACGATATCCCAATCTTTGTAACATTTGAATTGCCACTTTTTGGTTAACAACATGATCTTCAGCTAGAAGAATTTTTAAACTATTCGTAGGAACAATAGATAACCAATGGGATGATGCTGATTGGGTAGAGGGTTTAATCGCCTCCTCTATAGCTTCACCCAAAACCTGAAGTAAAGTATTATAAAACTGTGATTGTTTCAAAGGTTTATTAATAAACCCAGCACAATTAATATTACTGTGTTCTACCTGTTTCACCAAATCGGTATTAACCACATAATTAAAGAATGTAATATTAATTGGTTTCTGTTCTGGGAATATTTCCGCGCGGCTTCGTTCCCAATCTCGAATCCGTTTAGCTAAATTAATCCCATCAACATCAGCCAAATTCATGCCTAAAATAATCAAATCAAAATCAGGATTATTTTTTAACACATTTAAGGCTTCATGTCCGGTTTTAACCGAAATAGGAATCATGCCCCAAGATTTAGCTTGACGAATTAAAACCGTTTGATTAATTCCATGATTTTCCACAATTAATAATCTCTTACCCACCAGGAAACCGGAAAGTTCATTGGCTTCAATTTTTGTAATTGCTTCCACTCGAATAGTAAAGTAAAAAGTTGAACCTGCATCTAACTCAAATTCCTTAACAAAATCATCGGGAGGATTGCCAGTTATTGTCGAAATAAAAGATTGATTGTCAGTATAAGAATTGGATTGAGATCGACTCACCACCCACATTTGTCCCCCCATCATTTCACATAACCGTTGACTAATAGCTAATCCTAAACCCGTGCCTCCATACTGACGAGAAGTGGAAGCATCGACCTGAGAAAAGGCTTTAAATAAACGATCCATCCGATCGGCAGGAATCCCAATTCCGGTATCCTTAACCGCAAACTGAATATCATAAATTTTATGAGCTATTGTTGGGGCAGTATTCAGGTTAATTGGAAGATTAGTAACCTCGGAAGCTTTTACCGAAACTACCACCTCTCCCTGGGCGGTAAACTTCACCGCATTACTGAGTAAATTCACTAAAACTTGGCGGAGTCGGGTCACATCGCCCAAAATAATTTGAGGAGTAGAAGGTTCAATTAAATAGGCAATTTCTAGACCTTTTTCTGCGGCTTTTCCTGAAAGTAAATCTAGGGATTCTTCTAAACAATCTCGCAGTTTAAACGGATTAGTTTCTAAGTCTAATTTACCTGATTCAATCTTAGAAAAGTCTAAAATATCATTAATAATCGTTAATAAAGCATCGCCACTGGTGCGAATGGTTTCGACAAAATCCAATTGTTCCGGGGTTAAATTCATATCCAATAGTAACCCCGTCATCCCAATTACTGCATTCATCGGAGTACGGATTTCGTGACTCATAGTGGCAAGAAATTCACTTTTCGCCCGACTCGCCACTTCTGCGGCTAATCTAGCTTCTTCTAAATCTTTATTTTGTTCAGCTAATTGTTGACGATTTTTAACCTCTGCTTCTAATAGTTTAGCCTGGGCTAAGGTTAAACCAACTTGATTGGCAACATCTTCTAAAAATTCAATTTCTTCGGGTATCCATTGCCGCATTTTATCGCATTGATGCAGCATCATAATACCGTTAGCATCTCCTTGATAGGAAGTCCGAACCGCTAACATTGATTTTAACCCCATGCGCCGACATATCGGGGTAGAGGATTCTAATAAAGGTTCGGTAAAAACATCCACCGAAGCGATCGCTTGATCTTCAGCTAAGAGTTTTTCAATATAGGGATTATAACTTACAGAAATTTCAAAATTCAAGGTAGAATCATAACCGGATTCCAGATATTCTGCCACACAAGATAAATGGGCATAAGGGTCAGATCGATAGGTATAAATTGAACAACGATTTACCCCAAAAATTCTACCAATTTGCGTAGCAGTAGTTTGAAAAATCTCTTGCGTATCTAATTTAGAACGAACCTTATGGGTAATTTCTTTGAGTAATAATAAATGTTGATTTTGTTGTTGGAGAATTTCTTGAGAATGATCCCTAGCAATTTCATTGCCAATATAATTTGCCATTAATTCCATAATTTCTAAATCCAATTCTTGAAATGGGGCGCGGGAATTGCGACTCATAAAACTCAAAGTTCCATAGACCCTTCCCCCCACCATCACCCGAATACCAATATAGGCTTCTAAACGTCGGGTTTGATAGGCAGGATGGTCTTTCCAAGGTGATTGTTTAATTGATTCTAAACAAACAACATCCTCTGTTTTTAAGGATTCCCATTCAAAGGTTTGTTCAATGGCTAAGGTATCGCCCTTGGCAAATCCAAAAGGAAAATCATCAGCAAGATAGGAAGAAATCACTTCATATCGGTCGGCAAAAACTTTTCCCAGTAGACCAATATCCATACCAAACCGATGACAACCCAAACTCAAGATCGCACTAATTCGAGTTTTAAAATCCGTATTATTACTAATAGTAATTTTGTAGAATTGATGAATTAGTCTTTCTCTTTCTCTGAGATAATTTAACTCTTTAAACTGTTCCGCAATATCATTTAATGTTCCTAAAACTCCTAAAATATGTTTGTGTTTATCTAAAATTAATTGACCTGAAATTAAAACCTGGCGAGTTGCAGGTTGAGAAGACTTTTCGCCCCCTTCCTTCTCTTTAAGATTAAACACTAACATTCGGACATCAAGTTGTTCCGTTTTGGGACGACCTAACATTAAGGATTCAAACCATTCGCTAACTTTTGTCCGATCTTGAGAATAAATATAATTTACAAATGATGTCCCTAAGCTATTTTCTATGGTTAATCCCGTTAACTGCGTCCAGGCGGGATTTAAAAATATAAAATTTCCTTGACTATCGGTTTTAAACACAATAGATTTTAATTGCTGAATCGGATCATCAATGGGATAATTACCATTCAAGGATGGAGTTTTTTCTAAGTGATCAGATGCTAGATCAATTTGAGTCCCAATCAAGTGCAAAGGTTCCCCTTGTTCACTCCAAAACCCCTGACCTTGACTGCGTACAGATTTATATTGACCGTCTTTACACCGGATACGATATTCTATAATATATTCACTATTTTTCTTGGAAAAATAATCTTTTAGAGCGACTTTAACCAGTTTCAAATCTTGAGGATGAATCCGACTTAACCATTCTTCTCGGGTATTTTTAATCTCATGATCTTGATATCCTAACATGGCTTTCCATTGGGAAGAATATAAAATTTTATTCGTTTTTAAGTTCCAATGATAAATTCCTTCCAGATTTGATTTTAAAGGTTTCGTAACTGGATGATTTGAGGGTAAAGGCAAGGACTCAGGAGAAGATGGAGTTGCTTTTAATACCTGCTGAAATTGATGCTGCCAACTTAATAGGGTATTGTGCATTGATTTGGGTTGGAGAACTTGCAACAATAGGTTTTTAGGGGAGATGAGGGTGACGGGATTATTATGATCATCCACTAAAATTATGGGCAGTTGATAATAATATTTTCTCATTAAGTTTAATGCCGTTTTGAGGGAAACCTGCGATCGCAAAACCAAAGGCGGAGTATTACAAATCGTAATTGCTTTTACAGTTTTTAGATCCAAGCCCAATGCCTGCATGGAAATAATGTCATGGGAAGTCACAACACCCACCCATTTATATTGAGATTGTGTTCTATAAATCTGATCCCCTGTTAACTTAGAATTAGAAGGAGAGGTTTCTGTAATTACAATTTCATCCACACCATAGTTAAACATTAATTCCGTTAATTCTCGTAGAGTTGTCTCCCCCGATGTCGGCACAATTTTAGCAGCGGCAATAGGAGCAAGTTGATTCAGTTTAATTAAATGATCGGGAATAAAAAGATGATCCATAAGTTGTTGGCAACTGGGATGATATTCAGGTAACACCAAATCCGAGTTATCAGATAATTCTGTAGAAATTTCTTCAGAAACAGAGGGTAAATATCTAGCTATTTTTCTAGCTTCTGAATCTCTTAAAGAGAGTTTTAGAATAATTTTAGGACTAATGACCCCGACTAATTTTCCTTGATCATCAACAACTGGAAGCTGTTGAATTTGATGTTTTTCTAATATTCCCATCAGGGTAAATATATCATCAACCTCCGATTCTTTCACCGTGAGAAATGACCGAATCATAATTTGAGAAATTGGAAATCCTCGCAATGTATCTCCAATAGAATTAAGCTGAATAATATCTTGTTCTGTAAAAATTCCGATAATCGTTGGCTTTTGATTGACACTATCATCCGCTTCAATCACAAAAATACAACTAGAATGGGTACTACTCATCAACAAAATCACCTCGGATACAGGGGTTTCCGGTGTTGTGGTGAGGGGATAGCGGTTAATCGCTTGATAGACTGAGGGAATAAACATAGAAGGCTGATTGGGGTTGAGATTTCGGGTGCTAGGGGCCAGAGGTATTGTAGAAGACAAAATCCAGATTGATGTTATCTTTGGAGATTAAACGAGAATCTTTACCTCTATTTTGGCTTCTTAATCGCCTTTAAATTTAAAATTTTTGATGGTATAGCAACCGCCAAGGCAGTTAAGACACCAGACGGATCTTGGAACCCAGACGGTAAAGTGTTTTCCCCCGGTGTTCCCTCCCCCCCAAGCCCCCCGTGCACGGGGGGTTTGGGGGGGCTGTTCCGGTGTTCCGGTGTTCCCTGCTATAACTTGACTGTGGGTTGTTCTGTTTGTCGCTGTTTCCTTGAATTTTTCCCTCTAATACAGGTTTGGTGTCAATCGACAAGGTTCAATCCTTTGTAAAACTTATTGTGCATTTGTTCTATGAAAATTTTAGATTCTCAAGGTCGTCTCTTTGGTAGGATTAGCATTCTCGATTTCGGTGCAGCTTTAGTAATTTTACTGGTGCTGTTTGGGATTTTCTTTTATCCAGGCACATCGGGTTCAGTGGCTCAAGTCGGTGTGACAACCCGCCCCGTGACCATAGATGTTTTGGTGGTAGGACTCAAAAGCAGTAACGCCAAAGAATTATTCAAAACCGGAGAAAAAACTAACTTAATTATTCGGAATCAACCCTATGGTCAAGTTACTTTGAATAAAGTCAATTTTTTACCCAGAATTATCCCCGTGACTCAACCGGATGGCACATTAAAAGCCCTACCTGACCCCACCGCCGATAATCTATTTAATAATAATTTGCTTTTAACCTTAGAAGGAAAAGGTCAAATCACCGAAAATGGCCCAGTTTTAGGCAATATTAAAATCAAAGTGGGTACTACCGTTGAACTTGACGGCAAAAACTACAACTTCAACGGTACAGTCATCGACGTCCGCGTTCAATAAACGGCAAATCCTTTGGGTAATTAATGGGTAATGGGTAATGGGTAATGGGTAATGGGTAATGGGTAATGGGTAATGGGTAATGGGTAATAGTTTACTCCCCCTGCTCCCACTGCCTCCCCTGCCTCCCCTGCTCCCACTGTCCCCTCTGCTCCCGTATACCTTACAATCAAGGTTTGGACGGAATTAATTTCAAACAAACCCATGAGTGTAGCAGACGAGAAAACCGTAGTTCGGGATTATTTTAATAGCACAGGATTTGATCGGTGGAGACGCATCTACGGTGACGGTCAAGTGAATAAGGTGCAACTTGATATCCGTCAAGGACATCAACAAACCGTTGATCAAGTCTTAGAGTGGTTAAAAGCCGATGGTAACCTGCCGGGTTTAAGCATCTGTGACGCGGGATGTGGGGTGGGTAGTTTGAGTATTCCCTTAGCAGAGGCCGGAGCCATCGTCTACGGTAGTGATATTTCCGAAAAAATGGTTGCTGAAGCCTATTATCGGGCAAAAGACCGCCTGAACGTGATCCAGAAACTCAGCTTCACAGCCCAGGATTTAGAAACCCTACAAGGTCGCTATCATACGGTGATTTGTTTGGATGTTTTGATTCATTATCCCCAAAATCAAATTCCTGAGATGATTTCTCATCTGTGTGCCCTAGCCGAATCACGGGTAATTTTGAGTTTTGCTCCTAAAACCTTAGCATTAACTATACTCAAAAAAGTTGGGGAATTATTCCCAGGGCCGAGTAAAACTACTCGTGCTTACCAACATAAAGAAGCGAATATTGTTAAAATTTTTAGTGACAATGGTTTTTCGATTCAACGACAAACTATGATCGGGACTAGCTTCTACTATTCCCGGTTAATTGAAGCAATACGCAATACGGATTAGGAGACACAGAAAAGGGAACAGGCAACAGGCAATAGGCAATAGTTTGCTCCCCCTGCTCCCTGTGTTCCCCCCGCTAATGCGGCTTTAATGGTGTTCCACGCTCTCTCGGTGGGGAGGAAAAACGATGCAGTTCCTGAAGGTAATCACAGCGAGTTTATTAGTTCCGGTGGGAATGGGTTGTTTATTAGCGATCGCCACGGAATTAATGAGTCCTAATTCAACTGCTGATGGTAGACTCAGTATTATTTTAGGGGGATTAATTTTAGGTTTACCTTCCTTGGGAATTGGGGGATGGGTCGCATGGGAATGGTATCAAGAACGCCGTCAAAAAAATCAAGCTCGTTCTCGACGGATTAGTTCTATCTTTTGGCATTTAGTTAAAGTTCAAGGAGGGGAAATTAGTATCCAAAAATTAGCTCAATATACCCATTTATCCCGACTCGAATCTAAATTATTTTTAGATAAAAAATCTCAAGAGTTAAATGGCAAATTTGAACAAAAATCAAACGGTGAAATTATTTATCATTTCCACGTTGATTAGTATTTGTGGTTATTTTTATGATATCGTAGTAGAAACGCTGATAACCTGCGAGACACATCCAGATTTTTAACAAACAAATGGGCAGTGAAACAATTGTTCTTTTATCCAGTCGAGAAATCGAAAAAATGCGCCAAGCCGGACGTCTGGCGGTGCAACTGTTAAATTATCTCGAACCGATGATTAAACCTGGGGTGAGCACCCTAGAACTCAACGATGAAGCCGAAAGCTGGACACAGGAACATGGCGCTCGCAGTGCCCCATTGGGCTATCATGGATTCCCCAAATCAATCTGTACCAGCGTTAATGAAGTCATCTGTCATGGTATCCCCAACGCCAAACAGATTCTCAAAGACGGGGATATTATCAATGTCGATGTTACCCCCATCCTAGACGGCTATTATGGTGATGTGTCTCGCACCTTTTTTGTGGGGACGCCTTCGGCCATTGCCCAAAAATTAGTCGAAGTCACAGAAGAATGTTTAAGGCGAGGAATTGAAGCCGTTAAACCCGATGGACGGGTGGGGGATATTGGGGCAGCTATTCAAGAATATGCCGAAGCCCAGGGCTTTTCCGTCGTCCGGGATTTTGTCGGTCATGGGGTGAATACGGTATTTCATACCGCCCCCCAAATTCCCCACTATGGAAAACGGGGAAAAGGAAAACGTCTACGTCCGGGGATGGTCTTTACCATCGAACCCATGATTAATGAAGGGACTTGGGAAGCCAAAGTCCTAGAAGATGGTTGGACGGCTATCACCAAGGATCAAAAACTCTCCGCCCAATTTGAACATACCGTTGCGGTTACAGAAACAGGTGTGGAGATTCTCACCCTAGCAGACTAAGTGGATGTTACTTATTAACCCCTAAAAATCTATGAGCCCTCTCCAAAAAACTTATGTCCTTAAACTCTATGTGGCTGGAAATACGCCTAATTCAGTCAGGGCGTTAAAAACCCTGAAAGACATCTTAGAACAGGAATTTCAAGGGGTTTATGCCTTAAAAGTGATTGATGTGCTTAAAAATCCTCAACTGGCGGAGGAAGACAAAATTTTGGCAACCCCTACCCTCTCCAAAATTTTACCTCCCCCGGTGCGGAAAATTATTGGGGATCTGTCCGATCGCGAAAAAGTCTTAATTGGGCTTGATCTTCTTTACGAAGAACTAATGGATGAATGAAACTAGCCGATACTTTTTTGCTAACGTTTGTTAACAAATACATAAGTCAAGATGTTCTCTCAACCAAGGCGTATCAACCAATGCACGAAAGAAAATCCCTCAAGTTCCGGTATTTACCCCTATACAATAGTTTCTCAATTTGATCACCCCATCTCCCGCCTTTGTAGGTTGGCTTGGCGGGGGAGTGTCAATGTTCCAGATTTTGTGGTAAATGTAGCATTATTATCAGCTACGTTTTTTAAAATTTAAAATTTATGACTGAAAGTTCTCAGGATATCGAAAGTAATGAACGCAAACTAACCGGGGTGCAAAAAATCCGCACCATGATAGAGGGATTTGATGATATTAGTCATGGGGGAATGCCTATTGCTAGAGCTACTCTAGTTAGCGGAACGTCAGGTACCGGAAAAACCTTATTTGCAGTTCACTTTCTCTACAACGGAATTGTCTATTTTGATGAACCAGGGATTTTTATTACCTTTGAAGAATCACCCACAGATATTATTAAAAACGCTTCTAGTTTTGGATGGGATCTGCAAAAATTAATTGATGAAGGGAAACTATTTATCTTAGATGCTTCTCCCGACCCAGAAGGACAGGATATAGTCGGAAATTTTGACCTATCTGCATTAATTGAACGGATTCAATATGCTATTCGTAAATATAAAGCTAGACGAGTATCAATTGATTCAGTAACGGCTGTCTTCCAACAATATGATGGTGCTGGAGTGGTGAGACGGGAGATTTTTCGACTGGTGGCGCGACTGAAACAGGTGGGAGCCACTACGATTATGACAACGGAACGAGAGGCTGAATATGGCCCCGTGGCTCGGTTTGGGGTGGAAGAATTTGTCTCCGATAATGTCGTAATTTTGAGAAATGCTTTAGAAGGAGAACGACGTCGGCGCACGGCGGAAATTCTGAAATTACGGGGAACAACCCACATGAAAGGGGAATATCCGTTTACGATTACTAATGATGGAATTAGTATTTTTCCCTTGGGTGCGATGCGACTTACCCAACGCTCGTCTAATGTTAGGGTTTCTTCTGGGAATACAACCCTGGACAAAATGTGTGGGGGTGGTTTCTTCAAAGATTCGATTATTCTGGCGACCGGAGCCACGGGAACAGGTAAAACTTTATTAGTTAGTATTTTTCTGGAAAATGCCTGTAGAAATGGTCAACGAGCTCTGTTATTTGCCTATGAAGAATCCCGATCTCAATTATTTAGAAATGCGAGTTCCTGGGGAATTGATTTTGAAGAAATGGAAAGCAAAGGATTACTGAAAATTTTATGTAGTTATCCTGAATCTACTGGTTTAGAAGATCATTTGCAAATTATTAAATCGGAAATTTCTGAGTTTAAACCTGATCGAATTGCGATTGATTCCTTATCAGCTTTAGCGCGAGGGGTGAGTAATAACGCCTTCCGTCAATTTGTGATTGGGGTGACTGGTTATGCTAAACAAGAGGAAATTACGGGATTTTTCACCAATACAACCGATCAATTTATGGGGTCTAATTCTATTACGGATTCCCATATTTCAACGATTACCGATACCATTTTGATGCTACAATATGTGGAAATTCGTGGGGAAATGTGTCGGGCGTTGAATGTGTTTAAAATGCGGGGTTCCTGGCATGATAAAGGGATTAGAGAATATACTATTAGTGAGAATGGCCCGGTAATTACGGATTCTTTCCGTGATTATGAACGGATTATTAGTGGTTCTCCTAGCCGAATTTCTGTTAATGAAAAGAATGAATTATCTCGAATTATTCAAGGAGTTCAAGGGAGAATTGATTTGGATGAATAAGTTGTTAAGGATTTCAACTATAGCTATCCCAAATAGTTTGTAATAATACAACTGAAGGGAACACCGGAACAGGCAATAGGCAATAGGCAATAGGTAATAGAAAGAGTTTACCTCCCCTGCTCCCCCTGCCTTGGCGACTGCTATATTATCCCCCTTCGTAATTCCCTATTCCCTATTCCCTATTCCCTGTTCCCTATTCCCTGTTCCCTATTCCCTGTTCGGATTAATACCTAAAATGCGTTGGTTTCACCGAATTATAGTTCTATTTTTCAGTATCCTGATTTTTACTTGGGGAAATATAACCCCCCTAGGGGCTGAAAATCAATCCCTATCTTCTGATCTGGATACCTTACTTGAGCAAGCATTTACCGCGACTCAAAAGGGTCAGTTTTCCCAAGCAGAAACCTACTGGACTGAAATTATTGATCAATATCCTGAAAATCCGGCGATGTGGAGTAATCGAGGCAATATTAGAGTTAGTCAAAATCAACTAAATCCGGCGATTTCTGACTATAATCAGTCCATAGAATTAGCACCGAGTTTTCCCGACTCCTATTTAAACCGAGGGGTGGCTTATGAAGGTTTAGGAGAGTGGGAAAAAGCGATCGCCGACTATAATAAAGTATTAGAAATTAACCCTAATGATCCTGTGGCTTATAATAATCGGGGCAATGCGGAAGCTGGATTAGAAAACTGGTCAGCAGCCCTTTTAGATTATCAGACCGCCAGTGATTTAGATAAAAATTATTCCTTTGCGCGGGGAAATTATGCTTTAACATTATATCAATTAGGAGAAACTGAATTAGCCCTAAAAACCATGAAAAATCTAGTGCGTAAATATCCTAATTTTGCCGATATGCGTGCCGCCCTAACAGCCTGTTTATGGGATATTGGTAAACCAGGAGAAGCGGAAAGTAATTGGGTAGCTGTGGTGGGACTGGATGCTCGATATAAAAATATTAATTGGGTGAAAACCGTTAGACGGTGGCCGCCAAAATTAGTCACCGCGTTAAATAATTTTCTAAATTTGAAATAAACTTGATCAAGTTGTTGGGCTTGGTGCCCATTCTTCTAGGGTCTAAAGCCCAACAACGAACCTAAAACGCTATGCTTAAATTACGATTTATCAGCGCAACGGTTTTACCCCTAACTTGCTATGCGGCTGCAACGCCAATTCAACGGACAAACCATCACTCTCGATACCCACACCCCTCTAGGGAGTGGGGGGGAAGGGCGCATCTATGGCATATTAGAAGATCCGAATTTAGTTGCCAAAATCTACCATAAACCCAACGAGGAAGACGCCGAAAAACTCACGGTTATGTATAACTATCCCCCGGCAACGGCGATGGTTTCCCCGGAGATGACGGCGATCGCTTGGCCCGTTGACCTGCTCCATACCGCCGACAATAAGCGCCAAATTGTCGGTTATTTAATGCCCCGGGTGCATAAAGCTACCCCAATTCATATTTTTTATACCCCTAAAAGTCGCCGGGAACAAAAGCCTTTATTTAACTATTTATATCTCCATCGTACCGCGCGTAATTTAGTCGCTTCCGTTGCCGATTTACATAGTAGTGGATATATTATTGGTGACGTCAATGAATCTAATATTTTAGTTAGTGATACCGCCTTAGTTACTCTGGTGGATACCGACTCCTTTCAAGTTAGAGATCCCGATACCGGGTTAATTTATCGCTGTCCCGTGGGAAAAGCCGAATTTACCCCCCCAGAACTCCAGGGACAAGCCTTTCGGGAATTAAACCGTACCCCAGAACAGGATCGGTTTGGACTGGCGGTATTAATATTTCTGTTATTGATGGAGGGGACTCACCCCTTTTCCGGGGTCTATCAGGGCAGTGGCGACCCTCCAGCCATTGAGTCTAGGGTGCGGGCGGGTCATTTTGTCTATGGCACAAAACAGGTTCCCTATCAACCCATGCCCTATGCTCCTCCTTTTGAAATCTTGTATCCAAAATTGCAACAATTATTTATTCAATGTTTTGAAACTGCATATAATAATCCTCAAGCTAGACCCGATGCGAAAACTTGGTTAATAGTATTAAAAGAAGCCGAAGCGAATTTAATTACCTGTAATCAACAATCAGAACATCGTTATGGTAATCATTTAAGCCATTGTCCTTGGTGTGATCGCACAGAAAAATTAGGTGGGCGCGACCCCTTTCCTTCCCGTCTAGCCGTCAAACAAAAACAGAATTTACAACCCCTAAAACGCAAACGTAAACGAGTTTTAAATAATAAACCTATTCCGGTTAATAATCGTCCTTTATTCACTCCGCCAAACCGTTCTATTTTTGCTCAACCTACAGCTAAAAAAACCTTGGTTTTGCCCCAAGCTCCTAATTTTTATCTCCAAAATTTATTAGGTAATATATTTGAAGGAGTTGTCTTAGGCGGGTTGTGGGGAACGTCAGTTTTATCAGCAATTATTGCCCTAATTGTTGCTTTTGTGCAAGGAAAAGAAGCAATTATTGGCGGGTTAATGGTGGGGGCAATGTGGGGGGCATTTATAGGGATAGTAATTAGTGTGTATCTCCCTCCACCGGGGGGATTAAACCGAGTATTGGCGTTAATTGTGGGGGGCTGGTCAGGGATTTTTGTGGCGGCGGTAATTGCCGGATTAATTTTAGGAGTATGGAACACCGAACCCCTAATTGGTCAAACCTTAATGTGGGGGGCTTTAATGGGCATGGTTTGGGGTGCGGTTTGGCATTTATTTAAACCTCCTTTATCCTTACCTCATATTGGACGGTTGTGGGGAAGACGTGGGGCATTTGTTGGGGGAGTTTGGGGGTCATATTTAGGAACTTTAGGGGGAATTTGTTTAGGGATTTTAGCCGTAGGTTGGCAACAATTTGAACAGACTAATTCTAATATTAATTCTACCTCAAATTCTTCGGAAATTGCCCTAAGAATAATGGCAACGGCGATTGTGGCGGCGGGTGTGGGAACTATTGGTGGAAGTTTGGCCGGAGGGTTATTTGGAACTGTTGGAGGCGCTCCCAGTTTGCCTTTATCCCTAAATTTATATGGACGAAGGGGAGCTTTTATTGGGGCAATTTGGGGTAATTTTTTAGGGGCAATTTCTGGAGCAGGTTTAGGAGTTTTAGCCGCAACAAGTTTTGCTAATTTTTTAGATACTTCTGCAACAACAGGCACAACTTCTTTATTAATTGGTTCAATTATTGTATCGGCTGGAATTGGCAGTATTTGGGGGATGATTTCCGGTTTAATTTGGGGAGCTTTTGGCAAACTTTAAGGGTTGTTGTTGTTTGTTAGTCTAAGTGTTAATTCTATTGAAAGTTTTATCAGGAATATGAATCACTAAAAATGCGATCGCATCTTGATGATCACTATCGCTTAAAATTGTTTCTAGGGAACTGGGAACTGGAATTTCATCTCCATCAGCAACCATTAAATTAATATGACCTATTAAGGCTTCTTGAGCTATAATTTGTGTGGCTTCTATAGTTTCTTCCGCAGTAATACAACCCGGAAAATCATAAAACTGCACTCCATAATCACTGTCAGTATCTTTATGAACAGTAGCAATATAATAAGTCATTGTATCATTTTCTCAATTAGCAACTGCATCTGGATCATCACCAGTCCTTAAAATCATTTCTAACCAATTGACAACCACAATACTCATTTTAAGGTATAATGATTCTAAATCACTTCCAAAAACCTCAATCATTCAGGTTTGGGTTGAGAGGATAAAAAATTATTGTTTAATTTGTATTGTGTTTGAAATTGGGGTTATTGATATGAACACAGGAATTTTAGCATCTATTAGAGGGATGGCAAGTTCACCCACTATTGCACCAACTCGCTCTCGTCAAACTGTTAATCAAACCTATCCTAATTATAAAGTCATTGTCTTGAACGATGATTTTAATACCTTTGAACACGTTTCTAATTGTTTGATGAAATATATTCCTGGGATGACCGCCGATAGCGCCTGGGAATTAACAAATCAAGTCCATTATGAAGGTCAAGCGACGGTATGGGTTGGCCCCCAAGAACAAGCGGAATTATATCATCAACAATTAAGTCGAGAAGGGTTAACAATGGCGCCTTTAGAAAAGGCTTAATATTGATTAAAATTAACGGGATTTGATAGTATAAAATACCTAATCTATGTCAATACCAGGTCTAATTCCTAGTAATGACGATCAATCACATTTTGGGGAAATGCTAACTCATTAGGGTTTTACAGATTGCGATCGCACCCTTTGACTCCATTGATTTAAAAAAGTCTCATAGGCGTGATTAATTCTTTGCATAACAGCGATCGCTTCTGATTTAATGTTATGATCAGGATGATATTGTTTTGCTAATTAATAATAGGCTGGTTGAAATGGATTTACAGTTATCTTTATTTACCCCTACACAAACAGAATCTAATGCTAAAAAACAAAAAACAGCAAAATTAGGTCGCTATGAAAAACTTCAACAGCAACTATTAACAACTCAACGTGATCCCTATCAAGTTTTTATTGATATTGACAATCAGCCTGTATCCTCATTTAACTATAACTTTATCGATCTTTTTTGTGGTGCAGGGGGATTTACTCAAGGTTTAGTTCAAGCAAAATTTAATCCTGTAGCTAGTATTGAAATTAATTCTATTGCTTCAGCCACTCATCAAAAGAATTTTCCAAGTTGTAATCATTTTTGTGGTGATATTCATGAATTCAATGCAATAAAATCTTTGGAAAAATTGCATTTCCCCCCGATTCATCTTGTTGTGGGTGGCCCTCCCTGTCAAGGATTTTCTGTTGCTGGAAAACGAAACCCCGATGATCCCAGAAATAACTTATTTAAACAGTTTATTCGTGTTGTTTCCGAAATTCTGCCTTGGTACGTTGTGATGGAAAATGTACCGGGTATTCTAACCCTGAAAAATGGAAAAATTAAACAAGAAGTATTTGAACAATTTCAAGCCATAGGTTACTCAAATATTTCAGTTGTTATTCTTGAATCTGCTGCCTATGGAGTCCCTCAAATTCGACCGAGAGCGATATTTATTGCCAATCGATTTGGACTCCAAAACCCTTATCCTAAACCTCAACTTTTACCCGAACAATATCAACCGATTGAATCCGCTATTTGTGATCTTCCTGAGTATACACCTATTCCTGAAATTAATCATGAATGGACTCGCCATTCTCCTGAATATATGCAGCGAATTGCACAAGTTCCCCCCGGCGGTTCTCTCTATGAAACTTATGTTGATGCGTTCAAACGTCAATATTCAGGTAAACCTAGTATGACGATTAAAGAAAATCACGGTGGAACTCATATTCACCCTTATCTTAATCGAGTAATTTCTGACCGACACATCCTTTCTCGGCTTCCGAACCCGATTGAGGAATATTATCCAGCCATTTATCATTCCCAAAATACCAAAATTCGAGTCCTAATGGTTTTCCTCGGTTTCCTGTTTCAATACATTTCTCGCAACTTCTCGACTTTAAAAGATTATGATTTCCAGAACTATCTTTTTTGAGAAGTTGGAATTTATTCCTTATTTCAGTTTCACTCATATTAACATTATGATTCGGTTCACTTTTACCCCAACGTTCCATTAATAAATCGAAAACTTTATACTGTGATGAGCCTAATTTCAGTTTGGATTTTAAACTTTCTGCTAATTCTTGGTTCACTCCACATTCCTCATCTCTGTTTCTAAGTTCTCAAGCAGTTCTGAAACAGTAATATTCAAACCACTAGCAAGAGAAACTAGAACCGTCAAAGAAGGGTTTCTTACGCCCCTTTCTAGTCCAGATATATAGGTTCGATCTAGGTGAGAACGTAACCCTAACTCCTCTTGAGAAATTCTGATAGACATTCGATATTGTCTAATCAAAATTCCTAAAGCCTTTAAAACTTGTGTTTTAGACTGTTCCATGAAATTATGATCCCCTTTCATAGACGATCAGTCTACGGACGATCAGTCACATTTTGGGCAAATGCTAACTCATTAGGGTTTTACAGATTGCGATCGCACCCGTTGATTCCATTCATTTAAAAAAGTCTCATAGGCGTGATTAATTCTTTGCATGACTGCGATCGCTTCTGATTTAATGTTATGATCAGGATGATACAATTTTGCTAATTGATAATAGGCTTGTTTGACTTGATTAGGTGTTGCCTGGGGATGTACTCCTAATACTTGCCACCAATTTTGATAACATTCAGATGCAATTAATTCCGGTAAACTCAATTGTTGATACCACAGTTGTAAAATACCCTTTTTGCTTCCACTAACCAATCTTTGACCATCGGCACTAAAGGCAACGGGAGAAAAACCGGAGAGCGTTTGCAATAATTCTCCTGTTTTCCAATTCCATAATTTAACCGTTTGATCGACACTTCCACTCGCCAAAATTTTGCTATTGGGACTCAAAGCTATAGAAAAAATAGCGGCGGAATGTCCGGTTAATGTCCGAATTAATTGCTGATTTTTCCAATCCCAGACTTTAATTGTATTGTCTGTACTCGCACTGATTAAAATTTGATCATTAGGAGTGAATAAAATCGAAGTCACCAAGTTAGAATGTCCGGTTAAAATAATAGGATTTTTATGGGTTTGGATATTCCAAATTCTAATAGTTTGATCAGCACTACCACTGGCTACAAATTGACCTTTAGAACAGATAGCTACAGACCAAACTCCATCAGTATGTCCGTTTAAAATTCGTTTAGATTGTCCGGTTTTAAAATACCAAAGTCTAACGGTTTTATCGCTACTTCCACTAATTAAAATTTGATTGTCGGGACTAAATACAAGGGACGTAATAATTCCCATATTTTTTTCAGGAAAATTCAGATCCAATAAAGTTCGATTCAGTTGTCGAGTCTGAAAATTCCAGAGGGTAATTCGACCATTAACACTCCCCGTGGCAACGATTTCTGAATTAGGACTAATGGCAACGGAATACATCTCATAGGGCATAAACCAAGTATATTTTTTCTTAATTGTATTAACATCCCAAATATGAATATTGCGATCATCACTAGCACTGATCAAAGTTTGACCATCAGGACTAAAAGCCACCGCATGAATTGAATCTTGATGTCCGGCTAAACGTTGTGTTTCTGTCCATAATAAATCTGGTGAATGGGGACGAATAACAAGATTGTGATTTTCAATATTAGGTTTTTCTGTATTTTTTTGAGCAGATGATTTCTGGGGATCTTGAATATTTTGTTTAAGATTTTTTAATTCCTCGTCTAATTCTAAATCATTGAATTTTTGGTTTAATTTTTCTTCTTGAAATTCAGGAATAAGTTCCAATACTTCTAATAACGCGGCGGTATAAAATTCCTGATCTAAAATCCGTTCTTCCATCCGGTCAAAGGCTTGAAATGCTGTTTCTGGGCTTCCGCCAGCATCAATTAATTGGGCAATTCCATATAATCCTAAGCCAACAATTCCGCCAAAAACCCCTAATGTTCCCATACCAATTCCGACGCCTGTTCCCGCAAAACCTAACCCCATTCCTCCCACAACTGAAGAAATTCCTACCCCGGAAATTGCCCCTAATCCTACTGCACCCCAAGCAATAGCATCCCCTTGATTAAGTGCTCTAAATGCCCCATAAGTTGCAGCCCCCGCCACCGCCCCCACACCCATTAATGGCATTATTCCTAACCCAATTCCCCCAAAACTTCCCACCAGTCCAACGCCGCCAATTGTGCTATAAATTCCTGCCCCAGTCGCTCCACCGACGGTAATAAATGTTGTACCAGTGGTTAAGTTTTGCGAGAAATTATAATAACTTTTCATGATTTTTTGAAGTTCCGTAAATTTCATTATAGAATTGATAGTAATTCTATCAATAACCTCTCTATGACCTCTAATCCAGATTTTAGTTTAACTTGTCCGATTCCGATTCAACAATACCCTCATATTTTACTCGCTCATGGGGGTGGAGGTAAACTCATGCGTCAATTAATTGACAAAATGTTTTTACCTACTTTTGGGAGTTCTAATCAAGTGGAACATGATGCAGCTACTCTACAATTAAACGAAAATAAAATAGCATTTACAACGGATTCCTATGTGGTGAATCCCCTATTTTTTCCAGGGGGAGATATTGGTTCAATGGCAATTTATGGAACCGTTAATGATTTGGCAATGGCGGGAGCTCGTCCTTTATATTTAAGTGTAGGTTTTATTTTAGAAGAAGGTTTACCAATTCAAACCTTATGGGAAATTATTATATCCATGAAAATAGCTGCCGAAAAAGCTCAGGTTAAAATTGTCACGGGAGATACTAAGGTTGTTGATAAGGGTAAGGGAGATGGGATTTTTATTAATACATCGGGTATCGGAATTATTAAACATAATTTAACTATTAATTCCCTATCTGTTAAAGCTGGGGATGCTGTTATTATTAATGGGGATTTGGGGCGACATGGGATTGCTATTATGGCGGTGCGAGAAGGATTAGAATTTGAAACGACTATAGAAAGTGATTCCGCGCCTGTGGCGGATGTGGTTTTAGAGTTATTAGAGGCGGGAATAGAAATTCACTGTTTACGCGATTTAACCCGGGGCGGTTTAGCGAGTACGTTAAATGAAATTGCTACTGCTGCTAAAGTTGAAATTGAAATTCAAGAAACGGCTATTAAGGTATTAGAAGAAGTTAGAGGTGCGTGTGAAATATTGGGATTTGATCCCGTTTATGTTGCTAATGAAGGACGGTTTGCGGTGTTTGTTCCCGAGAAGGATATTGAAAAAACCTTATCAATTTTACAGGCAAAAATACCCGAATCTAGTTTAATTGGTTTTGTGAAACAAACTTCAAATCCTTTGGTTACTATGCAAAGTAGAATAGGAGCAAAACGGATTATTGATATGTTGAGTGGAGAACAGTTACCTCGAATTTGTTAGGGAGTTAATTCATCATGTCATCCGAACCCATTAAGTAGTTGCACAAAATAAATTACCTAGTTGAGAGAGGGAACAGCCCCCCCAAACCCCCCGTGCACGGGGGGCTAGGGGGGGGAGGGAACAGGGTAGAGGGTAGAGGATGTGTAATTAATTTTGTTTAGGTACTTACCTATTACGGATTTAAGAGGACTACGCAGATTAACACAGATTAAAATTCGTGAAATTCTCTTAAATCCGTGTTTAAAAAATACCCAATTTATGAAGAAGATAAAATATCTTCTAGGGCAGGTTTAACCGTCGGATATTGATAATTAAAATTGTAGGATAGGGTACGTTTAGGTAGGACTTGTTGACCTTCGAGAATGACTTGGGCGGCATCTCCTAATAATATTTCCAGGGCAAAATCAGGAACCGGAAGCCAAGACGGACGATTGAGAACTTCCCCTAAAGCATGACACAATTGCCCCATTCTAACGGGGTTGGGAGCCGTGGCATTTAGTACCCCTTCGATTTGAGAATTGGTTAAACTTAATAGGATTAAATTAACTAAATCCTCTCGATGAATCCAAGAAAACCACTGTTCTCCCGAACCTAATGGCCCCCCGGCAAACATTCTAAAGGGAGTTAGCATTTTTCCCAAAGCTCCCCCCATGGCTAAAACAATCCCCAATCTTAAAATTACTAAACGAGTTCCGGTTTCCTTAACCTGTTGGGCTGAGGTTTCCCAAGCTAGACAGACATTGGCTAAAAAATCCTGTCCAGAGGGACTATGTTCATCAAATAGGGCGGTTTCGCTGGTTCCGTAATAGCCAATCGCCGAAGCACTAACCAGGACACTAGG
This sequence comes from Planktothrix agardhii NIES-204, assembly GCA_003609755.1. Lineage (NCBI taxonomy): Bacteria > Bacillati > Cyanobacteriota > Cyanophyceae > Oscillatoriales > Microcoleaceae > Planktothrix > Planktothrix agardhii. The sequence goes on from AP017991.1 coordinate 3,700,798, forward strand.
TTTAGAATTAGCTTGTGCGATCGCTTCGACTAATTTTTGGGTAGCCGTAGCCCGACTTTCTAAAATTTCCTGTTTGCGTTGCGGTGTCCATCTTTCATCGGCAATTCCCGCCCCGGCTAAATTCACCACCCCATCACATCCCGAAATCACCTGTTGCCAAGTACCGGATATGGTGGGAGTGTAACCAATAATTTCTAACTGGGAATAGACATAACTGGAAAATACCCGTTTTGCCCGCTCTGGATGCCGGGTGAGAACTAATACCGAATGTCCTTGCTGTTGGAGTCGTTCGACTAAACGACTGCCGACAAAACCTGTTGCTCCTGTAACTGCTACTTTCATTATTAATGGCTGAATACTCGCACCTTTGTCTTTAGAGTTTAACAAATCTTTAGCCATTCCCCCGATAGGGTAACAAGCTAACATAGAGGGAATTGTCTGAAACCCTGGGTGATCACCCCGCTTAAAAATCATCATGCTGATCCGAAAAAAATCTAAGCTGCTTTTGGCCGTGGCAGCCCTAACTGTATGTGGGAGTGTCGCCGCCGCCTTTTACTTAACAACTCAGAGGTACAAAGCCTATAGTCCCCTAGAAAGTGGCAAACTTGTGCCTGATGAAGCAATTATGGCAACTTATGTGTCGGCAACACCTCAAGTTTTATCAGAATTACAAAATTTTGGCACACCGGAAGCTCAAGCATTAGTCAGTCGGGGAATAAAAATTTTTCAACAACAGAGTTTAGCTGGGGCGACGATTAATTTTAATCAGGATATTCAACCTTGGATCGGTGGGGTGATGGTGGCTTTACTTCCTACTGATGGAATTAAATCCGCAACAGATGCCCAGTTATTAATGGTTGTGGGAATTAAAAATAAATGGAAATCTTGGCAATTTGCCCAAAAATTAAAGGCTTCATCGGAGGTTAAATCTCAACAGAGTCAATATCGAGGGGTGACTCTATCGAGTTATACCGAAAAAACGGGAAAACAATATAACGTGGCGGTGATCAATAATCAGGTGGTAATTGCGGCTAATCCTGAAACCGTGAAACGGGCGATCAATACCTTCATGGGTTCTCCTTCCTTGGTCAGTTTATCGGGAAAATCTGACCTGTTTTTTCAAAGTGCAAATCTTGCTAATCCTTTAGTGACGGTGTTTATTACCGATTATGATCGGTTAACGCAGGATTTAAGTAGCACTTGGCCAGAAGTTTTGAGTTTATCCGGTCAATCTATATCTTCCCTGAAACCCATTCAATCTATGGTAATTGGAGTTGGGGTAGAAGGGGATGGGATGCGCTTAAAAGCGATGGCTCAGTTACGTCCCAATGGCAAGGTATCCCAACAACCACCGGAATTTGGGAAAATGATCGATCGTTTCCCCAGTGACACCCTGGCTCTGGTAAATAGTCATGATCTGCATCAAATTTGGTTACAGTTTTTAACTTTGGGGGAAAATAACCGGGATTTGAATAAGATAATTAGTCAAATTCGTTTGGGACTGCAAGCAATTAATTTAGATGCGGATAGGGAGGTGTTTGGCTGGATGGATGGGGAGTTTGCCTTGGCTGCGATCGCTTCTGAAAAAGGAGTATTAGCGTCCTTGGGATTGGGGGGAGTTTTGTTAATTGAAACTAGCGATCGCCCCGCCGCAGAAATAATGTTAAATAAACTCAATACTCTGGTTGCCGGGGGCAATCCTCCGATTAATATTGAACAACGGAGTTTATCTGGAATTGAGGTGACAGAATGGAATGACCCAAAACAGGGAACACTATTCGGACATGGCTGGTTAAGTCCTAATGTGATTTTTGTTGCCTTTGGGGGGCCAGTGGTGGAAGCCATGACTCAGAATCCCACCAATCCCCTGAATCACAGCCAACGATTTCAAGAAATTAGCAAATCTCTACCCAGTTCTCACCATAGTTATGTCTATTTGGATATTGAAAAAATTACTTCTTGGGCGATGGGATATCTATTAGCATCTCCGGCGATCGCCCTTCAACCCAATAGAATGACTATACTAAATTCAATTCGAGGTGTGGGAATTAGTGCCAGCTTTCCCGATCCTTCGCAGGTTGAGGTAGAAATGCTATTGGTACTCAAACCCAAAACTTAATCACGGATTTAAAGGATTATAGCAGGGAACACCGGAACAGTCCCCCAAACCCCCCGTGCACGGGGGGCTAGGGGGGGAGGGAACACCGGAGGAAAAGACTTCACCGTCTAGCTTTGCTGCATCACTCTTTGTCCTAATAGGTCTGGCGACTGCTATACAAAGATTACACGGTTGAGAAAGCAACAAAACTACTTGGCGAAATCAGTGTAATTCGCCTAAATTAGCGATAATTGATCACTGATAACTGATAACTGATAACTGATTTAAAGCGTATGCGGATACTGATTTACTCCTATAACTATTATCCTGAACCGATTGGTATTGCTCCTCTGATGACAGAACTCGCAGAGGGTCTGGTCAGGCGCGGCCATGAAGTTCGGGTAGTTACGGGAATGCCCAATTACCCAGAACGCCGGATTTATCAGGGATACCGAAATAAGTTATATCTGACGGAAGAACGAAATGGGGTGATAATTCAGCGCAGCTATATTTGGGTGCGTGGCCCGAAACCCGGATTATTAGATCGTCTGCTACTTGATAGTAGTTTTATGGTGACAAGCATAGTTCAGGCGTTTAACGGTTGGCGACCTGATATTATTTTTGCTACGGTTCCTCCTTTATTGGTGAGTGTTCCGGTGGGTATTTATGCCTGGGTGCGCCGTTGTCCGGTGATCTTGAATATTCAGGATATTGTTTCGGAAGCTGCCTTGCGGGTGAAGTTGGTTAATCCCGATGGTATTGTGATTAAAACTGCTAAATTTGTGGAAAAGTTTACTTATGAAAAAGTAAATCAGATTAGTGTAATTGCGGATGGTTTTGTTGATAAATTAGTGGAAGTCGGCATCCCCAACAATAAAATTGCTTATATTCCGAATTGGGTAGATACTAATTTTATTAAACCTTTATCAAAAACGAATAATTCCTTTAGGATTAAGTATCAACTTGAAGATAAGTTTGTCGTTCTTTATTCTGGAAATATTGCTTTAACTCAAGGTTTAGAAACGGTGATTAAAGCAGCAAAGTTATTAGGGTCTATTCCTGAAATCTCTTTTGTCATTGCTGGGGAACAGGAGGCTTTACAACAGTTAGAAAAGATCTGTCAAGAATATAAAACGGAAAATGTTTTATTAATTCCCCTTGAACCAAGGGAAAAATTGCCCGATATGTTGGCGGCTGCGGATGTGGGATTAGTGGTGCAAAAAAGACGAGTAACGGTTTTTAATCTACCCTCAAAAATTCCGGTTTTATTAGCCAGTGGTTGTGCTATTATTGGCTCTGTTCCTGATACGGGAACCGCAAAAGAGGTGATTCTTAAAAGTGGCGGGGGAATTGTGGTACTTCCTGAAGATGCGGAGAGTTTAGCCCAGGCGATTACTGATCTTCACAAAAATCCAGCACAATTAGAAGCCTTGGGTAAATCTGGACGAAAATATGCTGAGGAATATTATGGTATTGAACAGGCGTTAGACCAGTATGAACAGTTATTTACACAAGCATTAACCCCCGAATAGCCTATTTTATGTTTACTGTTTGCGGGCTGAATCAGAAGGATTATCAATGGCTGAAGTTCTTAGGGATTACATTAAAACCCTCACACCCCCTAAAGGGGGTCGCACTACATCCCACGACTGAAGTGCGTGGGCTTTGTGCGAGGTTGTTGTAAGATCGTAGAGAATCTTCATGTTAGTATATCAGGAGGTTGAGAAATCAACAGAGGAAATCCACCGGATTCCAGAAAGATTACTATTCTGTTGAATACAAACAATCAAGCTGGAAACTACACCCAACTAAAAGACAAATTACCTTAACCGATAAAAACATCCCCCCTAGGCTCCCCGTACACGGGGGGTAAACTCAAATTATTGGGTAAATGGGATATCCAAATCTTTTGAAAAAAATTATGGAAAATTCAGAGATTGATTTTTCACAACAGGAACTGGAAGCATTACTCAATAATATTTTAACTGAGTTAGAACAGGGAGATTTTCAACAACGATGGGAAGTGAGCAAGATTTTACCCAGTTTAGGAACCCCTGTCTTAGAGCCATTGCTTAATATTTTAAAAGATGAAACGGCTGATATAGAAATGCGTTGGTTTGTAGCTAGAACTTTGGGTAATTTTAAATCGGAAATCATTATTGAACCTTTAATTAATCTGCTCAAAAATTCTAAATCTGAACCAACAGAAGCAGAAATATCCCTACAAGAAATAACGATTATTACTTTATCAAATCTAGGAAATTCAGCGATCGCACCTTTAATTCAATTATTAGAAAAACCCGATTCTAAATTATTAGCAACCCAAGCCCTAGCTCAAATTCGCCATTCTGAAACCATTCCCCCCTTGTTAACTGTTGTTAATGATCCAAATTCTAAAATTAGAGCGATCGCCATTGAAGCATTAGGTAGTTTTCATGATCCGAGGGTGATTCCGATTTTATTAGAGGCTTTAAATGATCCCGTTGCTGATGTCAGAAAACAAGCGGTAATTGGATTAGGAGTAAGATTAAATTTATTAGAAAATATCAATTTAGTCGAAAAACTTAAACCCTTATTATGGGATATTCGACCGGAAGTTTGTCAACAAACTCAACTCGCCTTAGCCCGTTTAAAAACCGATGAAGCTGCTACTGCTCTCTTTGAACAAGTACAATCTCAAAGTGTCCCCATTTCCTTAAAAATAGATGGGGTGCGTTCCTTGGGATGGATCGAAACTGCTAAAAGTTTAGATTATTTACAGGAAATTCTCTTGACTTTTGATCCTCAATTCAATCTAAATTCAAATCCAGAAACAATAGAAAAAATTACCCTAGTTAGAGAAATTATTCCGTGTATAGGAAGATTTGAAACCTTGGAATTGAGAAAACAAGCCCATCAAATTCTGGTCAATTTTATTAATAGTAATCATCCGGCAATTTCCGATCCTAAAACAAAACAATTGATTGCATTAGAATTGGGAAAACTAGGATTAATCGAGGCAATTAATCCCTTAATTAAGCTTTTGATTGATCCGAATCCCTCAGTACGATTCCATTGTATTTCAGCCTTAAAACAAATTGAGCCCGAACAAACCTATCAATATTTACAAAATTTATCCCATCAAAAAGATATTAGTTCTGATATTAAACAAGCAATTCTAATCGCTTTATCGGAAATCAGTAATCAGTAGACACCTGCTATATGTCTCTACTGATTACCGATAAATGTTTACCAATAACTATTTACTGTTTACTATTTACTGTTTACTGATAACGGATGACTGGTACAGATGCGCCAATAGCCTACGGCATCGCTGCGCTCGGGCACGTCTCTACACCGATTACTGATAACTGATGATTGATAATTGTATTTATGCGTTTAGAGCAACTGCAATCTTTTCTGTCCGTTGCTGAGACTGGAAGTTTTCAACAAGCAGCACGGAAATCGGGTCTAACTCAATCAACAATTAGTAGACAGATACAAGGACTAGAAGAAGAACTCGGTTTACCCTTGTTTCACCGCACGACTCAAGTTAAATTAACAATTGGGGGTGAACGCTTTTGGCCCTATGCTCGCAAAATTTGCCAAGCCTGGGATAGTGCTAAAGAAGAACTAGCATCTCTGTTGATGGGAAAACAGCCGGAACTTTGTGTGGCGGTAATTCATTCGGTTTGTTCCTCCTATTTACCTCCGGTTTTACAGAAGTTTTGTTATGCTTATCCAGAGGTTCAATTAAGGGTAACTTCTTTAGGAAGTGATCGGGCTTTAAAAGTGCTTAAAGATGGATTAGTAGATATTGCTATTATTATGAATAATCGTTCTTTTACCGTCAGTGGAGAACTTTTAGTTGATGTTCTGTATCAAGAATCTATTCAAGTATTAATGGCAAGCAATCATCCCTTAGCCCAATATTCTCAAATTCCTTGGGATGAATTAATTCGTTATCCGCAAGTTGTTTTTAAAGATGGTTATGGAATGCAGCGTTTAGTTCAAGAAAACTTTACTAAGGCCGGAGCCAAATTAAATGCCGTTTTAGAGTTAAATACATTAGATGGGTTTCGTGGAGTCATTCGTCAGGGGGAACTGATTGCATTATTACCATATTCTGCCCTAGTAGAAGCCAAAACCGATCCGACTTTGGCGGTTAGAGAATTAGCTTCCCCTTCCAAATCTTCGGCTTCTTCTGAGTTAATGGCTGAGGATGTAAATACAAATTGGACTCGTGAAGTGGTAATTGTGACCACACCCGATCGAATGCAAATTCCTCCGATCGCCTATTTTTGGCAATTAGTTCATGACTGTATTCCTAATCAAAGTAATGGCTCAATTCATGCTTTAAATCCTCAAATGCCTCTGTTAAAATAACCTTAGCGTAGATTGCTATAGTGGATAATCTTACAATTTAAAACTTTATCAACATGAGTGATCGATTTAGGGATTTACTTCGTCAAGTGGGCAGTGGTACTCATACCAGTGAAGCATTAACCCGTTCTCAAGCGGCCGAAGCCATGAGATTAATACTATTAGAGGAAGCAACTCCGGCTCAAATTGGTGCATTTTTGATCGCCCATCGCATCCGACGCCCGACAGGGGAAGAATTAGCCGGAATGTTAGATGCTTATGAAGAAATTGGCCCTCAACTTCAGTCGGTGACTTCCGCGCCGTTTGTATTGGGTTGTCCTTATGATGGTCGGTCTCGCACAGCTCCAATGGCCCCCTTAACCGCTTTAATTTTAGTTACCGCCGGGGTGCAGGTGATTTTACATGGGGGTCAGCGAATGCCCACCAAGGAGGGAATTCCTTTAATTGAAGTTTGGCAGGGGTTGGGTTTAGACTGGTCTAAATTATCCCTAGCACAAGTACAAAAGGTTTTTGCAGAATTGGGTTTGGGATTTGTTTATCTTCCCCAACATTTCTTAGCAGCAGAAAAGTTAGTTAGCTATCGTCGAGAAATTGGTAAACGTCCCCCTTTAGCGACGATGGAATTGATCTGGAAACCCTATTTAGGACAAGCAACAGTGGTTTGTGGGTATGTACATCCGCCCACAGAAACCATGTTTAGAGAAGCTTTTCATTGGCGTGGAGTAACGGATTTTATTACGGTTAAAGGGTTAGAAGGAAGTTGCGATTTACCCCGCGATCGCACTTGTATTATTGGGCTACATCAACCGGGTCAACAAACCCAAATAGTTAAAGATCCTACAAAAATATTAACAAAAAATCCTATCTTAGATGATGTTTTCTTTGAACGGTTATTATTACATCCCCGGGATTATGGATTTGACGGTAGGGAAGTTACTCTGTCCTCAACTCCGATTTTAATTGAACAAATTCAAACGGTTTTAAAGGGTCAAAGTAGTGAATTTATGAAAGCCACACTGTGGAATGGGGGTTTTTATCTCTGGCGTTCTGGGGTCTGTCAAGATTTAGAATCGGGATTATCAAGTGTTGAATCCTTAATAACAGAAGGGAAAGTTCAGGCTAAATTGCAGGAGATTCAAAATTACTTTTTCAACGGGGATTTGAAATGAATGATCTATCTATTGCTGCTTTAATTCTAGCTGGAGGTCAAAGTTCTCGCATGGGTGAGGATAAGGCTTTTGTTCTCTATGAAGGAAAACCCCTGCTTCAGCGAGTTTATGAAGTGGCGGCTATCTGTAGCCAAAAAGTATATATTGCTACACCTTGGCCGAAACGGTATCAAACTCTATTAACCGAGGATTACGAAGTTATATTAGAGAAGGAACCGAACCAAGGGCCATTAATCGCCCTATCCCAAGGATTATCAGAAATTCCCTTTGATTGGATTTGGTTATTAGCCTGTGATTTGCCGCGATTAGAACCCGCTATGATTCAACATTGGCAAACCCGTTTAACCGTTCTCCCCGATACAATTTTAGCCGTTATTCCTCAAACCAAGTCCCGTTGGGAACCCCTATGTGGGTTTTATCGCCGTTCCGCCTATGACCATTTACAAGGGTTTATGGCTCCCGGCGGTCGATCTTTTCAACGCTGGTTAAGCCAAATTCCTGTGGAACCGATTGAGCTATCGGAAGCAGAATCACAAATGTTATTAAATTGCAATAGACCGGACGACTTAAAACCGTAAAAAACAATAAAACTATTAATTAAATTTTGTATCAACCAATTTACCTGCTATAACCAACAAATACTTAAAAATGGACAGGAGGAACCAATGGCATACAGGTTTGGATACCAAACCCCCACAATAAAATATTACAACCTATTTAGGACTGCTAGATATACAAAAAATAGTACATATACCCCCCCTGATGGGTGACTCCCCGCTCCCCAAATCCTCAAAATGGAGCGAAGATAAAACACATTACTCAGAGTGTCAGATCCAGAAGCGGTCAATTCTTATGTGCATCGACCGAAGCCGCTTCCCATATCCCTCGTGCAATTCTCCAGGGTGTGATCGGGTTTTTACTACCTTTTTATATCCCTATTTTGTTCAATCAAAGCATCGATTTTCATAGCCATCAGGGGTCATCTCATGAAAAATATTATTGTTTTATTAGGACTTGTTGCGTCTACAAGTTTTACCGTGTTTTCCGTGGCTTCTGCCCACGCAGTCCCGTCCAAATCCGAGGTAAATCAAACCACCGTCGATCATTGGACAACACTGAGTTACACCGGGAAAAATGAGGATGGAGACACAGAACAGATCGATACTAAAAAATCTTGATCCCTATTGACGCTATTTCTAACGCCAATGGACTCCCACCCCAATGCGATCGCCACCTTGCTGTTTAGCCTCCTGTAGAGCTTCTTCGGCAACGGTAATCAAAGGATGTGGGGGTAATTCCGGTGCGGGAATAGCTGTTGCTACCCCCAAACTCAGAGTTAGGTAGGGACTGATCTCCGATTTAGGGTGAGAAATTTCCAATTGTTTAATTTTAGCTCTAATTAACTTAGCAACTTCGATCGCCCCAGTCCTATCTGTATGGGGAAGCAAAATTGCAAATTTTTCCCCACTATAACGCCCAACTAAATCGGCCGGACGTTTAATACAGGTGCCCATAGTTTGAGCAATATTTTGTAAACAGATATCTCCTTGATCATATCCATAAACTTCATTATAACCTTGAAACCTATCCACATCTGTAATAATTAAGGATAAATATATTCTTTCCCTGGCTAAACGTTGCCATTCTCTTAATAAATATTCATCGAAATAAGGACGATTTGCTAATTGAGTTAAGGGGTCAAGCCGACTCAAATACTTTAATTTATCCGTTGTTGTTTGTAACTTCTGGCTAATTTCCTCAAGTTTACTTTCGGCGGCTTTACGCGCTGATATTTCTTGTTCTAACTGAAGCAAAGACTCGCTTAAAACCTTCTGATTTTGACGGTAATGCTGGATATTTTTAATTCTAAGCATAATTTCTTGAGAATTAAAAGGTTTTCTGATATAGTCATAATAGCCGCCATAGTCTAAGGGAATAGAATAGCTATGATTAGAATATGAAATCAACAAAAAAATAGTAACACTTTGTTGATTATTTTCACAATATTGAGAAAAATAGTTAAGATTTAATCTTTGATCTTCAAGTTCTGAAAAATTCCAAAAAATTATATCAGGAATCTTGATTTGTAAATATTCTAAAGCCACATTTGCATTTAAAGCCCTTCGGATTTGATACCCTTGCTGACCTAAAATTTCCGATAGAATTTGTACATCCTGGTCATCATAATCAATAATCAAACAATCCAATGGGGGAAATTTTTGGGCAGGTAAAATCATATAATTTAATCAGATTAAATCAGGTTAAAAAACAGAATTGATTCATCAAGTATCCGCATGATCAGTTAAGAATAAATCACAGTTTTTTTATCAGTAAAAATCTTGGGTTTATTTATTTAACTGATAACTGATAACTGATAACTGATAAAATATTACAACCTATTGAGGAAGTTAGACCATGACTGTCAAAATTCTATCGGTGAGTAATGGTCATGGGGAAGATGCGATCGCCGTTAGGATTTTACGAGAACTCCAAAAACAGCCCCATCCCCCGGAACTCGCCGCCTTACCCTTAGTGGGATTAGGACAATCTTACACTCAACTAGACAACGTTCCCATTATGGGATCAGTAAAATCCCTACCTTCTGGGGGTTTTATTTATATGGATAAACACCAACTCTGGCGAGATCTACAAGCGGGGTTATTTCCCTTAATTATTCAGCAATATCAAACAATTCGTCAATGGGTAAAACAAGGGGGAATAATTCTCGCCGTCGGGGATATTGTGCCTTTATTTTTAGCCTGGTTAAGTGGGGGAAATTATGCTTTTATCGGAACAGCAAAATCCGACTATTATCTCCGTGATGAACAGGAAAAATTACCCTTAATCGGAATGTGGAAATGGTATAAATATTGTGATTCAATTTATTTTCCTTGGGAACGTTGGTTAATGAATCATTCTCGGTGTTTAGGAGTATTTCCTAGGGATACGATAACAACTAAAACCCTACAAAAATATGGGATTCCGGCGATTGATTTAGGAAATCCCATGATGGATAATTTAGAACCTAATATTGATAATTCTAATATTGATCAATTACAGCGGCGATCGCTATTCATTACAATATTACCCGGTTCTCGTTCTCCCGAAGTTAATCGAAATTGGGATATAATTTTACAAGGAGTAGATGCAATTATTAAAAGCTCGATCCGATCAACAGAAAATCCGATCCCTAGCTATCAAGAATTGGTGTTTTTAGGTGCGATCGCCTCTAGTTTAGACCTGCAACCCTTTTTTCAATCTCTGAAGGCTTTAGGATGGCAAGAAACCCCGGATTTAAGATTACCTAATATTAACTTTTCTTGGGGTCATGGAGAATTAATTTTTTCTCAAGAAAAAGCCAGATTGATCTTGACAAATCAGGCATTTAATGATTGTTTAGCTTTAGGGGATATTGCGATCGCCATGGCGGGAACTGCAACAGAACAATTTGTCGGTTTAGGGAAACCAGCGATCGCAATTCCGGGCGAAGGGCCACAATTTACCCCCACCTTTGCTAATAATCAACAGCGTCTATTGGGGCAGTCATTAATTATAGTAGAAAATCCGACAGAAATTCCTGAAATATTGCGATCGCTGCTGCTTAATTCCGAACAATTAAAGTTAATAGCAGAAAACGGAAAACGTCGCCTCGGACAACCAGGTGCGAGTCGTCGCATTGCCCAATATCTACCGTAGTAAGCCCTGAAGGGCTTAATCCATATTTGCTGGTAAATTTATTACTCATAATTAGGATTTATGAGTCAGCCCTGTGCCACGACGGGGGAGAGTTTAGAGGTGGCGTTAGCACAGTCGGAAAATTACCGTCTCAAGGAGTTGATTCAGAATCCCTTGCGGTTGTGATTGCATTTCTTTCCTTGAGCTTGACAAAAATGATGACTTTATATAGCATTTGAAGTGTAACTTTATATAAAAACTCTAATGAAATATCTGGACTCTAATGCAATTTATTATGGTAGGTCAGAACATAAAATGCTTGAAATTGAGCCAGATAGCGTGGCTCTTAGTTTATGGTCGCCTCCATACTTTGTTGGAAAGAAATATGAAAAAGAGGAAACTTTTGAATCTTGGCAACTAATGTTGAGAAAAGTTATTAATAATCATGCTTTAGTTTTGAAGCCAGGGGGATTTATAGTTATCAATATTGCAGATATTTTATGCTTTAAAGATGGTGAAATGCCTAAAATACAAGCTCTCAACATTTCCAATCAAAAATGTAAAGTAACCAAAGAGATGGTATTAGAAGCTCGTGAGAAATATCCTGACTATAATCGCTATAAACTAGCCAAATTGCTGGGTTGCAGTGAGCAAACAATTGACAGAAGATTGAACGGAAATAATATTCGGGGTGGCAAACATCAGATTCAGACTAGAGTTAAGCTAGTGGGACATTATCTTGAACAGTATGCTCAGGATGTAGGGATTTATTTGTATGACAAGCGAGTTTGGGTAAAAGATCCAGCATGGGCAAATAGTCAGTGGACAAGCAATACATTGAAAGCAGTTAGTGAATATGAAGACTTGTATATCTTTTGGAAACCAGGAGAGTATGTGATTGATAGAAGCAAACTTTCAACCCAAGAATGGAAAGAATGGGGAGCAAGGGGTGTTTGGTATATCAATAGCGTTAGATCAAATGACGATCATGAAGCAAAATTTCCAGAGGAGTTGGCTACGCGCATAATTCGCTTGTTTAGTGCAGAGGGTGACTTAGTAATAGATCCATTTATGGGTAGTGGTACGACTGCTGTTGCTGCCATGAAAATGAATCGGCAATACATAGGCATAGAAAAAGAATTTTGCTATGTAAAGTTGGCTGAAGATAGGTTGAAAAACTTAACACCTGTTCAGCTAGAGCTAAATCTTGATTATTTTAAAACAATTTCTTGAAATCTCCAATTGGCGATAGATTTTAAAACTTCAAAACTAACTCGACAACGCATTTTTTGAGGATTTGTGTTCTTGTCATCTTTTCCGGGGAAGAACAAATTAGGGTATTGAGCTAAATAGTTCGGTTGTTCGTGTAAGAGTAGTCCATTTGGAACTGTTGCAAAGCTGATTCTCCCAAGTGGTTGTCCACCATCTTCTGACTGTTCTTCAAGCGATAACATTTTATATACAGGCTTGAGGATAACTATTATAACTGGAATCACAGTTCCATCGCTTAGAATATAAATTGGAGGAATACTGGCATGGAAAAGATGGCTTTTATTTCTACCTTTTGCAACGATAACTGTATTAGAAACACCCCCATCAACAGAATCCCATATACCACTCCCAGAAATTTGATTTGGTGACATTACAGCATGGCTTTGGTCATCTCTAGGGCCAACCGATTTGATATCGAGAAATAACCAACAAGTGTCTGTAAAACTATTCGTAAGGTTATTGATTTCTGGGTGCGTAAGAACTAACCTCACATCAGCACCTGTAGGTAAACCAACATCTCGAATACTAAAATAAGGTTCTAAAAGCCTCGGCAATTTGTCTCCAATACTGTGTTCACCAACTTCTATCCAAGGATACTGATCGCCTATAGGATATCTCCCTCTTTCTTCAGGTGGATAATTTTGCCAAAATGGATAAAGATTGCTTGCTTCATTAAAATCATTGGCTATCTGTTGGATATTATTATTGACGATTTCGTAAATTTTGAGAGCTATAAACTTCTCAATTCCAATAAGTTGATCGTAGTTTTGGATAAAGTAGTTTCTCGCTTGGTTGTAAATAGAGTATTGTGAATTTCTAAATTTATTAAACATCAGAGCAATCTTTTAGTAAATCCTGTGGGGAAACACCTAAACTTTCTGCAAGCTTTTCTAGGGTCTGTAACGTAATATTCCGCTCACTTCTTTCGATAGCACCAACGTAAGTTCTGTGTAGACCACATTTCTCGGCTAAATCTTCTTGGGATATTCCAAGTTTTTTCCTTAGCCTTCTGAGATTTGATCCAACAACTCCATTAAGCCCCGAAAATTGCTTGACCATCCAATTTAGGTGGAACTCTATAGTTAGGTGTTTCCTTACAGAAAGTCTACCCAGATGCTACTTTTATATCTACAGACTATATGTAGCAAAAAGAATGTTTAGAATTTTTGAATAAAAACCTTTCTATGAATGGGTTTCAGATCCTACCCCGATTTCTACCGCGCATGGCACGGTTTAACCGAAACCTCCCCCCTCATCCAAACCCTCAACCTCGCCCAACTCCCCCAAATCCTGCAAGCCCAACTCACCGAAACCAACCTCCACCAAACCCTCCAACTCCTCTGCATCGACGGTAGCAAATTCGATAACCGCGATAACCCCGCCGCCGATATCTACCTGCAACTCGTCAAAAAACACCACTGCCCCAAATCCACTGAAGGCACACCCCGCACCCTCACAGAACTCAAAATCTACTGGCAACTCCTAGACTGGGAAAAACACCCCATCCTCATTTTCTACGAAGAGGCGAAACCTCAAGGTTTTAGCCAAACTTTTCTCGATTCTCTCACTCGCTTCGAGGCTACAATCTGCGTTATCACCCACTCACCCCATCCCACCATTCCCACTTTCTCACCCCAAGATCCGCACCTGATTCAAACTATTATGACTTGGCTGCAAAGGACTATTTTAGAGACATGAAACCATCCTCAATCCACAAATTTGAGCTAAAATATCGGAAAACCCTAAGCGTAACGAACAATGACTCCAGCCAGCTATCAACTTTCCCTGAACTTTGAACAAGTTTTAGCCTTGGTCAAACAACTGCCATATCCAGAAAAATTGCTGTTAAGCCAAGAACTTGAAAAAGAAGTATTAAACAGCCAATTAACAGCCCTTTTAGAGTCATTCAAAACCGATGAACTCTCTTTAGAAACTATTACCGAAGAAGTTGAAGCAGTTAGAAGCGAAATTTATGCCAGAAAACCAGCCTCTTAAAGTAATTATAGACACGAATCTTTGGATTAGTTTCTTGATTGGTAAAGAATTAGCTAATCTCAAACAATTAATCGTCAATAAAACGCTCCAAGTTGTCTTGTGCAACCAACTCCTAGAGGAAATTAATCTAGTAACTCAAAGACCAAAACTCCAAAAATATTTTCCAGTAGCGAAAGTCCAAGAATTGCTGGAATTGTTGAATATTATTGGTTTATCTATAGAAATAACCTCAGAAATTTCTATTTGTAGAGATGCTAAAGATAATTATTTATTAGCTTTAGCTAAAGATAGTCAAGCTGATTTTTTAATTACAGGAGATAGAGATTTATTAAGTTTGGTGAATTTTGAGAGGACAGAAATTTTAACTTACAAAGATTTTTTACAAAAAATATGACAAATATATTCGTCATTTTCTACAAAGAAGCGAAACCCCAAGACCCGCACCTAATTCAAACTATATTGTTTAGCATTTCGCATTTTCTTTCGCTTCTTCTTATTCTAATAAGCTCATTAATTTCTGAGCAGCGTCACCATAATCATAAGGCGACCAAAGACGATAAACCACGTCATTATCTAAGGATTTTAAACCTTCTTCTTTCGTCAATTCAGCCGTTAAAAACTGGATCATTTCAACCTTCTCAGCAGGGGATAACTGCTGAAGTTTTGCCAATAATTCAGGATTTGACATAAAACAACCTTGAATTGATTTTTCCATCTTACCACTACCCCAAGGATTCCACGAAACCCGCCGCCGACATCTACCTGCAACTCGTCAAAAAATACCACTGTCCCAAATCCATAGAATGCACACCCTGCACCCTTGCGTGGCTAACGGACAAATCCTTAGAAGCACCGTTAAAAGGCTTTCCCCCCCATCAACCCAATCTGTTATCAGCGATTCAAACTTGGTTAGAGGAGACTTGAGAAGCCAAGAAACCGGGTTTCTGTTCTGGCGACAATCCAAAAAACGGATGAAATTTCACTCAGAGCAACAAAGTTGACTTTTCATTACATACTTGTTGATTTTCTCGCTCACTTACTTAGACAGTTTCTAAAACTGTCCATGGTGGCTGAGGGATTTTATGGCTCAAAACTACAATATTATTAACAATAACGCCCCAAGGTAGTAACTATTATGAGCAATAAACAAATGTTGGCACAAAAAGATACATCAGCTTGGATTCTTCAAGTTTGGCTATCTTTTATTCTAGCTGTATCCACAACCGCCGTCGGTATTGCTTACCTTCCTGTTGATATTTGGGTGAAAGGATTTATGGGTATGGGTTTAACCTTTTCGGTGGGGTCTTCTTTTACTTTAGCTAAAACTGTTCGAGATAATTATGAAGCGGACAAATTATTATCTAAAGTTGATCAAGCTAAGTTAGAAAAATTATTAGCTGAATATAATCCGATGAAGTGATTTAGGCTGTTAATCACAAATCAAAATACAATTGAGATCAATTTTTCTCGCCTGTAGGGTGCGTGTATAGCTTCCCCCACGCACCTATTAGCACCTCAAGTTATCAAGTCACTTAGAGTTATCTAGTGAGCGAGGACGCTCGCACTACGACCGCTATACTTTAAATAATTCAAAATTAATTTTATTGACTCATTTGTTCCGCTTGTTGTGTTGCATAATTCAGATTTTTTTGATATTCTATAACCTTTTTTTGAGCTATTTCATAATTAGAGCTTGACGGAGAAATTGATCTCATCATATCAATAGCACTTTGCCATTCATTGACAACTAAATTCCAGTCATCTTTAGACTTTGCCGATTGCGCTAAAGTTGATGCTCGGGTCGCTTTATTAACAGCTTCTCGGAAAAAATCAACTTTAATTGATGGGTTTTCAGTTGAGGGAGAAACTAAATTAGGACTAGACTCTTGTGGAGACGATGAAGCGGTAATAGCAGAATTTCTCGGTAAAAATAATATAGTATAGAGGCTTAAACCTATAGCAATACACCCAATTAAACAAGAAGCTATGGTTAAATTTCTGTTGAACTGAACATTATTTTTAAATTCACTTAAAAAAGATTCTGTTTCGTCTAATCTTTTTTGTAGTTTGTCTAAATCAGTTTTGCTTTCATCAATTTCAGACTGAATTTTATTTTCAATCTGGCTAATTTGAGTCAAAATATTTTCAGTTTTATTGTGTATAGCATTAAAAGTTTCATGCCAATATTTTTTATATTCTTTATGGTTAATTGATAGAGAGTCAATTTCTTGTTTAGTTTGAGATAATTCAAAAGAGTTGTTAGATAATTTATCTTTATAACTTTTTGATAATTGCTCTAATTCTTGCTTGATTCGAGATAAATCATCAATAACTTTTGCTGCTTCTTGAAAGCGTTTTTGAAGTCTAGCTAGTTCTTCAACTGAATTCATCGTTTAATCTCCTTGTGATTATAAAATACGATTAAGATTTTTAATATGGGGTTCAAGAGAAATACAAGATTCACAGATTTGATTAAGCATCTCAATTTGTTGAATCAATTTATCAGCATCACTTAAATTTTCTATTTTATTGAACTGATAAATTTCTTTCAATTCTCGTAATAAATTGTATAAAGTAGAATCTAATTTTTCATTAGAGAAATTTGGCAAACTACAACCCACGTCTGGAAAATTAGAATATCTCAATGATTTTGGTTCTTGCCATATTTCTTGCCAAATCAATTGATTTTCAGTAAATACTAAACCAACTTTTCCTGAACCGAATAAACTTTGATCGACTAAAGCTAATACTCTTTCTCCTTGTTCAAGATTTACATACTTATAAAGTGCATTAGCAAGTTTATCTAAAGGAATATTAGGAGCTAAAAAATATTCGTTTGTTTTTTCTGATAGATAATAGTTAAATACAGTCATTAAATGATGGGTTTGATGTTCTAATAAAGTATAAAGTCTTGCTTCTAACTGTTTGGGATTATTTTTTTTATTTTTCAGTAAGTTGTAAATGCCAAAACCTGCACCCGCAGCAATTAAAGCCGCCCCTCCTGTCATGAAACTAACTCCGCCCAAGGCTGACATAATCGCACTATAAGCCGCCGCCCCTGATAATGTGCCAATGGCTGTTCCTGTACCCGCTACACCAAAAGCTCCCACCGCAGCCCAAGCGGTTGCAATAGTCGCAGCACTGGTTAATGTTCCTGCAACAGCCGCTATTCCTAAATTAACTTTATCTTCTGTATCCATTTGAGAGACGGACACAATGGAAACTAAAGTTGCGGCTCCAATTAATGCGGCTCCCCCCGTTACTACTACTAATCCTCCTAACATTCCTAAACCCCCGGCGGCAACAGAACCTCCTCCTAAAACCGCTAGTGTTGCATTAGTCGCGGCTCCACCTGATAAACCTGCAATGGCAACTTTTGTTCCTGCTTCTACTCCTAAATGCCCCAAAACTGCATGAGCATTCGGCACAATTTGAGCAGCTTTTTTGACAGATTTAGTAACTTTAGCAACCCTGTCTATAATATTATTTGAGTTTTCCTCATTCTTTTGCTCAAATACTCGCTCTGAGGCTAACTTATAAATAACTTTACATTCTTCAGGAATATTTGAATTAAGAACTAATTCATCCAGTTTCAGTAATTGCTGCAAATCGGTAATTTTTTGATTATCTCGAACTTGAATATAAACAAATAAATATTTTTCTTTTTGTACTTTTGATATAACTTTATCTTCGATTAAATTAATAATAAATAATTCTGTTGTAATAGCTTTTGATGTTACGCTGGCATTCAAATATCTCTGTTTAACAGTTACGGGAATATTAGAATTAGTAATTATGGAATCAAGATCATTAAGATAATCTAGCTTACCAATGGCTTCACCTGCCCTCACACATTGATAAATTCCCCTTAAGGCTTGTTTTTTGTGTTCAGAAAGACGGGAAACTTCTAAAGATTTTTCTAAACATTCCTCAATCCAAATTAGACGATAATTTTCGCTGGCTAATTGATATCGTTGAACGAATTCATAATCTAAATTTTTTTTATCGCTGTCAACTATAAAATCTAATAAATCAATAGCTGCTAGATCATCATTTAATTGATTTTCTCGAATATTTTCATAGGATTGTATACATCTGACTTTGCTATCATATTTAATGTCGCAATTCCTAATTAAATCATTAATTATCTGTTGATAACTATTATTTTTATCATATAAAGTATGAAGAATCAACAGAACATCATTTTGATCTAAACCAGATTTTTTTAATCTTAGTTTAGATCCTTCTTGCAATTGATCGGGGATTGTGACATCATAGGATTTACCAGATCGCAGAATGACTTTTTGGTTGCCTCCATGACTTGCAATCTGGTCAGGAATAAAAATGTGATAAACTTCTTCAGACATAAACTGCTTAATGATACCCTCAATAGAATATTATAAATTAATATTTCTCAAGTGTCATCAGTAAATTTACGGAATTTTTTTTCCCTTGTTCCCTGATTATACCCTTTGATTACAAATTAAGCTAACGAGAAGGAGTGGGTCGGGTTTAGTAATATTGGGGTGAAGTGACAAAGCTCTCGAAGAACCCGCCCCTACAATTTTTTGATAAATCAATAGTTTCTAAGTTTAAAGTAAATTGAGTCATAGTTCTGATTAGAAAGCTATGGGATTATAGTTATTATAAGTGATGCACCAGAAGGCGCGGCTAGTACCATTGCTATTTTTATAAACTATAATAAAAAAACAGTCATCCTAACGGACATTCAATAATGTCTATTGTTGAAGAACAAATTCAAACCCCAACACTTCTCCCTGAAGTGCAATTTCCGCCCAGTGATTTATTGAGTCAGGAGCCTCCATTGGAAAGCGAACTCCATCTCCGCCAAATTCTACTTTTACTCAACTCATTAGAATGGTTATGGCAAAATCGAGATGATTTTTATGCGATTGGCAACTTAACCATTTATTATAGTCAACGTCAAAAAAAATCCGAAGAATTTCGCGGGCCAGATTTTTTTGTAGTTTTGGGAACTGAACGAAAACCCCGTAATAGTTGGGTTGTTTGGGAAGAAGATGGCAAATATCCTAATGTAATCATTGAAATGTTATCCAAAACAACGGCTAATACTGATCGCGGAGAAAAAAAAGAAATCTATCAGGATGTTTTTCGTACCCCAGACTATTTTTGGTTTGACCCAAAGACTTTAGAATTTGCCGGATTTCATATTGTTGAGGGTCAATATCAACCCATTCCACCCAATGAAAATGGCTGGTTATGGAGTCAACAATTAGACCTATTTTTAGGGATTCTTGATAATAAATTACGATTTTTTACAACAGGAGGAGAATTGGTTTTAATGCCTGAAGAAGTTGTTATTCAAGAACGACAACAACGAGAAACGTTACAGCAACGGGCTGATAAGTTAGCCGCTAAACTCCGAGAATTAGGAATTGATCCTGAACAACTTTAAAAGGATTTAATACTAAACCTTCCTGATTAAACGGAAGATTAAAATAGGCAAAAGCAGAATATTCTCCTTTTGCCCAATACCAATTAAATGAATATAAAAAAATGGCAGTTTTCAGCCCGCCAGAAATCAGTTATTCGGTTAAAGAATTATCTTGTTTCCGTTTTTGTTTCTGACGTTTCCGGTTAGCTAAACCCGCTTCTACAGGGAAACCAACCACAGGAATTACCTGATCTTGACGTTCTACTTCCAAACGTTTTAGTTCAGTGTAATCCACCCAATTAATACAATTAACCGGACAAGTATCAATTGCTTCCTGTATTAACACGGATGTATCGCCATCCTGTCTAAATACCCGCGCTCGACCATAATCTTCTTGAATAAAAAAAGTATTCCGAGCGACGTGGGAACAGTGTTTACACCCGATACAGGTGAGTTCATCCACATAAACCCCTTTTTGCCGCAATACACCGCCGAGTTCCGGTTCAAGCCCAGAACGTTCCGGTGCATTTCGCAAAAATCCGCCCAATTCTGGTTCTAGTCCAGAACGCTCGGATACGGGATCAGTTAGCGATACAGACCCATCAGACATTAGGCACTCCAGCGTTGTAAAACTAAGCGGATGGAACCATCTTGATGATTTTGTTGTTCTGAAACTTGAAACCCTTGTTTGCTGGTTTCGTTAACAACGGTGTGGTAAGCATAGCGTTGAGTGATTTTGCTTAAAAACCGATCAACGGGAACTGCTTGTTGCCAAAATTGTAAATCAGCAACAAACTCATATTCTTGGCCATTCCAAGTAAAACCTAAGTCATAACCGTTGTCTTGTTCAATGACTACTTGGGCGGGACGGGTTTGACCTTGATAACCGCGAACCTCTTTTGGGCCAGCTTTCCAGTCAATGCCCAGATCACTTAAAGCAGTTTCTAATGAGGTCAGATTCCGAATTTGGGTCTTAATTTGGCTAAAGTGTGACATAGTTAGCTATTTTTAACGAGATTTTCAGTGAACTCAAAAACAGAATTTACCAATGGCTCGAACCGACTTGGTTTGTCGCGGTCTCTGACTGTTGTTGGGTACGGGCGTAATATTCAGAAGTGGTTTCCTGAGTTAGTACGATACCTAATTCGGCTTCGAGGGCGGCAGTTACTTCCGCACAGGAAGACCCAACAATGCCAGTAACTTTCTCCTGCACACGGCCATCTGGATAGATGATGAATTCTAAGGTTTCCATTATGCTAGGGGAATGGCGAGGAAATACACCGACGGTTGACTGTTCAGCGACAACTGACAACTGATGATCCCTTTGTTGATTAAGGTTTGACTCGAAATGTCCGTACATCAATTTTGACGAATGGAGCAAAAAAGAGTCACAACTTAACAAAAGTTATTAATACTTGAAGCAGTAGGACAATTATATGTTAAGTTTATCCCAAATTTACAATCACCGTCTTAAGAAAATCCTCAGAAACCTTTATAATCTTGAGAGGACTGTTGGTGAGCTTTTTTCTTAGCCTCCGCAATTGATTGTTAAGAGAATTTGATCCCCCCTAACTCCATTAAAAAGGGGGGGATTAGATCCCTTCCTTGACCCTGCTTTTTAAGAGGGAATCAAATTCAAAGTCCCCCTTTTTAATGGGGATTTAGGGGGATCTAATCGGGGGATTATCACAAATAATTATATTTTTTCTTTGATAAGTACCAATACTCAAAACCTTTATGCAGCTTGCTTCCCAACCTCTGACTGATGAAACCTTAACCCCACCCCCAACCGAAACGATTATTTTAGATGTATCCGGGATGCAGTGTGCGGGATGTGTAAAAGCGGTGGAACGTCAACTGCTCCAACAGCAGGGGGTGATTTCTGTTTCTGTGAATTTGGCGACGGAAGTGGCAAGGGTTGAATGTGCCGCGAACCAAATTAACCCGGAAAGTCTGGCTGAAATTTTAACGAATACCGGGTTTCCCACCCAACTCCGTAATTTAACATCTTCAGCTACGGAAAAATTAAAGGAGCTACAAGAAAGACATCGCCAGGACATGGGAAAACAAATTCAACGGATTGTTACCTGTGGTCTGTTATTATTATTATCAAGTATTGGACATTTACATCATTTTGGCTTTCCCCATATTCATCTATTAAGTAATATTTGGTTTCATTGGGGACTCGCTACCATTGCTTTATTATTTCCCGCCCGTTCTATTATTATTGATGGTGGGCGTAGTTTAATTAATAATTCCCCCAATATGAATACCTTAGTGGGACTGGGAACTCTCACCGCTTATTTAACCAGTTTTGTCGCCTTATTATTTCCCCAATTGGGTTGGGAATGTTTCTTTGATGAACCTGTAATGTTATTAGGGTTTATTTTATTAGGAAAAACCCTAGAACAGCACGCTCGACAACGAGCCGCCACCGCCTTTCAATCTTTAATTGCTTTACAACCAACTACCGCCCGTTTAGTCGCACCTCAATCTCAGGATAATGCAATTTTAAATAGTGTGGAAATTCCTGCTGAACAAGTTAAAGTTGGGGAATGGTTACAGGTATTACCTGGGGAAAAAATAGCCGTTGATGGGGAAATTAGGTTCGGGAAAACAACCGTTGATGAATCAATGTTAACGGGGGAATCTATGCCGATTTTAAAACAAATTGGTGATGATATTTCGGCGGGAACTATTAATCAAACCGGAGTGATTTTAATTGAGGCAACCCGCACGGGTTCCGATACTATTTTAGCACAAATTGTACAATTAGTTGAAACCGCCCAAACTCGTAAAGCCCCGATACAGAAATTAGCCGATATTGTCGCGGGATATTTTACCTATTTTGTCATGAGTTTAGCGAGTTTAACCTTTTTATTTTGGTATGGGTTAGGAACTCGAATTTGGCCGGATGTAATTCCCTTAGCTGGAATAGAAATAGCCACGAATGCCCCTTTATTATTAAGTTTGAAATTAGCAATTGCCGTGTTAGTAATTGCCTGTCCCTGTGCGTTAGGATTAGCCACACCCACTGCTATTTTAGTGGGTTCGGGAATGGGGGCAGAAAGGGGATTATTAATCAAAGGTGGGGATATTTTAGAACGGGTACATCAACTGAATACGGTTGTTTTTGATAAAACTGGAACCTTAACTACAGGTTCTCCCAGGGTAACAGATTGTATTACTATTTCTGAGTTATCTCCACAACAAATAGTACAATTAGCGGCAACGGTAGAACAGGGTTCAAATCATCCGATTTCTGAAGCTATTTTAACAGAAGCGAAAGACCAGAATTTATCGTTATTAATGGCATCGGATTTTCAAACCGAACCGGGTTTAGGGGTTTCGGCTATTATCGAGAATCAGACCATATTTGTCGGCAATTTAGCTGGGTTAATTGAACACAAAATTAACTGTCCTGAAACTTTACCGGAATTTTCAGGAAAAACCCTAGTTTATGTTACAATAGATAGTAAAGTTGTCGGGTTAATGGCAATGAGTGACCCCCTGAAAACCGATGCTAAATCAACGGTTTCCCAGTTACAAAATCTGGGGTTACGGGTAATTTTATTAACTGGCGATCGCCAATCCGTTGCCAATGCGATCGCAATTGAGTTAAACTTAAAATCAGAGGATATTTTTGCCGAAGTCCGACCGGAAGGGAAAGTTAATCTAATTCAAAGCCTACAACAACTGGGTCAAGTCGTGGCAATGGTTGGAGATGGGATTAACGATGCACCCGCTTTAGCACAAGCAGATATTGGAATTGGGTTACAAACCGGGACGGATGTGGCGAATGAAACCGCAGATATTGTATTAATGCGAAATTCCTTAATTAGTATTGTTGATTCTATCCAATTAAGTCGCGCCACCTTTAATAAAATTCGTCAAAATCTATTCTGGGCGTTCGGTTATAATATATTAGCAATTCCCCTGGCGGCTGGTTTTTTATTCCCTCAATTTGGCATATTATTAAGTCCTTCCACCGCCGGGGCTTTAATGGCATTAAGTTCCGTTACTGTTGTCACCAATTCCTTATTATTACGTCGTCAACTCCAAAGTTGTTGTGCTTCAGCACAATCTTTATAGGGAAAAAATCATGTTAACTGAAATTCAACAACGCCATTACACCCCAGAAGAATATCTGGAATTAGAAGAAAAAGCAGACACGAAAAACGAATATATTGATGGGAAAATTATTTCTATGGTAGGCGGTACACCCAATCATAACGATATTGCGGGTAATTTTTATGCGTATTTAAAATTTGCCCTCAGAAACCAAAATCATAAAATATTTATCAGTGATATTCGTCTATGGATACCCCATTATCGGATTTATACTTATCCTGATGTGATGGTGATTTCAGGAGAACCTATTCTTCAAGAAAACCGAACCGATACTGTGATTAATCCTTTAATAATTGTTGAAGTTCTATCCCGAAGTACAAAAAACTATGACCAAGGAGACAAATTTGATTATTATCGGTCAATTCCTGAGTTTAAAGAATATATTTTAATTGACCAATATAAAATCTACGTTGAACAGTTTACTAAAACACCTGAAAGTAAATGGTTATTAACAGAATACCATTCTCCTGATGAAATTTTAAGTTTATCTTCTATCAATTTTCAAATCCCGTTAAGTGAAATTTATCAAGGGATTAATTGGGGGTAAAATAGCGATATTCAAGAACTATTGTTAGCCTGATATTTTGTGAATGTAATAGATAAAGACTAAATCACAATATCTAAGGAAAGGCGAATATCTTCTAATGGTTTTTCCCAGAGACTATTCCATTGAATTCCAAACAGGGGTTTAGCTCGTTTTCCCATAGTCCATCCCTTCGCCAAAGCATCCATAATAGATTCACAAAGCTCTATTTCTTCAATTGTAGTCTTGAGTAAATTTTTAGATAGGAGTGATAAAAATAGACGGTCATGATGTAACTGCGCTACACAAAAAGCTTGTAATTGAACCTCACCTGGCTTATCAGTATCGCTACCCGTTATAATGTGCCAGATATCATGGGTTTCACCAATATGAACTCCCAAATAAGAGAAGTCATGATCTTCTATTTTATCAACGGGAACAGGTTTTAAATTATTCTTTATCATTCTATCAGAATAAATGTAACCCAAAGTATTTTTAGGTAACTCATGAAGTTGCTGCAAATCAATATTTCCTAAAAGGGGACGTTCTTTAAATGCACGTTCACCTTGAGGATTTTGACGAAGAAAATTGACAATTTCCTCTAAAGTAGAATGATCATTAAGTGCTTTAGAAAGTTTTCCAATTCCCGAAAAATCCCCATAAGGAGCTTTAACAATAGCTAAAAAACCATCAAAAATTGCTTCCTGTTTATCTTGAGTCATAGTATTTCAGTAATATTCGTGGTTGTTGCGCTTCAGCGCATCTTAAATCCAATATTATACACCAACAAACCGGGCTTATATAAACCCGGTTTATCCCTAATTAACTTTGAGTCACAACTTCTTTTTCCTTCGCTAAAAACTTCTCTAATTCTGTTAACGCATCCGCATCCATTTTAGTTTGCATCGGACAGAATTTCGGCCCACACATAGAACAGAATTCAGCCGTTTTATAGATATCTGCTGGCAGGGTTTCGTCGTGATATTCCTTCGCCCGTTCTGGGTCTAAGGATAACTCAAATTGACGATTCCAGTCAAAGTTATAACGAGCTTCTGATAACTGATCATCACGGTCACGGGCTCCCACCCGATGACGGGCAATATCGGCGGCATGGGCGGCAATTTTATAGGCAATTAACCCATTTCTGACGTCTTCGGCATTCGGTAAACCCAGATGTTCTTTGGGCGTCACATAACATAACATTGCGGTTCCGTGCCAACCCGCGATCGCTGCCCCAATTGCTGAGGTAATATGATCATAACCTGGGGCAATATCTGTTACTAACGGCCCCAAAACATAGAAGGGTGCTTCAGAACAATCCTCCATCTGTTTTTTAACATTAAACTCAATTTGATCCATCGGAACGTGACCAGGGCCTTCTACCATCACCTGTACATCATGTTCCCAGGCGCGGCGGGTTAATTGTCCGAGAGTTTTCAGTTCCGCAAGTTGAGCATCATCAGACGCATCATGGGTACAACCAGGGCGCAGAGAGTCCCCTAAACTAAAGGAAACGTCGTATTTTTTGAAGATTTCAATAATATCATCAAAGTGAGTATAAAGGGGATTTTGCTTGTGATGATGGAGCATCCAACGGGCAATAATTCCGCCACCACGGGAGACAATTCCAGTAATTCGACTTCTAACTAAGGGCAAATATTCAATTAATAATCCCGCATGAATCGTCATATAATCCACACCCTGTTGGGCGTGTTTTTCAA
Organism: Planktothrix agardhii NIES-204; assembly: GCA_003609755.1. Classification (NCBI taxonomy): domain Bacteria; kingdom Bacillati; phylum Cyanobacteriota; class Cyanophyceae; order Oscillatoriales; family Microcoleaceae; genus Planktothrix; species Planktothrix agardhii. The sequence goes on from AP017991.1 coordinate 3,727,160, forward strand.
TAATATGCAGAAAATCATCGGGGGTAAGATTTTCAATTTTGCCGTGAACACTTTCCAACGCTTGATAAATTGGAACTGTACCAATAGGAACAGGAGAAGCGTTAATAATAGCGGTACGAATGGTATCTAAATTCCCGCCTCCGGTGGATAAATCCATTACCGTATCCGCACCATATTTAACAGCTAAATTGAGTTTGTCTACTTCTTCTTCTAAGTTAGAAGAATTAGGAGAAGCGCCAATATTAGCATTAACCTTACATTTAGAAGCAATACCAATTGCCATCGGTTCCAAATTGGTATGATTAATATTAGCAGGAATAATCATCCGTCCCCGTGCCACTTCTTCCCGAATCAACTCAACAGGTAAATTTTCCCGTTGAGCAACATAGTTCATTTCTTCAGTAATCACGCCTTGGCGGGCGTAGTGCATTTGGGAAACATTGCCCTGTCCACGCCGTTTGGCGACCCATTCTGTCCGCATTTTGATTTTCCTCGTATTAATAGCTTCCCTCCGCCGGTACTAGCCGGACTCAGGTTCCAAGGGTGTTTTTTCTCAGCCTGAACCTAGCAGGCACCCCTAGCTTATTAATTGAAAATGGTATCACAGTTTTTGTTAATTGGGTAGAAATTAATCAAATCTTTAGAAATATCGGGAAAATTTGGGTGTAATTATACTTATCAAATCAAATGCTAATATAATGATTATTCTATCGCCTGTTAATAACAATGACCGTTGAAATCACTTATCCTCATATTGAAAAAAATCACGGACAACCCGCCCGTTTACAAAGAATTCCCCGCGTCCGTGTTGCCCAAATTGCTATGGACTATCTGAGTTATGGATGGTCAGTTGAAGAAATGTTTTGTTAAAGATTTAGAATTAATTGCTCTTGCTTCTGAATCTGAAGATTGGATAAATACGGTTGAGTATTTACCCTTTTAAAAATGGGTTTGGTGCGTGCACGGAGCTTACGCACCCGACGGGTGATTGAGGTCTAAAACATCTTCATAAATTTCTGATACCTGACAAGTAAAATTAATACTTTCTAATTGTATCTGTTGATTTTGTTGATGGGTAAACAATTCCCAACGCCCCTCTTGATTTTGTCTAAAACATTCAACGTTAATTTTATTTTGACTAATTAACACATATTCTTGTAAGGTTTCAATCTGTCGATAGTCGGCAAATTTATCCCCCCGATTAAATGCTTCGGTTGAGGCAGATAATACCTCAATAATTAAACTGGGATATTGTTTAAAATAACCATTATTTCGGTCGCGGGAGTCGCAAGTTACCATAACATCAGGATAATAATAACTATCGGCGGTTTTAATATGAACTTTCATATTACCGATATAAGCTCGACATCCTGTTCCTCGAACTTTATTTTTAATTAAAGCAAATAAGTTTCCTGCAATAGTTTCATGGGCATCACTTCCTCCAACCATTGCATAGACTTCTCCCCGAATATATTCATGGCGAATAGGGCTAATTTTTTCGCCTTCGAGATAATCTTCATGGCAAATTTTATAATCAGAAGGATTAACAATCATAATTATAGCGGGGAATATTCAACATATTCTGTTCTTTGGGCAATCAACGGCATCCCAGGGACGCATTAATTAAAAAAAATCCACCGCCATTCCTGGGGTGGAGATTAAAACGTTCCATCCTGATATGGCACGGTTTTGATGGTCTTTTTTCGAGCCAAAGCGTCATAAAATAGAATACTCGTTCAACAAAGACCCATCTTCAATTATTTGTCCGTACAGTTAGTTGTAATCGAGGTTTGACACAGAGCCAAACCCTCGATACCCCTAGACTTGAGCAGCTTTGGATGAACTCAAAACCTCAGTATTCGCCTGAGTAGATTTACCGTTACTTTCTGCATCTCCGTGGCGAGGTTGAATCACGCCGTAACCACGGTGATGAGAACGCTTGTATATCACATTAATTTCTTCCGTCTCCGCATTGCGGAACATATAAAAATCATGATCAATAAATTGAAGCTGTTCTAAAGCTTCATCAACGGTGATTAGAGGCATCGCAAAATATTTTGTGCGAATCACCTCTGGGGGTAGTTCAGGAGAACGATCCCCAATCAAATCTCCAACCACCGAATGCTCAATAACAACTTCACCGGTTTTAAGTAGATTGGGACTCTTATCCTGACGTTTTTCTTTGTACTTCCGCAGTTGGCGAGCAATTTTGTCGGCGACTAGATCAATGCTGGCGTAAAGAGTTTCACTACTTTCTTGAGCGCGAATCACAGTTCCGTTGGCATAAATTGTCACTTCTGCGGTTTGTTTTGGATTTATCCGAGGGTTCCGAGCAACAGATAAATGTACATCCACTTCCGTCGTCAATTGTTCAAAATGACTGACAGCTTTTGTGATCTTCTGATGTACATATTCGTGAATTGCAGTCGTAACTTCCAAATTTTTACCCTGGATAACAAGCTTCATAAAGCTCCCTCCCGCTCATAATGTGGGCTTATTCTCACCTTAACACTAACCTGATACCAAACTTCACCCATGGCAATTTTTTTTGCTCTTGTGACAATTCTTGACTTTTCCGGGGTTAAGTTTAGTCGAAAATCACTTGATTTTTTTTCTGATCTCTTGTACGTTTTTCCTTTTCTCCTAGAAGTTGAATTAAGTATTCCTACTCACTATATTAGCATTAAATCTGTTACCCTATCTGCTATTGACTTCTTTTTTTAACGGTTATTGTGGCTGTCCCCTGTCAAATTTATTACTTTGGATCGGTTCCCTATACAACGGCCTGGAATTGGCAGCAATCCTTGGTTCAAGACCGCAAGCTGAACCCCGATCTTGATGATGTATTGATCCTATTGGAACATCCTCCTGTTTATACCTTGGGACAGGGGGCTGATTTACGGTTTCTGAAGTTCGATCCCGACAAGTCTCCGGTGGAACTGCATCGGGTGGAAAGGGGCGGGGAAGTAACCTACCATTGTCCAGGGCAGCTAGTCGGCTATCCGATTTTAAATCTACAACGCCACACCCCTGATTTACATTGGTATTTGAGGCAGTTAGAACAGGTATTAATTCAAGTTCTAGGCAGCTATGAACTCCCCGCAGAAAGGATTCCGGGGTTAACGGGAGTTTGGATTGATCAAACCAAGGTGGCGGCCGTGGGCATCAAAGTCAGTCGCTGGATTACGATGCACGGTTTTTCCCTTAATGTCTGCCCTGACTTGCAGGGTTTTGAGGCAATTGTTCCCTGTGGGATTGCCCATCGACCCGTTGGTAGTTTAGCTCAATTTATTCCTGGGATTACTTTAGAACAAGTCCGTTCTCAAGTGGCAGAAACCTTTGCTCAAGTCTTTGGACTAGAGTTGATTTCTCCCCAATTAAAATTAACAATTACTTAACAATTCTGTTAAGCCAGCGATCAGGAAGCCAAAGCTATTCAAGAGTTAAATGGGGCTGAATGGATGGAGCGCACCTTCAAGCTGAATAAATCTCGTCCCCAAGAAAAACAGAAATCTTCTTAGTCTCAGTCAGTTGTGAAGAATTACCAAAGCGTGGGATTAATTGTGGTCTAAATTTGTGCTATAGTGAATATCGCTCTGCATGGGGAGTAAATGGCACAAACTAAGCCGTATCAGAAATTTTTTTCTACCATGCTTCGATTTGGGCGGATATTCTTCGTTATTGCCATTTGAGGTTGTTTCAAGCCCTGATTTCTCAATGGTACTACGGTCAAAGATCAAAGATATATGGGTGTGGACGTTCACAGTGTCCCGTTCCTATCCGCTTAATCAGGGCAGCTTGTTAAACCCATCTATAATTTTAACTGGGAGAATATGGAATGAGCCAAGTCGTTCTCGGTGAAACTGAGCAATTAGAGTCTGCTTTACGTCGCTTTAAACGAAAAGTTTCACAAGCTGGCATTTTTGCCGATCTGAAAAAAAATCGTCACTTTGAAACCCCCGGACAAAAACGCAAGCGTAAAGAGGTAGCTCGCCATAAAGAACGCCGTCGCCTTCGCAACCGCAGACAACAATTTCAAAATAGTGAACCCTAAGGGGAAAAATGGACATTTGCCATGAGCATTTAGTCGGCACTTGTCCGCGACGTAGTATGAACGAGGAGGTGCGTATTTTGCCTCGTTCACCACTAACGGTTTACTGTAACTGTTCCTTATCCTTTCCTTAACCGATTAATTTTTTCGGTGGCTCTAGGCTCGACTCTCGACTCAAAACAGGGTTATCCTGCCAGGAGAATATTTCTGGGGGGAGAGTTTGCCAAAGTTGCTCAATATGCTGGGCTGGCATGGTCAAATATAGGATATCCCCAGGTTGTAGCAGAAAATTCAACAGTTCCCAACTATGAATAGTTTGATAGGCAGTTTCAACATATAAAGGAACAAAATCAGCTTTTCTAGCAACCTCTTGCACTCGCTTTCCACAAAAGGGGTGATTGTGGGTAATTGAAGTTCCTAAAGCCACCCACAAACTGTCCGCCGTAATTCCACTCCCTAAAATCCGCCCCCCCAGTGCTGCGGCGGCAAAAGCTGGAGCCGCTATTTCCGTTGTATTTAAGACCGCTTCAAAATCAAAAATCTGTTGCACCATCAAGGCAAAATGGGAATCATGGGTGCGAGTAATTACCCGTAAATTGGGTGCTAATCCCCTAGCACTTAAAACAATTTCTAAATTTCCAGTATCATCATTGGTAACGGCTAATAATGCTTCTGCAGCTTCAATATTAACACTTTTGAGGGTGTTGGCTAAACTCGCATCTCCTTCAAAAATGGGAATTTTTAACCCCTTGGCGGTACTGAGAAAACGACTATTGGGATCTCGTTCAATTACTACTACTTCATAACCTCGCTGATATAAATGTTGGGCAATATTTAATCCTAATTCTCCTAATCCACAAATAATATAGTGATTGCGTTCGGGAACTCTGGTCGCATCCAGATAATCTTTCAAACGAGTTCCTAAAATAAAATCATTTAATAGGGCATAACTAATTCCAACAACTCCGGTGCCAATTAACATCATCACCACCGTAAAAATTTTAATCGTGTCGGGGGAATGTTCAACAACTTGTTCATTTCCTCCGGCTCCGGTAATCATCCCTACGGAAAAATAGAGAGAATCCACGAAAGAATAACTAGGATCGACAAAAACATAAGTTAAAGCTGCTCCCAATATTGTTAGACATAAAATCGAACTTACAATTAAGGCAGACTTAGCATATTGTTTAAACTTTTGTAATCCTCGTTTGAATTTAAGAAATCGATATTTAAGATTCTTTTGAATTTGATAGGTTTTGGGTTTAATGGCTATAATTAAGCGATCGCCCACCTCCAATTTTTGATCAGCCATCACCCCAGAGACTAAATCAATTTTATCTTTAAACGGCAAATAATAAATTAACATTCGACTGGGATCAGCCCATAAATCCCTCAAACTATGTCCTAACCAGGAATGATCTTCATCGATCAATTCTTCATGAATCGGCCAAGTTTGATTAAATAATTCTAGTTGTCCAATTGCCCGATTTCCTAAAGCCGCAAACGCAAATACAGGGGCAGCCAGAGCCGAAACGCTCATGGTACTATGATCTGGTAAAGTTTGATTCAGGCGGGTTCCTAAATTAGTATTAAATAAACGATTAATAATCCGAATTTGAGGATTTAAAATTCGGGCTTGCATTAAAATCGCTAAATTTGTCGCTTCATCATTTCCAGCCAAAATCAAAGCATTGGCTGTTTTTACCCCGGCGGCCAGTAAAGTCGAAGCGGAGCGTAAATTCCCCACTACCACATCAGACCCTTCTTGGGGGATGGGTTTGTCGCTGATACCCACGACAATAGCTCCTTGTTGCTTCAGGAGTCTAAAAATCTGATATCCCGTCCGACCTAAACTACAAACAATAATTCGAGGTTTCATAGGTATTACAATCCATAAAAGCGATTATTCCACTAAAGTTCTTGATCCGATAGCCACCTAAGGAAATTATCAACGGTCTGATGCTCCCAAAACTGTATCTAAAAACACGGACTCCTACCAGAAAAGCGATTTTAGAATTCATCATCGGTAAAAACCGGGGGCCATAATTCATTAATGGGTAATTCCCAACCCAGAAAGAGTTCTGGCAGGGTTAAAATATCTCCATTACCGAGTATAACGGGTTCCTCTGTAGAGCGATAAACCGTAACTATTAACTCATCAGGATCAATCAGAATCCCAACTTGTGCGCCTAATTCTAAGAATTTATTGATTTTATTTTTTAAAGGATTGATGCGATCGCTTTGGGATTTAATTTCTACAACTAAATCAGGAACTAATTCAGCAAAATAACGCACACTTTGTCTAAGACGGGATGCACGAACAAAAGAAACATCAGGAGCTTTGAGGTTAGTATCAGGGAGGATAAAACCCCCAGCAGAGTCAAAGACACGGCCTAAACGACGGGGGTAAACCCAATTAGCCAGCAAACGGCTGAAAATCACGCCAATTTCACTCGATATAATATCCGATGGCCCCATAATTTCAATCTTCCCCTCGACTAATTCTAACTGATAATCTAAACCGCCTTCGGAGAGATTTTTTTGGACTTGCTCTAAATCTTTTATTGTCATCAGAGACATAAAAATAATCTCCTATTATATTTTTGATTGGATTTTCATTATAACAAAAAAAGCGATTGCCATACTGACAATAATTAATAATTTATAGTCCAGTTAAAGCATCGGTATTCGGGTCAGGTAAAGGCTGTTGAATTTCTTGACAAATTCCTTCAACCGTTTCCCTGATTTTTGCAAAACCGCTTGGTAAACTTCCCCATTTGACCACCAGAGGCCAGGTTGAGTTAATAACCAAGTCAGGATATATTCTTGGGCGTGTTGTTCCTTAACCCAAGTGGCGAGGTACTGTAATTCTTCCATTGGTTTTGATCAAACTGCACTAAATTATTGATCCGGCAAATCTTTAAAAAAATCTGACTTAAATTATACACCCAGTAAAATCAACGCTAATCTAATAAGATTACCTAAAAATTTTGGATGAATGCCCCCGTTACAGTGTAGCTTAACGAGGGATGAAATCCAACTAACTCAGATGCGAAGCCACGATTTAATTCCACAATTGTCGGGTAAAGTGTGTTATAATAGTGTTAAACCCAAGGTCGAGGGAATTATGTTAATTGTAGAAGCCAAGTTAAAGAACGGCACTCCAGAGCAATATCAAAAGTTTGATGAAGCTATTAGGACAGCGCAATTTGTCAGAAACAAATGCGTTAAGTTTTGGATGGAGAATAAAGGGACTACAAAGAATGACTTGCAGAAACTTTGTGCTGTTTTGGCGAAAGACTCTACAACTCCTTGGGTGAACAAATTAAATTCTCAGGCAAGGCAGTCAAGCGCAGATAGAGCATGGCAAGCCATTTCTCGGTTCTATGCTAATTGTCGAGATTCATCAAAGGCTATCTAAGCGTCATCGAAAAAGACAGAAACAGTCCAGTAACTATCACAAGCAACGGCAAAAAGTAGCTAAATTGCACTTAAAAGTTTTCCGACAACGTAAAGACAGAGCTATCAAGGATGCTCTGGCGTTAGTCCAATCTAATGATTTGGTAGTCTATGAGGCTTTGAAAGTGTCTAATTTGGTGAAGAATCACAAGTTAGCTCAGAGTATTAGCGATGCTTCTTGGTATCAGTTCACGCAATGGGTGAATTATTTTGCCAAGATACATAAGATAACTTGCATTGCTGTACCACCACAATTCACGACTATTGATTGTTCGGTTTGTGGGGCAAAAGTTTATAAAACATTGAGTACGAGAACTCATCAATGCCCTGATTGTCAAACAGTTTTAGATCGTGATTGGAACGCAGCTATCAATATTCTTAAAAAAGGGTTGAAATATTTGGGAGAATATCTCAACGGTACTGTTGGGCAAGCAGAAACCGACCCGAACGACTGGGGAGAGTCCGGCCTCTGGGTCTTTAACAGAGATGTTGAAGATTTAAGTCGTCTCGTTGAGCCAGTAATCTCAAGAAGTGATTCTGGGAGAATCCCCCGTCAAGCGCGAAGCTTGACGGTGGCAGTATGTCAATGCACTCAGTAACCCACAATATTACAGTCAATAGAAATCTATGACCCTGCAAAAATTTGGTGTAATTGGTCTAGCCGTCATGGGTGAAAACCTGGCCCTCAACGTTGAGCGTAATGGGTTTCCGATCGCAGTGTATAACCGCACCGGGGCTAAAACCGATGAGTTCATGGAGCAACGGGCCCAGGGAAAAAACGTCAAAGCAGCCTATACCCTAGAAGAATTTGTCCAATCCCTAGAACGTCCCCGCCGTATTCTAGTCATGGTGAAAGCAGGGAAACCCGTTGATGCGGTTATTGATCAGCTTAAACCTTTGCTAGATCAAGATGACATGATTATTGATGGTGGAAACTCCCTCTATGAAGATACCGAACGTCGCACCAAGGAATTAGAAGCCACGGGTTTAGGGTTTGTGGGCATGGGTGTGAGTGGGGGGGAAGAAGGCGCTCTCTGGGGCCCCAGCCTGATGCCAGGGGGTACGGAAGCCTCCTATAAAGAATTAGAGCCGATTTTAGTCAAAATTGCCGCCCAAGTTGATGACGGCCCCTGTGTGACTTTTATTGGGCCAGGGGGAGCGGGTCACTACGTTAAAATGGTGCATAACGGGATTGAATATGGCGATATGCAGTTAATTGCAGAAGCCTATGACCTGCTGAAAAATGTCGCCGGGTTGAGTGCGGCCCAACTCCATGAAGTTTTTGCCCAATGGAATACCACCGACGAACTCAATTCTTTTCTGATTGAAATTACGGCGGATATTTTCAAAAAAATTGACCCCGAAACTGGTTTTCCTTTAGTTGATTTAATTGTTGATGCAGCCGGACAAAAAGGCACCGGACGTTGGACAGTTATGAGTGCTTTGGAGTTAGGAGTTTCGATTCCAACAATTATCGCGGCGGTGAATAGTCGGATTATTTCTTCCTATAAGGATCAACGGGTAGCCGCTTCCGTAGAATTGCCTTGGCCGACGAGTGAATATCAGGGAAATATTTCTGAGTTAGTGAATAAAATTCGGGATGCGTTGTACTGTTCTAAAATTTGTTCCTATGCTCAAGGGATGGCTTTATTGGGTGCCGCTTCTAAGGAGTATGGGTATAATTTGGATCTCGGAGAAATGGCACGAATTTGGAAGGGAGGCTGTATTATTCGGGCGGGATTTTTGAATAAAATTAAAGCCGCTTTTAGTGAGAATCCTGACTTACCGAATTTGTTATTAGCACCGGAATTCAAACAGACGATTTTAGATCGTCAACAAGCCTGGCGGGAAGTGTTAGTAATTGCTAATCAATTTGGCATTCCAGTTCCGGCTTTTAGTGCGTCCTTAGACTATTTTGATAGTTACCGACGGGCAACTTTACCCTTGAATTTAACCCAAGCCCAACGGGATTATTTTGGTGCCCATACGTATCAACGCACCGATAAACCCAGGGGTGAGTTTTTCCACACGGAATGGACAAAAGACTAAGTATTAACTGACTTCGTAGTGAGGTGTTTACGCCTCAATATCTTTTAGGGCTAACTACCTTTTAATTACGAATTACGAATTAAAAAATTAAATTAACTCGTAATTCGTAATTATTCTGTCTTAAATTTCACTTTAGGATTAAGGTTTTTGCTTTTTGGTTGCTAACATCATATTAGATTGATTCACCCCAAACTTATAACCCACTCCAAAATTAAGTGGTTTCACAGCAGGATTGCTTTGATAAACTTTCTTTAAATCGGGTTGATAGCGAACACTAAATAAAGAAATTGGGGTGATATAGCTTCCGAAAAAGTTTAAATTCCATTGTTTTTCGGCAAAAAAGTTCAGGGGAATCCCCGAATCATCCTGTAGAATAGCTTGACTTTGAGCCAGAATTAACTCTCTAATTCCAGCAAAGGCGGGTCTGTGCATTAAATAGGATGCGGCTTTAAGATAGGTAACGGGTTGCTCAATTTGTTTGACAAATTGAGTAAACTCTGGTGTTTTTTTCAAGCCATCATCGGAAATATCGGCGGAAAAATAATATAAAGTTCGAGGTTCTTTTTCCCCTTGAGAAACAAAATCAATTTTAACCCCAGGAATCATGCCTTTTTCAAACTTTTGAATTTTAGCATTTTTGTCTAATCCAATATATTGTAAGTCTAAAATTCTATTATTTGTTCTCGCCATAAATAATAAAATTAAAGGTAAAACTCCCTGATTGGATAAATCAGACTTCATTTCTTTGGTTTGAAAAAAGCTAAACTGAAGTAAAGAATAAAGAGAGTTTTTAACATCCCCCAACTTTTGATTACGCTGACTTTCGGATAATTCCTTAAAATTAGGAATAGTCCCCACTGGTTCTAAAGCTACTAGCACATATTCTCTAGCCGTCGGGAAAAATAAATTAGCATATAAGAAATCCGGCCCACTAAAGGGATAAAAAATCCTAGGATTAGATTGATTAATAGTAGCTAATTCCTGTTTAGACCATTCGCTAACTTTTGCCAGTTGTTGTTTTTCTAGTTTTGACCAAGCCGGATTTATAAAAGCGTGATAATTAACCCAAAAATTAGATTGGGTTAGGGGATAAAATTGACTTTTTGGATCAACTTTCATTCCCGCAATTAATTTAGCGGTATCGGTTAAATAATCCGCTTGTTTTTGATCATATAGGTCTAGGGGATTAACCGGAGGAGTAGGCGTTTCTGAGGATGTTTTTGGGGTTTCAATCTTTTGGGATTGCTCAATCTTTGGTTGAGGTTCAGTTTTAACACAGGACTGCAAACCAACAACACTTAAAATGATTAGTAATAGGGCTGAGAATTTCATAAATTACACCAATTTATTCCGAATACCGATAAAATAGAAGGGTAAACCCAAGGCAATTGTTCCTAATCCGGCTAAGGATTCAAGGGGTTTATCCTGAAAAATAAATATTAGCATCCAAAGGCTAATTCCTAAAAAAATGATCGGGGTTATTGGATATCCCCAAGTTTTATAGGGACGTGGTAGGTCAGGACGGCGGAAACGATGGACAAAAACCCCTAAAACCGTGATTAATGAAGATAGGGTTAGGGTAAATGCTAAATAGGTGATTACGGCTTGAAAGCTGGCGGTGATGATTAATATAATTACAATTGCTAGTTGTAAACATAGGGCATAATAGGGGATTCCATGTTGATTTTTTTGAGCCAAAATTCTAAATATGGGAATATCTTCCCCGATGACTTGGGTGACTCTTGGCCCAGCTAATACCATGGAACTAATCGAAGAAATTAAACCTAATCCAATTAATAATCCCATGATTTTTGCCCCTAAATTTCCAAATATTTGTTGGGCGACAATATAACCAATTTCTAATTGTCCGGCTAATTGTTCTATAGGTGTTGTATAGAGAAAAATAAAGTTCAAAAGCAGATATAAAACCGTAACTATTAATGTACCAATTAATAGGGATTTCGGTAAGTTTTTCTCTGGTTCCTTAATTTCACTCGCTAAATAAACCGCAGCATTCCAACCGGAATAGGAATAGGTGACATAAACTAAAGAAACGGCAAAAGATGAACTAAAAATTACCGAAATATCGCTAAAACTAGGTATAAATTCAATCGGTTGGGGGGTGGCTAAAGTTAACCCACTCAGGATAAAAACAATAATTAGGACAACTTTTAAAACCGTAAATCCCTGTTGAAACACACTGCTAATTTTCAGGGTTTGGGTATGAATTAAACTAACTAATATTACTGCAATTAGAGCGATAATTATGGGATAATTTAAACTAGGAAATACACTGGAGATATATTTTCCTAATGCCATAGCAGCAGCCGCAATAGGAGCCGCAAAACCAACGGTGACAGAAACCCATCCTGAGAGGAAACCAATCACCGGATGATAAATTTCAGAAAGATAATGATATTCTCCCCCAGAACGGGGCATAGCCGCCCCTAATTCCCCATAACATAGGGCACCGGAAAGGGCAAAAATACCGCCAATTAACCACAGAAATAAAATGGCAAAACCCGATTGAATATCAAGGACTTGAAACCCTAAACTGGTAAAAACACCCGTGCCAATCATATTAGCAATAACAAGACAAATTGCTGTTAATAAGGTGATTTGACTCTGGGATGAACTGGGTTTTTGTAAGGAATTAGAATTGTTCAAGATAGTTAAGAAATAGGGAACACCGGAACAGCCCCCCAAACCCCCCGTGCACGGGGGCTAGGGGCAGGGCTGTTTCATTTTCCATTGCCAACCCCTAAGACCTAACCCCCCAACCCCCTTCCCTAGTAGGGAAGGGGGAGTAATAAATAATTTTTTATGTTTAATAGTAATAATTAGTCCCCCCTCTCCCCCTCAAAAGGGGTTGGGGGAGAGGTCACACAGTTTTTCCTAGAGAATGAAACAGCCCTGGGGGCTAGGGGGGGAGGGAATAGGGAATACAGATGATCTAAACCCGCCCTGATTGTAATTCTAAACACAACTGGCGGAAATGATCTCCGCGATGTTCAAAACTTTGATATTGATCAAAACTGGCACAGGCAGGGGATAATAATACGACTTTCGCGCCTAATTTTGGAGCAATTTCAGAGGATTTGATAATTGCTTTTTCCATAGTTTCCACGATTTCAAAATTAGAGTAATTTTCTTCTATTAACCGTTTGGCAAAGGCTTCAGCCGCATCTCCAATTAATAAAACCGAGACGGCTTTTGATTTAATTTGATTTATCCAAGCCCTATCTTCTCCTTGTTTGGCTTCTCCTCCGGCTATTAAAATCACGGGAGCATCAACGGCCGATAATCCTACTTCGGCTGCGTCATAATTGGTGGCTTTACTATCATTAATCCAGTCAATTCCTTGCCAAGTCCTGATCTGTTCTAAACGATGGGCAACCCCTGGAAAGCTAGAAATTGCTTGACTAATTGCTGGGGTTTCTATTCCGGCTAATCGAGCCGCGGCAACGGACATGAGGAGATTTTGTTGGTTATGATTTCCGACCATTTTTAAGGCATCCGCCTTAACTATTTTATCTCCATTTTGCATCACCCAATTATTTTCAATATAAAATCCTAATTCGGAATTTGTAACTAATTTTTCTTGTCCTAAAACACTTGTCCAAGAGGCAGAAAGCCAGCGTTTATTCGCGGTTTCTCTTAAATAGGGATCGTCGCCATTAATGATTTGTATTTGGGATTGATATAATAATTTAGCTTTAATATCATAATAACGTTCTAGGGTGTAATGACGACTTAAATGATCGGGGGTGAAGGTAGTCCAAATGGCAATTTTAGGGCTTAAAGTTGAGGAGGATTCGATTTGATAACTACTGACTTCTGCAATTACCCAATCTAGGGGTTTTTCAATTCCTTGATATTCTTGTAGGGCTAATTCACAGGCGGCATAACCAATATTTCCACAGGCGGGAGCGTTTAAACCTGCTGCTTGAAAAATTGCGGTGGTCAGGGCGGTGGTTGTGGTTTTTCCGTTAGTTCCAGTAATACAAACCCAGGGCAAATGTCGCAGATTTCGCCAGGCTAATTCTAGTTCTCCGATGGTTTCTATACCTAAATTTCTGGCGGCTTTTAACCCCGGACTATCCCAAGGAACCCCAGGACTCACAACTATTAAATCTAGGGAAATATCGGGTTGAAAATTATGCCCTAACTCGACTTTAATTCCTTCGGTTTCTAATTGTTGTTTTTGGGTTTCTAGGGTTGAGTAAGAATTGCGATCGCTTAAAATTACATCCCATCCTTGCAATTTCAACAACCGGGCGGCAGCATTTCCCGATCTTCCTAAACCAATAATATGAACTTTCGGCATAGACAATGTAATAATTCCCAGTAGGTTGTTTTTGATTCTACTCGGATATGTTTCAGTCCCGCAAGTGGGATTATTTTAATTCAAAGAAAAGTTTTCGGCGAATATAATTCGCTACTACAGAAACAAAGTCCACCTGCGTGGACTAATAAAAATTAAGGTTTTTAAACCCACGCAGGTGGGTTTTGTCTGTGTAGCTGCGATTTCTAATCGCCAAGAAAAGAAAAGTCAACAATTGAGCGATGTTTCAGTCCCGCAAGCAGGATTATTTTAATTGAAAGATAGAATGCAATATTTAGAAAAAAAGTATAGTTTAAGTTTCAGTCCCGCAAGCAGGATTATTTTAATTGAAAGATAGAGTTAATTCATCCGCAGTATGGACAGATTCAAGTTTCAGTCCCGCAAGCAGGATTATTTTAATTGAAAGTGGCCCTGATAAAATTCTTATTCAGGTAGTATCGGTTGATAACTGGTTTCAGTCCCGCAAGCAGGATTATTTTAATTGAAAGTAATCAAGGTGTTAAATTCTTCCATTGTTCCCTGTGGGTTTCAGTCCCGCAAGCAGGATTATTTTAATTGAAAGTCTGCCGTCTGAAACCCTTATGGGGCGGTCATTCTGAAGCCCATTTTCGTGAACCTCAAAAAATGCCTCATTTCAGGCTTCGTTATTGCAACAGATTGTCAATAACTAACCGGACTCAAAAATATAAACTGTTAATTTGTCAAGGTTCTAAGGTTTTTCGTGAACCCCCCAGGTTTTCGCCCCCGCTTAGGTTCACGAAAATAATCATAAACCGAAACCCGCCGCTTGTCAAGGGGAATATTCTATGATATTGCGATCGCCCCTAACCCTTAACTTTTAACGATAGCCCCAAAATCCGCCAAAACCCGGGCATGATTTCTTAATAATCCCAATAAATTCAAACGATTACGTTGAATATTGGGATCATCATCCATCACTAAAACACTTTCTGGGCCATCAAAAAAGCTGCTCACCGTTGGGGTAATTTCTGCTAAGGCTTCCACCAATTGACGATAATTTCTGGTGGCTTGAGAGGCTTGGGTTTGAGGCACTAACTGTACTAAAGCCTGATAGAATTGCCGTTCTGAAGACTTTTGAAATAACTCAGGATTAACTGTCATTTCCGGTTGCAATTCCAGAGTGTTTAAATCCCCTTGTTTCGCCAAACGAGTCGAACGATTTACGGTTTCATAAATTTGGTTTAAACTGCCATCTTGACGAATAGTTTGGAGGAATAAAGCCCGATCTCGGACATCTAATAAATCCTGTAACGCCCGTTCTTGATATTCCAGATCATTCTCTCCTAAAACTGCATTAACTAAATCATAATCAATGGCTTTTTCATCCTGTAATAAGGTTCTAATTCGTTGCAGGAAAAAGTCATCTAATTGATGCGTTAACCCTAGCATTGCGTTGGGAAAAGTATTAACAAAATCCGCCGAAATTTGTTTCAGAAGTTGATATAAATTCAGGGGTAAATCCGCCGCCCAAATAATATTAACTACCGCATTCGCCGCCCGACGCAAAGCAAAGGGATCGGAGGAACCCGTGGGTAACATTCCCAAGCCAAAAATACTAACTAAAGTATCTAGTTTATCCGCCAAACCTACCACTTGACCGACTAAAGTTTGGGGTAAATTATCCGTAGCATTCCGTGGTAAATAATGTTCAAAAATTGCCCTTGCTACCTCTGCGGGTTCTCCTCCTTCTATTGCATATTTTTCCCCCATGATCCCTTGTAATTCGGGAAATTCATAGACCATTTGGGTAACTAAATCGGCTTTACATAATAATGCAGCCCGTTGAATTAAACTGCGGTCAGATTCAATTATATTAAGTTGTTCACTAATCCAATTAGCAATTTTACCAATCCGATTCACTTTATCCCGAACCGAACCTAAATCCTCTTGAAAAGTCACCGCTTCTAAGGCGGGTAAATAGCTTTCTAAAGGCGTTTTCAAATCGGATTTATAGAAAAATTGTCCATCGGCTAACCTCGCCCGAATTACCCTTTCATTTCCCGCCGCAATTAAATTGGATTTAGCCGGATCTCCATTAGAAATTGTAACAAAATAGGGCTTTAAAGGCGATGAATTTTGGGTTTCTATTGTTAATATCGGAAAATACCGTTGATGCGTCACCATGACGGTTTTAATCACCTCTGCGGGTAAATCTAAAAAATCCTGATCGAAGGTTCCGACAACGGCCGTCGGCCATTCCACTAAATTAACCACTTCTGCTAATAAATCTTCGGGAATTTCAGCCTCGCCTCCCACAATATTAGCCGCGATTTTAACTTCTTTTTGAATAGTCTGAATTCGTTCCTGGGGGTCAACTTGAACAAAGGCTTTTTTCAGAGATTCAGCGTAGGTTTTAGCATGGGAAATAGAGATATTTTCAGGATGCAAAACTCGATGTCCGTGGGAAATGCGATCGCTTTTAACAACTTCTGAACCGCTAACTAAGGTGACAGGTAAAACCTGATTATCTAATAATGCAATTAACCAACGAATTGGCCGGGGAAATTTTAAATCTCCATCCCCCCAACGCATAAACCGTTTCCCTTCTAATTTTGTAATCCATTCTGATGTTAATTCGGCTAAAATTTCCGCCGTTAACCTCCCCGGAATTTTCTTTAAAACAAATACAAAATCCCCTTTAGAAGTAGGACGAATTTCTAAATCTTCTAAGGTTATGCCCTGTTTTTTAATAAATCCTTCCGCCGCCGGAGTCGGTTTTCCATCTTTAAAAGCCGTAGACGCCGGAGGGCCTTTTATTTCTTCTTCGCGGTCGGGTTGTTGACTAGGAAGTCCTTCAATTAATACCGCTAACCGTCGCGGTGTTCCCCAAACTTGAACCGACTCAACGCTTAAAAACTGTTCTTTGAGACTAGCAGGAATTTTCTGTTTCCACTGTTGAATGGCGGTTTCAACAAAGGTGGCTGGTAATTCTTCTGTTCCAACTTCGAGTAAAAAACTAACCATAAGAAATTTTATAAAGGATGTTACTAAGAAAATTAAGGTGACAAATAATCACCATAGCAGGTTAGGGGGTCATTTCTCAAGGGTTGATGTTTCTCACCCCCCTGTAGAGACGTGCCACGGCGCGTCTGTCTACAAGATTTTTGGAAATATCTTTATTCTATGGGTTCGATGCCTAAAGATTGTAATTGTTCGGCTAAACGTTCAGCCCGATTTTCTGCTTCATTAGCCCGATTTTCTGCTTGTAATGCCGCTTCTTCAGGGGTCGGAACGAGATCACCTTCTGAGGTAAAATATCGGAGTTTCTCCTGATAAATTCCCAGGAATAATCCTAAGACTTCACTTGCTAATAATCCTTGTTGATTAGGAATAATTCCTTGATATTCATTTCCGACTAATTTAAAACCTGTTAGTTCTAAATCATCGGGAGAAAACCAGAAATATTCTTGGGTTCTAAATGGATTTTGATATAAATTCTTTTTCGTAGTTTTATCGGTTTCCGCCGTTGAGTTAGAAAGAAGTTCAATAATTAAATCTGGATATTTCCCTTCTTCTTCCCAAACTACCCAAGATTTTCTCGGACGTTTAGAAGTATTTCTCACCAAGAAAAAATTCGGCCCGCGAAAGTCTCGATTTCTCAGTTGTTGACGACTAAAATAGATGGTTAAATTTGCCCCAATAAAATAATCTGTTCTGTCTCTCCATAACCAATCTAAACAAGATACTAATAAGGCTAACTGGAGATAATGTAACATACTTTCCATTTCTATATACTCACTTTCAACTTGAGTACAATCGGGCATTAATGCCTCGAATTGTTCTGCTGTAATTGACATTTTTTTCCTGGTTTAATTTTAATCTTAACCGATGAATAAAAGTTGTAAAATGGGTTAATTCAGCTATGTTTTTAAACCCTAGAGTAGAGACGTGCCAAGGCGCATCTTTCTACAATATGTTTGGAAATATCTTTATTCTATCGGTTCTATTCCCAAAGACCTTAATTGTTCGGCTAAACGTTTGGCCCGATTCTGTGCTTCATTAGCCCGATTTTCTGCTTCATTAGCCCGATTTTCTGCTTGTAATGCCGCTTCTTCAGGGGTCGGAACGAGATCACCTTCTGGGGTAAAATATCGGAGTTTCTCCTGATAAATTCCCAGGAATAATCCTAAGACTTCACTTGCTAATAATCCTTGTTGATTAGGAATAATTACTTGATATTCCTGTCCAATTAATTTAAAACCTGTTAGTTCTAAATCATCGGGAGAAAACCAGAAATATTCCTGGGTTCTAAATTGATCTTGATATAAACTCTTTTTAGTGGTTTTATCGGTTTCCGCCGTTGAGTTGGAAAGAAGTTCGATAATTAAATCGGGATGTTTCCCTTCTTCTTCCCAAACTACCCAGGATTTTCTCGGACGTTTAGAAGTATTTCTTACCAAGAAAAAATCTGGCCCGCGAAAGTCTCGATTTCTCAGTTGTTGACGACTAAAATAGATGGTTAAATTTGCCCCAATAAAATAATCTGTTCTATCTTTCCATAACCAATCTAAACAAGAAACTAACAACGCCAACTGGAGATAGTGTAACGTACTTTCCATTTCTATATATTCACTTTCAACTTGAGTACCATCAGGCATTAATGCCTCTAATTGTTCTGCGGTTATTGACATTTTTTCTCCTCCTCATTTGAGGTTGGGTTAATTTATTATATCAAATTTTCAATGCTCAATCATCTGTTCTAAAGCGTCCTGTAAATCCTGAGTTAAATTAGCAACAGCTTGACGACGGTTTGTTTGATAATCTGACCATTTTTGAGTCACAGAAATGGGTTCACCAATGGTTAATTTAGCGCGTTTTTTCCCTAAATGGGGACGTTTTAATGGGTTTTCTCCCTTTAACCTAGTTACCATTGACCAAACAATTAAAGTGGTTTCGGCAAAACGATCAAAGGTAGGATTTTCTTTAATATAACTGCCTGTTACCCCCACAAAACTTTCCACTAATCTCATATTCCACATTCGCAAACTAGCTTCGGTTGCCACCCAATCTGCTAATCCTAATTCTACCGCAGACCAGGTATCATTAGCCTTGAGATCATAGCGATAAATACAATCCCATCCCGCTTGTTCTAAACGACGACAACGACTACTTAAATCTCCTGTCGGTTTGAGATTAAAATATTCTTCAGCCACGGTTAAGGCAATATCTAATAATCGTTTAATTCGATTTGGAAAATCAATGGTTTCATCCTGGGGAATACTGCGATAATAGAATTGGCGATAAAAATTTTCCATAATATCTAATAAATGATTTCCTAATCGAATTAAACGGCTATAGAGGGAAGAAACAGTTAAATCCTGGCTAGATTGAGGTAAGTTACAATCCCTTTCTAATTGGGCAATTAATTTTTCTAAATCTCCCCAATTATCTTGAATATAAAAATACTGTATACCAATGGGAACCAAATAAACTTCTTCCGATCGTTCAGCTTTTTTTAAGTCTTCAACACACCAAAATCCTAATTGAGAAACTCCAGGTTCTAAGGGACTAATATTTTGATTATGCCCATTAGTTGCCCCTTCTGGTGCGGCGGCCAAAGGAAATTGACCATTAATAAATAAATCCCTGGCTGATCGTAATCCTAAACGATCAACTTTCCCCCTTAAAATCGGTGTTCCTCCTAATTTTGGGAATAACCAAGAAACCAAGTTTCCTGCCCATAAAGGAATCCCTCGATCATACATAAAATGGGCATGAATTGGATTAGATAAGACAATTTTCTGTTGTTTTGCAGTTTCAGGAACAAATCGCCATAATAATTGACTGATACAATAGGGATCATCCGTATTAGGATGACGAAAAGCCAATAAAAATCTGACTTTTCCACTTTGAAATTGTTGATAAAGATTAACTAATCGTTCAATTTGTTCTACCTTAATTTCAACTAATGGCGTTTTCCATTTCATCCAAAAGGGCATTCCCCATTGGCAAACTTGTCGCACCAAAGAATTAAAATTAGGAGGGATAAAATCTAGGGTGGGTTGTATATTTTTAATTAGATTAGCCATAAATTAGGTTTGAGGAAATTCAATAAGTATTAAAGCGGATTGAACTCAAGCAATTATTATAGCAATTCGTCAGGATTTTGTTGTAATATTTGATTCCAGGGATTTCTGATCAAACCTCTATTCTAGTTTGGGTTTGCAGGGACATCAATCCTAGATTTTTTGATAATTCCCGACCCTAAATTAAGTAAAAAGACTTATCATAGAACCCTTGAATTGTTCTGTCAAGTTATAAAATTTAACCACAATTCGTTACAATGACAACCAAACTTTAGCTCTAAAAACGGTTTGCTTTAAAAAGATAAATCATCAAGTTTTCACTTAGAAGGCAGGTAGAAAGGATGAATCCCACCGACTTAAATCAGGCATTTCAAAATGGTTATTGTTTTCAAACTACCCTTGATCAGCATAGCGATCAAGTTACCTATTCCGTCCATACTCTGGGTGAAATCGTTTTAACCTCTGGAAAAATTGCCGTTTGTGATCCTTTGGTTGTCCCTAATTCTGATCTGTGTTTGACTCAAACTCTAGCTGCGGGTCGTTATCCGGTGAAACTAAGTATCGCCACATTTGATCACCAAAAAGAACAAAGAGTCGCCTATGGGATGTTAGTAATTCGGGATCAACCTGCGGTGAAATGGGAATTGGCGGTATCTTTTACCGGGGATCAAGAATCGGGTTATCCCGTCACTTCTGGGACAGGATGTTTTATTGATGGGGAAGTGATCAAACGCTTATCTTTCCTTTCCGATACTGAGTTTGAAAATTATTATAATCATTTGGATCAAGCTTTAGATCAGACCTATGTTGATACCTGGGATTGGACAAATTTCTGTTTGGATGAATCAACCGGATTGAATATTATTGCTTTTCATTCCGGTTGGGGGGAGGGTTATTATTCCTCCTATTGGGGTTATGATTCCCAGGGAAATATAGTCTGTTTAGTCACGGATTTTAGGCTTTTGGACTCGTGAGGGGATCGACCACTTCTAAGAGGGTTTTAACACTAGCATTGTAATCAAAAAAAGAAAACAAATGTTTATATTTCAAGATGCCTTTTTTATCTAAGACAAACTGCCCGGGTAAGGGCGCACCTAGGGCTTGTCCTACTTGATATATTTGGAAAACTCCACAGCTTGGATTACTCAGTAATGGCATTTTTAAGCCGAGGTCTTTGACTACAATTTTACTTTGGCGTTCATCGGTACTGGTAATCAGTAAAACTTCTATTCCCCTTTGCACAAATGCTTCATAATTTTCATTCAGCGCTCTAACATGGGGATAACACCAGGGACAATATTGTTTTTCGGTGAAAATCCGGGTAAAGGCTAAAATTACCGGGCGATCGCCTCGAAATTGAGATAACCGCACTAATTGACCATTGGTAATATCGGGTAATTGAAAATCGGGGGTTTTCAATCCTAACTGTAAATTGCTAGTGGCGGGGATCGGAAAAAAGTTATTCCAAAATCGACGATTAATTAAACCCGTAAAATCGTTAGAAGTCAGCATAATAGTTCCTTGTTTA
The DNA here is from genome assembly GCA_003609755.1 of Planktothrix agardhii NIES-204. NCBI lineage: Bacteria > Bacillati > Cyanobacteriota > Cyanophyceae > Oscillatoriales > Microcoleaceae > Planktothrix > Planktothrix agardhii. The sequence continues at coordinate 3,748,639 of AP017991.1, forward strand.
TTACTCATCCTAGTTTAAAACAATCTTACAAAAATCAACGAAACCCGCCCTCACATTGTAAAGACGGGTTCTTAAATCTTGTCTAAAACTTAATCTTAGACCGCCGCAAAGAATTCTTTAGACTTGACGGGATCGGGGATCATGGTCTTGTCACCAGGTTGCCAACCCGCAGGACAAACTTCATCGGGGTGAGCTTGAACATATTGAAGCGCTTGCAGTGTCCGCAGAGTCTCATCCACGTTACGACCAAAGGCGAGGTTATTGATCGTGGCGTGTTGAATCACCCCTTCTTTGTCAATGATGAACAGACCGCGCAAGGCAATTCCGGCTTCAGGATCAAGCACGTTATAAGCGGTGCTGATTTCTTTTTTCAGGTCAGCCACCAGAGGATATTTCAGGTCGCCCACACCACCGGATTTGCGATCGGATTGAATCCAAGCTAGGTGAGAAAAGGCGCTATCGACGGAAACCCCAAGAATTTGAGTATTGAGTTTGCTGAATTCTTCAGCGCGATCGCTAAAAGCCGTAATTTCAGTCGGACAAACAAAGGTAAAGTCTAAGGGGTAGAAAAATAGAACCACATACTTACCCCGATAGTCGGATAGTGAGATGTCTTTGAATTCTTGGTCAACAACGGCCGTTGCTTTAAAATCCGGGGCGACTTGGCCAACACGCAGGCTCTCAGCCATGAATAATACTCCTTAAACTGACGATAGTATAGTTTCGTTGCAGAAAATTAGGATAACTTTGATCCCAATTGTTTTGCTATTTTACGATTTGTTACAAATACATCATAGTCGAAATGAGTACAGTTAAACAAGACTTAGAAAAAAACAAGTATAGTGCTACGCACTCTGACCCCAAACCACAAAATTAAGGGTTAATATATTATAGCGTTTCTCGGTCTGGTGAGGTACAACAACTGTACCCCCAACCCCATTAGAAAGGGGGCTTTTCTGGTTCCTCTCCTTTGCAGGGGGGCTAGGGGGGTATTTTTTGTACGTCATATAATTAAGAACCGCTATAGTTTCAAATGGCTCAAGCGGGATTTGAACCTGCGACCTTGGGCTTATGAGTCCCCTGCTCTAACCACTGAGCTACTGAGCCTTAGTTTATTCACGATTAAACAATATAACACAAACCTTTCCCAGATATCAACCCCCTGTTTAATCTTTTTTTCAGGGGGTAGGGGAGGGGGATAGCAGGGGAGGGAATAAAAAGTACCCTTGCTCTTTCCTCGCTACTATCCAACCTTCAACACCTCAATGCCTCAACACCCTAATAATTTTGGGATACCGTAGAACTTTCTGGGGGTAGGACAGCCATCGGGTTAACTGCACCTTGGCCATTAGGATGGATTTCAAAGTGCAAATGGGGCCCGGTACTGCGGCCGGTGGTTCCCATTTCCGAGATTTGATCTCCTTGAGCCACTTTTTGGCCTTCGCTGACCAGGATGCGATCGTTATGGGCGTAAACCGTTAAACTGCCGTCGGGATGTTCAATTTCGACTAAATTGCCATAGCCACCATCATTCCATCCCGCATAGCTAACAACCCCAGGGGCAGCAGCGACAATTGGAGTTCCAATCGGCCCAGCAATATCAATTCCCCGGTGCATCCGTCCCCAGCGCCAGCCATAGCCGGAGCTCAGAACACCCGATGATGGCCAAATATAGCCATTAAAGCGCATCGACCCACTCGGTAAATAAACATCTGGCCCAGAGAGAGGGGGTAACTGCGGGGAAACCATCTGACCCAAAGCCGGATTGCTTAAAGGATCATAAGCCCTAGAACCAACGGGGGCAGTAGCCACTACCGAACGTCTTGATGCGGGCTGGAGTTGGGCAGCCGGAGATGTCACGCCATTGGGAGACAATTGAGCTAACTGTTCCGAAGCCAAGTTCTGTTCGGCTTGACTAGCGTTTTCAGGAGCATAGGCTTGAGGATTAAACTCAGGATTAATCAGTTTTTGACGATGTAAGGAAGCCATTCCCTTAGAGGTCAAAACTTCAGCCTTGGGCTGTTCATTTGGTTCTAGGGATACGCTGGTCAACTGATAGCCACTCTGAACCTTATATTCCTCCCGCAGTCGTTCTACTTCAGATCTCAGGCGATCGCTGTACAATTTATTAACGGCTTCTGATTTGCTAACAGAAACCTCTTGAACCGCCAACTGTTCGGACAAGGAAGAAAATTTTGAATCAACCGGAATCGCCACGGCTGCGGTTGCTATGGGAGTAGAAGCATCGACCCCATCATTCATAGCACGGTTCGCCAGTTGGTTCAGCGAGATTTGATTTAAAGTGCTATGGGTCGGAATCGAACTCAGATCAGCTATATCTTCTCCTGGAAGATCGGCAACGGCTGAATCATCACTTCTATATTCTGAGGGAAGAACTGCCGGAAGCACAGATTGAGGTAATCTCCCTCTTAAAAGGCGCAAGTCTGTTGCGGCAGAAGCTTGTTGTGGAGAGGGGTCAGCATCTGGACGAATCTGAGGGTCTTGCCATGAATTCGTGGCTAGAGAGGCCGGACTATTAGAAAAACTACTCGCCAGTTGCTTAGGGATTTTTAGACTCTGATTGAGACTCAGAACATTAGGATCAGTTAGCTGATTTGCCTTAATAATGGCATCAACAGAAACATTATGCAGTTTAGCAATTCGAGCTAACGTATCACCCGAACCTACCTGATAAACTTCCGAGATGGTTGGGTCGCGCTCATCATTCGGAATCACAAAAGCTCCAGATAGCCCTTGGGAGATGGTATCTAAAGAATTAAAATGAACCGAGTTAGAAACCCTATTGGTGGACTCCCACGGCTGATTGGAGTGAGCAGGAGATCCCGAATTCCCCGCCGATGGACTTAGTATTTCCTGAGTAGCCGAGGTTTCACCCCCAGAAAGAGGAATTTGCTGATTGAATCCGGGGTTGGATTCCGACAGCGTAGCTGATTCAGGTAACGATTCCGAGTTAACACTCGGCCGAGACTCTGGTGTAGAAAATGCTTCTACGCTAGTCTTATCTGGTTTGTTTAACCCTAAATCCGTAGATTGACTCCGGTTATTTGTCACTTTCTCATCTGTATTCAGACTGGAAAGGCTCCGCAATAGAGATGGCTGCCAATCGGGTTGGGATGTTTGTCCGGTTGAATTTTCCACCGTCGGGGAGGATACTGCCATCGGTGCAGGAGACTGCATCGCCGGATTGGACTCAGGATCGGATAACTCAGTTGCCATGACTCGATCGTTCGTTTTGGGCATAAGGATGCCCGAAGCGACGGCCAAACCGAGAAATGCGAAAGAGGTATAAACCTTACGACTGCCAGGGTGTGCGACCTGTTGTTTGGTCTGGCCTGTTGCAGTCTGATCTAAATTGAAATCTAAATTAGGCATAACAACAGGTTGATCATGATTTGGAACTGTTCCTTTCAAAGAACGACCTCCTATGGAGAAGCGTGCTGACTGTCCTCGAACCGCTCAAGAAATTCATATCAGTGAAATTAATCACATTAATTATTGACTGAAATCACTGAGGATAATCTTGATTAAGTCAGATTACCTTGATTTTTCAATTTCGGCAACAAAAGCCAAAGTTAGATTGAAATGCGAACCCTGAAAATTAAGGATAGATAAACAATAACCCTTGAGGGCCGAGGATGTTTAAATATGAGTGAATTCTGTCACCAGAGTTCAGATGAGAATTTACACCAGTTCCTACCAAAAATACAACACCTGATCTGGGGCTGTTAATTTCTGGGGATCAGATGACAAGATCGATCAAAATAGACAATTAAGAGCTTTAAATCAAAGCCAGTTAAGGGTTATGGCTTTTTTGTGATAGGAAAAAATACCCCGTTTAGATGAATAAAATCTATCACTGTCGGGGGACAATTGAATCCGGTCACTTATAAAAAAAAGTTATCAGATTGGGGTGGTTTTTGGGATTAACACAATATCAGGGTTTGAGGGATGGAATTCACCCCAAATAACCGAGTTGGCGGCGTACCTCAAATAAACTGATGGCAACACTCACGGAGAGATTCAAACTTCTCACTCCGGCTTCAGCCATGGGAATATATATTGTTGCGGTGCAAGTCTCCAATACATCGGCCGAAAGTCCGGTGGTTTCACTGCCATAGAGCAACCAGTCGGAATCTTGAAACTGGAACTGGATATAGTTAGAAGCCCCTTTGGTACTAAACCCCAGCAAACGGCCGCCCCGTTGTTGCTGATGGGTTTGAAAGCTGGAAAAATCTGGGTGATGGGTGAGCTTAACGTAGGGCCAATAATCCAAACCCGCCCGCTTTAGGTAGCGATCGCTAATTTCAAACCCCAATGGCCCGACTAAATGTAATTCGGTACAGGTTGCTGCACAGGTACGGGCGATATTTCCGGTATTGGGAGGGATTTGTGGCTGAACTAAGACAACGTGGGGCATGAGGTAATTAGACCAGGAAACAAGGGCTTTTGGGTCGGATCAACCCGGTTGATGAGTAATAAATCTATAGTTTTTCTTTATACTTTGTAAAGAAATTTATTGATAAGATATTCTCATCTAAAAATTGGCCAATTTTCAGGCGATCAGGGGTTGACAAATTTGATCTTCAAACTCTTGTTCCTGGGTTGCCATCTCCTGAATGGCCTGTTGAATAATCAAGCGAGGATCGTGGCCCTGTTCCGACAGTCGTAACCATTGTTGGGCGGTAGACCCTTCTCGCAGTAGCTTTTTCACCGGAGACAGAAAGCAACTAAACCCGTGTTTTTTGGCAATTGGCCAAACTTCTGCATAAATTTGTTCAATCCAATCTCTAACGGAAATTAGGCTGCCATCTTTCCAATGCCGCAGTTGGGCGTCTAAACTATGGTGGGCTGCGAGAATTTCATTTTGATCTGAAATTTCGACTAAATCCTGGGCCCGGCTATTTTCAGGAAGTTGACTGAGTTGCAATGGATCAAGGTCAGGATTCTCTAACATTTGCCAGATCCGAGCTTCTAATAACGCTGTGATCGCTAATAAGGCAATCGGGTTAACCATCAAATCACAAATTCTCAGTTCCAGACGGTTTAAATTATAGGGACGGCGATCGCCATTGGGTCGTACCGATGACCACAGGTGACGAACATTCTGCATGGTTTTTTGTTGGAGTTGGGTTTCTGTCCAGTCGATAAAATGGCGATGGCTTTCAAACAAGGGGACAAAAGCTGGGGTTTTGGGGAATAAATGCCAACGGGTGGAATGATATCCGGTGACTTTGCCGCCCAAAAAGGGAGAGGAAGCACTCATCGCTAAATATAAAGGAGCTTCAACCCGCACCAAACGAATTGCCCGCATTAACTGTTCGAGATCAGCAATACCCACATTAATATGAATACTGGCAGTAACTACATCCGTACCATAGGTTTGTTCAATATAATCATGATAGGGATTTTGGGGATCGGAGCGATAAAATTTCTCCGTACCGCCGAGGGGTAGGGTACTTCCTGGGATGATAGTATAGTCCCCCAACTTTTGTAAATATTTTCGGAGTTCCCGCCGAGGTCGAACTAAGGCACACAATAACCGATCATAATTACACAGGGGGGCGGTGGTGTACTCGACATTGCGACTATCGGGTTCGCGGACAAATCCCTCTAAATCCGCTACAATTTTATCGGACAGTCCCACCACGTCACCTTGGGGAGTTCCGGTATACATTTCTACTTCAAAACCTTTGGATAAAAGCATAGTACAGTTATCAGTAATCTGTTATCAGTTGTGGGGGCGGGTTCATCGAGATTTAGGTGATTAACAAATATCTCACACCAACCTGCCCGTACAAGTTATCGGGGTAAGAGTTATTAGAAAAGAGTTGATCAACTGTTTGCTAATAATTGAATCTGGGTTATTAGAAAATAATTCCTATTCTCTATCCTATCACGGATTCTGAACCCCAAGGAAAAATGCTATCGGGTTCATTGTAGTTAAAAATATAGTCATAATCAAAATCGAAGGCTCGACTATGACGGGTGAGGGAGAATCCACAAGCAATCACTTGGCTAGTGGTAAAGGTTGCCATAACTAATTCAATTAATTTTCTTGATTTTATTTCGGGTTTCTGTACATAATAATCCCGTTTAGCAAAAAATACCCGTTCATCTTTAGGAACAATAATTCCATTCACTTTATGGGCGTGTTGAATCGGTTTGAGATAATTTTTAATAAAATAATCTTGATTAGTTTGTAGGCGAGAGAGTCGTTCATGTTGTACCCAACTCATTTGAAATAGGAGTTTAATCATTTCAAATCCGATAATATAATTAAAAACATTATCTTTGTCTTTTGGGCTTAATGCTAATTTTAAAGCAGATTCTAAATATTGACTAGGTTGACACCGAGCATCCTGGGCTGAATGAATATAAAACTGTCTAATATACCCGCGTAAAACTGATTCGTTTAGGGGGGCTTTTATTTGAAAAGCACTGAGATATTGTTTAACTCTTTGCAAGGTATCAATATCCTCCAACATCTTCGCCATTAAACCATCGGCGGTATATTCATCTAAAAATTCTGCTTGTTTTTCGGGGGAAGATGCACATAGAATATAGCACAGAGAGAGAACATAACGACGTTGATTCCAGGGTAAACTTTCTGCCCACTGTTTTACTTCTGGGGGAAGTTTCTCAAACATCACGTTATGTTTCATCAACCCAAAAACATCTATTTCTGCTTCATCGTTGAATTCAATATCCATGATCTCATCCCCTTCGGCACACTGAATAAATTTTACCTGATTTTAAAGGATTTGAGAGGTTTTTGTTTGTCTGCGACTGAATTTCATTGACATACTCAAGAGTTTATACGGTGGGGGTATCCTAGCCCGAAACCTGTCTATAATCTGGAAAACGTTTAATATTTACCGTAGGGGTTTGGTCTTCAAACCCAATCTTAACTTTAAATAGTGTCAGAAGATCCAAACCCGATCATTAAAGAGCATTCATTTGGTTTAATTCTGCTCTAATTTTATCTAAACTGTTATCATAATTAATGTTGTTCTGTTCTTCTTCGTTAGATATTATTTCATCAGCAGCAAATTCTAATTGAACATTAACTGTGTTTTGTCCATAAACTGCATCAACTTGAAATCTAATTTTACCTGAAATCCACTGTCCAGACTTTAACTGAAGTAACTGACCATCTATTCCGTTAGGCGGAAATACTAATCTAATTTCATTTAATTTCAGTTGTATTGATTTATCTGTTATTGTTAAATCTTTGCATAAGATTTGGGACACAATCGCACTCACATCAGAGTTACTGTGGAGTTTTTGGTGTTGAAAAAGTCTAACCTTCATATTCTCAGTCATCAACTCTTTCAACCTCGATACTGTAAATGTATCCTTACCCAACATTACAATATCGTTATCCTGTTCCAACTTAATAAACAATTCCGTCATTGATTTAATCCTTGAAATTATTATATAGCAATCCTATTTGAGTTGTGTTTAAAATCCCTGATCAAAAGGGAACACCGGAACAGCCCCCCCAAACCCCCCGTGCACGGGGGGCTAGGGGGGGAGGGATCTGGGGTAATACTTCTGGCCGTTTCATATCAGTATGTTACAACCTATTTAGGATTGCTATAGATATCCTATATTTTAATGTAAGTAGGTATCTATAATTAATCTTAAAAAAAATCGTTGTCGTTGCTCTAGCCCTTCTTCGTGCGCTCAAGCGCAACAACTATTAGTTTGCGCCTGATTGTAATAATTTTAATATTTCCGCTTGAATTCGTTGTCTAAAACGGGGATCATTTTGTTGATGACGGGTCATATCATTGAACTGTGAAATCGTTAATCCTTTTGATTCAATAATTCGTTTTGCTTGGTCACAGTAACTAACTGCTAATTGAGGCGCGTTCCCGGGTAAGGCATTAAAACTGGTGGGTTGGTCACAAATAATTCGGGGAACATCTCCAACAATTTTTTTAATTTCATTGGCTACTTCATGACGTCGGGATTCTAACGCTAAAGCCGCCTTAGCATAATTTATAATCGTTTCTTCACTATAGTTAAAAATATCTTGAGCGCGCGCTGGCGAACCCCAACTTAAGGAGGGAAAAGTTTGGGAGGGTGTTTGACTCCACCCCATAAAAACACCACAACCGGATAGAATCGCAACGGTTAAGGATTTCGATAGAATTTGAGGAAATAGTAATGTAGTTTTCATAGCAGGTTCATCATATATAGAGTTAATTTTGAGAAAATCTCAGATCAGTTTTGTAGGCGCTGGAGTTCAACTTGAATCCGTTTTTGTAACGCGGGGTCAGCCTGTTGACTTTGGGTAATTTGATTGAAACGAGTGATAGTTAACTCGTTGGTTTCAATAATTGATTTAGCTTGGGTGCAGTAATTGACCGCAATATCTCGAACGCCTTTATCAAGGCTATTAATAGCTTGGGTTTCACTGCAAACCACATCGGGAATAGATTTTCCCGCCCCGAATATTGCTTGAATTTCGTTATAGGCGGTCTGACGTCTGGGCTCAATTCCTAGGACAGCACGGGCATAATTCCGAATTTCAGCCTCACTAAATTCTGGGGACTGTTGGGCCAGAACAACGGTATTGAAACCAGAAGCCGTTGATACTAACCCATCTGGGACAACTCCCAACAAAACCACGCCCGAAGAAAATAGTCCCAGTAGCAGAGCACGGGTAAGGGGGTGTTGAGGCATGAATCGTAAGATACGCAAAGAATCCATCATATTCAAAGGTTTTGATGCCACAGGATAAGGTGAAAGTGCTTAGTTATATTGAATTATTTTACGGGTAAGAAGTTCCTGATCCAAAATTTAAAAACGCTTTAGCTAAGAATTCTATGTCCAGTAACAAGTTTGACTTCCAAAAAACTGAGGGTTTGACTTCTACGCAGAGAAAAACTTGATATTCAAAGTAATTAATAGTATTTATTTACTAAAATGTATTAAAAAATACAACAATTATCCAAGAAAAATATACTAGAATACCCATAGTGTTTTATTGTTTAATTATAAACTAACTTCTGGTTTGTTTGAATAGTTTATTGGAATCATCAGACGCATGAAACATATTCTCGTTATTATTCACCAACCCACTTCCGAGACGGGACGGTTGGGACAAATTCTAACATCCTATGGTTATCAACTCGATATTCGCCTTCCCAGTCATGGGGATAGTTTACCCGGCTATTTAGACAAACATGATGCGGTGATTGTTTTTGGGGGGTCAATGAGTGCCAATGATGAGAATATTTCACCCCATATTCGCACAGAATTAAACTGGATTCCCTTGGTTTTGGAGTCGAAAAAACCCTATTTAGGGATTTGTTTAGGGGCGCAACTATTAGCTAAAGTTTTAGGGGCAAAAGTATCTGTCCATCCCCAAGATATTCACGAAATTGGCTATTTTCCCATTACTCCAACAATAGAAGGACAGGATTATTTTCACGATTTGGAATATGTTTATCAGTGGCATCGAGAAGGGTTTGAATTACCCTCTGGAGCCGTATTATTAGCCACGGGAAAAACCTTTGAAAACCAAGCATTTTGTTATGAAAAAACCGCCTATGGTCTTCAGTTTCATCCTGAAATAAATGGGGCATTAATGCAGCGTTGGATTGAACGCGACATGGAACAATTAACTTTACCCGGAAGCCAATCTGTTATAGAACAATTAAGAAGACATCGTTTGTATGGAATTCAAGGAGAAAAATGGTTAAAAACATTTATTCCGCTTTGGATTAATTCAATTCAATCGGAACAACGCTTACAGCTAGAAAAACGCTCGGATTAAAATAAACAGGGAATATAGCAATCCGCGCCTTCGAGTTAATAAATATAAAATCCCAACTTTTATTTTTTCCATAAAATTTAATATCCTTGAGAATTTGGTATGGGTGAGAACCTGAACCTCGACAATTAGAAATATTCAATATTGACAGATAGCCGATAATTTTTCCGTTCGTTTGAATACTCTTATCAATAATGATAAACTCCTTAACGAGTTTCTAGGGTTAACTCATAGTCAAACGGTCGGGAAGATTCAGATACCACAACCACTTGATAATCACCAGAATCGGGTAAACGACCTGACCAACGGTTTTTAGGTGAATCTTCTAGTAAGGATTGAGCTTTTTGTGTATAAATTGAAAGTAAAGTTGATCCTTGTGGAGATTTGAGACGCACCTGTAAAACTTGATTTTTATTCAAGTGAGCAATATAGATTTTTCCTTCACCGGGTTTTAGTCGATCTTTCAAGGTTTTTTGAGTTTTTTTAGAAGCAAATTCTACCCGTTTCCAGGCAGTTCCCGCTTCTAAATTGTTAACCACATCATTAGTAATAGCTTGCCAAACTTGTCCCATAGGAAACCCCAAATCAACATTTCTTGATTGTTCTGGAAATAGATCAAAAAATTTGGCATCCGCTAAATCATATAAGGATTGACTACTTAACTGTAACTGATTCATTTGTGCTTTTAAGTGATCTAGATCATTAATACTATAGTTTCCTAATTTTATCCGAGATTGATCACTGAGTTTCGCTAAACGTTGTAAAAATTCATCCGCAACTTTATCCCATTTTTCTCGCCAAATTGAATCCGAGGATTTATCTGTTAAAGTTCTTCCCCGTTGTTCGGGATAGCGATTATAAAATTCTTCGTTAACTAAATTTACAAAAAAGTCAAAATCAACTCCTAATAAACGCCGTTGTTCTCGCAATGCTTCTTGTCGTTGTTCCTCCGTTTTTGCGAGTTGGTTTAAGTCTTGATTTGCATAATGATTTAACCCATAGCGTCCTCCTAACCATCCAAAAACCCCCAAAGTCAAGATAAAAACAAACACCAATAAAGGCGTTTTTATATAAGAATTTTTTCCGGTTTGAGGGAGAAAAGTCTGGGGGGATAGACTCTGATTTAGGATCGGTTGAGTAGGATTTATAGAGGTTTGGGGGGGTGGATTTATAGCCGAAAGAGCTACCAGAACATCCTGAACAGATAAAAAGCGATCGCCGTGACGATAGGCTAACATTTTATCTAATATTTCCCCAAACTTTGGATTTAATTTAGTGTATTTTCTCCAATTCCAATTTAAGGTTTGTGGATCAATTAATTGTTGCGGTTCTTTTCGGGTTAATAACACTAACATTGTCGCAGCTAAAGCATACAAATCACTATTAGGATAAACCATACCCAAACGCATTTGTTCATCGGGGGCGTAGCCCACTTTTCCTAACCTTGTAGGTGAGGGATTTTGACCCCCTTGTACTGCCAATTCCGATTCTACTTTGGCTTGAATTAATTTCACCCCGCCAAAATCAATTAACATGGGTAAACCATCGGATTGACGTTGAATCATATTATCAGGAGAAATATCTCGATGAATCACGCCATAACTATGAATATAGTCTAATATAGGTAAAATTTGGAATAATAATTGCATCACTTCGGCTTCTGTAAAAGACTGTTGATTCAATAAACTTCGATAGTTAAAACCCTCAACATAATCCTGTACAAAAAACAAATACCCTTTATTATCAATTGTTTCTCTAAATAACTCTCGAAATCGAGGAATTTGGGGATGTTTTAATTTATAGAGAATCTCCGCTTCCCGTTCAAATAATTCCTGGGATTTTTTTAAAGTAAAACTTCCTTGTACCTGGGGAGAAAATTCTTTTAAAACACAAAGTTCATCAAACCGATGTTGATCTTTTGCTAAATAAGTCCGTCCAAAACCCCCATGTCCTAACTCACGGACGATGGCATAATGGTTTCTCAGAACAAGACCCGGATAAATTAATTGACTCATGGGGTGTTAGGATGAAAAAATGAATACTGAACGGTTCCAATCTGTCTTAATTTAGAGTAGCAATTTATCAGGACTGTAGCATGGGTCAACTCCGAGATGAACAACGCCAACGGGCAATTTCCGCCTTAAACGGCTTTTTATCTACACCCCTATCGAATTTAGTTCAACCCTCTGAAGATAGAGGGGTGAATTCTGTTTTACAACTCTTATTCAATGTTGTGAGATTTTAAATCTTGAGAAGATGGGCTAAAGCCCAACAACGCCCAACAACAAAAACGAAATTAAATTTTAAAAAATAGCACTGTGTAAATCATTGGGGGTGAGATGGGAATGAACAACTTCACCATCTTTAAACCAAACAATTCGACGGGTTTGACGGGCAACATCGGCTTCATGGGTGACCATTACAACGGTCATTCCACCCGCATTTAATTCAGTAAAAATATTCATCACTTCTTGAGTAGTTTGAGAATCTAACGCCCCGGTCGGTTCATCTGCTAATAATAATACCGGACGATTCACAATAGCACGGGCGATCGCTACCCGTTGTTGTTGACCTCCAGAAAGTTGATTCGGTCTATTATTTAATCTATTTTCTAACCCGACTCTAATTAATGCTTGCTTTGCCCTTTCTCGACGTTCATTCGAGGGAATTCCAGCATACATCATCGGTAAAATCACATTTTCTAAAGCACTTAATTGGGGTAAAAGATGGAATTGTTGGAATACAAACCCTAATTTAATATTGCGAATGCGGGCTAAATTATTTTCTGACATTTGCGCCACATTTACCCCATCCAAATAATAGGAACCTGCGGAGGGACGATCCAAACAACCGATAATATTCATCGCCGTTGATTTCCCCGAACCCGAAGCACCCATAATCGAACAGTATTCTCCTTGTTCTACTGTTAAGATGACACCTTTTAAAGCCTGAACTTGAATATCACCCATCCCATAAACTTTGGTGACATTTTCTAAGTGAATAATCACCGGATTGGTTTGAGAATCTTGATTTTCTGGTTTAGTCGAAATTGATGTTTTCATAATTTTAATAGGATAGGGAATAGGGAATAGGGAACAGAGATATAGCAATCCTATAATCAAAACTAAACCAATTAAATACTTCTTAAAGCTACAATTGGGTCAAGTTTGGCAGCTTGTTTAGCAGGAACAACACCGAAAAACAATCCAATAGCCCCAGAAATACTAACGGCTGTTACAATCGCAACACTGGAAACTCCGGCTTGTAAAGGAGTGAAAGCACCGACAACTAAAATGCCACCAACGCCAATTAATGTACCAATCAAACCCCCTGCTGCTGATAGGATAACAGATTCAATTATAAACTGAATTAAAATATCTGATTGGGTCGCTCCGATCGCTTTTCTTAATCCGATTTCTTGAGTTCTTTCGCTGACAGAAACCAACATAATATTCATAATTCCAATACCGCCCACTAATAGAGAAATGGCGGCGGTTGCTGCCAATAAAATAGTTAAAGCTCCAGCAATACTGCCCAAAATATTCATTAAATCCTTTTGATTTCTAACAGTAAAATCATCTTCATTAGTAATTTTATGACGTAACCGCAATAAATTTTCAACTTGAAATTGAGCCGCCCGCATATTATCTTGACTATCAATAGTAATAGAAATAAATGTAACTTGGGTTCCGTAGGGCGATCGATTTCCCACAATTCGATTTGCCATTGTAGTTAAGGGAACAAAGGCATTCATGTCGTCATTACTGCCAAAACTAGAGCCTTTAGGCTGCATTACCCCAATAACTTGTAAACTCAAATTCCGCAGTCGAACCGACTTACCAATCGGATCTTCAGTTCCAAATAATTGTTGAGCTAATTCTGATCCTAATGCCACAACTTGTTCATTCCGTTTTAAGTCTAAATCCGTAATAAATCGACCTTTAGCAATATCAAAATTACGCACCGATAAAAATTCCGGTGTGGTTCCCACGATAGAAGCTGAAGCATTATTACTGCGATAGGTAATTAATTCACTGCCATTTAAAGAAGGAGAAACTTGTTCAACCGAAGGCACTTGTTCGGCGATCGCGATCGCATCTTCTAAGACTAAATTTTGCGGCGGAAACACAGGACGGCGTTGTGAGTCAGGACTTCCGGGTAACACAAATAAAACATTTGGCCCCAAAGAATTGACTTGATTATTGACAAATTTCTGAGCACCTTCTCCAATACCAATCATAGCAATAACAGAGGCATTGCCAATAATAATTCCTAACATAGTTAAACTACTTCGCATTTTATTCGCTAATAGTGTTGTAGTTGCCATTTTGATACTTTCTAGGAAATTCATAATTTGGTGTGTTGACGGTTAATGGTTGACTGTTGACTATTAAAGACTATCCTTTTTTCTTAAGGTTGTTTGCTCGTTTCCAATTATATTATAGCTGAATAAATCAAGTCCCACCGCCGGGATGAGACTTGATTCGGATTAGAAATTGGAATCGGGTTTCAGCAATCTAGGATTTATATTAGATAGGAATTTAGGAGAATAGCACAGATAAATAACGACAATCTAATTCTATATTCCACTTACGAGTCAGAAATTCTCGAATTTTCTCCCGTCCCGTAAAAAATTATGATTAGTGAACTGATTAATTAACTATTCCCTATTTTGGTATTCCCTGCTATATAATTAATCTGAACTCAAAAAAGGGATTTTCACCCTTGATTTTATTGTCCTAATGTTCAATAGTTATTATGCTTGCGAAACGAATTTTACCTTGTTTGGATGTAAAAGCAGGTCGAGTGGTAAAGGGGGTTAATTTTGTTGATTTAAAAGATGCTGGTGACCCGGTGGAATTGGCGGCGGCCTATAACGATGCTGGGGCCGATGAATTAGTATTTTTGGATATTACAGCCACCCATGAAGACCGAGATATTATTTTTGATGTCGTCTATCGCACCGCCGAACAGGTATTTATTCCCTTAACGGTGGGGGGTGGAATTCAAAACCTAGACATGATTAAAAATTTATTAAGAGCCGGAGCAGATAAAGTTAGTATTAATTCCGCCGCTGTGCGTGATCCTGACTTAATTAATCGAGCCAGCGATCGCTTTGGAGTACAATGTATTGTAGTTGCTATTGATGCCCGTCGGCGCACTAATCCCGATAATCCCGGCTGGGATGTGTATGTGCGAGGCGGTCGGGAAAATACCGGAATTGATGCTCTTATCTGGGCTAAAGAAGTCACAAAACGGGGCGCGGGGGAACTTCTAATCACCAGTATGGATGCCGATGGAACCCAGGCAGGTTATGATTTAGAACTAACGCGAACCATTGCCGAATCCGTAGAAATTCCAGTGATTGCATCGGGGGGCGCGGGGACTTGTGAGCATATTTATCAAGCCTTAACCCAAGGCAAAGCCGAAGCAGCATTGTTAGCATCCTTATTGCATTATGGTCAATTAAGCGTGACAGAAATTAAGACCTACTTAGTAGAGCATCAAGTTACCGTGAGGAATCCTGATATTTTGTAGGAGGAAGTCAAAAGAAAACAGATAACTTTTACCCTAGACTAGATACCCCTAAATATCCATAAATAAGAGGGATTTTCAATCGAATTCCCCCTTGCATAATTAGCAGATTTAGATTAATCTGGATCGAATAATTCATCAAATAAACTATTTAGATGTTAGATCAAGCCAACGAGTTATTCCAGCAAGGGATTTTACACTATCAAAATACAGAATATCAAGCCGCTTTAGCATCTTGGCAACAAGCTCTCCACTCCTACCGAAATTTAAAGGATCGCAAACGGGAAGGCGCAGCCTGGGGGAATATAGGGGCTGTACATGAAGCCCTATTAAGTCCAGAACTGGCAATTAATTGCTATCAACAACATTTAGATATCTCCCGTGAAATTCAAGATCCCAAAGGTGAAATGAATGCCTTAATTAATCTGAGCAATATTTACTATAATTTAGGAGACTATGTTAACGCCCTCGAATACCAAAACCAACGGTTAGACCTCGCCCGTCAATTTTCAGATCCTCGCACGGAAGAACAGACATTATCTGTGTTAGGAAAAATCTATCTCACTCAAGAAAAATTTGAACTGGCAATTAACGCTTATCAACAACAATTAATCCTGGCAAAAACCAACGAAAATTATCAAAGTCAAGGCAATGCTTTTAACCATTTAAAGTTAATTTATGAACAGTTAGAACAATGGGAACAAGTTGAATTATATACTCAACAGCATAAAGCTATTTTTCGAGAATTTTTAATAGAAAATTCAGGTAATATTCTACAACAAGCCGAAAATATTGGCTTAGATCCTTTATTTGATTTTGCAGGCATGGATTTAAGTCATCTTGATTTTAATTACGCCAATTTACACGGGGCAAATTTAGAAAAAACTAACCTCAGTTATGCTAATTTAACCTTAGCAGATTTGAGCGGAGCGATTTTAAAAGAAGCTAATCTCAGTTATGCTATTTTAACTAACGCTAATTTACGCGATGCCGATTTAACAGGTGCTAACCTCAGCGAAGCCGATGTCAGAACTAAAATGCCTAGGGCTAATTTGAGTCATGCTAATTTAACCCATGCTAACTTGATGAGTGCCTATTTACCCTATGCCAACTTGACCCAAGCCAACCTCAGCCAAGCTAATCTCAACTATGCCGACCTAACCGGGGTAAAATTTCAAGGGGTGAACTTAACAATGACCAGCTTCAGTCAAGCCGAACTCAAAAATGTTTGGGTAGAAAACGTTGATTTTACCGAGGCGGTAGGTATTTCCAAGCGAATTAAATCCGATTTAGTCCAACGGGGGGCAATTTTTAGAGAGAATGAAGATTAGGTGAATAGATAGAATCCAACCTATTCTATCCATTAACCGATATCCATAAACAAAATCATTAAAACCTATGACTGGTGTAGAAGGACTTTGGCCCCATAATCTTAGCCCAAATCGCTTGGCGGTGTTGGAGCGTAAGCTCGTACTTTGGTTACAAAAACAACCTTTACCTGCTGATATTCACGAAATGGCACTCCATTATAAAACCCATGAAGACCTACAATTGTTAACTCAAAAAGCAGCATCTCAAGGTTGTCATTTTTCAGATTTACAAACAAAAGTACAAGCTATTATATCAGCAAAAACCGATAATTTCTTAGAATTAACTGAAATTGCAGGTTTAAATCCCCTAGAAGATTTTGCCGAAGCTAGACTATTAGGAGCTAATTTAAGAGGATTAATTTTAAGTGGGGCAAAATTAACCAATGCCTACTTACGAGGGGCAGATTTAAGCGATATTGACTTAACCAATGCTGACCTAAAAAATATCAATTTAGGAGGAGCAGATTTAAGCGGAGCTTTATTAAGTGATGCGGATTTAAGTGGCGCAGATTTGCACCGGGTTAGTTTAGCTTTAGCAAATTTAAGTGGATCAAATTTAACGAATGCTAATTTAGAAGATGCTAATTTAAGTAACTGTAATTTAAGCAATGCCAATTTAAGCGGAGCTTGTCTAAAAAATGCCGACTTATATCAAGCGGGATTAGCTTTAACGAATTTAACTGGGGTAGATTTTACCGGAGCAAATGTTAAAGAAGCTCGACTCTGGCATGATGCGGGAATTTCCGAAAACGTGAAAGCAGACTTAATCAAAAGGGGAGCAATTTTCGATGAAAAGATAGAAAAGATCAAACGAGATTAAACCTTAGTTTGTTGTTGCGCTTCAGCGCACTCTAAAAATATGGAGCACCGCATCGCAACAACAAATGTTTTCATGGGTTAGATTTATCATATTTTATCTAAAAAATAGAGTGCTAAATTGGAGAACGCCTACTAATTAAAGTTTTATAATCCTATTAAATTGATGAATTGAAGCACAATTGCAACCCTTTCAATATTATTATAGACAGTGACGCCCATTTGTTCCATAAAGAAATTGCTATGTTTGATGCTCTTGCTGAACGCTTTGAATCCACTTGGAAGAAACTCCGAGGTCAGGATAAAATTAGTGAGTCTAATATTCAAGATGCCCTAAAAGAAGTCCGTCGCGCCCTCCTAGAAGCCGATGTTAACCTGCAAGTGGTCAAGGAATTTGTCGCGGAAGTTGGGGAAAAAGCCCAGGGGGCAGCCGTCGTGTCCGGTGTGCGACCCGGAGAACAGTTCGTCAAAATCGTCCATGATGAATTGGTCAACGTCATGGGGGAAAGTAACGTTCCCCTCGCCCAAGCGGACACGGCCCCAACAATTATATTAATGGCCGGGTTGCAAGGGACAGGAAAAACCACCGCCACGGCAAAATTAGCCCTGCATTTGAGAAAGGAAAATCGCACTACTTTGTTAGTTGCTACGGACATTTATCGCCCGGCGGCAATTAATCAATTAATCACATTAGGCAAACAAATTAACGTTCCCGTGTTTGAAATGGGAACCGATACCGACCCGGTAGAAATTGCTCGCCAAGGGGTAGAATATGCCCGAAATCAAGATATTGATACGGTGATTATTGACACCGCCGGACGTCTGCAAATAGACGAAAATATGATGGCGGAATTAGCGCAAATTAAAGAAACCATTGAACCCCATGAAACCCTGTTAGTGGTGGATGCCATGACGGGTCAAGAAGCCGCTAATTTAACTCGCACCTTTAACGACCAAATTGGGATTACTGGGGCTATTTTAACTAAGATGGATGGGGATAGTCGCGGCGGGGCGGCGCTATCAATTCGTCGGGTATCGGGGGCTCCAATTAAATTTGTCGGGGTGGGGGAAAAAGTTGAAGCGCTACAACCTTTTTACCCTGACCGGGTGGCGTCTCGAATTTTAGGCATGGGGGATATTTTAACCTTAGTTGAAAAAGCCCAAGAAGAATTCGATTTGGCGGATGCCGAGAGAATGCAGGAAAAAATTGTGACGGCAAAATTTGATTTTACCGACTTCCTGCGTCAAACTCGAATGATGAAAAATATGGGATCTTTGGGGGGATTAATTAAGTTAATTCCGGGGATGAATAAGATTTCCCAAGACCAATTAGACCAAGGAGAAGCGCAATTAAAACGGTCGGAAGCGATGATTAATTCCATGACCGTTGATGAGCGCAAAAACCCCGATTTATTAGCCAGTTCTCCTTCCCGTCGCAAACGTATTGCTAAGGGTTCAGGAATGCTAGAAAAAGATGTGATGAAGTTAGTTAGTGACTTCCAGAAAATGCGGGTAATGATGCAACAAATGAGTCAAGGAATGATGCCTGGAATGGGCGGTATGCCCGGTATGGGCGGGATGCCGGGGATGGGCGGGATGATGCCTGGAATGGGCGGAGGTTATCCCGGGGCGGCGAAAGCCAAGAAAAAGAAAGACAAGAAGAAAAAAGGGTTTGGACAACTTTAAAACTGGTTAAGTTCCCCTCGTTCCAAGGTTCTACCTTGGAATGCCAACCGGAGGCTCTGCCTCCGACTATTTTATCAAATAATTGATCAATAGTTTATATATTATTATAGCGGGCGAGGACGCTCGTACTACCTCATGTTTTATTTCTAATTTAGTCGGGACTCCAACTTAATAAACATTCTTCCCCAGGAAATGAAGCACCTTCTTTATCCTTCCAAGTTAAATAAATTTTTACAGAAATATTTAATTTTTTAACCATCTTTAAAATGCCCTTCCAAGCGTGATCAGATGAAACATTTTGAATGGATATATTGAGTTTTTCTACAAACTTATAACCCCTTTCTGTATATTCTCCATCGGTAATATTAAAACTGGTAACTAATATCAACTTATCATAGGATTTTTCACGAGAATTAATTTTATTCATTGCTATAATATGAATTTCTTCG
Source organism: Planktothrix agardhii NIES-204 (assembly GCA_003609755.1). NCBI lineage: Bacteria > Bacillati > Cyanobacteriota > Cyanophyceae > Oscillatoriales > Microcoleaceae > Planktothrix > Planktothrix agardhii. Next base: position 3,768,300 of record AP017991.1, read on the forward strand.
ATAATTTCATTCCAACCAGGATTAGTTAAATGTAAATTATTTAAAATTACTTTTGTTACTTTACTATGTGCTAATTTAGGTGGATTTTCGGGATTTAATTCACGAATATTTAAGTTCTGGTGCTGTTCATAAAAATCTAGTAGTTTTTCAATAACGCTGGCTGAAGTATCTGTTAGTGGTTCTGCGATCGCTTGAAGACGAGTAAAAATAGGGTTGGAGATACGAATAACTTTACCTTGAGTCATATTTTTCAGAGTCATATTTTTTAATCCATTGCTATGTAACGTTGTTACATAGTAACATTGTTACAGGAAAATCGTCAAGAGTAAGCTGTTAATTATCTGAATTTTTGAGGCGATCCAAGCCAGTAAGGGGTTTCGGCCTCTAAAATATGCAGTTTAAATGCTAAACAGCTTATTCTTAAGTCTCGAATGCTAATCGGAGGCTCTGTCTCCTTCGGCGGTGAGGATTTTTTTATCCATCCTCCGGGTTGTCCTTGACGACGATTAACCCAAACTGTTTCAAGGAATAACCCATCCTTTTACCTCCGTATCCGTTAAAGGTTTTTCCATCTTCATACTTTCACTACGAGCCGCATTTAATAAATGTTTCATCGTCACAGCTTCATTAGAATCCGCCGCCAAAAAAGCAGCATTCATCGCAATATTACGAATATTCCCCCCGGCTACACTCAGTTTAGCTAATTTATTCACATCCACCCCTTCTAATGGCATTTCCTTGGGAAAAATACGACGCCAAATTTCAGCCCGTTGGGTCACATCAGGAAATGGAAACTGCACCACAAACCGAATTCTTCGCAAAAATGCACTATCTAATGCCCCCTTTAAATTTGTAGTTAAAATTGCTAACCCTCCATAAGCTTCCATCCGTTGTAATAAATAACTAACCTCAATATTTGCATGGCGGTCATGGGAATCTTTCACATCAGAACGTTTTCCAAATAAAGCATCCGCTTCATCAAAAAGTAAAATCGCTCCACCCGTTTCCGCCGCATCAAAAACCCGTCGCAAATTCTTCTCCGTTTCCCCAATATATTTACTCACCACTGAACTCAGATCAATCCGATATAAATCTAAGTTTAACTCCTGAGCCATCACTTCCGCCGCCGTGGTTTTTCCCGTCCCACTAGGGCCAGCAAATAACGCACTAATTCCTAAACCCCGTCCGCCTTTTTTAGCAAACCCCCAACCCTCATAAACTTTAACGCGCTGGCGAACATGGGCAATCACCGCTTTCAGAGTTTGTGACTGCATTTCCGGTAATACCAAATCCTCCCAACTGGCACTCGGTTCAATTCGTTGGGCTAAATCTTCCATGCGAGGACGAGCTTGGGCGCGACAAGCCTCCCATAAAGTATTATTTAGCTGATCATAATCCTCACTTAGCCCGATTTGTCCGAGGGTACTGGCACAAGCCGCAGCAATGGCGGGGGCATTCAGGTTAAATTGTCCGACTAGGTGTTCTATAATCTCCGGCAATTCCTCCCGTTCCATCACCAGCGCCTCCTCCCATAATAGGTATTGTTCTGAGTTTGTAGGTTTGCTAACTTCAAAATTAACTAACGGGCGCTGTCTCTGACTAATCCGATCTCGTGCGGTGATAATCAGAGGACTGTTAATTTGTTCAATGATCTGGGCAACGACATTTCCGTCCCGATCTGAACCGTCTACTTCGTCGCAGTTCAAGACTAATGCACTATTACACAAAACCGCTTCTCGATCCCACAACCGCAGCAGTTGAGACAGTTCGTTTCTGTTGCTGGGTAAGTGATCGGCACTGAGTAAATGGGCATCCAGTCCTAATATTTTACAGGCGGATAGGGCGATCGCCCGCTTGCTACTGGTATCTTCTCCACAGAGTTGCACGGCGGGTACAATGTCATTTCCGGCACTCTGAGACAGGGTTTCTGCTAACTGTTCGGCTAACTGTTGGTGAGAGGGGACTAATTGATTTTCTTCTTTTAATGGCTCTATTATCCCCATCAGTCTCTCATCTAAGTGCTGTACTCCCACCAAATAATGCAGGATGCGCTCGTCAATGCGGAGGGGACTCTGGGTGAGTGCCGATCCACTACCGATCTCAATTAATCGCCAGTGTCGTAGGGGAGCCGTAGGGGTGAGGGCGTTCCAATGGGGGTTATCCAGGCTACTAAGGGCTAAACTGAAGGTGGGATAAAGTTTTTGCGAGTCCCCTTGAGCCTGGGCGCACAAGCTGGCAAAACTGGCGTCTAATTCCATACCTGCACAGATCATTAGTAAGTCTCGTTCAAAGGTGGACAAGCCAAAGATACGGCAGATCTGTTGTAGAGATGAATTATCCGATAGTTCGGAAGTGGCTATTGGCTTTGGAGTTTGACCGTCTTGACTGGCTTTCCATTCCAGCACCTGTCGCACTTGGGCCAGTGCCACCATCAGGGATTCTTGGTTCGCTTTTTGCCAGTTTTGCACAGAAACAGCGTTCATTTTCAGTAAAAAATTGTAGTAAGTCCTTTAGGACTCTTAACTCGTAGTAAGTCCTTTAGGACTCTTTGCCATATATTGTATATAGGCCCTAAAGAAGCCCTGAAGGGCTTACTACTAGGGGATGGTGATCGTTGGACTAATATACTGATCAAAGGTGGGACTATGGCGATCGCTATCAATTTGACAGAGACTTTCTGCACCATCTACTTGAATCCTCACTAAATAGTTGCTATTTTTAATAGCTTTAAGTGAGAAGACAATCCGAGCAGTATTATTATTCCGAGGCTGGGCGTTAAAAATGTAAGAGGCAGGCTGTAGGCTGGTCTGTTCATTTAAAATCAGAATCACTCGCTGATCTTGACCGATCCTCACATCTGTCACCACTTCTACCTCAGCATCACGAGGCTCGTCGTCTGTTCCTGACCCATCCAACAGATTCACCTCCTTGATACCAGGTCGCAACACAAACGGAGCCACATTGGACTCAACCCGCTCTTGCATGGGGCCATTAGTGCTTCCCCTTTCCAACCTTTGACCATGAATTATCTGTAACCCCTGAACCCCGGGTCGGAGTGCCTCTGGTGGCACTAAGGTTAAAGCTAAGGTAATCTCCTGATCTTGCACCGTACCCGGCGCCACTTCCACACCCCCAATTCTAATCGAGGCATTGGCATTAGCAAGCATTTTACCTCGAATTAATAAGGTACTATGGGTGAAAATAGGTTGATATCGACCTTCGGTTGACATGACAAAATCAATCGTCGGTTGTTTGCTAAATGCCCAGGCGTTCAGGCTGCGATCACGGATCGGCAGTGCTACCATTGCAGGTTCCTCACCATCTAACACCACAACTGTAATTTTATAAATCACAGATAAAACATAAGGGGTTTGAAAAAAGACCGACCAAACCTTCGATAATTCATCCGTTGAAACCGGAACAAATTCCGCTCGGATCATCTCAATTTGTTCCGATAAGTCAGAATTTGCTAAAAAAGGATAACTGGGATCATTCACCGTTTCTCGAATCATTTGAGAGGATAAAACCGCTCGATCTTCCAGTGTTCGGATTGCACTTCCTAATAAGCGCTGAGGCTCTAATTCGATCTCATTTCCATAACAACTTAACAGATAGTATAAATCTATAGGTAATTGATTCCGCTTTGTTAATTCTCCCTTCCTTTGACGGGGTGGCATATCTGCATTCCCTAAAGAGGTATTGCGCTTCAAATGGTAGAGGTAAATACTAATTCCTGTTTCTGGAGTTCCCCCAGTATTTTCTGGACGGCTTGTTGTCACCCTTGCCCCCTCCACATCCGTCTGCACAGATTGTTGTAACATCCTCTGCAATGTTGCCGTCACAGTGGCAATACCTAAATAATTACTCATACTTTAATTAGTTTTAAACAAGACCCAGATGTAACGACCGAACAATCGCTCGACTACGACTATCTACCTCTAATTTTTCAAATATGGTTGTTAAGTGGGCCTTGACTGTTGCTACGGTAATATAAAGGGAACTAGCTATTTCTTGATTTCGGTATCCCTCCACCAACAATTTTAAGACTTCCCGTTCTCTATGTGTTAAATTATAGGGATTAGAGCTATTTAATTCCCTCGGTTGATTAGATGATTTATTGGGTTGAGTGGCTGTTAATTTACCTTGATTTATCTGAAAAGCTCGAAAGAATCTGGCTGCAACTTCTGGACATAAATAAACTTGATTATTCAGTGCCGCCGTAATAGCAATAAGGAGTTGCGTCGGTAAATTTTCCTTCAATATATATCCCCAAGCTCCAGCTTGCATCGTCTCAAAAATACTATTTTCTTCCCCTACAGAAGACAACACTAAAATTTTGCTATCATTCTGATTCTGTTCTGATTTCTGACTTAAACTTCTGATCATTTCAATACCCTGATCAGGTGTCTTAAATAAATCCCAATCTAGGAAAATTAAACCGGGTTTATATTGGTCAGCCATACTCATGGCAGGTTGAATTGAACTCGTGTTACCAACTAGCTTAATTTGCCATGACGAACTCAAGTTATAAACCTTAAGTAATACCTGCAAACTCTTGCAAAAAGGCAATTCACTGGCTACAAGCATAACTGCAATTGTTTTTGGTAAAATGCTCTTAGGTATCTGCCTAGAAACACTTGCTGGCTTTTGATTGGAAGTGTGATTAAGTTGATTTACCCACATATCAAGTCCAATTAAAACTAATCTGGTTTTATGCCCCGGAAGGAAGTTTGTGTAATTAACACTATGTTTTAATATAACATCTATCTTCAGATATAAATTTAATTTTGTGACTCAATACTCAATACATTTGTATAGAAATCTAACAAATTAATAAGAAAAATAAAGTAATGTTAAATATATCTTGACCAATGGCCGATAATACCCAACATCCAGATAACCTTATTCAAAAAGCCCAAAAATTTCGACCAAAGTCTATAACCCCTGGGGTCTATTTCACCTTAATCTAGGCACATTAACGTGCGCGGTGGTATTGCTCCCCATAGTAAATAGTAATCAGGACAAACCCCATCTTGGCTGCACAGCAAATTGTTGAGCAGCACTCCCAAGCTAAATATTGATATAAGGAAAAGAAATATGGCAAGACTTGACTATTTTGCTCCAGGTGTGTATGTAGAAGAAGTTGATAGAGGAAGTCGTCCAATAGCAGGAGTCCCCACCGCGATCGCCGGATTTCTCGGATTTACCGAAGATGTGCGCGGTGGTGCCGAAATGTTCAAACCCATGTTAGTCACCACTTGGAGCCAATACCTCCAGTATTTTGCCCGCCCCAATTCCGACGGCTTCACCGACTTCAACGCCTACCTGCCCTTTTCAGTGTACGGCTGGTTTTTAAACGGTGGCGGCCGTTGTTGGGTCACCAGTATCGGCACCAGATTACCAGGTTCTGCCGCCCCAGCACCAACGGAATTAGGCACAGAGGTGATGAACCGCGCCAAACGTCCCGCCCTGCGGTTTTCCCTCAGCGATCCCGGAATTGCCTCAACCCAGAACATTAACAGTGCTTTGGTATCACCTAGCGAGAGAACCATCCGGGTTAGAATTACCGAAGGACAACCCAAAGCCCCAGCACCCGCCCTACCCCCAACCTCCTCAGCAGAGGCAGGTACAGAGGCAACCACAGAGGCAGCTACAGAGGCAAGGGCAATAACTTCTATACCCGCAAACACAGGGGAATACTTCACCGTTATCATCACCCAAGGTGGCGAGGAACTGGAACGCTACGAACACCTGACCATGAACGCCCAGGCCGATGTCGCCGTAGCAGATTATGTGTTCAATGCCCTGCAAGAGTCCAGCTACATTCGGATCACAGACATTTCCCTCACAGGTAGCCCCCTAGCAAAACGCCCCAATAATGGCTTCTATGAAGTCAGTCCCCCGCCTCTCGACGTTCAGCCCGAACTATTCAGTCAATATGTCGAAGGTGGAAGGGATGATCGCACAGGGGTACGGGGTCTATTTGAAATTGACGACGTGACCATTGTTGCCTGTCCCGACTTAATGCGCGTGTACGAAGCCGGATTGATGAATCTCGATCAGCTTCATGGGATCATGGATATGATGCTCAGTCTCAGTGAAGGTGCGACGGCCGGTGATATCCCCAACCCACCCAACCGGATGGTAATTCTCGATACTCCTCCTGATCGGGTTAAACCCCAAGATGTGGCCCGTTGGCTCACCGAAGATTTTAACCGTCGTTCTCAATTTGCGGCCCTCTACTATCCTTGGATCAGAGTTCCCAACCCCCGGAATGCCGGACGTCCGATTTCCATTCCGCCCTGTGGATATGTTGCAGGCGTCTGGTCACGGGTAGATGAAACCAGAGGCGTCCATAAGGCTCCCGCCAATGAAGTCCCCCGTGGTCTGGTCGGTTTGAGTTATGACTGTAACTTCCGTGAACAGGAATTATTAAACCCCTTGGGAATTAACTGTGTCCGTAGTTTCCCCAACCGTGGTCTACGGATTTGGGGGGCCCGTACCCTGGTGGAAGCGGATAATATTCAATGGCGTTATATTAACGTCCGTCGCTTGATGAGCTACATTGAGAAATCCATTGAACAGGGAACCCAGTGGGTCGTTTTTGAACCCAACGATGAAGACCTCTGGCAACGGGTTAAACGCACTCTCGGTAATTTCCTCGACTCCCTCTGGCGCGAAGGTGCCCTAGTGGGCGGTAGTCCGGCTCAAGCCTACTATGTCAAGTGTGACGAAGAAATTAATACCCCACAAACGATGCTCCTAGGTCGTTTGTATGTTGAAGTCGGCGTAGCCCCCGTCCGTCCTGCTGAATTTGTGATCTTCCGCATGAGTCAGATCACTGGTGATGAAAACGAAGAAGAAGGCGGCGAATTCAGTTAAATACAAGCCCGGTTTGGGGTTTAGGGTTTCAGGTATTAAGGTTAATCAACAGCATTACTGCATAGTAATTATTTTCCCCCATTCCCCATTACCCATTACCCATTACCCATTACCCATTACCCATTCCCCATTCCCCATTCCTAATTTCCCCACTAAAAACTTACAAAAGGAATAAAAACATGGTCGGAGTTGTTACTACTGTTGCCTCTCGATTTTACGTTGAGTTTGACGGAATTACTCAGGCTCAAATCAAAAGTATGGCTCAAATTTCCTATGAAGGTAAAGTTACAGGAAATGCCAAACCCATAGGTTCATCAAAAGGCGGAATTCATGACCGACAAACCACCTCCGGCGGTTACGATTCTAACCCCGCCATGACCGTTGAAGTTTACCTGTGCGATTCCCCCCAAGGTGCCAGCGCCCAAATGTACAAATGGTTTCAAAAATGCTTACCCGTTAGTGAGGGCGGTAACGGTGACTGGTCAAATAACCGTAAAAGTGGCTCAGTTGTTGTTTATGACCCCAACGGTCGGGAAATCCTCCGATGGAATTTAGAACGCGCTTGGCCGAAAAAATACTCCATTGCCGATGCGGACGTCACAGGTCAAGATCTAGCAGTAGAAACCTATGAACTGGTGGCTGAACGAATTAATAAAGTCAAATCCGTCAGTGGTGCCGCCGTTACTTATGGTGGTCGATGACATATAATCAACTACGAATTACGAATTACGAATTACGAGACAATTAGCTAACTCCTAATTTATTAATCCATTAACTCCTAATTCATTAATTCGTAATTGATAATTCGTAATTCGTAATTGACAACATACCCCCCGATAAATCGGCGGACATGAGCGACACTAAGTTAAAACAAAATCAATCTAACTATTGACCAGGAGGAATATTTAAAATGACAGCAGCAACTCAGAGAAGCCTAATGGAATACCTGACAGTTTCTCGCTTTTACTTAGAAATTAATAATAATACAAGGTTACTGATTTCCAAAGCTAGTGGACTTTCAATTACAATTGATCCGGCTTCTGAAGGTAAGCCCATCGGAACCCGTAAGGGCTTGGCTACGGATACACAAACCACCCCGGCTACCGTCAGTTATCAAAATATTACCCTGGAGTTTGTAACAGCAATTGACAACGATATTCTCTTGCAATGGTATGTGGATTCACACCCGCAAGCAATGGGAAAAGGCGGTCGGCAAACCATGGCTCGGCGTTATGAAGCTTCCCTGGTTTTCTACAAACAAGATGGTTCAGAAGGCGCCCGATGGAATATTAAAGATGCCATTCCCGCTAAATACAAAACTACTCAAGTCAAAGCTGACAGTGCCGATATTTTTAAAGAAACCATTGAGGTTGCCCACGCCGGGATGATTCGGGTTCCTGTTGGGGGAAGCAAGCTTTAAGAAGGTGTTGAGGGTTGGCGGGTAATGGGTAATGGGTAATGGGTAAAGATATTCTCTATTGCTATTACCTATTGCCCATTCCCTGTCTTTCTCCCATTGCCCATTGCCTATTCCCTGTCTTTCTCCCATTGCCTATTGCCTATTGCCTATTCCCTATTTGGTATGCAAATTAATCAAGACCAATTAAAACAAAATTTATCAGAGATTCTTACCATTGCTCGCTTTTATGTTGAGTTAAAACTAAATGGAAGTAGCGATCCTGTTGATGCTTATTTTATGGAATGCAAAGGGTTTAAATATACCCAAAGTTTAATAGAATTAGCTGAAGTTTTTCCCCAACCTTGGGGGAAAGCTAAACGGGGACGAGTCCTCAGAACAAAAATGCCGGGAAATGAAAAAGTTAATAATATTAATTTGCGTCGCGGTCTAAGTGCATCAACTACCCTATGGAAGTGGATTGAAAATGTGCAAGCAGGTCAATGGGCAACTCAAAGTTATGATGGTTCCTTAGTCATCTATCGCCAAAGTAGTGAAGAAGGTGCTCGGTTTAATTTTAAAGGTGCTTGGCCTGTTTCCTACACCGTTGCTGATAACATTGTTTCTGGTTCAGATCTCGCTTTTGAGGAACTAGAATTAGCAGTAGAAAGCTTTCAGCGAGTTCCTACCCTTCCTAAATCCTTGTCATGATCCAAACTGAATTTGAGTTTACCCTACCCAAAGGATACCTAGATGAACAAGGCGACTGTCACCGTCAAGGTGTAATGCGACTATCCCGGGCTATTGATGAAATTGTTCCCATGCGTGATCCTAGAGTTAAATCAAATCCAGCCTATGCTACTGTAATTATTCTCTGTCGTGTTATTACTCAGTTAGGCACTTTAGAAGAAATTTCACCCATGGTAATTGAAAATCTATTTGCCTCCGATTTAAGCTATTTACAAAAGTTTTATCGCTACATCAATGACTTAGAGGAAGACCAACCCGACTCTCCCACCCCATCCCCAGTTTATGATCAACCCTGAATTAACGATGTTTGATGGAAAACCAATCTCCAATCACCTTTAGTTTTTCCCTACCCGTCGGGTTACTAGACAACCAAGACAGACGACACCGGGACGGGGAAATGCGTCTAGCCACAGGTAAAGATGAATTGTACCAGACCGACCCCCGCAGCTTGGAAAATCCAGCCTATGGGACTCTGATCCTACTTTCGCGGGTTATTGTCCAGTTAGGGGAATTATCCCCCGTCACCCCAGAAGATTTAGAAGCACTGTTTCTCACGGACTGGCAATATTTACAGGAAGTTTACAACGCCATTAACCCCCCAGAATCAACAATTTCTACCACGGGGGAGTTATAGGCTACCCCCAAGAGGAGTTATATCGGGAGGTAGCCTTTATTGCATTTCACTTTCACTGGTCACGGGAAGAAATTCTGAATTTAGATCATCGAGAACGACAACGTTGGGTTCAGGAAATTGCCTATTTAGTTAATACAGATTAATGTTATGGCAGGGAACAGGGAACAGGGAGGAAAAGACTTTCTCAAAAGTGCATCATTTCCGGTTCCAAATAAGCCGCATCAATCCATTGTTGCATGGCTGGAAGTGACCAAATCATTTCAACATAAGCTTGTTCAACTTCTCCTAACTTGACATCATAAGTAACAAATCGAGAAATAACCGGGGCAAACATCGCATCTGCAATCGTAAAATTTCCGAATAAAAATTCACCATGAGAGCCATATTTTTCTCGACATTCCCGCCAAATTGCCGTGATCCGATCAATATCATTTTGTACATCCGGTTTCATACCTTCTCTGGGGTAACGAGTCCGACAATTCATCGGCATTTGTTGCCTTAAATTGATAAATCCGGCGTGCATTTCATAACTTATACAACGCGCATAAGTCCTGGCTTCTAAGTTTTGCGGCCATAAATCATGAATAAAATTTTCAGCAATATATTCACAAATGGCTAAGGATTCCCAAACCGTTAAATCTCCATCTAATAATACCGGAACTTTCCCCGATGGAGAATAGCGCCGGATTTGTTTGTAGGTGTTGGGATTGCCTAAATCAATCAAAATTTCAGAAAAATTAATTCCGGCTTGCTTCAGAAGAAACCAAGGACGCAATGACCAAGAAGAATAATTTTTACTGCCAATCACCAGAGTTAACTGTCCCATAATCTGGTAAATAAAAGTTAGGGTAATTATTGTCGTTTCAACAGATACCGAATTTTCGGCGAACTGCACTGATAAATCCTAAATCCTATCATTCCTCATTCCTATGATCACCGTAGCACTGCCTAAAGGCGCTTTATTCATAGATACAATTCGACTTCTGCAAGCCGTTGGACTTGATTTTAGTGCTTTTTTAGATCCCAGCAATCGACAACTGCAAATTTATGATCCCACCCAAACGGCCAAGGCATTATTAGTGCGGGCGCAAGATGTCCCGGTTTATGTGGAATATGGTCAAGCCCAGTTAGGTATTGTTGGTTATGATGTCCTGCGAGAGAAAAAGCCTCAAGTAGCTTCACTGGTTGATCTCAAGTTTGGAAAATGCCGGATGTCGGTTGCGGTTAAACAATCAAGTCCCTATCAAATTCCGGTAGAATTACCACCCCATAGTCGGGTCGCTTCCAAATTTGTCCACTGTGCCAGCGAGTATTTTGAGAGTTTGGATTTACCTGTAGAAATTATACCTCTCTACGGCTCCGTTGAATTGGGGCCGATTACGGGAATGTCTGAAGCCATTGTGGATTTAGTCTCTACGGGTAAAACATTACAGCAAAATGGATTAACGGAAATTGAGGTGTTATTTGAAAGTACGGCCTACTTAATTGCCCATCCCTTAAGTTATCGTTTAAATACGGGCGGACTGAAAGATTTAATTACTCAAATCCAAGCACAATTGATTAATGGTTAAAGCATAATCTTTTTGGATTTAACTATCTAAAGATGATAGGGTTTAGTCGTTGTTTCTTGAGCATTTGCCCTCAGCATTTGCTCAAAAACCTGGGCTTCTACGGGACGACTAAACCAATATCCCTGTAAACAATCGCAACCATGATCTCGCAAAAATTCTTGTTCGGCTTTAGTTTCTACTCCTTCTGCAATCACTCTCATTTTAATTTAAACTTGCTATAGATCCTAATCTCTTTGATTCAAAGAATGATAACTTTCGCCTAAATCTTCATCTTCTAACTCAAAATTAGTATCCGAATAAAGTTCCAAGCGTTGAATATTTCGTTCCCGTAACTGATGTAAATTTCTGCTATTTCCGGGTAAACGATTGGCTGCTCGGCGTTGCGATTCAGAAGTAGCAGGTTTGCGAGTAAAAGTTTTCCAAGCCACTCGAATTCCCGTAAAAATACCGCCCGTGGTAGATTGCAATTTTCTTGCTTGCAGTCTAGCACTATCTAAGCCTTGATCGACTTGTTTAACCACTTGACCCACACTTTGTACCCCCTCGCTAACATCCTCAGTGAGTTCGGTAATTTCCAACCCCGTTAACCGAATTGATTCCAAAGTGGGAGGAAATTCCCGCGCCAGAGTATCTGCCAATTTTTCTACACTCCGAGCCGCCCTTGCAATAGCTTGCAAAGCAGGTAAAGCCACAATCACAACAGCAGTAAGGCTGACTGCAACAAAAAACAGTGACAGTCCAAGCCAAAATAAAGGTTCAGTCACTGGATTTCCATTAACAACAAAATATTTTCGTCCGTCACAATTAGTATAGCGATTTTCAGGGAAAATCCCCGATCCCTAGCGTTCTCCTGTGGTTTTTGAGGACTCAGAGATAGGTTTTTGGGCTTCAGGATTATAGAGGGTTTGTTGTTGTTGACTCGCTTCTAATCCAGCCGAAATCGCCTCTTTGAGACGAATCAAGGTTTCATCCCAATTGCGTAATGCAGATTCCGAAAGTCGATTAGCCTGCACTTGAACATTAGTAGATAGATCTTCTGCGAGTTCCGGTAAAGCCTCGGCCGATTTTTTAACTAACTGTCTGGTTTCTTTCCCCGAACGAGGAGCCACCAATAAACCGACTACCGTACCGACCACCGACCCCAAAACCAAACCCCCTAAAAACCGTCCTAAGCGTTGATTTGACATATTGAATCGCAGTACCAATTCCATCTATTTTAACAATTTTGTTCCTAGAGATTTGATTTTCTGGGTTTTCCTCCTTTTGGCCAGACCCTAACGGCCAAGGAAATTAACCCCAGAGCTTGTTCGAGTTGTTGTTGTTGTACCTGAAGTTGATGATATTTTTGTCGGAGTTTAGTAGTTCCCTGTTGTCCAGAATTAATAAACTTGGGGGCTTTCTCCAAAACAAAACGGGTGCGTTGTTCCATCAGGATTAACTTTTTTTCCAAACGATTAATTGTTAATGTCAACATCCAGATTTTTCTCGCTAAATATAAACACAGCAGAGAAATTAAAATATTAATGACAATAACGATAATAACCATTTTTCTAGGGATTATTGTTTAATATCCATCCGGCCCGATGGTGGTTTGATCACAGTTTGCATCGGATAAATTTGCCATTTTGGATCGGAATAAATTACATCCAGCTAATTGGGCATTTGTTAACTTGGCATTTTCCAAATTCGCATTACTCAAATCCGTATGTCTGAGGTCAGCTGACATTAGATTAGCACTCGATAAATCCGCCCCTTGTAAATTACAATAGCTTAAATTAGCACCCCTTAAATCAGCATGGCGAAGGTTGCATCGAAATAAGGTACTCCCTTGTAAATTCGATTCGGATAAATCCACTTGATAAAGTTGTGTATCCCCCAGTTGCGCCTCCTGAATTTGGGTTTTCTGTAAATTAGCGTAGCTGAGGTTGGAATAGGGTATATAAATCCGGTTTAAATTACTACCCGCCAAGCCAATTTCCTCCAGGTTGGCTTCAAATAGATCTGAATCACTTAAATCAATAGCGCCAAAGTCCCGTTTACCCTGACTGTATAAAGCGAGTAATTCCTCTGAACTAATTTTCTGCATTGTTTATCAAAAATGGGAGCAAAAAGACCCGCACCATAAGGAACTTTGGTGTCGGGAGGATGTCAACTATCAAGCCACGAAACCCAAACTACCTCAAAAATTGAGGCGGTTGGAAAAACAGGGAAAATATTTTTGCCTAACCTCTGTCTACTTTAAAACCTAGTCCGAAATAGCCATGCTGTGTTAACAATTTTTTTTGTTTCTATCGGAGGTTACAGGTCATGGCGTTAATAGATTCAGCGATTCGGGGGAAGGAGGGTAAAATTGAATCAGGGGAACACCAAGCCCGAAAAATCGTACACTAGAAAATTGTGTTCTCAAGCGATGGAGATAACGAAGGTTATTATGGCATCGTTGTTGTATATTCCCTAACTATTCCGATAACCATTAATGTGTTGACATTAATATTGCTGTGAGTGTAATGCAGTTAGAACAGTCTCAAAGTCAGTCAATTCCAATTATATTGGACAGTTTACCCGATCTACCGTTTGGTGAAAAAGGCCAGGTCGTGAGCCTGTCGAACGGATGTCCACGTCGCGCCCGCTTAGAAATTGATTTAATGTTACTGGCGATTGAAGCCTTGTATCTGGGGGGGGCAGAATATATGCTGGTCGTGATCTCAGAACTGGATTTACAAACGGTCATCCCCAATCGGGTAGAATTGTGGCGAATCCGCAGTACCAACCCGTTACGCCGATTTAGCCAGCGTCGGGCGCTGAGTCTGTTAGAAGCCAAAGCCCTAGTCGTGATTATCTCTAACCTGGGAAGACGGTTAACGGCCAGAATTCGGCAGTTACTCATGGATTATGAAGCCCTAACCCAAAAACAAATTCCGATTGAACGACATTTACAATTGTCCAACTACTTAACCCAATTTCGGGCGCATTTCCGCAGTCGGATGAATCCCCGGCGGGCGTTGGTGATGGCCTATAGTTCCGATGAAAAGTTAAACCAGTTAGGGATACGTTTGTTAGAGAAACTGCTTTTTTGTACAGGGACGGCTGGAATGCAGCGATTTTGGATTAGTTTGTTTGATGGAGAATTCTCATGACGATTGAACGTCAATACAGTTTACCGAACTGCAAACTAATTTTGCAGGGTTACAACACCGGAAGCGATGGTAAATCCGATGGACGGGCTAGTTTAAATGTTCTGATGAATGCAGAATGTCATTTTGTCGGCTATCCCCAGCCCATCACCGGAGGACGGGAGTTTTTTGAGAGTTTAGTTCGACAGGTTAGTCGCTATGTTCAAGGGTTCCTAAGTGGACTCAGAGCCCCGGAATCCTTCCGTCAGCAACCGGAGTTAGTTGAGTTACATTCAATTGCGGGAGAATTACATCAATTAACCGTTCATCACCCCCCCCAGGAAAAGTCTTCGGATGAAGTTTCCTTAGCTGCTGCGCCGCCAGTTCAGGTCAATTTGACCACGGTACAATTATTTGATTTGGTGGAAGCGGTGGATCAATTTTTGGCCGATAGCCAGACTTTACCCGAACTGTCTATCCAGTTACAACCCCTGTCTAAACGTTATCTCAAACCGGAACAGCCTATTGCTCAAAGGGCGGTTCCAGCAGCAATTGGGATATCGAGTCTAGCCTTAACCGCTTTGGCGTTGTTTGCTTTACCGATTCCCGATATTAAACGACCCGAAGACCCGAAACTGCAACCGCAAACCCAAAGCTCAACGGTTCCTACACCAACAGCCATTCCCCCCCAAGGGTCTTCTCCCCAAACAACCGTACCGCAATCTTTACCCCCTAATCTTTCCAGTCCTCCCCCGATTACCAATCCCCAAGAACTTAAGGATTTAAAAGCTCAATTAATTGAAAAGCTCACTCAAGCCTGGATACCGACAGCATCGGTAAAAACTCCCTTAATCTATCGGGTGAGCGTGGCCAAAGATGGGGCAATTGTGGGTTATAAGTCTTTGAACCCGGAACTAGGAACGGAAACGAAACAAACACCCCTACCGGATTTATTGTATAAACCTGTAGGAAGTCGTCAAACCAATGAGCCTTTGGCCGATTTTCAGGTGACGTTTAATCCTGATGGGAATTTAGAGGTGAGTAATTTAGCGAGTAACACCGAGGCGAATCCCCAAACTTCCCCCAAAACCCCCGCCTCCAATTAAGGAGACCGATTTATGACCCAATCTGCAAAGCCCCGCCCCAAACCTTCCCAGCCCTCCCCTCGCCGATTTCGAGGCTTCTTATTTTTTGGGACGATGGTGTTTAATCTCCTACTTTTGGGGGTGGGTTCCTCTATTGCTTGGTTGGTGGGAATGGCCGTGGCTCAGGTCTATCCGAATTCGAGTTCTGAGGTTCCGTTGACGCAGCAATTGCTCAATCAATTTCAGCATCAGGGTTCCCAGGGAATAGTCCCTCCGCCAATGGTTAGTCCTCCGGCTCCGCAACCGATTCCCGCACCCAGTCAACGGTTAACTGACCCCCAACGTCAACAACTGCGGATACAGTTACAGCAGTTACAGGGACAGTTAAATACCTTGATTGGACGGACGGCGGCCGTAGAAAGTCAATTGGGAGCCAGTCGTCCCACGGAACCCCTGGAGGAACGTTTACAAATTCTGGAACAGCAATTGGCTTCTGCACCCCCGATTTCAGGTTCAGGAAGTAATAAACCTGCTCCGCCACCTATTTCAGCCACGCCTGAACGTCGTCAAAGTTCTAATACCCTGGTGGTGACTTTTCCCAGTGATGTGTTGTTTGATGTGGGTAGTACAATTTTACGTCCCGGGGCTAACGTGATTTTAGATACGATTATTGCTGATATTAAAACCTATAAGGGTTCTGCTGTTAGGGTTATGGGTCATACGGATAATCAAGGCAGTTCTCAACAAAATTTAGATTTATCCTTTAGTCGCGCAGAAGCGGTGATGAAATATTTATCCGAGGCGATTGGTACAGAATACCACTGGGCCGCAATTGGATACGGGGCAAATCGTCCCGCAGTTAATAATAATTCTGCAAATAATCGACAACTAAACCATCGAATTGAAGTAGCCATTACCCCATAAATCAGTCATCAGTTATCAGTTATCAGTTATCAGTTTAAGAGTTATCAGTTTAAGAGTTAAGTAATTAACTAATAAAACCAAAACCCAAAACCCAAAACCCAAAACCCATTACCTGTTCCCTGTTCCCTGTTCCCTGAAATGAAAATCATTTTTTTTGGTACGCCTGAATTTGCCGTTCCGAGTTTAGAAATATTATTGGCCGACCCTGAATTTGAAGTTTTGGCGGTGGTGACTCAACCGGATAAACGCCGAGGTCGGGGAAGTCAATTAACCCCTTCTCCGGTGAAAATGTTGGCTCAAACCCATGAATTATCGGTTTGGCAACCCAAGCGGGTGAAAAAAGATCAAAACACCTTAAAACTGTTGCGAGAGGCTCAGGCGGATGTTTTTGTGGTGGTGGCCTATGGACAAATTTTGTCCCAGGAAATTCTGGAGATGCCTCGGTTGGGATGTGTGAATGGTCATGGCTCCATTCTCCCCAAATATCGGGGTGCGGCTCCGATTCAATGGTGTTTATATCACGGGGAAACTGAAACAGGAATGACCTCGATGTTGATGGATGCGGGGATGGATACCGGGCCGATGTTGTTAAAAGTAGTGACACCCATTGGACTATTAGAAAATGCCACGGATTTAGGACAAAGGTTAGGCCAATTGGGGGCGAATTTATTAGTAGAAACTTTAATTAAATTAGACCGAGGAGAAATTGTAGCTATTCCTCAAGATAATACTTTGGCGACCTATGCTCCCTTAATTAAAGATGACGATTATGATTTAGACTGGAGTAAATCTGCGATCGCTTTACATAACCAAATTCGAGCTTTTCACTCTAACTGTATAACATCATTTCAAGAAAAACCCTTAAAAGTTTGTGCTACTGTTCCTTTAGCACCGGAATATCATCCTCAATTTCCCCCGGAATACCAAAATTTGTTACAACAATGGCCAAATTTATCTCAACTTTCAGGACAACCCGGAGAGGTAGTTGCCCTGATTAAGCGTTTTGGGCTAGTAATACAAACAGGTGAGGGATTATTATTACTCACCCAAGTCCAATTGGCGGGTAAACGGATGCAGTCCGCTTGGGATTTTGTAAATGGAACCCGTCTGGCGGTGGGGGAAATTTTAGGGTAGAATTGTTTTGGAGATTAAAATAATAGGGATTTGGGATGCTATTGTCATAACAGAAAAGGATTAGTCCGACTTTTCGCACTTAACCAACGCCTTTTCTTATTTTCTTTTGAGTATGATTAAAACAGAGCAGCAAAATTAACAACAACTACTCAGCAAATTATGGAGATGGTTGGTCAAGTCCCAGAAGAAAAATTTCAAATTATCCTAACAGGAGATATTGCCTATGTTCGTTTACCCGAACGATTGAGTATTTTAGAAGCGGTTTCTTTTAAAAGCACTTTTCAGAATGTTATTTCTCTTAGTCCTCCGCCTAAAAAAATTATTCTTGATTTTAGCCAAACTATATTTATTGATAGTAGTGGCATTGGGGCTCTGATTAGTAACCTGAAAACCACAAAAGCTAAGGGAATTGAGTTGGTTTTAAAATCCGTTGGTTCTCAGGTAATGGCGGTTTTTTCCCTGACGTCTCTTGACGAGGTATTAACCATTGAACCTCCTAGTGCGGACGATAAACTCAAGGATAAAACCAGAGGGGAACATAGTCTTCCCGTGACCCATCCTTCTGTGCGGTCTTGGCTGAAGCGATTAATTGATATAACGGGTGCTATTGTTGGTTTAAGTATTTCATCGGTATTAGCGGTTCCAATTATTATTGCGATTCGTTTAGATAGTCCGGGGCCAATTTTCTTTGGTCAGGTGCGTTGTGGTTGGATGGGAAAACGATTCCGTATTTGGAAGTTCCGGTCTATGTGTACCAATGCTGAAGCCTTAAAAGATAAAATTCCTAATCAAGCAAAAGGAGCGATTTTTAAGAATGATAATGACCCTAGAATTACAAAAGTAGGTCAGATTTTGCGGCGAACAAGTTTAGATGAGTTACCACAATTTTGGAATGTTTTAACCGGGGAAATGAGTTTAGTTGGAACCCGCCCACCGACACCTGATGAGGTAGAACGTTATGAAGTTCCTCAATGGCAACGATTAGATGTTAAACCAGGGATGACGGGGGAATGGCAGGTTAATGGTCGTTCTCAGGTTAAAAATTTTGAGGATATTATTCGTTTAGATTTAAAATATCAAGAAAATTGGAGTTTGATGTACGATATGAAGTTGATTGTTAAAACTATCATGGTTGTATTCAATAGAAATAGCGGTGCTATGTAGGGAACTGATGAGTAATGCAGCACTACTAGCACAATCAAATCTTCAGGTAAAAACCGCTTTAACCGCCTTAGAGGAGGTGTTATTTTGGTTTGACAAAATTGCCGCTGATTTTCTACCTGATGGTATTTTGCATCAGTGTCAAATTGCTTTGACGGAGGGATTTACTAACGCTGTCCGTCATGCTCATTGCGCTTTACCTGAAACAACACCCATTGAGTTAGAAATTAGGATATTTTCCCCCTGGATTGAAATAAAAATTTGGGACAGGGGGGAACCCTTTAACTTAGAAAAAGCCTTGGAGTCTGTACTTGAAATGCACACTGACCCCTTAGAGCATGAAGGAGGTAGAGGACTGATTTTTATGTCTAAATTAATGGATGAATTATATTATATACGATTAGAAGATCATCGCAATTGTTTAGTGATGAGAAAACAGATTTAATTACGAATTACGAATTACGAATGGGATAAGATTTGTTTGGGTTATTGATTGTGCCCGTAGCCTCCGCCACTGGGAGTTTCAATTACAAAAATATCGTTGATATTCATTTCTACTGTTGCGGTACTTTCTAAGTTTTCTACAGTGCCATTATCACGAATAATATAATTTTTACCCACTAACCCAGGTTGTCCACCATTTAATCCAAAGGGGGGAATAATGCGGTGTTCTGATAAAATTCCGGCGGTCATGGTTGCTAAGAATCTAACTTTTCTGATTATACCATTTCCGCCTTTGAATTTTCCTAAACCCCCACTATTTTCTCGGATACTAAATTCTTCTAATAATACTGGATAACGCCATTCTAATACTTCCGGGTCAGTTAAACGGGAGTTAGTCATGTGAGTATGTACCGCATCGGTTCCATGATAATTAATTCCCGCACCCGACCCGCCACAAATGGTTTCATAATATTGATAATTTTGATTTCCAAAGGTAAAGTTATTCATTGTTCCTTGGGAGGCTGACATCACCTTTAAAGCCCCATATAAGGCATCAACAATAACTTGAGAGGTTTCCACATTTCCCGCAACTACAGCCGCCGGATAACCGGGGTTTAAAAAACAACCGTCAGGAATAATAATTTCTAAGGGTTTCAAACATCCCGCATTTAAGGGAATATTATCATCAACTAAGGTTCTAAATACATATAAAACCGCAGCTTTACAAATAGATTTTGGAGCATTAAAATTAGTAGGGAGTTGGGGAGAAGTTCCGGTAAAATCAATTTTAGCACTACGGTTATTTTTATTAATTTTAATATTAACTTTAATTATTCCCCCATTATCCATTTCATAACTAAATTCACCATCTGTTAATACATTAATGGCTCTACGCACCGATATTTCCGCATTATCCTGAACAAACTGCATATAGGTTTTAACAGTATTTAACCCATAATATTCAACCATTGTCAAAAGTTCTTGAACACCTTTTTCATTGGCTGCAATTTGAGCTTGTAAATCGGCAATATTGGTGGCTGGATTTCGGGCGGGATAGTTTCCAGATGTTAATAAATTCAGGAGTTCTGTTTCTAAAAAATCACCTTCTTTAACTAATTGAACATTATCAATTAAAATTCCTTCTTGTTCAATATTTGTACTATTCGGTGGCATTGAACCCGGTGTTATTCCCCCAATATCCGCTTGATGTCCCCGGGAAGCAACATAAAATAAAATAGCAGGATTTTCCTGATTATTTCCCTCCTTTACTAAGGAGTTCTCCTGATTATTTCCCTCCTTTACTAAGGAGTTCTCCTGATTATTTCCCTCCTTTACTAAGGAGTTCTCCTGTCTATTTCCCCCTATTACTAAGGGGGGGCTAGGGGGGGTAAAAACCGGAGTAATTACAGTAACATCTGGTAAATGTGTTCCCCCATTATAGGGATTATTTAATAAATAAACATCCCCAGGTTTAAGGGTTTCACCTTTTGCAGCAATTAAACTTTCAATACTGTCACCCATTGACCCCAAATGGACAGGAATATGGGGCGCATTTGCTACTAATTGACCGTTTTGATCAAAAATGGCACAGGAGAAATCAAGCCGCTCTTTAATATTAACAGAACTTGCGGTATTTTGCAAGGTAATTCCCATTTGTTCGGCAATAAATTGAAATAGATTTTTAAATATTTCTAATTTTACAGGGTCAGCTTTTAACCCCCCCTGTCCCCCCCTTAGCAATGGGGAGTGAGATGTTTTTTGTGCACTTCCTTTTCTGGGTAAAGGAGGGTGAGACGTTTGTTGATTTTCCTGGAAAGATAAAGACAAATTAGAAATTTCTTCCTCACCTTCCCCTCTTAACAAGGGGGGGGTTAACTTCAAGATTAAATAATTTTTTGCTGTTAATTCTGCTTGCCAACCGGGTTCAATAATATTCGTACCAATAGATTCTATAATCATAGCGGGGCCGTTGATAATATCTTCAGGTTGTAAATCATTTCTTGGGAAAATGGGGGTATTTTGCCATTGATTATTGGTATATATAGAAACCGTTGCGATAGGTTTTGGAGGTGTGGTTCGAGTTCGGGTTAATATGGGTTCTTCAGGAGTATCCATTTGTTGAATAATTTCAATATTAATTGATTCAACGATTAAGTTTTTTTTCAGTTTAATAAATCCGTAGCGGGTTTGATGTTGTTGTTCAAATTGTTGGGTTAAAGTCATTAACACGGAATTGTAATAATTAACCTCTCTTTCTCCCCCCTTACTAAGGGGGGTAGGGGGGGTCAAATTAACCGACAATATAGAATCTGTACCCTCATATTTAAGATTGAGTTTAAGAATTATTACTATTTTTGATTCTGGATGTTCTAATTCTGCTTTTGCTTCCGTTTCTAACTCTAAAAAGCTGGCTTCTAACTCAGAAATTAAATTTCCAGTTAATAGTTTTTCTATGGCTTTTTCTCGTAATATTCTCACATCGGCTAACCCCATCCCATAAGCCGATAAAACTCCAGCGTAGGGATGAATAAATATCTGTTTAATTCCTAATGTATTGGCTATTAAACAAGCGTGTTGACCGCCTGCACCGCCAAAACAACAAAGGGTATAATTAGAAATATCATAACCCCGTTGTAGGGATATTTTTTTAATGGCATTTGCCATATTTTCAACCGCAATAGTAATAAATCCTGTGGCGACTTCTTCCGGTGTGCGGTTATCGACCGTTTGGGTTTGAATTTCTATTGCTAATTCCCTAAATTTTTGGCGAACAATTTCAGCATCTAAGGGCAAATCGCCGTTTTTTCCAAATACTTTCGGAAAGAATTGGGGCTGAATTTTCCCTAACATGACATTAGCATCCGTAACCGTTAACGGCCCGCTATTGCGATAACAAGCTGGCCCAGGATTTGCGCCTGCTGACTCTGGCCCAACCCGATATCTTGACCCGTCAAACCTTAAAATTGAACCTCCTCCCGCCGCGACGGTATGAATAGCCATCATCGGAGTTCGCATTCTCACCCCGGCGATTTCGGTTTCAAATTGTCGTTCATATTCGCCGTTAAAATGGGCGACGTCGGTGGATGTTCCGCCCATATCGAAAGTAATAATATTCTGAAATCCGGCTTTTAAACTGGTTTGAACTGCGCCAACAATTCCTCCGGCTGGCCCTGATAATATACTATCTTTTCCTTGGAATTTTTGGGCATTGGTTAAGCCACCATTAGATTGCATAAACATTAATTTTATGGGGTTTAACCCCCCCTTGCCCCCCCTTGCTAATGGGGGGATAGAGTTATCATTTTTTTCAATAGTTTCTAATTTTTCAATAGTTTCTAACTCTAATTCTTCTTTTATTCCTCCCCCCCTTACCAGGGGGGGGACTGAGGGGGGGTGACAATTTAATTGAGACGCAACTTGATTAATATAACGTTTTAAAATCGGAGATAAATAAGCATCAATAACGGTGGTATCGCCTCGGCTGACTAATTTCATTAACGGACTAACTTGATGGGAAACGGAAATTTGAGTAAAGCCGATTTCTTGGGCTAAGGCGGCGATTTGTTGTTCGTGTTGGGGATAGCGATAACCGTGCATTAAAACAATGGCACAGCTTCTAATTCCGGTTTGATAAACTTGTTGTAATTGAGGTTTTAATATTGCTAAATTAACGGGGTTTAATTCTTCTCCTTGGGCAGTATAACGTTCTTCAACTTCTATGACTTTTTCATAGAGCATTTCGGGTAAAATAATCTGACGGGCGAAGATATCGGGGCGATTTTGATAGCCAATTCTTAACGCATCTTTGAAGCCTTTGGTTATAATTAATAAAGTGCAATCGCCTTTTCGTTCTAATAAGGCATTGGTGGCAACGGTGGTTCCCATTTTCACTTCAGAAATTAATTCACTGGGAATCAGTTGATGGGGGGATAATTCTAATATTTCTCGGATGCCTTGAATCACTGCATCGGAATAACGTTCGGGATTTTCTGATAATAATTTATGGGTGATTAATGTGCCATCGGGTTTGCGGGCAACAATATCGGTGAATGTGCCTCCTCGGTCAATCCAAAATTGATAGGTTTTAGCGTTGGGTTGGGGTGTGGAAATCATAATCAACTTTTCTCTTGTCACCAGTTTGCCACTATTCTATGACAAATTAAGGTTAGTTTCAAATCAATAATAAAGGAATCAACCCATGAATACCAACAAAAATAACGGTCTGTCTACTCGTACTAAGATTTGGATGGGAGTGGGAGCTTATATTTTAACTACCGGATTGGGCACCGTGGCGAATGCTGCTACACCTCAATCCCCATCTAATTCTATTCAAGAAATTGCCTCTGGAATTTCAACTTCTGGGGATACTTTCACCTCGTCTGAGATGTTACAAGCGTCTACTGACGGCTACACAGATGGTACAACAGATGATGATAAAGGAGATGAAAGTGGTGAAGGTGGTGAAGGTGGAGAAGGCTAAAATCCGATGATTTTTTGTATCGCAGATGTTCTCACACCCGAAGAATTAGAAACAACTTTGACGCTACTGCAACAAGCTGAGTTTATAGATGGTAAAACAACTGCTGGTCGGTACGTCAAATCAGTTAAAAATAATCAACAAATCAAAACCGATACCGAGATTACTTCTGAACTGAGAAATATTGTTCTCGAAGCTTTAAAACGTAACGAACTGTTTCAAGTAGCGGCACGTCCTAAAATAATCCGCCCGATTATTTTCAGTCGTTATGATGTGGGAATGTATTATGGTTCCCATTTTGATAATGCGATTATGGGGGATGAATCTATCTCTCGAACTGATGTTTCATTAACTCTATTTCTCTCTGACCCTAACACCTATCAAGGGGGAGAATTAGTGATTGAAACTTCACTAGGGGAACAGAGTTTTAAGTTAGATGCAGGTTCGGCAATTGTTTATCCGTCTTCGACTTTGCACCGCGTGGAAACGGTGACTGAAGGGACTCGGTGGGCGGCGGTTACTTGGATTCAAAGTTTAATTCGTGACCCATCTCAACGAGAAATATTGTTTGATTTAGATACCGCCCGGAGAAGTATTTTTCAACAATATGGCAAAACTATAGAATTTGACTTGATTGCCAAAAGTCATGCAAATTTATTGCGAAAATGGGCCGATATTTAACCCAAACTCAATTAAAACGTAGGGACGTTTTATCAAACGTCTCTACACATCAGGGCTTGATTCTCAAATTATCGCATATTTTCGATTATAGATAGGGTTGCCATATTATGATTCTTGAGCTAATATTCAATTTTGATAGCGTCATATTCTTGTTCAGTTAATGCAAATTCCGGGTCTATTATTTTTACTTCTTGATATGTTAGTTCGTAAAGTTTATAAACTAAATTATCTATTTTTTGTTCTAATTCTGATACATCTGCCTTAACATCTTTTTTCTTTTTTTTCAATATCTCATCTACTAATTTTATTACTGGTTGTTGATAATTACCAAAGTTTTTTGGAATAGGAAAAGTAGCTAACTCATTAACTTTAAATTGAGGAAATATCCCTCTTTGTAGTTTACCAAACTTATGAGCAAACCAATAAGATATTAATTTACTGTTGAAAATTCCTAAAATTAACATCGGATTTTCTTGAAGATTAATAATATTCATTGAGTTTCTATCATTTAAAATAATTTCTTGAGTAAAACAAGCATTGATAGAATAGGGTAAAGGGGAAGGTATTTGTCTGACTAAAATTCGAGGAGTCGAAAATAAAGAAAAATCTTTTCTTGGAGAAGCTAAGTTATCACCATATTTTAAATATTCGCCACTCCAGCCTAAATAATAACGACAAACATCTTTACCATCTAAATATTTAATATAATCATCATTGATTTTAGTGGTACTATGATAAACTCTATTTTCTTTGATTTCTTCTGTTTGTGGAGGGTTCCCTTTTCCTCTTTCATAAGCTTGTAAACCTGCTTTAACATCAGCAATTGTTTTTATTTGAATTGATTGTAATTCAATTTTTTCTAATAAACTAAGTGATTCAGTATTCTTAAAAGCTTCAATATTAATAATATAATCTTTTTGCTGTAAAAAATAATTAGTTTTTGTTTCAAAAATAGAATAAAAATTATCTGTATATTCAAATAATTCAATAGATTTATTTTGTTGAGATTTTTCAAACAGTATAATTGAACTATCTACATCAGCACTTTCAAAAACCTTAGCATAAAAGTTGACTATTTTTATATGAGAATTATCTAAAATAAATTTTCTTAAGTTTTTATTACTACTAATAGTTAGCCAGTTATTCGGTGTTATATAATCAAGTAAACCTTTATTTTTCAAAAGATTGTACCCTTTCTCAATAAACAAAGGATATAAATTAAGTTGATATTCTGTGACTTGATAGTGCTTTGGATAATATTCTTTATCAGCTTGAGTTATCCCTTTACTTTTGCTATCTCTAGCGAATACATAAGGAGGATTTCCAATCACAATATCAAAACCCATAGAAGAATTTTGTTGTATCTCTATTTCTAAAAGTTGTTGTTTAATAATTACAATTTGACTTTGAACAATATTAGCCTGTAAATGACATAAATGAATATTAATATTATGTTGACTTAAATGTAAATTAATAGCATCAATTTGAGCATTTAAAGCATTAATTTGTTTATTAGTAGTGACTACTTCTGGACTATCTTTATCTCCTGCAAATAAATAGGGATTCATCACCTCTGGAAAATCTAATTTCCAATCAAAGAAATGAAGCGGTAACTCTGGTTTAGTTTTCAGTTTATTTAATTGAGTAATAGTATTTTTCCAACCAATAGTTTGTAAATATATTTCAGTTTGCTTAGTTAATGTTTTACCTGTGCTAGTCGGTTTAGTTTCCATACCTTTACTTTTAACCATTAACTCCAGTTGGCTTATCAGCAAATCAATTTTTAGATTGCGTATATCAGCAGATAGTTTTTTCTTATCACTATCAGGACTAAAAAACTCTTTTTGTTCTTGACTTATTTGTTTTAATATTTCTTCAGGCTTGAAAACATCAACAAAAATATTTCCTTGTTTACTACCTTTCATTTCCCAATCAATATCAATAATATCATCCCCCAACTTACTCACCAAACTATTACCCACCACAATCTTATAATCCAGATTAGGTAAAGCTTTCGGTTCAGGTTCATCTACAATTAAACTCAGCCAGAAACGCAGTCTAGCAATATCCACCGCCCCCCGTTCAATATCTACACCATAAATACTATTTTGAATAATATTTAGTTTCACACCCGAAGCATTAAAATTAGTTGTGTTGCCAAATTCAAAAATATGCAGTGTTTGTTTAGCCGTAAATATTTCGTGCAATAAACCCATCGGAAAAGCCCCCGAACCAATCGCCGGATCACAAATTTTCACCCTATCTAAAGCCTGATTAAATTCAGCAGAATACTGTTTTATTAACTTCTGATCCTGATCATCTAAATTCTTTTTAAGCAACTTCTCAATTAATATCCGGTCTATTTGTTTAGATTCAGATTCGACTATAATTTCTAACTCTAATTGTCCTTGTCTTCCTTGATTTACAGGAAATAATTCCAGTTGTTCAGGATTCCCAATACTGGTATAACTAATAATATTATAACCATGGCTTTCAAACCAAGTAGTTAAGTATTCAATTAAACTTTCCTGACACATATAATGGACAATCTCTTTAGGCGTATAATATGCGCCTTTATCTTTATTATCTTCTAGTAAGTTCTCAAAAATATGTCCCAACATTTCAGGGTCAACCGCCACAGTATGATCATTTGGATCATCTTCATAAATGGTAAAATTATATTGATCAAAAAAGTTAAAAAGATTTTTAAATAATGTTGCAGTAAAAATTAAGTTACGATGATTCTTATTTTCTTCTTCAAATAAACCACCATTCAAAAAAGGGATTCTGCAAGGTTTACCTGCTACCAATTCAATTAAATCATTCGGGCGTTTGGTGTTGAGGGTATCAAAAAATAATACTGATAAAAAATCTTGATAAAAAAGTTCTGGATGGGGAAAACTTTTAAACTGATTAGTTAAAAAGTTATGATCACCTTTTCCCCAAGTTTCATTTTTTGGCACACCCAACCAGCCTTTTTTCTGGATGAAATATAAAAACACAATCCGCCCTAATAATTTCTTATTAAAATCACGGATAGCTTTTTCGTCACCATTAAAAATCGTTTGACTAATTCCTGGTTGTGAAACCATATATTGACAAAAAATATCATAATGTTTTTTATATTCATCAAAAAACGTCTTAGAAAGTTTCTCGACTGAGAAAGCTTCTTTCACATCATCTAAAGTGACTTTACTCCCTTTTTTAAGAATACGTTCAAACCGTTCAACGGCCGTTCTTATGCTTTCACTTTCACCCAATAAATAGGTGTAGCGTTTAGGTTCAGTTTTGATTTTTATAAATTCGCCTTCTGCATCATAGCCCGTTAATTCCGAAACATAAGTAAAACGCCAATTGGCACTTTCTGGACGATGATAAGCAATAAAAGCCGCATCAATATTTTGCCAATATTTACGCAATAAATTTCTTAATCCTACCCGATTACGTTCTAAAATAATACCCGGTGCCAGCGTTACTTCATACACCCCAATTTGTCGCTCAATCCCATTTTCATCTAATATAATATAGCCTAACTTTTGCGCCTGAGCAGCTACATGATTATCAATACCCGTAAGAGTTTCGGGAGTTGATAATAACTGAGCATTAGCAAAAGTTTTGCCTAGAAATTGTTTCCATTTATCTTGATTGTAACGTTGGTTGAATATATCTTTAATTTGTTGTGTCATAATTTTTTCAAGGGAATGGGGAATAGCAAATGGGCAAATAGCACCCTACTGCTGAAATAGGTTTTGGAATGGTTCTGTATTCTTCCAGCGATAGGTATTGAAGTCTCGATAATCAACGGAAAGAATCCGACCGTGACCAAGTTCTTCAGCCAGAATGACTAGGGAAGCATCGGCTAAATCCATTGGTAAATCTCTATATTTCTGCATTAGTTGTTCGATACGCAAACAATGACTTTGATTGAGGTCAAATACTTGAAATATTTCCGTATAAATTTTGCGAATAAACAGTTTTGGAGCATCTATACCTACTCTTTTTTGTAGTAGATAACAGGTTTCCGTAACTACACACCAAGTTGTGATAAATTTCTCGTTTTCTAATTTCTGAAATAGGGTTTTTGCGGCTGGATGGGCGGAATCATTTTTATTAGCAAGAGTCAGCCAGAAACCTGTATCAACGATGATCATATTTTTCCTCAAGTTCATTACTCAAATAGGTTTTATAATTTCTCGCTAAGTCGGGTTCTGCTTCTATACAACCGATGAAGTCTGACCAGTCTTGAGTTTTGCTTTCTGGAATTTCTGGCTGGTTCGGGAAGTAACTTTTTTTGAGGACACAGACAAGTTCAAAGATAACTTGTTGTGCATCGGGGGGAAGGGATGCTATGTCTTGCTGAATGGTATCTAGGTTAATCATATTTTTTAATTTTCTCTTATTATTGGTTGTATCACAATTATTCAAAAGATTCTGAAATAATTAAAACTGGTTTCTCAACTTTTCTCTTTTGTCCTTTTTGGATATCCGAGAAATTAACACTATATCGTTCAGCAATTTTATCAATTTCTAAAATCGCCGTATCTAAGTTTACTTTTTTCTTTTGCAGCTTGTCAACCTCCGAAGGCAAATTAGTATATTTCCCTATATCAATCAGGTTGATAATTTTCTTAATATTATCCCTTTGTTTCTCCGTTAATTTGGGATGGTTAATCATTCCTGAAAGCCATTTTTTTGCACTTTGCGCCACACCGCCTAATGCTTCCGGGTCTGTTTGCGCCTGAACTAACTCATATTCAAGTGTTTCAAAATGTTTAATTGCGTTGTTTACATGGTCGTGATGACTGGGGATTAATTTTGCATTTTTTTCGTTTTGATTAGCTTCAAATATCTTAAATGCTTCAATGGGTGTAATTTCTCTGGGTTGGTTGTTGCTATCCACCCAATAAAATTCAAACTTTTTATCTGTCTTTAAAAATGCCGCCGTGCCATTTTGTAAATCAGGTTTATTAATTTTAGTTGAACTTCTTCCCACCCTTGATTTTAAAGGCATTTTTTTGATTTTATCAAACCAAGTTTTGTTATTTTTCCTGAAATTGCGTAGGAAGTAAAGAAACTTTAAGCGCTCATCTTGTTCCTCCTTATAAGTTCCACTAAAAAGTTTAACTTCATCTAAAATTTCATCGGTTGAAAACACTTGATTATCCTCCCCAAATGCGGTATGAAAAGCCTGAATTTTCATAAAAGCAGTTTTATTTAACTGAATTTGCGAATCTCCTTGGGCCGAAGGATAAAAAACATAATTATAAATAGCATTTGCTTTAGTACCAATCCGATTCACCCGCCCAATTCTTTGCATCAATTTGGTTGAGTTCCAAGGTGTATCATAGTGGATAATGACATTAGAACGATGCAAATTTACTCCTTCTGCTAAAACCTCAGTAGTAATAATTATACTGTAATTGTTTACCTGTTTTTCTTCCGCCCAGTTAGCATCAAAGTTAGTTACTATGGTATCATACAATTGATTTCTATTTTTACTAGAAACTACTAATACATCTTTTCTACCTCTATTTTGTAAAGCCTCGGCTAAATAATTAACGGTATCTTTTGACTCCGAAAATATTACTAATTTACCTTCTAAATTTGTTTTTTTATCAAGAAATAGTTTATTTAATTGTTCAATAAACACATCCAATTTTGGATCGTTTTCTATAGCATTCCAATTTTTAACCAATTCCTTTAAAAGTCGAGAATCATTCTCTAAATTTTCAATAAAATCTGGCTTAAAATCAGCTTTTTTAAAAGTTTGGTTTTTCGGATTATCCGCGCTTAGTTTTTCTATTTCCTCCTCAATTTGTTCATCACTCCAACCCTTATCTAACAGCTTGTTTATATTAGTATCCGGTGCGATAAATATTTTGTCATTAGCAAACATTTCAATCATTCTATCGGTGGCTTGTTGAAAATTGCTTAGGGATTTTTTAAAGGCATAAAAACTACTTTCTAATCTTTTAATTAACTGAGTTTTCATAATAAATGCTAAGGATTTAGAAACTGTTTCTGCGTTCCCGTAATACTTGCTTTGAATTTCTGGGTTTAATCCGGCAATGGCTTGATAACGGCTGTATTTTAGTTGAGCTTTATCCGTCAGACAAATAACAGTTTTATGAAACAACTGATTTAGTTTTTCATCCATTATATATTCGACTTTTTTAGGTGGTTCTACTTTTGGGAAGTTGATTTCTTGTGCTATTAAGTCTAATTTATATTCAGCAATATTTTCCAGGTCAGTTCGTGTTCTCCGAATAGTAATAGGTTCAATTACATTTTTACGAATTTTCCCATAAATATCTCTAAGCTTATTTACATCTAATTCTTCAAAGCGTTTTAGGCTTTTGTATTGCTCCATTAAGGGACTAAAAAAAGCAGTCAAATTTGTCATAGGAAGTGTTGACTGTCTAGCATCCTGAAACATTTGTATTTGATAAAAAATATCATCGGGTCTGTTATTCAAAGGTGTTGCAGATACTAAAATTACTTTTTTCTGACTACCTTTGATTAAACCTTCCTGATTGGCTCTGGGGCTTTTGCAAATTAATTGTAAGTTTTGAAAAGCACCTGTTTTGTGATTGCGAAACTTGTGCGCTTCATCCGCTATCACTAAATCATATTCTTCTTTTTTCCAATAGTCTTGATGGGGTTCCAATATTTTTTCCAGGCTTCCATTCGTGATAAATTTGGTATATTTGTCAATATTAAAATTCTTAAAAGTGTCTTTCCAGTTTTTTTCAACTGCTGGCGGATAAACAACTAATATTTTTGTATTGTCTCTACCATTTTGGATTAAAAACTTTTTGGCAACCATGGCTGCAATAACAGTTTTACCTAATCCCACAACATCAGCTAAGATAAAGCCGTTGTGTTTTAGCAGCATATTAAAGCCTTCATTTACGGCATCAATTTGATAAGAAAGTTTTTTAAAGTTTTGAGGTAAATCACCTATTGAGTCTGGGTCATAATCAATATTTTTGTCAAAATATTCAGTCAGCAATTTTATATATAATTCAAAGGTACTGGTTT
This sequence comes from Planktothrix agardhii NIES-204, assembly GCA_003609755.1. NCBI lineage: Bacteria > Bacillati > Cyanobacteriota > Cyanophyceae > Oscillatoriales > Microcoleaceae > Planktothrix > Planktothrix agardhii. The sequence goes on from AP017991.1 coordinate 3,799,593, forward strand.
CTTCATTCAAATAAGTTTCTTTTTTGATACCCTGAATATCAACTGGCAATATATCAACAGATTCAGCCCAAAGTTTTTCAAATTCTGCGGTCGCAAATTGCACATCAGGATATTCTGTTAGTTGAACATTGAACTCATAATTATAAAAGTTTCCTCCACCCAGTCCCGCATCGGTAAGATTTGAAGAACCCGTGATTACTGTGGCTGGTGTATGTTGATTAAATGGTTCAGGACGTAAAATATAAACTTTAGCGTGGATTTTTTTTTCGGGATGGGCTTTTACTTGTATTTTTTTTTGAATTATATCGTCAATGAATTGTAAAATACCGTTTTCGGTATCTTTATCATAATTGGCTTGTGCAATATCTTTTTGAATTTCCCTGATAAAATCTTCTTTTGTTCTTTGGTAATTGCTAAAAAAATCAAGCCCAGATTTGTGAGCATCAGCCAGCATTTTGTCAATGTTGATACCCACCAATATTCTAATATTTGGAACTTGGTTTAAAAATGGTCGGATTCTGAAATAACCTGATGCTCTGAAGTAGCCTACTAAAGCGTCAAAATATTGAATGTTGGGATTATAGGTAAAAACCCCTTCAAACTTTTTAATTAAAGTGTTTTCTTCCCTATTCGTGAAAAATTTTGTTGACATATACTATATACAATAAATTGGTCAACATTATATCATTAAGAATAATCTAAAATTTAAACCTTAAAGCAAAAATTCACAATAATTAATCCATCTTAATTAACAGTTAGCTTTGTAAGGGCGAGGCGCGCCTCGCCCCTACGATTATTTGGATTTCTTGCTATATTATATTTATAATTATTGCCCTAAATTCTGCTTAGATTCTTGCTCAAACCATTGAATTAACTGTTTAAATGTTAAATCTTGAATAGGAATATTTTCAGCTTGAGACGCTTGTTTTAAAGGTTTTAATGAAGAAATTACTAATTGACTAAAAAACTGATGAAAATTTCCATCTAATTCTAATTTTTCTTTAAAACTATCATCATTTTTAACCCAGGATTGAACTTGTTGGGGTTTAATATCTTCAATTTTAATATCTTCAGTTTTAGCAATTTCTTTTAAACAGCGTAACGCATAAATCGCTAACCGCGTTGAAAACTTCTCCTTAGAAGATAATAACGCCGCATCAACTTGAATCGCCTCATACTCAGTTAAAAATTCCATAGTTTTACTTAATTTAATATAGCAATTGCAGCAACACAGTTAGGACAAAGACTGATTTAGAAAACCCAGGTTTGTGTCTATTTTTTCCTCCGTTGTTACCTGTTCCCTCCGATAATTAAATACCCACAACGATGTTCACCATTAACAATCCAATGGGTTCTTTCCACCGTACAATCTGCTAAGATTTCCCCAAACATTTCTAACTCATGGCCACAAACACTGGGAAAAGATTCCGCCACATTAGAAATAGCACAATGATGTTCAGTTAATATATAACGTTCATGATTATTAGTATCCAATGGTTCCGACTCCAGTAAATACCATTCGGCCATATAGCCTTCAGTTTTCCTTAATTCCACTAATTTTTCCACCCGTTCTTTTAACGAACCCTTGCCAACTTTTTCCCGATATTCTATGGCTTTTCGTTGCCATTGTTTGTGTAAAATTTGACTCACCTTTTCATGTCCGACGGTTTGCGTTAAAGTATCCAGAAAGGAAATCGCAAACTCATCATAACGGTTAGGAAAATGTTCCCGTCCTTGAGTTGTGAGTTCATAAACGTGCTGAGGGCGTCCCATCCCCACCTGCACCGAGTTGTAGGCAATTAAACCCTCCATTTCCAAATCTTTGAGATGGCGACGAATTGCTTGGGGACTGATATCAAGGGTTTCTGCTAACTCCTGGGCCGTCGCCTGTGCTTGTTTCAGGAGGAGTTGCAGAATATCGTGTTTTGTGGACTGGTGTTGAGTGGTGGCCATCTTCTTAACAAAAATTAATGAATTTGGACTTTGACAATACACTTATTGTTAATGTAGCCTAAAATAGACTTAAGTAACAAATCTGTTGCTTAAGTCTACAGCCTACCACCCGTCTGTCATCCGTTGAGAACCATCGAAAACTAAATTTAACCTTATGAGTGCTTCCGTTAAAACCCTGGTCAACCAACCGTACAAATACGGCTTTGTCACCGATATTGAGTCAGACACCATACCCCGTGGACTCAGTGAGGATGTTGTCCGCCTGATTTCAGCTAAAAAAAACGAGCCAGAATTCATGCTCAACTTCCGTTTACGAGCCTATAAGCAATGGCTAAAAATGGCAGAACCCACCTGGCCTCATGTCAACTATCCGGCCATTGATTATCAATCTATTATCTACTATTCCGCGCCCAAAGTTGAACAGAAAAAAACCAGTTTAGACGAAGTTGACCCGACTTTATTAGAAACCTTTGAAAAATTAGGCATTCCTTTAAACGAACAAAAACGCCTGTCTAATGTAGCCGTTGATGCGGTTTTTGATAGTGTTTCTATTGCCACCACCTTTAAAGAAAAATTAGCTGAAGATGGGGTAATTTTCTGTTCTATTTCTGAAGCAGTTAAAGAACATCCTGAACTGATTGAAAAATATTTAGGTAGTGTGGTTCCCGTTGCCGATAATTTCTTCGCCGCCTTAAATTCTGCCGTGTTTAGTGATGGGTCATTTGTTTATATTCCGAAAGGGGTACAATGTCCGATGGATTTGTCTACCTATTTTCGGATTAATAATGGAGATTCTGGACAGTTTGAACGCACCTTAATTGTAGCAGAAGCAGGCAGTTCTGTCACCTATTTAGAAGGTTGTACCGCCCCGATGTTTGACACGAATCAACTGCATGCGGCTGTGGTAGAATTGGTAACTTTAGATAATGCGGAAATCAAATATTCAACGGTGCAAAATTGGTACGCCGGAGATGAAGAAGGCAAGGGCGGAATTTACAACTTTGTCACCAAACGAGGATTATGTAAAGGAGTCAATTCTAAGATTTCTTGGACACAGGTAGAAACCGGGTCTGCTATTACTTGGAAATATCCCAGTTGTCTATTAGTTGGGGATAATTCCGTAGGAGAATTTTATTCTGTTGCGCTGACTAATAATAAACAACAAGCAGACACGGGAACCAAAATGATTCATATTGGTAAAAATACCCGCAGCACGATTATTTCTAAAGGAATTTCTGCCGGGAAATCCTCCAATAGTTATCGCGGTTTAGTTAAAATGGGGCCGAAAGCGGCTGGGGCGAGAAATTATTCCCAGTGTGATTCTATGTTAATTGGAGATAGGGCCCAAGCTAATACTTTTCCCTATATTCAAGTGGAAAATAATAGTGCCAAAGTTGAACACGAAGCCTCTACTTCTAAAATAGGAGAAGACCAACTTTTCTATTTTTCTCAACGGGGCATTTCTGCTGAAGATGCTATATCAATGATGATTAGCGGTTTCTGTAAAGATGTGTTCAGTAAATTACCGATGGAATTTGCCGTCGAAGCTGATAAATTATTGAGCTTAAAATTAGAAGGAACCGTGGGTTAATCAGTCATCAGTCATCAGTTATCAGTGAAATAAATAAAACCTAGACTTCGTAAACATCAGAACTTGTAATCATGATTAAAGAGAACAGCGAAGTGATTCTATCCGTTAAAAATTTAACGGCTAATATTGAAGATAAGGAAATCCTTAAAGGCTTTAATTTAGAAGTCAAAGCCGGAGAAATCCATGCTATTATGGGTTTAAATGGTTCGGGAAAAAGCACTTTTTCTAAAGTCTTAAGCGGACATCCCAGCTACCAAGTCACCGGAGGAGAAATTACCTTTCTGGGTCAAAATTTATTAGAATTAGCACCAGAAGAACGCGCCTTAGCTGGTATTTTCTTAGCGTTTCAATATCCAATTGAAATTCCGGGCGTGAGTAATTTAGACTTTTTGAGAGTTGCCTATAATGCCCATCAAAAACATAAAGGGTTAGAAGAATTAGATGCCTTTGATTTTGATGAATTAGTCCGAGAAAAAATAGATATTGTGAAAATGCGGGATGAATTTTTAGAACGCAGTGTTAATGAAGGTTTTTCTGGAGGTGAGAAAAAACGCAATGAAATTTTACAAATGGCGTTATTAGAACCAAAATTAGCGATTTTAGATGAAACAGATTCTGGTTTAGATATTGATGCGTTGCGAATTGTCGCCAGTGGAGTCAATCAATTAGCCAATGAAAATAACGCTCTATTATTGATTACCCATTATCAACGGTTATTAGATTATATTGTACCGGATTTTGTTCATGTTGTATCGGATGGACGAATTATTAAAACCGGGACAAAAGAACTGGCTTTAGAATTGGAAGAACAGGGTTATGATGATGTTGTTTCTGCGTCCATGGTGGGGGTTTAATGAATAATATTACCATCACAGAAAAACAGGAAGTGTCCTATTTAAACCATCTGTTAGAACAAATTCAAGGAGGACTTTCTGAGCCTTCGCTTCCCTCTCAAATTTCCGTTCAATTGCAACAGATTCGAGATCATGCTTTAACTTGGATTAAGGAATTAGAAATCCCAACAAAACGGGATGAAGAATGGCGGTTTACCGATTTATCTCCTTTATTAGCCAATCGTTTTAAAATGGCTAATTTTGTTCAGTTAGAAAATCAAGCGATCGCTTCTTTAATTCTACCCGAATCTGAACATAAACGGATAGTATTTGTTAATGGAATTTATGCCCCCCATCTCTCTGATATTACAGAAATTCCCGATGGTATTTTTATTGGGAATTTAGCAGAACTTCCCGAACAATTTAGAGATCGTCTTCCTGACTATCTCAGTCAACAACAGGGAAATCAAGACGTTTTTGCCACCCTCAATTCCACCGGATTAAAGGATGCGGCTGTCCTTTGGGTTGACAAAAATAAAATTCTTGAAGACCCGATTCATTTATTATTTATTGGCCTACCGGATAATATCCCGGTGATCAATCAACCCCGCACCTTAATTGTAGCAGAAACTGGCAGTTCAATAACCTTGATTGAACATTATGCCACGGCGGACATTTTTGGATGTTCTGATCAGGTAAAAGTTCAACCCTATTTTACCAATGCGGTAACAGAAATCTACCTAGAAGAAAACGCTCAAGTCAATCATACCAGGCTACAACGGGGATCTGGATCTGCATTTCATATTGGTAAAAACGCGGTTTTTCAAGCTCGAAATAGTCGCTATACTTGCCATGCAATTAGCTTAGGATCTAAACTATCTCGCCATAATTTAGAGGTTTATCAACGGGGAGAAGGGACGGAAACAACCCTGAATGGATTAACCTTAATTGGAAGTGAACAGTTAGCTGATACCCACAGTTCTATGATGCTGAATCATCAACATGGTACATTTAATCAAGTTCATAAATGTATTATTGACGACAAGGCACATGGAATTTTTAATGGTAAAGTATTTGTACCACAAACGGCACAGTTTACTAATGCTAATCAACTGAGTCGGAATTTATTGCTATCTTCAAAAGGAAGAATAGACACTAAACCCCAGTTAGAAATTGTGGCGGATAATGTTAAATGTTCTCACGGTGCTACCGTCAGTCAATTAGAAGCAGATGAAGTCTTCTATTTGCGGAGTCGGGGGTTAAGTGAACAGATGAGTCGTCACCTCTTAATTGATGCTTTTGCAGCAGAAATTTTAGGCAAATTACCATCAGAAACATTAACCCAAGTTTTATCCCGTTGCGTTTCCTGTCGCACTGACTTCAGTTAACCGTTGTTGGGTTTTAACCCACTCTTTTTAGGGTACAAGCCCAACAACGAAAGGATTTATTAATTTGATTAAAGGATATTCAAAATTATGTTAACTCAAGAAAAAACCCTGGCTGAAATTGTTCGTCAAGATTTCCCTATTTTGCATCAGGAAGTCAACGGTCATCCTTTAGTCTATTTAGATAATGCGGCAACTTCTCAGAAACCCTTAGCGGTCTTAAATGCCCTGCAAGACTATTATCAAAATTATAATTCTAATGTGCATCGAGGGGTTCATGCGTTAAGTGCAAAAGCGACGGATACCTACGAAGCCGCCCGGTTGAAAGTTGCCCAATTTATTAAGGCTAAATCCTATAAAGAAATTGTTTATACCCGCAATGCCAGTGAAGCTATTAATATTGTAGCCTATTCTTGGGGATTAAATACCTTAAAAACCGGAGATGAAATTATTCTCAGTGTTATGGAACATCATAGTAATTTAGTTCCTTGGCAAATGGTCGCAAAAAAAACCGGAGCGGTGATTAAATTTGTCGAGTTAACAGAAACTCAAGAATTTGATTTAGAACAATTTAAAACCCTAATTTCTGACAAGACTAAATTAGTTTCGGTTGTTCATATTTCTAATACATTAGGTTGTATTAATCCCATTGAAGAAATTACTCAAATTGCCCATCAATACGGCGCAAAAGTATTAATAGATGCTTGCCAAAGTGCGCCCCATACTGCCTTAGATGTGCAGAAAATTGATTGTGATTGGTTAGTGGCATCTGGTCATAAAATGTGCGCTCCTACGGGTATCGGCTTTTTATATGGCAAATTAGAGGTATTAGAAGCCATGCCGCCGTTTTTTGGGGGAGGAGAAATGATTGATGAAGTGTTTTTAGATCATTTTACAGTGGGAGCATTACCCCATAAATTTGAAGCGGGAACTCCGGCGATTGGAGAAGCAATTGCTTTGGGTGCGGCTATTGATTATTTAACATTAATTGGTATGGATAAAATAGAAGATTATGAGCATGAATTAACCGCCTATTTATTTGAAAGATTGCGAGAAATTCCCGAATTAAAACTTTATGGCCCCCAACCCAATGCTAAGGGAGAAGGGAGAGCCGCCTTAGCTTCTTTTAGCGTGGATGGGATTCATGCCAATGATTTATCAACTATGTTAGATGATGGGGGGGTTGCTATTCGTTCAGGACATCATTGTACCCAACCCTTACATCGTTATTTAGGCTTAAATTCTAGCGCCAGAGCGAGTTTGTATTTCTACAATACTAAACAAGAAATTGATGTTTTTATTGTAGCATTAAAAGATGCGATCGCATTTTTTAAAGAAATAATGAGTTAGTACATAGTTTGAGAATTAACGGGGAATATTGATTCTATTTTAATCAACAACCCCAGCCCGAAAAACTCGCCCAATTACATTTTCAATTGGAGGGTCACTCACGGTTAAGTCTAGTATATTGAATTCCGCTAATATCTTAGCGACCGTTGTAGTTAAGGTATCGCGCTTGACTAATAAGCGCACAACTTGACCCTCCATGGATTCAATTTCTGCATAGGTTAATAATTTCTGACGACAACTTTCTAATACTTCAGGGGAAGAATGTTCTAATTCGATTTTAACTTCTCTATAGGGAGAAAATTGTTCTAATAACCCCTCTAAACTGCCATCATAAATTAACTGTCCTTGATGAATTAAAATCACCCGTTTACACAATGCTGTAATATCAGCCATATAGTGACTGGTTAACAAAATTGTAGCTTGATAACGACGATTATATTCAGCTAAAAATTCCCGAACACTGACTTGAGCATTAACATCTAATCCCAAGGTAGGTTCATCTAAAAACAAGACTTGAGGACGATGTAATAAAGCCGCCATTAATTCCACCTTCATGCGTTCCCCTAAAGACAGTTTTCGCACGGGTTGTTTTAACTTTCCTTCTAGGGATAACATCTCGCTTAATTCCCCTACCCGTTGACGATATTCACTATCAGAAATTCCATAAACGGCGGCATTAATTCTCAAAGAATCTAAGGCGGGTAAATCCCAGATTAACTGTTGTTTTTGACCCATAACCAGGGTGATTTTTTGTAAAAACTTAGATTGACGTTTAAAAGGATTATGATGGGCAACTTCCACAAATCCGCTAGAGGGATAAATTAACCCCGTTAACATTTTTAAAGTTGTGGTTTTTCCGGCTCCATTGGCTCCTAAAAATCCCACTACTTCCCCCGATTCAATTTTAAAAGAAACTTCTTTAACAGCTTGTATATTCTGATAGGTTCGTTGGAAAAAATGGCGAATGGTTCCTTTAAATCCGGGTTCTTTGATGGCGACGGGATAAACTTTACCTAGTTGTTCAGCAATAATAATTGACATAATGGGGAATGGGGATCACGGATTTAAGAGGATTTCACGGATTCTAATTTGTGTTAATCTGCGTAATCCTTTTTATTGACTATTTTTTATTACTTTAAAACCAAAATATTAGGGTGCATCAACGTTCATTTAACGCACCCTAGAAACAATGATCACTATCAATTAATTAAATACATTTTCCGAACTTGAGGATGCGGTATCAGTTCCGCCTTTAACTCTAGCTTTGGCTTTAGTTGCGCTGCGTTTTAGAGCTTGTAAACGAGCTTCATAACGGGATTTTTGGCGTTTTTTAGGGGTTTGATCCACTAAGGTTTTTAAGGCACTTCCTAGACTTTTGTAGGCGTTGGGTAGGGTATAACCGAAACGGGTGGCCAGAGAAATCGCCTTTTCATCGGCGTCTAAGGATTCCTGTAATGTGCGTTCTCCGTTATTTTTTTGATAGAGACGAAAACCTGAAACCCCGCATAATGCCAGGGCTAATAATAGCAGTAGTCCGTCCTGTACCCAGAGTTCTCCGACGGCTCCCCCTAGACCAATGGCGAGGGCGGCCATTTCCCAACCATCTCTGGGAATTGTATCATTTTGAATGCGGGCGACTTCATGCCAAAATAGGAGGTTGCGCTGATCCATTGCCAACTGTTCCCAACGAACCAAGTCAATTTGAATTTCGACTTGATCTTTGCCAATTTCTTCGCAACGGACGAGGGGCGGGTTGACTTCGACGGTTTTTTCCACCGTCACCCAACTCTGCAACTCAGGAGGAAGTAAGCCTTTTAATCGCCGGAGTTCGCTCATTTCGGCTCTGGCAGTGGAGGTTGCATAGGATGTCATAGTTCCGGCTCAATGAAGTTTCTAACCAAAAACAGGGTTTCTTCATATTTTAATGTATTCTAATCCGTTTGCAACAACCGTAAACCTAAAATCAGCAAACTTGATAGTGTTGAGAATCAAATTCCTAAAAATTCTCGGACATTTTGTAAGTAAGTATCGGGATCTTCTAACATGGGAAAATGAGCCGTATCTTTGAGAATTGCTAACTGAACATTAGGGTTTAAAGTGGCGGCTTGTCTTCCCATTTCTGCGGGAATAATTTGGTCGTATTCTCCAGCGACTAATAGGGTGGGAACGGTTAATTTTTTAAATTCTGCGGGGAGCCATTCCGTTGCTGCTTTTGAAACGGAGGTTAATACGGTTCCATAGGCGGCATCAAAATCCGCTAAGAGAAAATCTTCTAAAAAGGCTTGACTCAAATTGCGAGGAATTGGACGATACAGAAACCGAGCCATAAACATTTTATCCATCCCGGGAATTAAGGTTAACCATTTAGGGCGAAACATGACAACATAACGACTAAATTTGTGAAAGGTATTGAAGGTTTTTTCGTCATATTCAAAGATGCCACTACAGGTTAAAATCGCTCGTTCGACTCGTTGGGGGTATTTATTTAAAAATAACATAGCAATGGAACCCCCCATGGAGTGAGCATTGATATAAACTTTGTCTAAATTTAACTGGTCTAATAAAGTGACTAAATCTTCAGCATATTCAATTAATTCATAACGTTCTGATGGTGATTTATCCGTGACCTCTGGGGAGGAATTTGACCGTCCAAACCCGCGTAAATCATAAATTAAACAATCAAATTCCTGGGATAATGCCTGGGCGGTGCTTTCCCAATAGCGTCCCGAACCTCCCCAACCATGAATAAAAACCATTACAGGTTTGCTTCCGGGTGTGGAGTTGGCTGTTGTCACCCACTCACAATAATGATCGACTCCATTAACAGAAATTACGGTTTTATTTGGATTTGTGGCTACAGTCATTTTTCTAAATATTGAATGAGTTTCTCTAGTTTAAACTATTAAATACATTTTGAATAAATGTTCTTGCGGTGGTGGGAGTTGCGGTTTTTAATCCCGTTGAGGTTTGATGTATCCACCATCCTTTTGTGGTTTGGGGCGATCGCCATAATTCTAAATGTTCAACGGCAGGATCGGCATAAAAACTTTCTATTCCTCCTCCTAATAATGCCGAACTCCAATGGGTAAAATAATCATGACTGATGCGATAAATCGGGAAATTACCGATTAAAGGAACCCCCCAACCATCAATGGCAATCAATCCTTGAATTTCCCCCCTCAATTGTTGCCAAGCTAAAGCAGCCCCAATTGCTCCGACAACTCCGGCACTAAAAGCTATAATCATTATAGCAGATTTGGGATTATTTTTATCAATAAAATTCAAAATGTCAAGACTAGAATAGGCAGAATAATCTTGAGTGGGAAAAATCAATAATTCTCCCAATTGTTGTTGATTTTTCCAATTTTCTAAAACTCCATCTAAAAAAGATTCCGTTAATTCCGGTGGATGAATTCCAGGACAAATTAATAGCATTTGTTGATGGGTAAGTACGAATGGGGAATGGGGAATGGGGAATGGGGAATGGGGAATGGGTGCTATGATACTACTTCACTGTTTTACCCCATCCCCCTGTAGGGGATGTTAAACTATCAAAGAGAGTCATTCTAAAGGATATACCCCGTCGGATAACGTCGGGGACGGTTCCCTAGCAGGACTCGATAGTAGCACTTAAACGTGAGGACAAAAACTTGGTTGCCACTCCTGAGAAACTGGAAAAAATTACTTCAACGCCTACCCATACAGACGGTGAAAATCGAGTTGCGGTTTTGCTCATGGGTTATGGTGAAGTCGAAAGTTATGAAGACTTTGCCAATTATAACGAACAGGCTTTGAACCTTTTAACGGCTAAATTTGCCCCGGTTCCCACTTGGATTTATCCGCCTTTGGCTAAACTTTTAGCGATGTTTGATCTCCATGAATGGGGTCATCAACATGGGAATTTTATTTCTCCCCATAATGCAATTTTTGAAAAACAACGGGCGGGAATTGAGGAACATTTAAAGGAAAAATGGGGCGATCGGATTAAAGTCTTTAAAGCCTTTAACTTCTGTGCTCCCTTTCTGCCTGAACAGGTTTTAACTCAAATTCAAGCCGAAGGATTTGATAAACTGTTAATTTATCCTCTGTTAGTGGTTGATTCTATTTTCACCAGTGGAATTGCCGTAGAACAGGTGAATATAGCCCTGGAAAAATTAGCAAATGAAGGTGAACATTGGATAAAAGGTCAACGGTATATCCCTTCTTTTTATAATGAACCTGCCTATATTCAACTGCTAAGACAGTTAGTAGAAGACAAAATTCAACACGATCTCATTGAATCCTGTCTCCCCTCTCAAATTGGGATTGTTTTAATGAATCATGGTTGTCCTCACAAAGCCAAAGGATTTACCTCTGGAATTGATGAAAGTCAAGCCCTATATGAACAGGTTCGGGAAAATTTAATTAACCGTTATCCGTTAATTTCTGTGGGTTGGTTAAATCATGATACTCCTTTAATTGAATGGACACAACCTAACGCTCAATTGGCGGCGAATAATTTAATTGAATTAGGGGCAAAAGCGATTGTATTTATGCCAATTGGATTTGCCACCGAAAACCATGAAACCCTGTTAGATGTTGAGCATATTATTGAGGGTTTACGTCGAAAATATGGTGATGTTAAATATGTACAAATGGAGTGTGTTAACGACCATCCAGAGTTTTTAAAAATGTCCGCAGATTGGGCAAACCCCCAAATTGAAGCATTATTAAATGAAATGGCTTTGGCGGTCAATCCTTCCTTGGTGAGTGTTCATAGCCATGATGATCACCACCACAGTCATGATCATGATCATGGTCACGATCATCACCACCACCATTAAAACAGGTAGGGGCGAGGTCTCCTCGCCCTCCAAATCCACAGTTAAAATTGTCGTGACCAGTCAGATAACCACCTTTCAACCACAACTTTTGTTTGGGTAAAAAACTCAACCGCCTGCTGTCCTTGGCCGTGTAAATCGCCAAAAAAACTATTTTTCCAACCACTAAAAGGAAAGAATGCCATCGGTGCGGCAACACCAATATTAATCCCAATATTTCCCGCCTGAACTTGATACCGAAACTGTCGCGCCGCCGCCCCACTGCGAGTAAATAAACAGGCCATATTGCCGTATTCACTTTGATTAATAAATGCGATCGCTTCTTCCATTGTATTTAGATGAATTAAACTTAATACCGGGCCAAAAATTTCGGTGCGGGCAATTTCTCCCTGGGGGTTAATATCTTGTAAAATAGTCGGGCGGATAAAATAACCCTGTTCATAGCCGGAAATTTTAGGATTTCTGCCATCAATTAAAATTTTGCCTCCTTCCTGTTTTCCCTGTTGAATTAATCCTTCAATTCGAGTTTTACTTTCAGCAGAAATAACCGTTCCCATTTGGACATTTTTATTTAATCCATAACCAACAATTCGAGTTTCCGCAGCCGAGGCGATCGCATCGGTAAAACTCTGTTTAGCTTGACCAATAGTAATCGCAATTGATGTGGCTAAACATCGTTGTCCGGCACAACCAAAGGCACTATCAGCAATAATTTTTGTGGTCATTTCTAAATCAGCATCGGGTAAAATAATCGCCGGATTTTTTGCCCCGCCCTGACATTGTGCCCGTTTGCCATTAGCAGCAGCCCGACTATAAACATATTTAGCAACGGCCGTGGAACCGACAAAACTAATCGCTTTAATCTGGGGATTTTCTAAAATAGCATCAACGGTTTCTTTGCCTCCATTGATTAAATTAATCACTCCTGGGGGTAGTCCTAATTGATCAATTAAAGCAAAAACCTTTTGCATGGTTAAAGGTACTTTTTCCGAGGGTTTAATAATACAAGTATTGCCACAGGCGATCGCATAAGGAAAAAACCAAAACGGAATCATCCCCGGAAAATTAAACGGGGAAATAATCGCCACAACTCCTAAAGGTTGACGAATCATCATTTCATCAATTCCCCTAGCAATATCTTCGGAATTGTAACCTTGAATTAAGCTAGGAACACCACAAGCTACTTCCACATTTTCAATCGCTCGTTGTAATTCTCCTAGGGATTCAGCCAGGGTTTTTCCACATTCTAAGGTAATTGTTTCCGCTAAATCCTGTTGATTTTGTTCAAGTAATTCTCTGAGTTTAAACAGATAACGAATACGCTCTGTAACTGGGGTTTGTCGCCATGAATTAAAGGATTTTTGGGCGATTTCTGCCACCTGATCCAGTTCCTTTGCAGGAGAAAGAGGGACTTTTGCTAATACTTCTAAGGTCGCCGGGTTAATGATCTCTAAGGTTTCTGTTGCCTGGGATAAATCCCATTTTCCATTAATATAGTTAGGTAAAATTTTAACTGTTTTCATTTTTGCTATTCCCTAAAATTTTTACTTTTGACTGATATTTTTCTAGTAAAAGCTGTTATAATAGTTAATTAACTATAGTAAGCTTTACTATCTTATCCTGCTAATTATTTAGTTCCAAATAGGCGATCGCCCGCATCCCCTAACCCCGGAATAATATACCCATGTTTATCCAAATGATCATCAATGGCAGCCGTATATAGAGGAACATCAGGGTGATAGGAATGAAAATTTTTAATCCCTTCGGGAGAGGCAATTAAACACAGAAATTTGACCGAAAAAGGGTTGGTTTGTTTCAATCTTTGAATAGCAGCAATGGCTGTATTTCCCGTAGCAATCATCGGATCAACTACTAAAACTTCCCGTTCTTCTATATCATCAGGAAGTTTGAAATAATATTCAATAGGGATAAAGGTTCTAGGGTCTCGATATAAACCAATATGTCCGACTCTTGCCGAAGGAATTAATTCTAAAATTCCATCTAAAATTCCCTGACCTGCCCGCATAATGGAAACAATCACCATTTTTTTCTCCGATGCTAAAATCGGTGCTTCCATGGCAGCAAGGGGGGTTTGAATTAACTCTTTTCTTAGGGGTAAATCCCTGGTAATTTCATAGGCTAATAACATACTAATTTCCCGCAATAATTGCCGAAATTTAGCGGTACTGGTTTGTTCTCGTCGCATCAAGGTGAGTTTATGTTGAACCAAAGGATGCTCAATAATCGTAACGTTAGGATACATAGGTTAAGGGGGAATAAAATCTTAATAAAAATTAGCTGGCTGTCAATGATTTAAAACAATAATCAACAGCTTGGTTGATACTAGAAAGATGGCGACGGGTGTTTAATTGTCTCATAATTTGATGATTAATCAGTTTTAAAGATTCAGTTTGAGCTAGGGCTAAATTGCGAGGCATAAAATCCATCACACATAGGCTTCCAATGGCAAAACCTTGATTATTAATTAAGGGAAAACCACCATAAAAACGGATTTTAGGTTCGGATATAACCAGGGGATTATTAATAAATCTTTCATCTTTTAAGGTATTCGGAGCGGGTATCATAGAGAGGATTGAGTTAAAGTTCACTGTTACTATTGTATATTAATTTGAGTTTTCAAGATCAATTATCAAGTTTTATGATGTCAAAAAAAATTAAGTTTTTCAAGTCATCTGCGATAATTTTAAAAGGAAGTACGCCAAACTAAAACCAATATTGAACGGTTTTCCCATCCCGTATTTAATTATGTGGGTTCGGTGATGCCGTTTCAATTAGAACCGGGACGGTATTTGTTATCAATTGTTAATAATACTCAGGGTCATACTGATGACTGGTTATGGATGACTACTGAACCCAAAACCCAATTACAGGATGCCGATCTAAAAATCTTTAGGGGTTAATGGGGAAGAATGCTATAGTGATTGAGTCTAAAAGTTAGGTTGTATCTTCCGCAACCCAACTAATCACCACAATTTGATATTATAGTTGAAGTGCCAATCTTAGTAATTTTGCAGTATTATGACTCTGAGCAAAACGGAATCCAGACAACTTTTAGAACGTATGATTTTTGATGATGAACTCCCTAGAGACTGGGTACAAGATGTTTGGGATATGAGTCCCATTTTAGGAGAAAATGCCGCTAAACTGCTAGATGCTTTTGATATGTTAATTGACTGTTGTTCTGAAGAAAAATTAGAAAATCTAGTTGAAAGTTTATATGATGAAATAGAAAATCAATAAATTAATTAATCAGTGGCTTGAGGTACGGTCTGATAGTTCAATTTGGGTTAATATTCATCGCAAACAACTGAATTAATTATGGTTATCAGGAATATTTTCTGGATTTTATATCAACAATGATTTAACGCATTGCTAACACAGAAAAATTAATTGATAAAGATTTAACATTTTCATCAATTAAAGTAGGATAACTTTCTTTGATTTTTTCAAAACTAATCATTTTTAAAATACCACAATCAATAAAAGCCAATTTTTTGTTTTTGATCGTTGTTTAACAGCAACATAAACTTTAAATTTTGGCTGGCAATGGTGAACTTTTGTCGTGAGTTTCATTACACTCAACCCCAGCAACGGAACTCACCCTTAACTGGCAATAGTCAACAGTCAACCGTCAACTCTTGCGGCAGATTGTCCATTTAACGCTATAATCTCTGGATTATTTCTTTTTTCTTTATAATCACAGACAGGCTCGACCGCGCCTAGTGAGGAGACACCGATGAACATACTTGGAATTTCAGCCTACTACCATGACAGCGCCGCGGCGCTCGTCTGTGATGGTAAGATTGTGGCCGCGGCCCAGGAAGAACGGTTTACGCGCAAAAAACACGACCCAGGATTTCCCGCCAACGCCATCCGCTACTGTCTTCAGGAAGCGAATATCACCTTTTTTGAAATTGATCAGGTGGTTTTTTATGATAAACCCCTGGTTAAATTTGAGCGACTCCTCGAAACCTACATCAGCTATGTGCCACGAGGGTTTCGTTCTTTTATGAAGGCCATGCCCGTTTGGTTAAAAGAAAAACTTTACCTAAAAACCGTATTAAAAAAAGAATTAGCCACCATAGCCGGAGCTAAAAAAGCTAAACTTCCCCCATTATTATTTACCGAACATCATCAATCCCACGCGGCTTCTGCCTTCTTTCCTAGTCCCTTTCAAAAAGCGGCGGTAATGTGTTTAGATGGCGTGGGAGAATGGGCGACAACCTCGGTTTGGCTAGGAGATGGCAATAGTTTAACCCCGGTTTGGGAAATAGATTTTCCCCATTCTTTGGGTTTACTTTATTCGGCTTTTACCTATTATACCGGGTTTAAAGTTAACTCTGGGGAATATAAATTAATGGGATTAGCTCCTTACGGAGAACCCATTTATGTTGATAAAATCCTCACCCATTTAATTGATTTAAAAGATGACGGTACATTCCGATTAAATCTGGAATATTTTAATTATGCCGTCGGTCTGACCATGACCAATAGCAAGTTTGATCAACTCTTTGGTGGCCCGCCTCGTAAGGGGGAAAGTCAAATTAGTCAACGGGAAATGGACATTGCCGCCTCGATTCAAGTTGTCACCGAAGAAGTGGTTTTACGTCTAACCCGCAGTGTCCAGAAGGAGTTAAACGTCGATTATCTATGTTTAGCCGGAGGTGTGGCCCTCAACTGCGTGGCTAACGGTCGGATTTTGCGGGAAGGGCCCTTTAAAGATATTTGGATTCAACCGGCGGCTGGAGATGCGGGGGGTGCGTTGGGGGCAGCCTTAGCGGTTTGGTATCAATATCATCAACAACCTCGCAACGTAGAAACCGATCTTGCCTTTGATATTTCGGCGGAAAAACTATTAGAAACCAGTGCCGGATCAAAACCTTCCGTTGTGGCGTTAAAAACCCATCAAAAACGATTGGATTATATGCAAGGTTCCTATTTGGGGCCGAAATTTAGTGATGCTGAAATTCAGGAGTATTTAGACACTGTTGGAGCGAAATATTTACGGTTAGATGATACCGAATTAATGCCTCAGTTAGCCGAAATTTTAGAACAAGGAAACGTGATCGGATGGTTCCAAGGACGGATGGAATTTGGGCCGAGGGCGTTAGGGGGACGTTCAATTATTG
Source organism: Planktothrix agardhii NIES-204 (assembly GCA_003609755.1). NCBI lineage: Bacteria > Bacillati > Cyanobacteriota > Cyanophyceae > Oscillatoriales > Microcoleaceae > Planktothrix > Planktothrix agardhii. The sequence continues at coordinate 3,816,675 of AP017991.1, forward strand.
GTGATCCACGCAATCAGAAAATGCAGTCGGTAATGAACCTAAAAATCAAATATAGAGAATCTTTCCGACCCTTTGCCCCATCGGTGAGGGCTGAACGAGTATCTGATTATTTTGAATTAGATCGCCCCAGTCCCTATATGTTAATTGTGGCTCCGGTTCAAGAAAGTTTAAGAATTCCTATGACTCCAGAACAGGAACAACTATTTGGGATTGAAAAACTCAATGTTCCCCGTTCAGAACTTCCCTCTATTACCCATGTTGATTATTCCGCCCGGGTACAAACCATTCACAAAGAAAGTAATCCTCGTTATTATGATTTAATTCATCATTTTGAAAAACAAACGGGCTGTCCTGTAATCGTGAATACCTCTTTTAACGTGCGGGGAGAACCGATTGTTGGGAGTCCCGAAGATGCCTACCGTTGTTTTATGCGAACGGAAATGGATTATCTGGTTTTGGAGAATTTCTTATTAGCTAAAACTGAACAAACGCCCTGGGAAAAAGATGATGCTTGGCAAAAAGAATTTGAATTAGATTAACGTTACTCTGGTTTGTAGGTTATGCCTAGAAATGCTTAGGGGTGGCTCTGTAACCCTGAATATAGAAGGCGTGAAGCCTTACTACGAATGATTTTAGAGCCCTTCAGGGCTCACTACGGTTGAATTTAATTAAGAAGATTATGACTGATCACGATATTCCTCAACTTGACGCTAAAGGATTACGCGAATTTGGACTAACAACCGGAGCCATTATTATTGGCTTATTTGGTCTGGTTTTACCCTTGTTATTCGGACATTGGCCCCCCCGCACTTGGCCCTGGGTGTTAGGAACCGTTATGATCATTTGGGCTCTAATCTCCCCCAAAACCTTAAATCCCGTGTATCACTACTGGATGAAATTCGGGTTATTCATGGGGGCAATTAACAGCAAGATTATTCTGGGTGTCGTCTTTTACGTTATGATGGCTCCGATGGGATTTATTAAACGCCTATTCGGTTCTGATGCGATGCGGCGCGAATTAAATCCCAATCTCTCAACCTATCGGGTTGCGAGTCAAGTTAGAACCAAAGAAAGTATGGAGCGTCCCTTCTAGTGTTTGAAGCAACATTAGATTTTTTGAAAGATATTTGGGCGTTCATGAGAGAACGCAAAAAGTATTGGTTATTGCCTCTAATTATTACACTCGTTTTATTAGGGGCTTTGATTGTTCTGAGTCATGGTTCGGCGATCGCACCGTTTATTTATACCTTATTCTAAACGATGGGGCAGTTGAAAATATGGGCAGTAAATCTAGGGCTGGCTTTAAGTAGTTTAGTCCTGGGTTTTGCTGTCGGGGAAATCGGTTTAAGGGTAGCCAATATTCAGGGATTAAAAAAACTTCCTGAACCCGGTCATGCGGTTTTTTCTCCCTCCTTTTTTACCCAATCCGATCCCGATCTCGGTTGGTCGAATCGACCTGGGGCAAAGGGATGGTGGCAGTATGAAGGTGAATCTTATATTGAAATTAATAGTGATGGATTGAGGGATAAGGAATATGCGATCGCCAAACCTAAAAACACCTTTAGAATTGCGGTTTTAGGGGATTCTTTTACCTTAGCTTCCCAGGTTGCAGGGGAGAGTAACTACACTTCAGTATTAGAAAAAACCTTGGGTAAATGTCAGCAATTTGAAGGTAAAAACATTGAAGTTCTCAATTTTGGTGTTGATGGCTATGGAACCGCCCAACAATTAATCACCTTGCGGGAAAAAGTAGGAAAATATAATCCTGATTTAGTCATTGTTTCCTTTTTTGTTGGCAATGATGTGATTGATAATTCCCGACAATTAGAAAATAACTATTATCGGCCGTTTTTTGTGTATAAAAATGGTCAATTAGAACCGGATTTTTCTTTCCGTGATTTGCCCTTGGGCTATAGTAATCGCTATTTGATTACAACCGTTGATCATTTTCCCGATTGGTTAGTCAATAACTCTCGGATTTTACAGGTGGCAAAAAAAGCCGAATTAGAATATCGCAAAAATAATTTGGTTAAACACTCTAATCAATTAAGTGTTAGTACCTTTGGGGAACCTAAAGACTCTAATTGGAAAGAAGCATGGCAAATTACAGAAGATTTACTCACCTCAATGCAGCAAGAAGTCAAAAATAAAGAAGCTAATTTTTTATTAGTCATTATTGCTGATCCGATGCAAGTTCATCAAGATGAAGCCACCAGAAAATTTTTTCAAGTCTCTAATAAAATTGATAATTTATATTATCCCAATCAACGGTTAAAATATATCGGGAAACGGAATAATTTCCCTGTCTTAGACTTAGCCCCCGCTTTTCAGTCCTATGCAACCAAAAATCAAACCTGTTTACATGGGTTTAAAAAAAATGGTACGCTTTGTGGGGGACATTGGAATCCAGACGGACATCGTTTAGCCGCAGAATTAATTGCTAATCAATTGTGTGAAAATAAAAAATAATTATGAAGATTTGGAAGTCGTTAATTTTAAATACAAGCTTAGTTTTTGCGAGTTTAGTCTTAGCAATTGTTTTGGGGGAAGTGGGATTAAGAATCGCAGGAATTGAACATCAACCGCCCCTTCCGGCGGACTCCGAATCTCTCGCTTATACTGTCAAAGATCCCGAACGGGGTTGGTCACCTCGACCGAATGCTAAAACAGTTTGGGCGGGGGAAGGAGAGGTTTCGGAAGTGAAAATGAACAGTTTTGGAATGCGCGATCGCGAACGAACTTTAGAAAAACCAGCTAATAGTTATCGCATTGCTGTACTAGGGGATTCTTTTATGGAAGCTTTGCACGTTCCCCTAGAAAAAACGGCATTATCAATTATGGAAACTCAATTAAAAACCTGCCCGATTTTAAAGGGGAAAAATATTGAAGTCTTAAATTTTGGAGTTCAGGGTTATGGGACTGCCCAAGAATTAATGACTTGGCGACATCATGCCCAACAATTTTCTCCCGATTTAGTAATTTTGGGGTTCTATCCAGGGAATGATATTAGAAATAATTTTCGCCCCTTAGAACATGATCATTTACGTCCCTATTTTGTCGAAAAAAATGGTGAACTTGTGGAAGATGTATCCTTTAGAAAATTAAATCCTAATAGTATTGAACGAGATTATTATTTATTTTCTAAAATGGATCAATTACCTTATCCATTAATGACAAATTCTCGAATATTACAAGTAATGAGACAAGCAGAAATGGAATCTAAACGTCGTCAGTTGCAAAAAGACTATAAGGAAACGGAGATTGATTTTTATAAGGAACCCCCCGATCAAAATTGGCAACAAGCTTGGAAAATTACAGAACAGTTAATTACATTACTCAGGGATGAAGTTAAAGCCAAAGGAAAGGATTTTATGCTAATAATGGTGAGTGACTCCTTTCAAGTTATGCCCGACCCCAAAAAACGTCAAGAATTTATGGAAAAACATCAAATTCAAGATTTATTTTACCCAAACAAGCGAATTGAAGCACTAGGAAAACAAAAGGGATTTCCGGTTTTACAGTTAGCAAAACCATTACGAAAAGAAGCAGAAAGAGCCGGAATTTGTTTACATGGATTTAAGAATGCGGAAGTCTGTGGCGGACATTGGAACGTTGAGGGAAATCGCGTCGCCGGGGAATTAATGGCGAGTCAAGTTTGTCAACAACTGATGAGTCAAACCAAAAAAACTCAACCATGAAGTGTTACGCACTCTTAGAAAAGGGAACAGGGAACAGCCCCCCAAACCCCCCGTGCACGGGGGGCTAGGGGGGGAGGGAACAGGATTTAGAAGTGTCCTAACTATAATGCTTAGTGCTATATATGATATAGTGATTTTCTTTAGTTATTAACAATTCTGATTTTTTGGTTTTAACTTTATTGTATTACGATTATGAAAAATTTTAAATTCTTTCCTCAAGTTCAACAAGGTCTAAAAATAGGGTTAATTAACCTAGTTGTTTTATTTGTTCTTTTAGAAATTGGCTCGTTAATTTTTTATTATTCTAAGAATAAACAATTCTATTATACCCGGGAACGTACAGAGGATTTACAGAACCTAGGAGTTAATTTAGAAGGGGTGAGAGTCGGGGAATCTATAGTCGAAAGATTGCATCCTTATTTTGGTTATATACAGAAACCCGGCCCCGATTTTAGACCGGGATTTAAGTATAATAATTATGGGTTTATTTCCCCTTATGATTACCCCTACACCAAAACCAATAACAATCAAGTAATTGTTGGAATTTTAGGTGGTTCCGTTGCATCCAACTATTCAATTTATGAAGTCCAAAATAAAATTTTAGAGAAAAAACTCCAACAACTGCCTCAATTTAAAGACAAAGAATTAATTATTATCTCTTTAGCCATTGGCGGGTATAAACAACCCCAACAGCTAATTACTTTAAATTATCTACTCTCTTTGGGGCAAAAATTTGATCTGGTGATTAATATTGATGGCTTTAATGAAGTTGCCCTCGCTAATATTAATAATCAAAATGGATTAGAATTTGCCATGCCCAGTTCATCCCATGTTCAAGCCTTAACGGGTTTAGCTAATAATAGTTTATCGACTAAAGCCCTCAAAACCCTATTAAGAATTAAAGATAATAAACCTAAAATCAAAAATGCCTTAGAGACTTTAAAAGATTGTCCCTTAGCTGCTTGTAATGCGGTCATGTCCCTGTATGTTGAAGACTTAGTTAAGAACTATCGCCGAGATGTGGCACGATTTGAACGATATCGCCAGAAGCCTACGGAGGAGGGAAGTTCTGCGGAAAGTGTGATTTATTTTTATATGCAAGATCCCATTTTAACCGATGCTAAACTATTTCCAAAAATTGCTAATCATTGGGCTAAAAGTTCCATTTTAATCCATGAAGTTTTAAAAGAAAATAATATTCCCTATTTCCATATTTTACAACCTAATCAATATTATCCCACAAAGCGAGTGTTTAGTGAAGCGGAAAAAAAAGTTGCCTTTAGTCAAGATAGTCCCTATCAAGATGCTGTCAAAAAGGGATATCCCCTTTTATTAAAAGAGGTGAATGAACTCAAAGCTAATCAAATTAATTTTTTTGATGGAGTAGCTATTCTTGATGATACTAAAGAACCAGCTTATATTGATAACTGTTGCCACTATCAGAAAATAGGAGAAAATATTTTATCTAATTTTGTTGCTGACTCAGTTTTTAATGTTCTTAAAAATCAGCCCAGTCCCTAATAGGTTTGATTTAATATTTAAAGATCAAATTCAACTCTGTCTAATGCTGCTAATTCGCCGCGGCGTTGCTTCAATTCAAACTCTAACTGTTGAATTTCTTGCATTAATTGTTGACGTCTTTTTTCTCCGGAATCTTGTTGTCGAATAAAATAGGCATCAATTTCCGGCCATAATTGCACCCCCCAATCTTTACTAGCGGTTTTTAATTCGTTTAATACTTCTACACTTCCATCGGGTTCTAAGATAAATAAAGTATATAATCTTTCAGTAACATTCTGTTTTTGTTTCTTCTTTTCACAAAATAAGTATAATCCCGGTTGTTGTGTTGATAATTGATCACATTGATTCACAAAACCGCCCAAAATTGAGTAACCATCGGTGCGACTTTTATCTAAACCATCGACTGATTTACACCAATTTCCGGTTTTGATTAAAAACCGACTTTGCCAAAATCCAGGCGCATTAAAAAACGCTTCTCTGAGATTAATTAAAATTGCTTGACTCATATAGGAATAGGGAATAGCCCCCCCCAAACCCCCCGTGCACGGGGGGCTAGGGGGGGAGGGAACAGGGAACAGGGAATAGGGAATAGGGGGATTTAGGGGAATCTAATTAAAATTGTGAATGGTTTGTTGATAAAAATTTTCTAATGCTGGGACAGAACTTTTATCCTCATAGAGTATCCATTGATTTTGTTTAATTTTTTCTCTAATTGCTAATCTCCATTCTAAATCTAATCCTAACTTTATTGCTATTTTAATATACTCTTCTCGATTTTGGGCAATAGTTTCTGTAATTCCTAATCGGTTTAATATTCCCGCCGACTGACGACTTCTCATCCATTCTCCCTCACAAGTAACCAGGGGAAGACAACAGGATAAACTATCTAAAGTCGTTAAAAACCCAGTAAATTGCAGGCTATCTAAGCCAATATCAGCTAAATTATTAAGTTGTAAATAATCTAGTTTATCTAAACGTGGTAAAATTATACAATATTCTTGAATATCTAAATGATGTTCTGCAAAAGATCGTTTTAGCCGTTGTTTAAACTTTTCGGTAATTGCAGCATTCCAATGGGCTATAAACACAAATTGAGCGGTTTTTACTTGTTTTGCGATCGCCACTAATATTAAATCAAAATCTGGCAAATACTTAAATAAAGATTGACAGGATAAATATAAAATAGTATCCGCTTTTAATCCAAAATCTAACCGAGTTTTTTGAGATTCTAATAACGGAGGTTGAGCATAATTAATTCCTAAATTCGGCAAACAAAATAACCTTTCTGAATAATGGTTTTCAGCCCTAGGAGGTTCTAATAATTCCGCAGAAATAAAATAATCAATCGTGGGTAAACCCGTAGTAATTGGATGTCCCCAGGCCGCACATTGAATTGGAGCAACTCGTAACCCGGCTATTTGGGTAAGTTGGGGACACATCCCAATATCTAAAAATACCAGAATATGAATTTGATCAGCTAAAATTTGCTCAACAATATTCTCTAAATTACCATAGATATGATAAAATTGATCACTATAAAGTTGAAATAAATTAGTAATAAAATCCGTATCTTTTCCGGTATAATAACAATATATTTCAAATTGATCGCGATCGCAATCTCTCAACCATCCTAAAAATACTAACCCGACCGTATGCCAGGTTAAATGAGAGGAAATATAACCAACTTTAATTTTTTGATTAGGACTTAATTGTGTTAATAATAAAGGTTTTGTCCATTCAGGATAATTAGCTTTCATAATTCGATAGACAAATCCACCATATTGTTTTTGTAGCTCTAAATCATCACATCCCTGATATTGTAAATAAAAATGAGTTCCCCTAGCAATAGCGGTTAACGCCTGTTGTTTAACTTCTAAATCCTCTAAATCTGTTTGTTCAATTAATTTAACTAATTCCTCTGTAAAATCTTGTCTAAACTTAAAAACTTCTGGAGAATTATCATATAAAATTGGTAACAAAGATTGTTTAGCAAATCTGACAGAAATATGATTTGTAAACCTATCAATAGATTGTTCAGCTATTTGCAATGCCGTTTGAATTTCTCCCAAACTTTGCCAAACTGAAATTAAAGCTAAATATAATTCTATCCCATCGGGAAACCGTTGTAAAGCCTGTTCATAAATAGCAACCGCCTCCCACCCTTGATCTAAATTTTGATAACAGTTTCCCAACCTTAAATAAATATCAACTGTAGCTAATTGAGTCTGTAAAATATTATGATAAAATTGAATAGCTGTTTCATACTGATCTTGAGATTCTGCGGCTAAAGCAAAATAAAAATCCGCCCTTTCAGAATTTTGATTAACCCTGAATGCCAATCCCATCTGATATAATAAATCAGCATGATTGGGATGAATATTTAAGGCTGTTTCATAAATAGTGATCGCATCTTCTACCCGATTTTGTCCTAAAAAAAGATTGCCTAATTTTAAATATCCTATAGCTGTATGGGGTTGTCGATCTATTCCTTGCTGATAATAGAATTGTGCTGTTTGAAATTCTCCCAATTCTGCCAACAAGTCACCCAATTTTAAACACCCATCTATGCCTTTCTTATCTAAATCAATCCCCAATTTATAGGCTGAAATTGCTTCAGTAATATTCCCCAGTTTTTCCCAAACCGAACCCAAACTATAATATTGACTCCCTTGGGTTCCATCTAAGATTAAGCAATGTTCTAAAATTTCCAATACTTGATCATATTTCTTCTCATAAAAATACGTCCTTGCTAAACCTTGCAACGCCTGAATATTATTCTGATCTAACTCTAAAATCCGTTGATATTTTGCCTGTGCGGGTTCAAAATATCCCGCCTGTTCCAAGGCTAATGCCTCGGCATATAACCGTTGAATATTAATAAGTAGTTGCACAAAATAAATTACCTAGTTGAGAGAGGGAACACCGGAACAGCCCCCCCTAGCCCCCCGTGCACGGGGGGCTAGGGGGGGAGGGAACAGGGTAGAGGATGTGTAATTAATTTTGTTTAGGTACTTACTAGGTCGAGGATCATTCATATTCTGAAAACCATTCATAGGGTACGTCAGAAAAGTGTACGCACCCTGTCCTAATCTTGATGGCGACTGCTATACCAAAAAAGTTAAGAACCCATACCCCGGGGTTGATTCCCCATAGGCCCAGGAATCGTTCCAGGGCGATTTCCCAGGGGGCGATTTCCCATAGGTCGATTTCCGGGTTGATTTCCTTGAGGACTGACCCCAGGCTGATTTGATCGTTGAACCAACAATTGATTAGAGGTGAGTTGATCCAAAGTCATAGCGGCCGTTTGACGAATTTGGCGATCGCTATTTTGTAGCGCTTGAGTTACACCCGTAATCCCCGACGCCTGAATATTCCCCAAAGCAAAAGCCGCCCTAGCCCGCACCCCCATATCCGGGTGATTCAACGCCTCTTTCAAAGCCGGAACCGCCACCGCACCCATGCGTTTAAGGGCGATCGCCGCCGCCAGTCGGACTTCCTCATCGGTATCCTTCAACGCCCCAATTAACGGCGGGATAGTATTTGGGGACTCGGAACCGATGACTCCCAAGCCCAAAGCCGCCCCCTGACGAACGGCGGTATCAGGATGGTTTAATCGGGGTGTCAACTCCTGAACCGCTTGCTGCAAGGCTTCTGGGGAGGCTGTGGTAATTTGTTTGAGTGCCACAGCCCCATCCATCCGCACCGCCGACACTGGATCTTTTAAGGTAGCCAACAACGCCGGAACCGCATCCACCGCATCTTGGGCCATCGCCCCCAACGCAAAAGCCGCCCCCCGACGGATGCTTTCCTGGTCATCAGTTAGGGCTTCGACTAAAATCGGAATTGCCGGAGAACCCAGGGTTTTTAAGGTTTTGATCGCTTCTAAACGGTTCTGTCGGTTAGTATCAGTTAATTTTTGTAACTGATCAATCACCGCCGTTGTAGTCATAGCTTGGGTTTGAGTTTTTCCCCCAAACAATAGCACCATTGATAAACATAATAATGCTAATTTTGCAGAATAAAACCCATTAAATTTGGTGTTGGTTTCCATAAAAGCTCCTGGGTTTTGTTTATAAATTAAAATCGAAAGCGTTACTAAAAACGAAATCCAAATCGAAGGTTAACTGAGCAGGTAAAAATCCATCATTAATCACTGCACCCAAAATTCTTCCGTCTAATAATTCCACAATAATATCATTTAAGCCATCGCCATTGAGATCATTTTCTTGGGGTAACAAATCAAACCGATCTCTAAATAATGAATTAGAATCAATTTGAGTTCCCACCGGAACCGCGATTTTATCTCCATTAAACGGACTGGTTCCCGGTTCAAATTGTCGGATTTCATCTACATTCCGCACCCGAAGACTGGCTTCACCTGGGTCGAAAATAAAGGTATCATTTCCTAAACCACCGATTAATGTATCAACCCCACCATCCCCATCTACAATATCATTTCCTAAATCACCAAATAGTATATCTCCATCTTCATCACCATAAAGAGTATCATTGCCTTGACCGCCATAAATACTATCGGCATTAAATCCTCCTTCTAGGACATCATCCCCGAAATTTCCGAAGATTAAATCATTACCAGAACTGGCAAAAATCCGATCATTATCTTGTCCACCAAATAGCGTATCAAATCCATTGGATGCGACCAGAGTATCATTTCCTTGATTGCCATTAATCAGTAAGTTATCGTTGATATTAGAACTCTGTAAATTATCATTTCCTGCCAATAATAGCACACCGTCTGGATAGGCGGAAACCTGTCCAGAAAATAGAAGAACATTATCATCTTGGGGACTTGCTAAAAGGGCAAATACACCGGGAATTGTGCTAGGAGTGAGAAAATTAGCCATAGTTAAAACTGTCCTAAGTTATTTCTGAACAAACTTTACAGGGTTTTGGTTAGGTTGGCAAACCCCATTGGATAGAATTATAGATCAATACCGCTTGAGGCTCGAAATTGGGGGGAAATAGCTGATAATCGGGATGGGAATAGATTTTATCATAAAAATTCAGATCCATTGCTTGACCTTCTAACATATTTTGACAGGTTTTTTGTTGAGTATGGAGTCGAAAATAAGATAGAGTTTCTTCGACAAAACCGACTTTAAATTGTGCCAATATTCTCCACCATAAATCTAAATCGACTAATTGATTTAATTCGGGGTCAAAACCTGCTATAGTTTTAAATACGGATTTTCTTAATAACACGGTGCTGGGTTCTCCAATTTTATTAATCGGATGTTGCCATAAATTGGGATCGGCTAAGAGGTCTTTTCCCCATTGAATTGATTTTAAATTAGACCAACTTTGATGTAAATTAGCGAATTGTTGATAAACTGCGATTAATTCTAAATTAATATTTTCTTGTTCAAGAAAAAACATTTCTCTAGGTGAAAACACTAATCCAATATCAGGATCTGTTTCGGCTAAATTAAGCATTTTTTCGATACAATTAGGCATTAAAATATCATCTTGATAGACAAATTTAATATATTTACCCTGAGATTGATTAATACAAAAATTGCTATTTTCTGCTAATCCTAAATTTTGATGAGTTAAAATATTAATCGGAATAGAAGTTTGGGCTTGAAAAGATTGGGCGATCGCGATGGTATGATCGGAGGAATTATCATCAGAAATAATTAATTCTATCGCGGAATAGGTTTGAGATAAAATACTAGATATCGCTTCAGCAATAAATCTTTCTCCGTTATAAACCGGAATACAAACACTAACTAAAGGCAATTTTTTAATTTCTTGATTTAAACAATTATTAAATTTAAGCTCACATATTTTTTCAGAAAGTTGATGAATAATCAAATTATTTTGACTATTTTTAAACTTAAATTCCCAATTAAAATTATCTATATAATCTTCCTTTAATATAATTTCCTTTTCCCAAATTGCTTTTCTAAAAATAGATCTAATTTTTACTCCTTCCCCATTTTCCTGAAAACTCTTTAATTCTGGAATTTGATTAACTCCATCTACTTCTAAATTATTATCTAAAATATTAATAGCTTCTGCCAAACCTTTCGGAAAAAAAGTAACCGGATATTGTACCCAAACAATATAATTACCCTGTGCTTTTGCAATGGCTTGATTAAAAATTTCTTGACTATTAAAAGCAGGCTCAAAATATAAAACTTGATGACCTTGCAGGTTCAAATAGTTCAGAATCTCAACTAATTCAAAATCAAATAAATTGCAATTTACTAAAACAATAAATTCATAACTAACCTCTAAATTATACTCTAAATTTGTAATCATATCTAATAAAAAATTCTCCTGTTTCCAGAGGGTAATAATCATAGATAATTTTATCTTTTCCATCTCCAAACTATTTTGCATCATCATTTAATTCTTCAGTCAGAGTTTCTAAGTAGTTACACAAAATAAATTACGAAGTATAGTTCTTAATCTTATCAAAATTAATGGCTATCATTCTCCGACAATGACTCAAAGAATGATAGCCGAAAATATTATTGATTTTTGGCTTTTTCGTACCTAATTTTTGGCAAATTAAACAGCCCTGGGGGGCTTAACCTAGGGTCGGTTGGATATTTAGTCGATATTAAGTTGGTTTCCCCGACGATATTGTTGGTACGCCGCAAAAAATAACCCGGATAGGGTAACGACAATTAAACCCAGAACAATTCCCGATAATAATGGTTCTACCACTAGATAACTCCTTGGTGTTAATTTGAGCAATTAATCTCTAATCATACCCTTAACCGTTGACGCTTCACTGTTGAGCGCTCTTGCTCTTAACCAGACAACACGATAAACTGGGTAGGATGTAAAGATTCTTGTAGATCAGTCTCAAATTATTAGAAACACCTTGGATAACCAGCTTGCAATTACAGAAATTGATGTCCTGATCAAACGAGCCTCCATCACTACCCTGGCCTTGATGGTTTTGATCCTGGGTTGGATTTTTGTCCTTCCTAAGTTACAGGTTTCTGATCCCTATGTGGAGAATGTGCTATCCATCAAAGGGGATTTTGTCCGAGGACAGGCAATTTTTCTTTATAACTGTGCCGGGTGTCACGCTTGGCAAACCGATAGTCAAGTAGGGCCAAGTCTTCAGGATGTTTCCCAACGGAAATCAGAAGTAGGCATTATTCAGCAAGTCACCGGTGGTAATACCCCACCCATGCCAAAATTTCAACCCAATCCCCAGGAAATGGCCGACCTGTTGAATTATTTGGAAACTCTATAGCCCAAAAAAATCTCAAAAAGTCTTGATCAAAATTAGTAACTTTTGCTATAATCGGAAACGTTGCTGGTGTAGCTCAGTGGTAGAGCAGCTGATTTGTAATCAGCCGGTCGCAAGTTCAAATCTTGTCACCAGCTTTCATGATCTGTGACAATCTTTTCTTGTGCCTTGCTCACGGATGATTACAGCCCATTACTCTAGCACTGAGAACCTAGAAGAAACGGTATGAATGCTAAGATTAGATCCAAAAAAATTCAACAAATTGTTGTTACGGCAGAACAGATGCGAAATATCGAAGAACGTATCTTTTCTGCCGGGATACCTGTGGCGGCTTTAATGGAAAAAGTTGCCGGAAAAATTAACCACAGGTTACAGACTCTATTCTCAGAAAAATCAATCACTTCGGCTGATAAAATCGGAATATTAGTAGGGCCAGGACATAATGGTGGTGATGGATTAGTGGTAGCGAGGGAACTCTATTTTTTGGGTTATAATATTGTAATTTATAGTCCAATTTCAAAGCCTAAAGAATTAACCGAATCCCATGCCAAATATGCTATTAGTTTGGGAATTAATTTTAGTTCTAATATTAAAGAATTATATGACTGTGATATTTTGATTGATGGGTTATTTGGATTTGGTTTAGAGCGAGAAATTACCGGAAAAATTGCCAATGCTATCAATATAATTAATAATTTGAATAAATTTGTCATTAGCATTGATTTACCATCGGGAATTCATACGGATACAGGGGAAATATTAGGAACAGCAATTAGAGCAAATATTACCCTCTGTTTGGGACTATGGAAACAAGCATTTTTACAAGATACCGGATTAGATTATATTGGCAGAGCAGAACTGATTGATTTTGATATTCCTAGGGCGGATATTAATGCTGTCATCGGGGAATATCCTATCCTAAATCGCATCACTCAGGACACGGCAATTAATAGTTTACCTTTGCCCCGTCCCGCTAATCATCATAAATATAAAAACGGTTATTTATTAATTATAGCAGGTTCCAAACAATATACAGGAGCCGCCATTTTAGCTGGATTAGGAGCCAGAGCAAGCGGTGTGGGAATGCTTTCTATTGCTGTACCCAATTCGATTAAACCCTTGTTAAGTTTGCAACTACCAGAATCCCTAATTATTGGCTGTCCTGAAACTGAAAATGGAGCTATTCTTGAACTTCCAGAAGATATAGATTTAAACCGCTATCAAACTATTGTTTGTGGCCCTGGATTAACAATAGAAGCTGAAGCTATTGTGGAAAGAATATTAACAGCAAATTGTGCAATTATTTTAGATGCGGATGCTTTAAATATCTTGGCTAAATTGAATCCAGTTCTCGCCCTATCTTCTCGTAAATTTCCGACTATTATAACACCCCATTTTGGAGAATTTAAACGGCTATTTCCCGAATTGATAGCATTAGAAAAAAATCAAATAATATTAGCCAAACAAGCCGCCGAATTAACGGGTGCTATTATTGTTTTAAAAGGGGCTAGAACCTGTGTAGCTACTCCGAATCAAGTTTGGATTAATCCTGATAGTACCCCAGCTTTAGGTCGTGGGGGAAGCGGGGATGTTTTAACGGGATTATTAGGAGGGCTTTTACCCCCTGTTATTTTAGCGGAAAAACCTGTAGAATTAATAGTTAATACGGCGGTTTGGTGGCATTCCCAAGCCGGGATTTTAGCCGCAACAGAACGCACGGAATTAGGGGTTGATGCCTATACATTAACTCAATATTTAATTCCAGCTTTAACACAGTTCCTAAAAACCATAAATTAAATCAGGAGATAACCATGAAATTACAAGTTTTAGAACATACGATTTTTAAGCTCCATCCGGTTGTAGCCGAAGCTGTTGCTTATAATGAAAAAATATCGGTTTATTGTGATACAATATTTGAAATAGAAAGTTATTCTGAGGCAGAAGATAACCATTTACAGGTTAATTTCCTATCTCCCAAACCCAAAAATATGACAACTTGGTTCGTTCCGGCTCATCAAGTTAAACTATTAGAAACCGATGAAGAATTAACCGTATCCCGTTCAGTTTCTTCGGCTTCCTTTGCGGTGTCTAATTCAGAATGGATATGGCCAATGACCGGAACCAGTATGGGTTCCGTAACTGAATTTGGTTATGCTAGAGGTAGACTTCATGCAGGTGTTGATATTGGGGGATATACTCCCGATGAATGTTATGCGGCGAGTGATGGAGTGGTTGATTATATTAAAAATGATCCTAGTGGTGCAGAAGGTCGGGCGATTTATATTAAACGTTCTAATGGTTGGAAGCACGTTTATTTTCATTTACAATCTATTCGGGTTGAAGTGGGTCAAACCATTACCCAAGGTCAATTTATCGGGGTGCGGGGCGGTTCGGGTTTTGGGTATGAAGGGTTAGAAATTGATGGGGGAGGATATTCTATTCATCTACACTTTGAAGTTCATAATCCCGATGGTGAAAAGGTTGATCCCCGTTCCATTTTACCCAATGATGATAGTGTTCCTATTGTGGCTTAAACTAACTTTTGAGCCATGAAATCTAATAAAATTTTTCTATGCAGAGTTCCTATTAATCTAACCATTCCTGCCTTTTCAGAATAACATTCTCCGGCTTGAATATCCTCTGGGGTTAATAATCCCATATCCCAGCCTTCATGTAAGACTAATTGACTCAAATCAACCGTTAAAGGAGCATAAAAAACAATCCGATTAACCAGAGAATCTGGATAGGAATTGAAGGGTAAAAACGCAGGAATATTATAACCAATTTCTTCGAGTAATTCTCGTTTAAAGGCATTTTCTGGGGTTTCTTCGGGTTCTAAATGTCCCCCAAATAATCCCCAAACCCCAGGATGAACAATATTAGGGATATTATCTCGTAACTGCAATAAAAACTTTCCATCTCGATAAAGAATCGCTATAGCAACTTGAATCATAATTTGTTACCCAAAACCCAAAACCCAAAACCCATTACCCATTACCCATTCTCTGTTCCCGTTTAATTTCTTTAATATAAACATCTCCAATATCTTTTCCTTTCATCTCCTTAATTAAAATACTTTTATATTCTACTTTCCCCTGAATTAATAGGTCTTGTCCGAGGGGTGGTAAAGGTTGAGTGGTAAATACCCAAATTGAACCTGTATTATCTTGGAGTTGATAAGCGCCAGCCCCTAAAAATGGTGCATAACTTTTTACTTTACCTCTGAGATAAACTTTAGCACCTATTTTCTGTTTTTGTTGTAGCAGTTCAATTTTAGCTGTATTAAAATTAATCCAACTTTCAGAATGGGAAATACTTTGACAACCGACTAATCCGGTCACAAATAGTAATACAATACTAATGTGCCAGGTTTTGGTGAGCTTCTGTGGAAATGAAAGGTTCATCAAAAATTTAGGTTTGAAACCCCGTTGTTCTGCGACGGCTTTATCCTAAAATGTTAACATATTCACAGAATATGTGCTAGAATGTGAGGTATGGAAAAAGCATACAGTTACCGATTTTACCCCACACCAGAACAAGAGTCGCTATTGCGGCGCACCTTGGGCTGTGTAAGGTTGGTTTACAACAAAGCACTCCATGAACGCACTCAATCTTGGTACAAAAGACAAGAGAGAGTAGGATACACTCAAACGTCCTCAATGCTGACCGATTGGAAAAAACAGGAAGAATTAAACTTTTTAAACGAAGTTAGTTGTGTTCCTTTACAGCAAGGTTTAAGACATCTACAAACAGCCTTTACCAATTTTTTTGCTGGTCGTACCAAGTATCCCAACTTTAAGAAAAAACATCAAGGAGGAAGTGCTGAATTTACTAAATCTGCTTTTAAATTTAAAGAAAAACAAATTTATTTAGCTAAATGTTCAGAGCCATTAGCGATTCGATGGTCAAGACAAATACCAGATAAATGTGAACCAAGCACCGTAACCGTCAGGCTACATCCATCAGGACGTTGGCATATTTCAATTAAATTTGATGACCCAATTATTCAACCATTACCTGCCACCGATAAAGCTATAGGGATTGATTTAGGCATTAGTAGCCTAGTCATTACCAGCGACGGAGACAAGATATCTAATCCTCAGCATTATAAAAAGCATTATCGGAGATTGCGTCAAGCACAAAAAAGCCTAGCTCGAAAACAGAAAGGGTCAAAGAACCGAGAAAAAGCCAGAATCAAAGTAGCCAAAATTCACGCTCAAATCACCGATAGTAGAAAAGACCATTTACACAAGCTAACGACTCAATTAGTTCGTGAAAACCAAACGATTGTAGCTGAGAATTTAGCGGTAAAAAATCTGGTCAAAAATCCCAAATTATCTCAGGCGATATCTGATGCTAGTTGGGGGGAAATTACTCGACAATTAGCCTATAAATGTCGTTGGTATGGGAGAAATTACATCGAAATAGATAGAGTCCGTTTACGGCGGTGAGGATGTCAAGGAATCACTGAATATATTAATTAACAAAACAGAGAACGAATTATGGATAATCTATTAGACGGTAAATCTACAGCCAAAAAGATTCAAGCCCAACTACAAGAACAGGTAGAAATATGGCAAGCTAAAGTTGGACGCCCGCCCGGTTTAGCGGTGATTATGGTAGGAGAGAATCCGGCCAGTGCGGTGTATGTTCGGAATAAAGAACAGGCTTGTGCTAAGGTTGGCATCACCTCTTTTGGTCAACATTTCCCCGCAGAAACTAGCCAAGAAAAACTTACCAGTATTATCCATGAACTGAACCAAAATGAACAAGTGGATGGAATTTTAGTTCAGTTACCCCTTCCTGCTAATTTGGACTCCGTTGGGTTATTATATGAAATTGATCCGAATAAAGACGCCGATGGTTTGCACCCGGAAAATTTAGGCCGGTTAGCCAGGGGAGAAAAAGGCCTAAGAAGTTGTACCCCCGCCGGAGTTATGCGACTATTTGAGGAATATAATATTGAGCTAAAAGGAAAACACGCCGTTGTTTTAGGTCGCAGTATTTTAGTCGGAAAACCGATGGCTTTGATGTTATTAGAAGCTGATTGTACCGTAACTATTGCCCATTCTAAAACTCAAGATTTAGCTAAAGTTAGCCGGGATGCGGATATTGTGGTGGCGGCTATCGGACGTCCGCAAATGATTACGGCGGATTTTGTTAAACCCGGCGCTATTGTGATTGATGTCGGAATTAATAAAATTACGGATAATAATGGCAAATCTCGCCTAGTCGGGGATGTAGATTTCGACAGTGTTCAACCCATCGCCCAATATATTACCCCAGTTCCGGGGGGTATTGGCCCGATGACCGTGGCGATGTTATTACAAAATACCTTCTGGAGTTATTTGGAAAAATTTCAGTAGAGGCGTTGTTGACAGTTAACGGTTGATGGTTGACTGTTAACACGACCGGGTTAGTAGGTAAGCACGGTTTTGAATGGGAGTCGGGGGTTGTAAAGCCCCCCTCGACCCCTAATAATTATTTATTTCGCTATAAAAATCCTAAACATGGCTCAGGCAATTCGTCAAACTACTTTTGTTCAGTCTGATGGCACAATCACTATTAAAACTCCCCAATTTCCCCAAGGAGCAAAGTGTTGAGGTAATTATTATCTTAGAAGATAACTCTCAAACTTGGTCAGCCGAAACTTTAGCTATGGAAAGATTGCCACAGTTAGAAAATCCTAGCCAATTGATAACTATAATAGAAGCTAACTCAGAAATTGATGAAGATGAATTAAAACAGTGGGTTAATAATGGGCAAAGCTAGAAATTCTTATCTTGTGCAAATGGTTAAATAAGTACAGGATGATGTTTCTCGATTACCGTTACAACTTCAGAATAACTGGCAAAAATACCAAAAAATCCTCGCTTTAGATCCCGATCAAACTCTAGGTATTTCTAGTCATAATTTAATCGGAAAACTAAAAGGATGTCGCGCTCTGGAAATAGATTGGAATGGAGTTTCTTATCGTCTAGTTTATCGCATTTATGAAAATCTTTCCCCGAAGCGAGTAGTTCTTCTCAGTTTTGCTGAACATGATCCTGCTTATGAAAAAGCTCAGAATCGAAAATAAACATAACTTAAAATTTCCGAAACTTTACTATCACAGAAAAAATGAGTAGTTGAGTGTTGACAACAACCTTCATGTCTTCGTGTCTTTGTATCTTTGTGGTTATAATCGTCTGAGTTACTTTGATCATGGAAAATATGATAATATGAACATCTACTAACTGGGTACAAATTAATTAGTAGATGACGGCACTTAAAAGTGCCTGCGTCGCTTTTCATCCCGCGATCGAAGCCAGTGGGCTTTCACGCTCCCACCCTATCTTGTAAAATAGTGAAGTTAAGACTTTGCTCCTGAAATCAAGGGTAAAATTAAGTCCCCAGTAGTCAACTTTTGTTAACATTACCCCTATTATAAACAAACACTCGTCATGGTATTGGTAAGCGAAATTAACTCACCGTTGGAAAACTCTCAGTTTGACTTATCTGCCTATCTGAGCCAACGACAGACCCTAGTAGAACAGGCTTTAGATCAGTCTCTCCCCCTAATCTACCCTGAAAAAATCTATGAGTCAATGCGCTATTCTTTGCTGGCTGGAGGAAAGCGTTTGCGACCGATTTTGTGTTTGGCGACCTGTGAGTTGGTCGGTGGGACTGTAGAGATGGCCATGGCTACCGCCTGCGCCCTGGAAATGATTCACACCATGTCCTTGATTCATGATGACCTCCCAGCCATGGATAATGATGATTATCGACGGGGAAAACTGACCAATCATAAGGTGTATGGAGAGGATATTGCGATTTTAGCTGGGGATGGTTTATTGAGTTATGCTTTTGAATTTGTAGCGACTAAAACTCCTAATGTTCCTGCAAATCAAGTTTTACAGGTAATTGCTCGTTTAGGTCGGGCGATGGGGGCTGCGGGCTTAGTTGGAGGCCAGGTGGTGGATTTAGATTCGGAAGGACTCACGGATGTTTCCGAAGAAACCCTAACTTTTATTCATACCCATAAAACTGGGGCTTTATTAGAGGCTTCTGTGGTCTGTGGGGCGATTTTAGCCGGGGCAAAGGAAACGGAAATTGAAGGGTTATCTCGGTATGCGCGTAATATTGGTTTGGCGTTTCAGATTGTGGATGATATTCTCGATATTACGGCAACCCAGGAGGAGTTAGGAAAAACCGCAGGTAAGGATTTAACGGCTAAAAAAGTCACCTATCCCAGTTTATGGGGCATAGATGAATCCCGACGTCAGGCCCAGCAGTTAATTGAAGCGGCAAAAGCCGAATTATCTAACTATGGGGATAAGGCTATTCCTTTGTTAGCGATCGCAGATTTTATCACTAATCGCACTCACTAAAGCTATTGATTTCTATTATATGCAAGACTTTTCTCAAATCCTCAATAACCAAGTGTTATGGGTTGCCCTGTTAGCCTGTATTCTGGCTCAACTTTCTAAATTAGCGGTGGAGCTAGTCCAACATGGCAAAATTAATCTGCGGGTGTTGGTTACAACCGGAGGGATGCCCAGTTCCCATTCCGCTTTTGTCGGTGCTTTAGCAACGGGAGTGGGCAAAACCATGGGGTGGGGAAGTCCTGATTTTGCCATTGCTGTTGTTTTTGCGTTTATTGTGATGTACGATGCGGCTGGAGTCCGTCAAGCGGCAGGAAAACAAGCCCGCATTTTAAACCAAATTATTGATGAAGTCTTTGAAGAACATAAACAATTAAGCGAAGAAAGATTAATTGAATTATTAGGTCATACCCCCTTTCAAGTTATTGTTGGTTTAGGATTAGGGATTGCGATCGCTTCGATTGCTGAGATAACTTGGCCTCTACATTTCCTGCCAGTATAGCCAAGGGTCAAGTCTGATTTAACCACAAAGACACGAAGACACAAAGAAGTCGTTAACACCCTTACTGCTTATTGCTATATTTCTGTAGAAACCTTGAAATACAAGATCTGTAGCCATTATTTGTCGTCTAAGGTTTAACCGTAGGACTAATAACTGTCACCCGGTTACTATCAACTAATATCGGCCAAAAGCCACGATTACTTAATTTATTTAAAGTTGCTGTTGCTTTTTCGGAATCTGTTGTATATTCTACTAATAAATAGGGTCGCTGACCATAGGAAACTAAACCCACATTTTCACCGATTAGGGTTCTTAACTGTTGGACTAATTCCGGTTGATTCAAATAATCCACTAAAACAGCATAACCTGACCCCAAAGATTGAGAATTAGCTGTTGATTCTTTTTTGGGTGTTGGCGGGGTTTCTCGAACAATCGGAGTCTGGCCAAGACTAGAATTCGGACTCGGACGGGGTATGGCTATGACCTCCTGTTTCACCACATAGGCGGGTAACTTAACCTTATCCTGTAGATAGGTGGCCCAATCCTCCGCAATTAAAGGATCACTAAATCCTCCCACCCTAGTCACTAAATTCGTCAAATAGCGACAAACCTCACTATTGATGTCATTGGGTAACGTGCGCTGCACCAATTTTTGTTCCTCGGAAGTGTTACTGACAATCAATAACAAATATTCTCCAGGCTTTGGTGCTGCACAAGTTTCCTGGGCTAAACTGGTTTGGACTGCTAAACCCCAACTGGCGGCCGTGAGCAGACTCGGAACCAAGATAGCAGATAACCTTTTGACACCACTTTGACGCATAAACAGGAGGTTTACAAAAAAATTAATTGGGTTTAAAGCTCGTAAGTTCTACTTAGGCTTTTATTGTAGTTATTCTAGTTTAATATATAAAAGAACCAGTTGATCAAAAAGAATGAAAGCCCGGTATCGTTTTCGACTATATCCAACACCTAAGCAAATTTGCTTTTAGTATTTTGTAGTGATTGTATAGCGATTTAATGGCATCCCGTTCTAAAATTAGCGCTAATATTCTTTCTGCTTCCGATTGAAATTTCTGTTCTGGATAAAGACATTTTGAAAAGCCTGTAAACAGATATTTAGACATATTGCTTTTATCGGGTGGCGAAGATCGATAATTACGGTAATTATTAGCATTTGTGGTGTAGGCACTATCTTTTAAAGCTGTAAAACCTTTACTAATTTTGACATCATATAGCAATCCTAAATAGGTTGTATAGCAGTCGCCACATCTATTAGGACATTCTTGAAGGCTAAAAGCTGCTCACAGTAAGTATTTACCTATAGCGAGATTGCCTATTCCCTATTGCCTCTTGCTATAACATTTCAATACTGATATGAAACGGCCAGAAGTATTACCCCAGATCCCTCCCCCCTAGCCCCCCGTGCACGAGGGGTTTGGGGGGGCTGTTCCGGTGTTCCCTTTTGATCAGGGATTTTAAACACAACTCAAATAGGATTGCTATAGCCTGTGGTTTCTTCCCAGAAATATTGTTGCATTTGGCTATGGACAAAATTGGCAATTTCCTTAAGTCGAGTTTTACCAACACCTGTGGCTAGGGCAAAACATAGGGAGGGAAACTCGCGCTCGAAGTCTGTAAACGTGGGAAATTCCTTGTTAATCGCGGCTAAACTTGTTTCTCGACCTGCGATATTTGGAATGTTTAAAAATTCACAAATACGAGCAAGAATTTCTAAGGATTCGCGCTGGGGATGGCGCAGACTGATACGATTAGCAATGTTATTAAAATTTGGTTCATTGTATGTTATCCAGGTCAAATAGTGTTAGTTGTCCGATTTTTTGGGGTGCTTTTGGCAGGTTTTCAATTTTCAAACTGTAATCATCATGTCCCCATTCGCAGCGTGAAAGAATTTGTTTAGGAATTTTTTTAACCGTGAGGTTGGGGAATATATCAGTTTTGCCTCGAAAGGCGGTACATAAAACGAGTAAACTGCGTTCTTGTCCTACTTCGTCTGCAAGTTGGGATAGTTGTTCGAGACGAAGATTTTGGGTGGTAACATAGATAAAATTCCGCTCTGTAGAATAGCCCTGTTGCCAATAGAATGTATCGGATGGTGAGTAGGTGAAACCTTCAATTTTGCACAGTGCTTCGGCTAACATTTCGGCATTATAGGTTTTATTAATAATCCAATTATCCCATTTATCTTTTTCGAGGAGGGAGGGTGCAAGGTGATAGTATCGAAATCCACCGCCACCTTTCCAATTAAATGCTTTACTAATTCCCCCTTGATCTTCGCCATCAATTACTTTTTTAAGTCGGGGAATAATATGGGTATGACAATGTTCGCCGAGTTCAATCATGATCCAGCGTCTTCCCATTTTATGCGCGACTGCCCCTGTTGTTCCTGAACCTGCGAAGGAATCGAGAACAAGATCATTAGGTTTTGTTGCAATATCCAGAACGCGCTTAATTAAACGTTCAGGTTTTGGTGTATCAAACACACTTACTGAATTAAAAGCACGTACTTCAAGCTTCGCTTCATGGTTATGACCAACTTCCTCATTTGACCAAAAAGTTGCTGGTGGTCTCGACGCATTGGCTTCCAAAAACTGTTTAACATAAATTTCCCAGCAATTATCTTTCTTTACATATTCGATTAGTTCTGAGTTAGTTATTAAATTTTCCTTCTTCCATCGCCATCTTCCTTCTATTCCGTCAGGCTTTACTGGATAAATATCTGTCCCATCTGGAGCTTTGATTGAATACCACATAGATGGACGATCTTCCCGTCTTGACTCAGATCCCTCCTTGCGAAGTGAGCGACGACGATAATACTTACCTGTTATCTTATCGAAAAATTTGAACTGACTGGAGTTCTGCTCTTTAGATAATTGAATTGGTGCAAAGTCATTGCTCTTTTGGTACACAATAACATGATCGTGAGACACGCTAAAACCCCGTGCATCCATTCGCTCAGAATATACTTTTTGCCACAAGCAATTCGCAACAAAATTTACCCGCCCAAAAATTTCATCACACATCACTTTTAAATAATGTGCTTCATTGTCATCAATGGTAATCCACAGCGATCCATCTTCTGATAATAAACGTCGAATAATCTCTAATCGATCGCGCATTAAACCAAGCCAGATCGAATGTTCTACACCATCATCATAGTGTTCAAAAGCTGATCCTGTATTGTAGGGAGGATCAATAAAAACACATTTAATTTTTCCTGCAAACTCCGACTCTAAAGCCTTGAGAGCCAACAAATTATCCCCAAAAATCAAGCGATTATCAAAAATATCATTTTCACTCATCCGATGAGCAGCATGATAAGATTTATCTGGATCTTCCAGCAAAATTCGTGGCTCCAACTTGGGGCGAATCTCCTTACCAATCCAGGTTAATTCTAGTCTCTGCTTTTTAGTCATAATTAATCTTTTTCTCAACAGTTAAACCGTAGGAATATTCAGATTTTTAGTCTAATTATTCCTGGGATCTAACTCTTGCATCACCCTACTTGTTAAAGGAAAAACATCGGTTAAACTCTTGAAAAGTGATTGAAATTTTAGGTGAACCTTATTTTAAGTTTGAAAGATAAAAGCTGCTTTTGAAGACGAGCCAGAGGGGGAAACTCTCTGGCTTAGTTTAACCTTTGTTCTCCAAAAACCGCAGTTGACAACAATGAAGCAACAGCTTTCATTGTACTGATCAGGGTCAAATATTGGATCGGAATTTTTAAGCAGCCGTTGCTAAAGACCCCAAAGCATCGGGAATACTAGCGGTCGGAGCTTGGAATTGTCCCTGGAATACATACTCTAAACGCAATTTTAACCAGGTGACCACTTGTTTATCTGTGGAAATAATCGCCACCGCAGGTTGAGGACATTTGGCTTTAATCTCAGCCATTTCTGGCGCTTCTAAAAAAGCAGGTTGCTGCACTAACCAAAAATCAATTTCCTTTTCCCGTTCCCGATAGTTGCGTTGGCGTTCGCGCAACACTTCTTCTAAGGGTTCTTCCTCAAGTAAAAACTTGTGACTGCCTAAAACGTAGTAATAAGTCTGCATGGTTAATCGTTGTAAATTCTATCATGGGAAGATTTTCGGGTTAAAGTTGCCCAAAAATCGCTTGTTTCATTTCTCGGACGGCTCGCTCTAAGCCGACGAGAACTGCCCGACTTATTATTGTATGACCAATGTTGAGTTCTTCCATCCCTTCAAGGGCGGCAATGGGATAAACATTCCAGTAGGTTAACCCATGTCCGGCATTAACCCGCAGTCCGGCTTCTAAGGCCCGTTGACATCCCTCGGCTAAAATCCCCAGTTCCCTAACCTGGTCTTCCCCTTTGGCCTCTGCATAACATCCCGTATGCAGTTCGATGAATTTAGCCCCTACTTGGGCCGAGGCTGCAATTTGTTCGGGGTTCGCATTAATAAACAAACTCACTGGAATTCCGGCTTCCTGTAGGGTGGTTACTACATCGGTCATCCGAGGAATTTGTCCGGCGATATCTAACCCCCCTTCGGTGGTGATTTCTTCCCGACGTTCGGGAACTAGGGTTACATAGTCGGGTTTGATGTCCAAAGCGATCGCCACCATTTCATCCGTCGCGGCCATTTCTAAATTTAGATGGGTTCTCACCGTTTGGCGCAATATTCGCACATCCCGATCTTGAATATGGCGTCGATCTTCACGCAAATGCACTGTAATTCCATCAGCCCCCGCCAATTCCGCCAGCACAGCCCCCCCTACGGGATCGGGTTCAACGGTGCGACGGGCTTGGCGAATCGTGGCTATATGGTCAATATTGACTCCCAGTGTCGGCAATTTTTGTTCCTCCTTGTATTCATACCGTCTTTCACCTTGACAAATAATTCCACTGCGTTGAAACTCACACCCATGAAGGGGGACGAGCGTTCATCGAAAAATTGGGTAGAAACCCCGTCGTTCTACTTAGGCTTTATATTTTTAATTTAACACATTCACAAAAAGATATACTATAATGTGAGATATGGAAAAAGCATTCAATTACCGATTTTACCCAAGTCCAGAGCAAGAGTCGCTATTGCGACGCACTTTGGGTTGTGTAAGGTTGGTTTACAACAAGGCTCTCCATGAGAGAACTCAAGGATGGTACGAGAGGCAAGAAAAAATTGGATATAACCAAACATCCTCTATGCTGACCAAATGGAAAAAACAAGAAGACTTGGATTTTCTTAATGAAGTTAGCTGTGTACCAATACAACAAGGGTTGAGGCATCTTCAATCGGCATTTGCTAATTTCTTTGCCGGAAGGGCAAAATATCCTAGCTTCAAGAAAAAAAGGAATGGTGGTAGCGCTGAATTTACAAAGTCGGCATTTAAGTTTAAAGATGGAAAAATCTACCTGGCGAAAAATATTGAACCTTTAGATATTAGATGGTCTAGGCAGATTCCAAAAGGATGTGAGCCGTCCTCTGTAACCGTTAAGATGCACCCGTCGGGACGTTGGCATATTTCCATTCGTTTCGATGATCTAACAATTAAGCCATTGCCTGTTAATGATAATGCGATTGGGATTGACTTGGGTATTACAAGCCTGATTGCCACCAGCAACGGTGAAAAAGTGTCTAACCCCAAACAATTTAAGAAGCATTACAAAAGACTGAAACGGGCGCAAAAGAATCTTTCTCGTAAACAAAAAGGTTCCAAGAATAGGGAAAAAGCGAGGATTAAGGTAGCAAAAGTTCACCTGAAAATTTCGGATTCCCGTAAAGATTTCTTACATAAGCTGACGACTAACTTGGTACGCGAAAATCAAACGATTGCCGTTGAGTCGTTAGCAGTTAAGAATATGATCAAAAACCACAAGCTCGCACTGGCTATTTCTGATAGCGGATGGAGTGAGTTGATTCGGCAATTAGATTACAAGTGTCTTTGGTATGGGCGTAATCTAGTTAAGATTGACCAATGGTTCCCTAGTTCTAAACGCTGCGGGAACTGTGGTCACACAATGGATAAATTGCCACTAAATATTCGTGAATGGAAATGCCCTAAGTGTGAGGTAATCCATGACCGAGATCTCAACGCGAGTAAAAATATTTTGGCTGCGGGACTCGCAGTGTCAGTCTGTGGAGCGAGTGTAAGACCCGAACAGAGTAAATCTGTGAAGGCAACTGCTAAGAAGCAGAAACCTAAATTGTGAAGTTTAGGAATCACCGTCAGTTTTACGGCGGTGAGGATGTCAATTTAACAATATTTAACCCGTAGATTTCTATTGCCCTATTGTTTCAGCTTAGAGCGAACAAATTCTGTCAATAGACTTGACAACAAAGCTCTCTACCATTGATAACAGACAATCAAAGACAGATTTTTAACCCATGACAACGGACAATCGACAAAAAAGAATCGCAATATTTGATAGTGGTGTGGGGGGATTAACGGTTTTAAGGGAACTGTACCGTCAACTGCCCAATGAATCCGTTCTTTACTTTGGAGATACGGCGCACTTGCCCTATGGAACCCGTTCAAAAGAGGAAATCTTGCAGTTTGTCCGCCCAATTATTCTTTGGGCAATGCAACAGGACGCCAAAATGGTTCTCATGGCCTGTAACACCAGTTCCGCCCTGGCTTTAGAAACGGTTCAAGATGAATTTGATATACCGATGCTAGGACTGATTCTTCCGGGTGCTCAAGCCTCAGTGCGACAAGGAAAACGGATTGGAGTGATTGCCACCCCCGCCACAGCCGCTAGTAATGCCTACCGCTATGCGATTCAAGAAACCGATCCATCGGTTCAAGTCTGGCAAGTGGGCTGTCCAGAATTTGTTCCCCTCATTGAACAAAACCGAATTCATGACCCTTACACCTATCAAGTGGCACGGGAATATTTAACCCCGTTAATTCAGCAGCAAATTGATACTCTGATTTATGGTTGTACCCATTATCCCCATTTAGCCCCAGTGTTGCGCTCAATCCTTCCGGCTCAGGTTCAGTTGGTTGACCCGGCAGTTTCTTTAGTTAAAGCTACTGTTAAGGAGTTAGAACTGTTAGGAATGCGGAATACTCAGCCCCCCAAACCAACGCGGTTTTGTGTGAGTGGCTGCCCTCAACAGTTTGCTGATCTTTCGGTGCAGTGGTTGGGATTCACTCCCGCAGTAGAGGCCACTACCCTACCCGTAATGGAACCCCTCACCGTCAGTAATCAGTAATTAATCAGTGTAGAGACACGCCATGGCACGCCCAAACTGTACTTGGTACTCCAAGTCAGTGTGGGTAGTTCACAAGATGTTTGTTGTATACTTAGCAAGGGCTAAGAGTAAATAAATCATCAGAACATAACCCGTGGCCAGAAGCGGGATGATTAAGGGCATATCGTTATAGAACATCATGAGTCAGCCTGAAGAAATAGGAGGAGGAGCAGCAGCACAGAAGTTTAAGACCCGCTACATCAGGTCAACAAGCGATCGCAACTGCCAGCGCTCTTGTGACCCACAAATAAAAAATTCCTACGGGAAATGAGAATTTCCCCGAAATGTTGCTAACACCGAAACTCAGGAGAGGAATCCCTACTGTAAAACCTAGGACTTTCTCATAAAACCCTAAATAGAGAATCTTCTAACTGATATCGTGGACAGCCTAATGACCAGAACGGAGTTAGAAGCTCGTCGAGAAGTCCTAACGGCTATCCTTAAAGCCAATAGATTAATTAGGTGGCGATAGATTTTCTTGAACCCAGTCGCTAGACCCGTTGTCCCTAATGTATAGAATTCTTTAAACTCTTACCCCTAAGATAACATAAAAATTAGAGAATGGTAGCGGTGCACGGAAATTTTTTTCAGAATTTGATCTGCCCACCGCGCCTAAAAAATAGAGTAGGGGAAAGAGGGCGCAAAATCTCCAGAAGCGACGTTTTGCAAGAGTTAAGGGTGGGTACTAAAACCTAGAAATTTTTGAGGATTACCCCTGGCTACGGAGAGTTCCCAAGACAATATTTTAGCAAAAATGCGATCCCCTGAGCCGAAACAGAT
This sequence comes from Planktothrix agardhii NIES-204, assembly GCA_003609755.1. NCBI lineage: Bacteria > Bacillati > Cyanobacteriota > Cyanophyceae > Oscillatoriales > Microcoleaceae > Planktothrix > Planktothrix agardhii. Next base: position 3,845,007 of record AP017991.1, read on the forward strand.
TAGAATCAGACTATGATATGTAAAATTTTGTTAACTCAACGCCTGAGTTGGCTAATCCATGACATCGCAAACTCTTCTATTTTCGCCAGTTGAAGCAGACCTGCGGCAGTTGACCGATAACTTAAAACAGCTTGTCGGTGCGCGACATCCAATTTTGTATGCCGCCGCAGAACACCTGTTTAGTGTCAAAGGGAAACGGGTACGTCCTGCGATTGTCCTGTTAATTTCCCGAATGACAACGCCCGATCAAAATATTAGCCTGAAGCACCGGAGGTTGGCAGAAATCACAGAAATGATCCATACCGCCAGTCTCGTCCATGATGATGTCGTGGACGATTCTGAAATGCGTCGGGGAGTTCCAACGGTTCATAGTTTATTTAATAACCGAGTTGCGGTATTAGCTGGAGATTTTCTATTTGCTCAATCTTCTTGGTATTTAGCCAATTTGGATAACCTGGAAGTGGTAAAATTATTGTCTCAGGTAATTATGAATTTAGCGGAAGGAGAAATTCAACAGGGTCTTAATCGGTTTGATACAGGATTATCAATTGAAACCTACTTAGAAAAAAGCTATTATAAAACTGCTTCTTTGATTGCCAATAGTTCTAAAGCGGCTGGTGTTTTGAGTGAAGTTTCTCCGCAACAAACCGAAGATTTATACAACTATGGTCGCCATCTAGGTTTAGCCTTTCAAATTGTTGATGATATTTTGGATTTTACGGGTTTAACCGAGGAATTAGGTAAACCCGCAGCATCCGATCTCAAAAGTGGAAATTTAACCGCACCCACCCTTTATGCTTTAGAAGAAAAACCCCATCTGGAAACGTTAATTGAGCGAGAATTTGCTACGGATGGAGATTTAGAACAGGCTTTAACCTTAATTAAAGATAGCTCAGGGATTCAACGCTCTAGGGAGTTGGCTGCCTATCATGCCCAACAAGCGGTAAAGTATTTGGAATCTTTTCAAACTTGTGAATCTCGACAGGCGTTAATCGGTTTAGCAGATTATGTTTTAAGTCGGCTGTATTAAAAGGAGTTGACAGTTGACAGTTGACTGATGACGGTTAACTGTTAACTAAAAAGACAGTTATTGTTTGCATCCTGAAATCAATTAAGCTACATTTTCAGAAAAGAAAAACACCTTTCCTCCGTAGGCTCGTTGTAGATAATCTTCCTTCAAAACTTGTTGACGATTTCCCAGCGCAATTACCTCTTGATTTAGTAAAACCAAATCATCAAAATTAACAATAGATTCCCCCAAATCATGGTTAATTACAATCACAATTTTACCCGATGCTGCTAACTCTCGAAATAAACTAAAAATCACCGCTTCGGTTTTTTGATCAATGCCAACAAAGGGTTCATCAAAACAAAAAATATCAGATTCCTGGGCTAAAGATCTAGCTAAAAATACACGCTGTTGTTGACCGCCAGATAGTTGACCAATGGGGCGATGTTTATATTCAACCATTCCCACCCTTTCTAACGCTTGGGTGGCGATGCGACGGCTGACTCCAGAAAAAGGACGCAACCACCCGGTTTTCCGCACTCTCCCCATCATCACAATATCCCAAACCGTTGCCGGATAGTCCCAGTCAATTTGCGATCGCTGGGGAACATAGGCGACCCGTTGACGTTGCTGAATTAGGGGTTTTCCGTCATAGACCACCGCACCCGTCCCCACCGGAATTAAGCCCAACATCGCCTTCATTAAGGTACTTTTCCCCGCCCCATTCGGCCCAATAATCCCGGTTAGTCGTCCGGGTTGGATGTTTAGACAGATATCTCGTAACGCTTCCACCCCGCGATAGTTGACGCTGAGGTGACCGATATTTAGAGTATGGTTGGGATGGGGGAATTCTATAATGTTCATCTGTTTTCTATGCCCTTTTTGGGGATGATGATGTTTATAGTATATCATAAAAATGAAAATATTATGAAAGTTTAAAGATTATGTTGTCAATAATTGCTCAAAAGTCCTTTTGTATGCGGTTTTTGGGTGTTTTTTTCGGGATTATGTTAACGGGATTAAGTAGTTGTACTCAAGAAAAAATAAATAATTCTGTTAATAGTAATCAACCGAAAGTAGTATCAACCAGTACCATTATTGCTGATTTAACTGAACAAATTGCTGGGGATGAAATTGAACATCTAGGAATTTTAAAACCGGGTACAGATCCCCATGTTTATGAACCTGTGCCTCAAGATAGTATTGCTTTAGAAAAGGCGGATTTAATTCTTTATAATGGTTATAATTTAGAACCGGGATTAATTAAGTTAATTCGGGCGGCGGGAACTCAGGGAAAAAAAGTGGCGGTGGGGGAAGTGGTTAAACCTTTGGATTTTCAATATAAAGGACAAAAACAACCCGATCCTCATGTTTGGGGAACGGCTAAAAATGCTATTTTAATGGCGAATAAAATTAGGGATGAGTTGATTATTTTATCTCCTGAAGATCGGGATATTTTTACTAAAAATGCGACAAAATTGACCCAGGAATTAACTCAATTAGATATTTGGATTAATGAACAAATTGCCACTATTCCTCCTAAAAATAGAAAGTTAGTTACAACCCATGATGCGTTTCAATATTATGCTCATGATTATAAATTAGAGGTGATTGGGACATTAATTGGGATTAGTACGGAAGAACAACCGAGCGCAAAAACTGTTAAAACCTTAGCTAATTCGATTCAGAAAGCGGGGGTTCCAGCTATTTTTGCAGAAACTACAATTAACCCTCAATTAATTACAACGGTTGCGGAAGAATCGGGGGTTAAATTAGCTCCAGAGCAGTTATATTCTGATTCTATTGGCGCTCCAGGGAGTGGGGGAGAAACCTATATTAAAATGTTAGTTAAAAATACTCAAACTATTGTGGAAGCATTGGGAGGAAAATATACTCCTTATGCAGTTTTTTGAGGTTTCATAACTTCATAATTGTTTTGATCTTTTAGACTAAAAGCCACTTTGGTTGCGGGAATTCTGCCATCAAGGAGATTGAGATAATTACTTCTAAGCGATTCGCTAAACAAACTATATTGATTAATTAAGGCTTAGATTTTTCCAAGGCATTATTTTGAACAATATTATGATCTGTCAGAGGTTGATAATTGCCTAAAGTCAGGGTGAAATTATTGAAGAATACAATAGGTAAAATTCCTAAACTCATTAAACCTTTGTTTAACATAATTAACCTCTTTCTATATTTCCCGTTCTCTGCTATAATACAATTATAAATTGATTCTAACAGGATCAGTTATTGTTTTTATTTTCGTTATTGAAATTTATATGGGGAAAAATGGCTAACTTATTAGTGACCGGGGTGGCAGGATTTGTGGGATTTCACCTGTGTCAACGTTTGTTAGACCGAAGAGACACCATCATCGGAATTGATAATCTCAATAATTATTATGATGTTTCTCTAAAACAAGCCCGTTTAGAACAGTTAAAAAACCGATCAGGATTTTCCTTTAAAAAATTAGATTTAGCGGATAGAGAGGGAATTAATCAGTTATTTGCTCAAGGAAATTTTGAACAAGTTGCCCATCTTGCCGCCCAAGCCGGGGTCAGATATTCTTTAAAAAATCCCTATGCTTATGTTGATAGTAACCTAGTGGGATTTCTGAATATTTTAGAAGGGTGTCGTCACTCCCAAATTCAACATTTAGTATATGCGTCTTCGAGTTCTGTTTATGGGGCGAATAAAAAAATCCCGTTTTCAGTAGAAGATAATGTAGATTACCCGATTAGTTTATATGCAGCAACCAAAAAATCCAATGAATTAATTGCCCATAGTTACAGCCATTTATATCATATTCCGATGACAGGATTGCGATTTTTTACCATTTATGGGCCTTGGGGTCGTCCCGATATGGCGATGTTTATTTTCACAAAAGCCATTCTCGAAGAAAAACCCATTGATGTGTTTAATTATGGCAAAATGCAACGGGATTTTACCTATATTGATGATATTGTAGAAGGAGTAATTAGAACATTAGATAGAATTCCCCAATCCGGTGAAAATCCCCAGACAAACGCACCCTATAAACTGTATAATATCGGGAATAATCAACCGATTGAATTATTACATTTGATTGAAGTCTTAGAAACGGCATTAGGTAAACCCGCAATCAAAAATTTTATGCCCATTCAACCCGGAGATGTCCCGATAACCTATGCGGATGTCGATGCTTTAATTCAAGATATAGACTTTCAACCCAATACTTCTATTGAAGTCGGAGTCCAAAACTTTGTAGAATGGTATCGCTCCTATTATCAGGTTTAAAGGGAATACAAGTGGTGGGGTGGGTGACTTTTTGTGCCTAGCATTCGCGGGTATGCTATTTGCACCCAAAAGGGCAAGATTTTTCACGAATCATTGCAATACTCGAATATAGAATGTTAATGTTGCTAAAATCATTAATAAGACTAATAACAGAGGTCATTCCCGCAGATCCAAATGCCACCTATTTTAAACTAAATGATAATTTATCTAATTATAAAAAGATAGTGACAGTATGTAAAAGCGGAAAACCGTACTTCATGGGTTGGTATATACAACCTGGAGGAGATTGGCGATTTTATTTACAATTCGTTACACTGAAGTTATGAAAGACCAGAGGTTGAATCTACTTCTGGATTACTATAAGAGGTAGCCAATATGAATGGCTCTATTCGCGTCGGTAATCTATTCGGTATCCCATTTTATATTAACCTTTCTTGGTTTCTGATTCTGGGATTAATGACCCTTAGTTATGGGGGAAATTTGGGATCTCAATTTCCCCAATTAGGTTTAGGACTGTCATTATTCCTCGGATTAATTGCCGCATTGCTTCTATTTGCTTCGGTTTTAGCCCATGAATTAGGACATAGTTTTGTAGCAATCAAACAAGGAATTCAGGTTAAATCTATTACGTTATTTTTGTTTGGGGGATTAGCCGGGTTAGACCAAGAAGCGAAAACTCCCGCCGGGGCTTTCTGGATTGCCATTGCTGGGCCGTTAGTCAGTTTATTGTTATTTTTGGGGTTGCATTTTATTGGCTCCTATTTGCTAGTAACAGGGCCTTTATCGGCTTTAGTTAATCTCTTGGCTTATGTTAATTTAGCCCTAGCAATCTTTAATTTAATTCCCGGTTTACCCCTTGATGGTGGGAATATTCTTAAAGCTTTGGTTTGGAGAATTACCGGGAATCAATATCAGGGGACTCTATTTGCAAGTCGAGCGGGTCAAGGATTAGGTTTAATCGGAATTTCATTGGGATTTTTACCCCTGTTAATCTCCGGTGGGTCTCCTAATTTCTGGACAGTTTTGATTGGGTGGTTTGTATTTAGTAATGCTGGGGTTTTAGCCAAGGATGCCAAGCTGCGGAATAAATTATCGGGTTTTACCGCCGAAGATGCTTTAGTGAATCAAAATTCCGTGGTTTCTCAAGACATTTCATTAAGAACTTTTGTCAATGATTATATTATTGGAAAACCGGCAATTCAACAATTTTTAGTCATCAATGAAGTAGGCAAATTAGTCGGGCAAATTAGCGGAGATGACCTTAAACCTATTCCTACAGCGCAATGGCCTGTAACTCATATTGAAACAGTCATGAAACCCGTTGTTACAACAATTATTGATGCTAAACAATCCCTATTAGAAGTAGTGAATTTATTGGAACAACAACAGTTAAATGAAGTTACGGTGGTTCGGAATGGGGTGTTAGTGGGATTTATTGAAAAAGCATCAATTCGTCGTTTATTAGATGAATCGACTTCCTAATCGTGATGGCGATTGCTATAACAAAAACCCGGTTTATGGATTTAAACCTTTGCTAACGCTTCAATTGCGGCTTCTAATGCTAAGGAAATATGTGTCCAATGGGTTCCACCTTGACAGAAAACAATATAAGGTTCTCTTAACGGCCCATCGGCGGAAAATTCCGAGGTACTCCCATCAATAAAAGTTCCCCCCGCCATGACTAAATGACTTTCATATCCGTGCATTTCTGCGGGTACGGGTTCCAGATAGGAACCAATCGGAGAATATTGTTGAATCGCCCGACAAAAGGCAATTAACTTATTAGGAGAACCTAACTCAATGGCTTGAATCACATCCCTTCTTGGTTCAAACGGTAAAGGATTAACAGGGTATCCTAATTGATTAAAAACATAAGAGGTTAAATGGGTTCCTTTAATTGCTTCTCCCACCATTTGAGGCGCTAAAAATAACCCTTGAAACAGAATCCGATTCTGATCAAAAGTTGCCCCTCCACTGCTACCAATACCCGGCGCTGTTAATCGACAGGTTGCCGCTTCCACCAAATCTTCCCGCCCAGCAACATAACCCCCCGCTTGTACAATAGTTCCCCCCGGATTTTTAATTAAAGAACCCGCCATTAAATCCACACCAACGGCCGTTGGTTCCCGATTTTCAATAAATTCTCCATAACAATTATCCACAAAACAAATAGTATGGGGATTCTGTTTTTTAACAATATTAACAATTTTCTCAATCTCATCAATCGACAAACTCAAACGCCAGGAATAGCCGCAGGAACGCTGAATTAAAACCATACGGGTTTTAGCGGTTATTGCCGACCGTAGACCCTCCCAATCAATTTTTCCTTGAACAGTTAGCTCCAATTGGCGGTAAGATATGCCAAAGTCTAATAATGAACCTTGACCTTGACCGCGCACACCGATGACCTCCTCCAAGGTATCGTAGGGAGTGCCAGTTACCGCCAGCAGTTCGTCCCCAGGACGCAAACAGCCAAATAGGGCACAGGTAATGGCGTGGGTTCCAGAAACAAACTGCACTCGTACCGCAGCAGATTCGGCCCCCATAATCTCGGCAAAGACTTGATCCAAGGTTTGACGTCCCAAATCATCGTGGCCATAGCCTGTAACACCTGCAAAGTGGTGAGTTCCAACTCGGTAGCGACGGAAGGAATCTAAAACTCGTTTAAGATTATGCTTGACCTGCGTGTCAATACCAGAAAAAATCGGAAATAGTTCCTGTTCTGCTTCTTTTAGCTGTTCGATGCTGGATATCATCACTGAACTCAATCAATTTGTGGGCGGTGCATATTATGACGCAAATAGGACTCTTTTGTTAAAAAAAAAGCTCGAATTTTCGTTTCTTCATGACGATTGCAACTTCACCTCAATATAAGCCCGACTGGATCACCATTGCTTTTATGGTGTCACTCCATGCTGCCGCGCTGCTGGCATTTTTACCCGGTAACTTTAGCTGGCCCGCCGTAGGTCTAGCTCTATTTTTACATTGGGTGACGGGAGGCTTAGGAATTACCCTAGGATTTCACCGCCTGGTTAGCCATCGCAGTTTTGAGGCTCCCAAATGGCTAGAATATTTTTTAATTTTTTGTGGAACCCTCGCTTGCCAAGGAGGGCCGATTGATTGGATCGGGTTACACCGTCTCCATCATCAATATTCCGATTACGATCAAGATCCCCATGATTCCACAAAAGGTTTTTGGTGGAGTCACATGGGCTGGATGTTGTTCCATACTCCGGCGGATGAAGAAATTCCCCGTTTCACAAAAGATATTTCCGATGACCCAGTATATCAGTTCTTCCAAACCTACTTCTTGGTAATTCAAGTGGTATTTGGATTCTTGCTGTATCTAATGGGCGGTTGGCCTTTTGTGGTTTGGGGTATTTTCTTTCGGGTGGTGGTGATGTTCCACTGCACCTGGTTTGTGAATAGTGCTACTCACAAATTTGGCTATCAAACCTACGAATCGGGGGATTCCTCCCGTAACTGCTGGTGGGTCGCCGTTGTTACCTATGGTGAGGGTTGGCATAATAATCACCATGCTTTTCAATATTCCGCCCGTCACGGTTTGGAATGGTGGGAAATTGACTTAACCTGGATGACCATTGCGCTGTTACAAGCGTTGGGGTTAGCCCAAAAAGTAAAATTACCCCCCGCCAATGCTGAAGCCCAACGTATCTAAAATTGCCGATTACCCTGAACAACGTGTTTCAGGGTCATTAAGGCTTCTAAACCTATTAACCCCCGACGATATCCTTTCTGGTTAGAAATTCCCAGAAAGATTGCGTCTCCTCGGTTCAAGTGACGGGAAAATCGAGGAGACGCATTAATAAAGGTCAAGGCACTATTGACATCCTGGGCAAATTTTCGACTCTCGGAATAGGATTCGGTGGCTAAACAGTTTGCGTGACCGCTACTATGGGTATTCATCCAAATAATAGCTTGTTGTAAATGATCTACCCTTTTAAAAGCAACGGTGCGAGTTAAATAAGGTCTTGACCATTCTGTTGTTTCTGCTAAAATTAATTCCGAAAATTCTTGAGCGAGCCCTTCATCTCCTCGCAGTTCAAATCCAGCTTCCCGTAAGTTATTCCATAATCGCACTAGGGATGAGCTTTTTTGATTAGGATCAATCAGAACTTTTTCAATGGCATTAACGGCATCCGGTTTACCATCATGACTATCTAAGATCATCCATCGCACCGTATCCACACTTGCCGTAGATGACCAGTATAAATAACAATTTCCCATGGCGGAACGCAAGACGGGAACCGTAGATTGATTTACGACCTGCTGCACAAAATTGGGGCGACCGTAGGGAATGACTAAATTGATATATTTGTCTTGAGTAATTAACTGTTTAATCGGAGTATGGGGTTCTGACGGCAGCATTTCTAAACAGCCTGGGGGAAGTCCTGATTCCTCTAAGGCGAGTTGCAAGGTTTGAACAATCATCTGATTAGAATGGCTGGCTTCTGTTCCCCCTAACAGCACTAAACTATTGGCGGTTTTTAAACAGAGTCCCGTCGCAATCGCCGCTAATTCGGGGAAGGCTTCATAAACCAACGCCACTACCCCCAGGGGAATCGGTTGAAAGTAGGTTTGTCCCTGTTCAAGTTGATAGGAAGCACTCATCACCCGACCAATGGGATCGGGCAGTTGTCCCAGACGTTCTAAAATTTGAACGGTGGTTTCTAAGCGTTCTGGGGTGAGTTTCAGCCAGTCGGTGATTAATTCCGATAACCCTAGGTTGCGACTGGCTTCTAAGTCGAGGGTATTGGCTTCTAAGATGTCATTCTGTCGCGATCGCAATGCTTTCGCCATCAGTTGCAAGGCGAGACTTCGATCTGCCCCTCTAGTTTTGGCTAATTCAAAACTAGCAAGGTAAGCACGACGCAAAGGATTATCGGTCGGAAGGAGAGAGAAATCATCAATTATCATGCCGCTAACGCCTGTAAGCGAGCCAAACCATCAATGCGGGTAACATCGCCAACACAATAGCAACCATCGCCCATAACACCAGATTTGGCCCAGGTGAATACAAGGCTAATGGTAACCAGATCACTAATGGAACTAGGAGCATCCCCAAAGCCATAGGTAGATAATGGGCTTTTAACCCTGGACTGGCTTTGTTCCATTGATGACCTGTCCAATGCCAAGCCTGCTTATAAGGATAATGGGTGGCGAGTTGTTCTAAGCAATAACCACTCTCATCGACAACGAAAATTTGCTGACAGCGATCGCAGCCAAAGGCTTCCGTCAGCGCAATGGGAACTAGCCGCCCCTTTCGCCGACAAGGGCAAGGATAATCCCCATTCAAATCAATCTTTTGAGCTTTTTGGGATGGCACAAGCGATCGGTTAATTTAATAATGTTTTACGATAATTAAGTCAAAACTGGCTATTTGCAATTATTATACTCAACTCCATCCTTCATAGTATCCTTTCCTCGTTCCTTCGTTCAAGCAAGCGATCGCCACTTTTACACTCTTTTATTGTAGAGCCAGCGATCGCCACTTTTAGACTCTTATTTGCTTGTTGATTCTGATTCAAAATTGCCAAAAATTTTAATAAATTTTCACACTCTCTCTAATGTTTTTCCGAAAAGTTGAGGTTTGGGTAAAGGCTCATCATTGTTCACTGCCGACTCTATCAGTAGTTCTAAAACTTCTTGTGCATTCTTTAACGCTTCTTCATGGGTATCCCCATGGGTGTGACAATGTTCTCCCCATTCAGGAAGGCTGACCACATAACACTGATCTTCATCTGACCATTGAATAATAATGGTATAAGAGCTTTTCATCGTTGTTGATCCTCCTTGATTTTAGCAAGTGTATTTAAAGCATTTATAACATCTCGTTCTTGATCGGGTTTGGCATCATTCCCATCCTTTCCTGATAAGATTACTTTTCCTGGCAAAAGTGGATGTGACCATTTTGTATTGCTTACTTCACCCGGTTCCTCAGTAAAACCTGCTTTCAGAAGAAGGCTTTTTAATTCCATAATTTTAATCTTTTCTTCTTTTAATTCTTCAGTTTTCTCTTGAGGTATTAACTCTTTTTGTACTGCCTTGGGTTCCATGATTAGAGTCTGAATCGGTTTATTTGAACTGTTTATATTGTCGTTTTGCTGTTGATTATTTGGATTTTGATCGTTGGATTGGATATAGAACCAAATTCCTAAAGCTAAAGAGATGCAAAACAATATAGCCAAAACAGATACAACTATTTTTTGTTGAAGTTGAATAGGTCTTTCATTTTTTCTGCTGCTTCTACTACTTCGTTTATGCCCTTTATCATGCCCTTGACTGTTTCCTCCGTGAACTTCTCGAAATTTTCCTTTAACTCCTCGAAAGGAATCTTCATTTTTTTGTTCACCTCCAAGTTCATCAACAAAATTTGCTAATCCTCGAAAAACGTTTGCCTTTTTAAAATCAGCCTTACTTTGAATTCCTGTAACTACCACTAAAGGTCTATTTTCTTTAGGTAAGGATTTTTCTTTCAAATCCTTTGCTAATTTTTGGATGGTGGTATCATTAGATTTCTCGTATGATACTTCTTTCTCGTCCTCGTCTGATAATTTAGAACTCTCTTGCTCTTCTAAAAGGGATCGTAGAGATTTAAAGTCTACAGTAAAACCGTTTTTTTCTTGAAAACTGTTTTCTTCTTCATCATATACACAAGCCTTTATACCCTGCTTAGGATCAATTTCACCAGTATCAGGTAAGAAAATTTTACTTAATAAAATTTTACTCGCTAAACTACGAATTTTTGCCTCATAAACGGGATTATCTTCTACTATCCATGCAACAGAAATAAAAATAGTCCGATTTTGGTAATCTCGTCTTCCAGATGGAATTCCTGTGACGACTAGCAGCAACTTCGGATTTTCTCTAGCAATTAAAAGCGAAAGAGAGTCTTGTAATAAGTCAATAAAGTTGTTGAGAATATTTGGTTTTTCAACTATTACTTTATTTTCATCAACCCAATTGTAACCATAGTCTACAGATATACCACAACTTTGAACAAAAATTTCCATGATCAACTCCTGAATTTAATTAAATTATAAATGTTGTTTTCCTTGGAGAATAGCAAAGCCATCTTGAGGATCAGTTTTGCAACCTTTAACAACATTTTGCGCTGCTTCTTTAATTTCTCGATCTAAATTAAACCAAGACCGAATAAAACTAAAAGGCCCCCAATGATAATTAATTCTATTGATCTCTTGTTTAAGTAGAAATCGCAAAATATACCTAAAAGGTTGCTCACAGTCTTTAGGGCTATATTTTGCATGGATATGATTTTTATGAAATTTAAAATGAGGGTATTTTTTACCTCCTTCTTTAATCACATCAATATGGGAAAAAACCACAGTTCCTACGGTCTGAACTGGAGTAACAACCGTGACAACCCAAGGGAGGAGAAGCTCCGAACTTAAAAAGCCGAGTAAGTTAGCATATTCATCTTTAACACGACGCAATAATTCCTGGGTTGACTTTGCATTTTGAAGATATTTTTCACACTTAATGGGTGCTAAAATTACTAGCCGGGGTTCTTTTAGCTCTTGAAAAGCCGTAGCAAGAATATTTTTAATTTGTAGAGGTCTATTAATCAGATGATGATATTGACCTTTTGCTTCCATCAAGGCAGGAGCATCAATTGCGATTAGGATGATAACCGACTCATTAATAAGATTTTGAACTTTTTCTTGGTCAGAAATTAGAGCATTGGCATTTAGATACTCTCCTTTATGATCTTGAAAATTTAAACGAATCGATGGTTTACCTCCTTTTTTTCCTAAGTCAAATATAAAAGATTTAACTCCTTTTCTGTCAGCCTGAATGCCTCCTGTGGCTTCAAATTCATTATCTTCATCTTGACCTTCCACTAAACTTTTAAGTTGCCCTAATTTTTCTTGCAAAATAGCATTGCTTTTTAAGTCAGGAATTAATTGTAAATTAGTCTGACCAATTGTGTTTTCAAACTGATCATACATCGCTGTTAATAGACTCGTTTTACCGACTGCTCTAGCTCCTAACATTGTTATTTTAATTTCCTGTGACATTTAGGTTAAATCTCCTAAGCTATACGTTTAAAAATTGTATGAGTTGAGGTTGATTGCATTGAGAGACTTTTTCAAGTAACTCTAGCCATTCCTTTTGGAGCTTCCTGTTGGCTTCAATTTGTTGAAATTCCAGCCAAATTAAACTCTTATTTTGTTCAAGGAAAGTTTGCCATTCGTCTTCAACTCCATCAGCGCGAAAAATTCGATCACTAAATTCTTCAACAATTGCAAAAGCAGCTTGACTAGGTTCGGATAAAATATCTTCTAAAGTATTCTCACAATTATAGACTACTTTAGCATGAGCTAGTCTTAAAATATCTAAAACTTCTTTTGCTGAAGGTTCATCAGAAAGAGAAAACGCAGTTGATTCATTTGGCGTTAAGATATCTAAGTTTTGACGGATACGGTGCTGGACTAACCCTCGGTAAGATAGCTCAAACTCAGCTAACATTTGAAACCCAAATTTAATTTTACTTGGCTGTTGATAAATCAACTCTTCAGGAATTAAATTAGCGATCGCTTCGATTAACTTTTCTTGCCTTACATCAGTTAATGGGCCTAAATATTTAACAAATATGTCCGCAACCTGAGTCTTAACTTCTTTCATTGAAAGTTTTAACCCTTCATCTAAACTTAAAAAATGTTGTGATAAATGAGCTCTAATTTTATTTAAGTAATCATAGTAAGCATTCGGATAGCCTCCTAACACTGAATTGTTGTTTTCAATTTGTTCAAGATCGGGTAGCCCTGTATCAGTTCTACAAATATCCAGAACTTCTTCTAACTTATTTTTAAAAGCAATATCTTCGTTTTCTCGTTTATTTCTTAAATCTTTAAGAAGATTCTCTAGTGAAGCTGTCATCTGATCATAGGCTTTATTAAACATCGGTAGAAATCGAGATAAAACAGATGAATCAATCCTTTCCTGTCCAAAACATTTTAGGGCTTTTTGTAACTCTACCTGAATTAATCCCTGAAGTTCCTGAAGTCGAACTTGATAAATTTCTGTGTATTTTTCATCCATTTCGGTGATTTTATTAGTTAAATAGTCTAAAACTCTTTCAAGAACTTGGCTAGATTCTTCATAACTAGAACAATCAGCTATTTCACAATGAACAAACTCCATTGATTCATTTAAAGCGCTGGGTTCTGATTTTTTCTCTATCCTATCCTTAAAAGTTAGGCAAAGATCTGATTGTTGCACATCATCGCTAATATTATTGATCAGTAAAAAAGCTCGCTGAGGTAAATCCTTAACAACCTGATTTGCTATATCATATAAATCAGTATCATCTTTTTGCCATTGATCGCCCATTGGATCAGGACGACGAACAAACAAAATGATGTCAACTTCTTGCCCAATTGTCTGTAGCATTAATTCTTCATCGCCTAACTTAGTATCTCCTAAGCCTGGAACATCAACTAAAGCAATTTTCCCAACATCAGGATTTCTGAAACAGGAATAAATTTTAACTTCCTTAACCGCAAGATGATAAAAATAGCCATTTTGATTTTGCGTCACATATTGAGGAATTTCGGTCTTGTTAATTTGAATTACTTCTGAACTCTCTTTAAGTAAAGATCGATAGCGGCTTAAATTTTGATGATAGTTTTTTAAATGATCATACATAGCTTTATTTGTTGCCCCAGTTAATGAATTTGGCAACGGTCTAGCAAATTCATCTAAAGTTGTAGGTGCAGCACCTAATTCTAATTGTCTAAAATAAGGATGAATAACTTCTTTAAGAAATGAGTGTTGAGAATGGAATATTACTCTAGCGTAGGTTTCACCATCATGATGATAAACGGTACTACGAACTGCGGTACAAGCTTCACCAGGTAGAGAAGGAATTTCATCATTAGTTAACCCGCTTAAGGTTTGTAAGAGACGACTTTTGCCTTGTCTCATCCGTCCTACAACCCCAATATTTAAAGTATCTCTGGAAAATCGTTCTCTGAGTTTGGATAATGCACCTAAATTTTCAGAAATGTCATGTTGGAATTGGGAAAAGTCAGGGTTTCGTAACTTTTCTTGGGTAGCGGAATCGTCAATTTTACTTAACAGTTGATGCCGATGTTCTTCTAATTGGTAAAGTTCATCCGTGAGATTACGGAGATTAGTTTCTACCTGAGTAATTTTCTGAGACAGGGGTTTCCGCTTATCTATAATTTGATTAATTTTCGCCGTTCTGTCCATATTTATTTTTATCAGCTATTTTCTGTGACTTTAGCAGTTTATTGATTTTTTGACAATCTTAGCTTTACAAAAAATTAGAGGTTTTCCTATTACACCTGTCAGTTATATGACTTACCTAGAAATCGGATTTCTCGGATACCTTATGTAGAGTTTATTGACACCCCTGAAAACAAAAAACCAGGTTTTTTGAACAGTCATGAAAAAATCCTCAGTTAACCTGATGGGGTCAATCTGAGGATTTGTCATGGCACTAAAGCGCCAACTATAAAGTTTCTAAGCGGGTGATGGGATTCGAACCCACGACATCAACCTTGGCAAGGTTGCGCTCTACCACTGAGCTACACCCGCAACTCGTTCACCTTTTCTATGATTCCAAAAATCTTGAGATTTGTCAACCCCTTTTCCAAAAATTTTTAGAACCTGAGAGATTAAAGGGTTTCCGAATGCTGTTTTACCCGTTCCCCAGTTAAAGCTGGACTAGCACTCCCAGATAAAACCGCCGTAGAATCCACCGTTGTTGCTGCACTTTGCTTGATTTGACGCATTAAATTCGCCATCTCAATCGCATCCATCGCATAGTTCCAACCGTGATTAGCCTTAATTCCGGCTCGTTCTAAGGCTTGCTGCATCGTGTCGGTGGTTAGAACCCCAAAAATCACCGGAACACCCGTTTGAAACGCCGTGGCTGCGATCCCCTTGGAAACTTCCGCCGAGACATAATCAAAATGGGGAGTTTGTCCCTTAATTACGGCCCCTAAACAAATAATCGCATCATAGCGACGGGTTAGGGCTAACTGATGAGCTACTAATGGAATCTCAAAACTCCCAGGAACCCAAGCATAATCGACTTGTGTTCCTTGGGGATCGGGATCAATCCCATGTCGTTTTAAACAATCCTGACATCCTTCTAAAAGTTTGGTTGTGATCAAGTCATTAAACCGACCAATCACCATGGCAAACTTTAAGGAGTTTGTCTGGGTAAAATTTCCCTCAAAAACCGCCATTTTTGTTATCCGATCCTTTTTGTTAACAAAAGTTAACAAATATATAATTTAAGAAATAAACCCATAGGGAATTCCAGGTTAGACCGCTTAAGGCAATTGTCCCAAACCGTCTAACCTTCAATTCCCCTTCTGAATTAAACCACTAGGTAGTTTAATACACCAACCAAAATCACTAACACGAACCAAAGACCGGAACCCACATAAAGCAAAGGCTTAGATTGGCTCCAGTATTGGGGGGAGGCATAGGCAAAGGGAACGCCTACTACCAGTAAAAAGGATAAAATCACCAGTGCCGCAAGGACAACTTGAAACAGAATTGTTAACATTGTTTTTTCCCAACTTGACTTGGCAGTAAGTAAAAATACTGCTGACAGGCTCACCGAATCCTGTTTAGCGGTTTAATTATTAAAACTACCAGAAATTGCCACTCGTGAGAAGAAGTTAAACGGTTAGTCCAGGGGAGTAGGGGGGCAGGGGAGACAGGGGAGGTGGGACTTTGTTGATTTTTCGTTACAAAAATCTAAAATTGCCCTATGGTGATCTCAGACGCCTATGGGGAGTGACGAAAATTAATTAAGAGTTTGATGAGAATCACTGTGAAATCCCGGAGTTATTCTTATACTAACTAAGGGGTTAATAAAAAAACAAATATTCCTAACCTGATTTTACTCCCCCTGTTTATAAATGGCCATCATTAAATCATTTTCCAGGCTTTGCCTAAAATCATGGATGGTAGGGCAGTATAAGTAATATCACCGGAACGGAAAAGCTGAATCCTACGTCACCCCCGATCAAGGGTGTCGCGTTGGTTAGCTAACCCCCGTAAGTGCAGCCTCTGATTACTGGAGCAACTGAGATAGAAACTATGCCAGCCACTAAAATTGATGCCGAGAACAACTTAAACCCCTCTTTTCAGGACTATTCTGAGCCTGATGAGGTAATGAATCAGGATCTTGAGCCTGATTTGGATGATTTAATTGATTTGGAGATAGAGAATGCCAGCGATGTCAAACTCCAGAAGCCCAACAATAATCGTCGTACAACAGATTTAGTTCGATTGTATCTCCAAGAAATTGGTCGGGTGCGTCTGTTGGGGCGGGATGAAGAAGTATCAGAAGCCCAAAAGGTACAGCGTTATCTGAGGTTAGTTGACTTACGGGACAATGCTGCCGAGCAGGATGAGGGACTGATTAATACTTATGTGCGATTGATCAAAACCCGGGATAAATTATCGGCTCAGTTGGGTCATCGTCCATCTTTAGAGCGATGGGCAACAACGGCTGGGGTTGATGTAGCCGAACTCAAGCCGATGTTAGCAACAGGAAAAAGGTGTTGGGCAGAAATCGCGGGTTTGACCGTTGAGGAATTGGATCAGATTCAAACCGAAGGGATACAGTCCAAAGACCGGATGATTAAAGCGAATTTGCGTTTAGTGGTATCGGTGGCAAAGAAATATCAGAACCGAGGTTTAGAACTACTAGATTTAATTCAAGAAGGAACTTTAGGATTGGAACGGGCGGTGGAGAAGTTTGACCCGACCCGGGGATATCGTTTTAGTACCTATTCTTATTGGTGGATTCGTCAAGGGATTACCCGGGCGATCGCTACCCAAAGCCGCACGATTCGTCTTCCGGTTCATATTACCGAAAAACTGAATAAAATTAAAAAAGCACAACGGAAAATTTCCCAGGAAAAAGGTCGTACCGCCACCATTGATGATATTGCCCATGAGTTAGAAATGACTCCGGTTCAAGTCCGAGAAGTGTTGCTTCGGGTTCCCCGTTCTGTGTCTTTGGAAACGAAGGTAGGAACGGATAAAGATACGGAATTAGGGGATTTACTCGAAACCGAGGAGGTCACACCGGAAGAAATGCTGATGCGTGAATCTTTGCATAAGGATTTACAAAACCTTTTAGCGGATTTAAGTAGTCGGGAACGGGATGTGATTTTGATGCGCTATGGTTTGGGGGATGGACACCCCTATTCCCTGGCGGAAATTGGTCGGGCACTGGAATTATCCCGGGAGCGAGTCCGTCAAATTGAGGCTAAAGCTCTACAAAAACTGCGTCAACCTAAACGGCGTAACCGGGTTCGGGATTATTTGGAGTCTTTGAGTTAATCCTTAATCGTTTATAGAATGGGCTTTCATAGCTCCCGATAACTATAGTTATCGGGAGGTTTTAGTTTCAATAACTGTTTTTTTGATAATCCAGAAATTTTTTGTGTATCATTGTCAGTATGCAAGCTTTATTGAAAACAAAACAATTGAGCGTATGGCTTTATATACAACAGTCTCTTTTAAATCCGAACTTAATGATAAGGGTTGGCGGTTGACGCCCCAACGGGAAACGATTTTACAGGTCTTTCAGAATTTGCCGAAAGGAAATCATCTGAGTGCGGAGGATTTGTATACTTTACTTAAAAGCCGAGGGGAAGCGATTAGTTTATCGACAATTTATCGCACATTAAAATTAATGGCGCGGATGGGGATTTTACGGGAATTGGAATTGGCTGAAGGGCATAAACATTATGAGATTAATCAACCCTATCCTCATCACCATCATCATTTAGTTTGTGTTCAGTGTAATAAAACCCTTGAGTTTAAAAATGATTCTATTTCTAAAACCAGCATGAAGCAGGCGGAGAAATCGGGGTTTCATTTATTAGATTGTCAGTTAACTATTCATACGATTTGCCACGAGGCTTTACGCATGGGTTGGCCGTCTTTGATTTCTACTAATTGGTCGTGTTCAAAGGTGATCGCTGATGGGCCTTCTGAAATAGACGAAATTGAGTGTCAGTAATCAGTTATCAGTCATCAGTTAACTGATTACTGTTAACTGATTAAAGGCTACCAAATAAAACGGTATCCGCATTAGGGCCATAAAATGCTCTGGCCTGTGCAACAGCTTGTTGGGTTAAACCATCGTAAACTCCATTAATTGGGCCGTTATAAAGTCCTTGGATTCTTAATCGCTGCTGCAACTGTTGGACGCTGCTTGTACCGGAAATAGGGGGAGTTGTTGCTACAAATACGACGGTGCGATTAGGGGTTGCAGAAACAGGTCGAGTATTAAATAAAGAGTTTTGAGTGGTGGGGCCTGCAATCCCGGTTACTGTGACTCCCCGGGATTCTTGAAACCAAATTAAGGCATCTTGAGTTGCGGTATCAAAACAGCCATTAATCGGGCCATTATAATAGTTTAAATCGCGTAAACGCCGTTGAATTTTTCTTACTTGCGGGCCTGTATCTCCGAAAGAAATGATAGATAAAGGATTCTGAATCGGAGCCTGGGGACGTTGAATAATCGGAATTTGATGGGGAATAATGGGCATGGGAGTAAAGGCGTTGCCTGTCCTGACACTCGCTAGATAGAAAGTGGTGGTCGGCCCCACTTGTCCGGTTGCCGTAATCCCATAGGCGCGTTGAAAATTCATGACAGCCTGTTGAGTTGAGCGACCAAATACTCCATCTACTGTCCCTGTATAATATCCTAATCTTTGTAGTTGTCCTTGTAATAACCGGACAGCAGCGCCTTGGCTGCCTAATCGGAGAATATCATCGGAACTGGGATTAGAGGGAATCACCGGAACATTAGAGTTTAAAGCCACTAAAGTGGTGGATGTAGCGACTCCGGTGGCTGGGATTCCCTGGGATTGTTGGAATTGTTGAACTGCAACTGCTGTGAGGGTATCAAAATAGCCTGTAATCAAACCATCATAAAAACCTAGGGTTTGTAACCTTTGTTGCAATGCTTCCACAGCCGGCCCGCGCTTGCCTTCTTGTAAAGTTGTACCGGGGAAAACAGCATCCTGAGCAGAATTAAGGCCGCTATTAAGTAAGGCGAGGGTAGCTTCCGTGACTAAACCCGTTGCCGGAATATTATAGTCCCGTTGCAGTCGAATCACGGAATTTTTAGTGATACTTCCAAAATTGCCTGTAGGTTGTTGGTTAAAATAACCCAGGGTTTGTAACCGTCTCTGTAAATCCGAAACCCCAGGGCCACGATCTCCCTCTCCCAAGCCAATTAAATCCCGATTATTGCCAGTATTGCCAGTATCAAGGGGGGGGCTGATAATGCCTCCTAAGCCCAAAGCCGCTAGGGTTCTGGGGCCAACAATCCCATCGGCTGATAAACCCGCATTTCGTTGAAAGCGAATCACCGCTTCTTGAGTTAGACCGCCAAAATTACCTGTAGCATTGGCATTAAAATAGCCCAATTGTTGTAAGCGCTGTTGAACTTGCCTGACTTGATTTCCCGAATCTCCTCTGGCGATCTCAGCTTGGGCGGTTTGGGCAACAGTTAAAACTGAAACAGCTACAGCTAAAGCCAGAAAGTAGCGGTAGGTTTGACTAGAAAGTTTTTTCCAGTTAACCTGATTTAATCCTGAGAATTGATTACAAACAGGATCTTCATAGGTTAAGGCTAAGGCCAAAAACGCATAGGATTCAATCATGGTTTTTTTGGGGAAACATTATTAATAGACTTTAACCTTTCCAAAAATTAGGTCTTGAAAGATTAGTTTCCCCTATTGTAGATCAGGTTTCAAAGTGAAATTTAAACCCAACCTGCGCGATCGCAAATTAAAGCTACAATCACTGCAAAAGCCGTAATTCCTAAAGCCACCCAAGGACTTTGACCTTGACTAACAGCAAAAGAAGTGGCTACACCCGCGCCTAATGCTGCGGTTACGGCGGACTCAAGGGGATCGCGTTGTGAGTGTTTAGGGTTCATAAGCTAGGGGAAGTTGGATTGACGCCATAGTTTTGAATGGGTTTAACCTATCACCTAGAGCCATAAAGTCTATTGGTTTTCGTCTGAATTGCAATTAAGCGTTAGGTTTAGATACGTTTCTTAATCAATCTGAAGAATTTTTACCCGCAAAGCTTGTATTTTTGTGAAGATATGTTACTATGCCTAGAATTACATCAGCAATTTGTGTACCTGTTTACAAAGAAAATCGCCTGACTATGAACCATACAGCCCAAATGACCAAAAAATTCCTGATTCTTTTAGCAACTGTTAGCAGTGTAGCCGCCCTCGGTGCTTGCGGTCAACCCAGTGCCAATAATACCACCCCTGGACAACCAACCACCGAACAAGCCGCCGGAACTACTGGGTCTACCACAACCCCTGAAACCACCGCCAGCACCGCTTCTCCCTCTCCCGCCACAGGTACAACCGCCAGCACTGCTACCACGACTCCAGCCGTTGCTTCGGAAAAGACTGATACTACAACCAATTTAGTTTCCAACGAGTCGGAAAGCATTGTCCAAATTGCTGCGGCTAACCCCTCTTTCAGCACCTTTACTAAAGCAGTTGAAGCCGCTGGTTTAACTGAAACCCTCTCTGCTCCAGGTGCTTACACCGTTTTTGCTCCCACCGATGAAGCATTTGCCGCTTTACC
The DNA here is from genome assembly GCA_003609755.1 of Planktothrix agardhii NIES-204. NCBI lineage: Bacteria > Bacillati > Cyanobacteriota > Cyanophyceae > Oscillatoriales > Microcoleaceae > Planktothrix > Planktothrix agardhii. The sequence continues at coordinate 3,865,965 of AP017991.1, forward strand.
TGCGGGAACTTTAGAGGAGTTAATGAAGCCTGAAAATAAAGAAAAATTGGCTAAAATTCTCCAATATCATGTTCTACCCACTAAAGTCGCCGCGGCTGAAATTAAACCAGGTGAAGTCGCTACGGTTGAGGGAGATCCCGTAAATTTAGAAGTAGCTGAAGGTAAAGTTACAGTCAATGGCGCCGAAGTAATTCAACCTGATATTAATGCCAATAATGGTGTTATTCATGTGATTAAGGTTGTGATTCTTCCTCCTGGTGTCGGTTCTCCTACTACTACATCCCCTGAAGCAACATCTCCTACTACTACATCCCCTGAAGCAACATCTCCTACTACCACACCTACTACTGCCCCTCAATAGGATTTCAGGAGTTATTTAATTCGAGATTAATCTATTTTTAGATGATCTCAAAACCCGGTTTCGCCAAAGTTACCGGGTTTTTTAGTAATCAAAATCAATATCCAATTTTAACTGAGTTGCATTGATTTATTTTTGTTTTTCGGCGGATTTTAAGGATATCGGATGTCAACAACCTGAAACCCAAGAAACTGGGTTTGGTGCAACAATCCTTATATCCTCACCCAGATTTAAGGAAGAAACCCGGTTTCTGAACTCCCTGTTGAGGTATAATTGAACAAGTTAGGTATAATTGTTGTTAGTAATACTTCTAACCTAAGTGGGTTAGCGATCGCTAATTCGCTTGTATAATTTAGTAATTATGTAGTTTAGACCGGGAGCATTGCGAGTTGAGGATCGGGGGAAACGGGTTCAAAATGCAAGACAATGATTTGCTCTGGACGCAACCCAATTGATTCATAAGTGCGACCCGTGCGATGGTCACTAAATTCGACTTCAAACGCAGCCCCATTTGCCAAAATTTCTACCACTGTTCCCACTTGTCCTTGCCACAAATTATACTGGGGAAGGTCAACGGTGAGAGCGACCACATCTAACAATTTGATTGTTTTGGATTTCATAAACATTGCCTCTATTGATTACATGGGGTAACAGGTGGTTAACTTGGGAATATCCGAACCCTGCTCGATAATCCAACCACTCCTAAGCCTTGTACTTTTATTTTGCCATTGGACGGTAGAATCGAGGGTGTAACGTTGACCAAACTCATCTAGTCTACCGAGTTGCGCTGCTTGAGTTTTAACAACTTCCAGCAGAATTTGGCGTAATTCTTCCGCATCATCAGCAGTCATCCCCAGAATAGACGAAAACAGCCGGGCTTTGTGCTTACCGTCGTCGTGTTCTAAATTGAGGCAGTAGTCCCGTAGTTTACGAATATCAACCACTGCATTCTCAGCATGGGGAATCAGCATAGAGAAGTATCTAAACCAGTAACCCTTAATCAATTTAGCAGAAGAATTATCGGCTTTTATGGGTAACACTAATTCCTCTGAAGATTATTATAACTTTTTAATGAAAGTTTTGCAAGCCGTTTTAGAAAGTCGAGGGAATCCTCAAATTGTTTATCCCCTATTCCAACAAAATCTCGATAAACTCGATGAAAATTTAGTCTCTATTTTAAAAAACAGGGTAACGGCTACACTTAAAGAACTTTCCCTAGAAGCTGCTATCTATATGGCCGCAGTTATTGCGGAATTTGGTAATTTAATCCTACAGTTTCCCCTGGGAAGCCGAAAGAACAATTTAGAAATTAGTATTGCAACCTCTCAAGCCACTTTAGAAATTTATACCCGTGAAGCATTTCCTGAACAATGGGCAGGGACTCAAAATAATCTGGCTAATGCCTATAAGGATCGAATCAAAGGGGAAAAAGCGGAGAATATTGAACTGGCAATCAGATTCTATCAAGCGGCTTTAGAAATTATAAACCGTGAAGCATTTCCTGAAGATTGGGCAATGATTCAAAATAATCTGGCTAATGCCTATTCTAATAGAATCAAAAGGGAAAAAGCTCAGAATATAGAACAGGCGATCGCAGCCTACCAATCGGCTTTAGAAATTAGAACCTGTGAAGCATTTCCTAAACAATGGGCAACCACTCAAAATAATCTGGCTCTTGCCTATTATTATCGAATCAAAGGGGAAAAAGCTCAGAATATAGAACGGGCGATCGCATTCTATCAAGCTGCATTAGAAATTAGAACCCGTATAGCATTTCCTGAACAATGGGCAGAAACTCAAAATAATCTGGCTCTTGCCTATTCTAATAGAATCAAAGGGGAAAAAGCCGATAATGCCGAGAATATTGAACGGGCGATCACAGCTTATCATGCTGCATTAGAAATTAGAACCCGTGAAGCATTTCCTGAACAATGGGCAGAAACTAAAAATAATCTGGCTAATGCCTATTGTGATAGAATAAAAGGGGAAAAAGCTGATAATATTGAACAGGCAATCGCAGCCTTTCAAGACGCTTTAGAAATTTATACCTGTGCAGCATTTCCTTACAATTATCTAGCAACATCATTTAATTTAGGAATAACTTATAAAGAATCTCAACAATGGCAATTAGCTTATGAAACCTTTGATAATGCCATTGAAACCCTCGAAGAAATACGGGCAGGAATTGTTAAAGGGGGAGATGCAGATAAACAGAAATTAGCCGAACAATGGCAAAAACTTTATCAAGGGATGGTGGAAGTTTGCATCGAACTGAAAAACTATACCGCCGCCATTGAATATGTTGAACGCAGCAAAACCCGTAACCTCGTTGAACTGTTGGCAACCCGTGACCTTTACCCCAAAGGCGATATTCCCCAAACCGTCCTCGATGAACTCGACCGTCTGCGTCGAAACATCGAAACCGAACAACGCCGCCTGGAAATCGAAGAACGCACCCGCAACTCCTTTGGCGACGGGACAACCGGAGAACGTAGCGCCAATATCGCCGCCCTGCAAACCCAACCCCCAGACCGTAGCCGTCTCAACCAACTGCGGCAACAACTCGACGACCTCATTACCCGTGATATTACCCCCAAAGACCCTGATTTCCGCCTCACCCAAAAGGTTGAACCCATGCCCTTTAGCGATATTCAAGCCTTGACGGGGGACAATACCGCGATTTTGGAATGGTATATTTTAAGCGATCGCTTTGTGGTATTTATTGTTACTCCACCCCCCTCGCCGAGCAGCAGAAAGGATGGGGGAGACGTCAAACTCTGGCAGTCCACCCCCGAAGACTATAACGCCCTGACAGCATGGGCTGGCGACTACCTCACCGCCTACCGAACTGATAAAAAACAATGGCAAATCCATAACCAGAATAACTGTATCAAAAAAATCTTGTAAAAACTTGCTCCTATCTTCCGAAGAAATATATCGATCAAATTTTGGTCGTGCTAAAACTTGTTCTAATTCAGCCCAAATTTCAGGAGACATTAAAATATTGCCTGAATTTTGAGCCTTACGGATAGCTAAATCTGGCTTACTTTCAGGTAGTAAAACTGCACTGATAATAATATTTGCATCAAAAATAAATAGTTTATCCTTCATCATCCTTTAAAATATCTTCTAAAATCTCTGGGGTTAATCCTTTTGCAACGGCTTTTTGACCAATTTCGCTCATTGTTTGTCGTAATTTATTAATAGCCACTTTTCGGGATAACGTTTGACTTTTCAATAAAAACGCAATTCTAGTTTCTATTTGATTAATTCTAATTCTAATCAATCCCCATCTAAAATATTCACTCATCCGGGGATATTTGCCTTTTTATTGAGTGTAACTATCACTTTAGTTACGGGATTATTAACTGCCAAATATTTACGCTGTAGACGCAGGAAATTACCTAATAATTGATCGATATAATGGGCACCAATTGAAGAAGGGCTAAAGCCCAACAACGCCCAACAACGCCCAACAACTAGGAAGATTGCTGTGCCTAAGAAAAAACCGGAACCTTTTCAACTATTATGTTATTAAATTCCAAAGATAAATTATCCCCTTGGCGATGGGCTTCCCAAGTTCCCGATGATAACCGACTAATTTGCCATTGTCCCTGAATATAATTTTCATCCTCAGATACCGTCCCCGTATAACTAACTGTATCGGGAGAAGTCGTTAAATATTGTTTGGTAAAACTCACCCCTCGACCCATCACAGCCCCACTAATTTGAGCTTCTCCCAAATAACCCTCATCTAAAATATTCCCGGCTAAGGAATTTCCGCTCTGAATAAATGTTACTTCAAAACGAGTAGGAACTCCCTGTTGCCAATAGGTTCCTAGCCAGTTTCCACTAAGATCAGTCATATTTGATATTTAATATAAGTTATTAATATCCTGAAATACCGCCTCTAAGAGCGAGGACGGGAGATTTAACTAATCAGCTTGAGATTCTAAACGAATCATTCTCCCCTGATTATCCGTGCGATAAACCCAGGTTTGGCTGCCATCGGAAACCATCACCCGCCACCCTTGAACTAACATTTGACCGCAGATTTCATCGGTTTTAGCCAGTCCTAAACAGGTATCTGGCCAAGTTTGTTGACGGGCTTCTACAATTTTAATATCTTTAGTCATCACCTCCGATTCCTGGGCGACGGTTTCCCGAATTTTTTTGTCTACGGTCGGAGGTAAAACTTTAGCCGCATTCGCTATATTAACTGCCCATTCAGGATTTAAAGGATTTTTTGCATAGATAACCGGAATGGTTTTGGTTGACTGTCCTTGATGTTTAAATAAGGGATTGGTTGGCCCCCGATAGGTCGGGGTATTCGGAGAAACAGCAGTCGATTTTTGCGGTATTTCCCATAACCGTTGGTTTTCCATCGGACTAGGTTTTTGGGTTACGGTAATCGAGTCCGAGAGTACCGCTTTGCTGTGAACTAAGGCAGATTTCAACAAGGTTGAGTCAGATTTTAAAGCTAAAACCCCAGTCAACATCAACGCCAATACAAACGGGCGGGGCTGCTTCTTGTTCACCTTGGAGGTCGCTTTTTGGCGACTGTTGGAGTGGTTGGATTTCATGAGGAAGCATCCACAAATACAGAACAATTGATGGCAAAGATGACACAGATTGCTGAAAATTTGTTTCAGGCAACCGCCGTATCCTAACATACCCATCCCCGATTCCCAATCTAGGAAGTACAACGATCACCAGACCTGATAGTTTAAGAATAGAATCAAAAATTTAGGAGTCAATCCAGATGGACATTTTGTTAGAAGGGGGATCGGTCTTACGCGATCGCGATTATACTTTAATTATTGATAGTAGTCAAAGTATGGCGACTATTGAAAAATCTAAAGGCAAAAGTCGCTGGGATTTAATTCAAGAGTCGATTTTAGCCATCGCTAGTTACTGTGAACAATTTGATCTTGACGGCATCACCTTATATTTATTTTCCGATCAATTTAAGCGCTATGAAAATGTCACCTCTGACCGAATTATTTATCTTTTTCAACATCATCAACCCTCGGGAAAAAATCGTTTATCTCCGGTATTAAAAGATGCGACAGATCACTATTTTGGACGACGGGCAACGGAACAAACTAAAGCCAATGGTGAAACTATTATTATTGTGACTTCGGGAGAAATTGAAAATCCCACCGATCTTAGACAAATTATTATTGATGCAGCCAATCAATTAAGCCGAGATGAAGAATTAGCTATTGAACTAATTCAAGTGGGTTCTAATGCTGATGTAACTACCTTTTTTCAGGGTTTAGATCATAATTTACAAAGTCAAGGAGCTAAATTTGATATTTGTAATACCATTACCCTATCGGATTTAGATTCTATGAGTTTAACCGATGTGTTGCTCAAAGCCATTGTTGATTAGAATTGGGTAAATTGGGTTGGCAGGATGCCTCGGCTGTATTATCCTGATAATTTTATGATTTTTAAAGGTTAGTAATTATAATGGAATCTTCCTCAAAAAAATTAGTATCTCAATCAATTAAAACCTTAGATTCTATTTTAATTGATGAAAAATTGCCCCCATCAGAACGGGCAACCGTTGCCTTAAAAATCCTAGAAATGGCTCGGACTTTTGCACCGGAGACTCCTCCGGCTTCAGAAACTCAACCTATCCCAATACGTAAACTTAATTTTACCGCCCCCAAAATATTTTTACATCTAGCCGCCTATCGAGATTCCGAACTAATTCCTACCTTAAAAGATGCTTTAAAAAAAGCCCATCGCCCCGAAAAAATTACCTTTGGTATTGTTTGGCAATTTATCCCCGGAGAGGATGAAAATATTACCGGAAAAATGCAGGAATTTCCCTGTAAAATGATCGAAATAGATGCCCGACAATCCCTCGGTGTCTGTTGGGCAAGATCGATGGGTCAACGCTTACTTCATGATGAAGATTTTATCTTACAATTAGATAGTCACCATAGATTTGTTGAGGGTTGGGATAGTTTATTATTGAAACAACTCGCCCAATGTCCTAGCCCCAAACCCATCCTTTCTGCCTATACTCCCCCCTATATTCCCCCCGATGAAATTCCCCCAGGATATCCCAGTACCCGTTTAACCGCACATCATTTTGATGACCATGGGATTTTAAGTTTTGTCGCCGGAGAGAGTCTAGCTTCCTATTCTGAACCCCAGTTAGGAATGTTTTTAGCCGGAGGATTTATTTTCGCCCCCCGACAATTTTATTTAGAAGTTCCCTATGATCCTTTTCTCTATTTTAGGGGGGAAGAAATTACCCTTTCCACCAGAGCTTGGACAAAGGGATGGGATATTTTTTATCCCCATCAAATTACAATTTATCACTATTATACTCGCACCAATGCTAAAAAACATTGGGATGTGGATTCTGAATGGTTTAAATTAGAGCGAAAATCCAGAGAAAGGGTTAAAAAAATATTAAGAATTAGTCCTTTAGAAGCAGAAACTTTAGAAATTTACGATTTGGGGAATATTAGAACTCTCGAAGACTATCAAAACTTTTGTGGGGTCAATTTCCAAACCCAGGAAATATCGGAAACAGCTTCTAAAGGAATTCCAACTAAATTTTTAGTTTATTCCGCAATTCATTCCCCATTTTCATATAAGTAATTGCACAAAATAAATTACCTAGTTGAAAGAGGGAACAGCCCCCCAAACCCCCCGTGCACGGGGGGCTAGGGGTGGAGGGAACAGGGTAGAGGATTTGTAATTAATTTTGTTTAGGTACTTAGTTCCAGGGGCGACACTACCCAGTCGATTCATATATAATGAATGGGTTAGGATCGCCCCCATTTCCGCTTATCCTGTTAAAAACCAGATTTCTTATTATGACGGCTTCGACAACATCCTTTACTGAATTTGTCCCCTCCACCTTTCGCCAGCCCGTTGTCCTGTGTGTGTTGGCATCTTTAGGGGTGCATGGGTTATTTGCGGCCAATATTCAATATATTAGTTTCTATTCCCAATCAATTAAACTCCCTCCCACAGTTCAAGTGGTGGAACTTTCCCCCGAACAAATTAGTGGTGTTTATCCAGCCGCCCCCTCTAAACTCTCCTTCACTCCCTTAAATTCTCTCTCTCCCTCTTTATCTATTCTTCCAGTCCCAACCATAGATAATATTATTCCTCCCCCCGCACCGTCAGACTTCATGCCGGGGGCATCCCTCCCCGTATGGCCCACTAATATTCCCCTACCGCCACCGAGTAATTCCACCGGTTTACCAACCTATCGTTTACCTACGGTTAGTTCCCAGGGGTCTAATTCCAATAACCTGAATTCCGGTTCTATTGGATTTTTGCCTAACTCTAGTCCGTCTTTATCCTTTATTCCTGGCCCACCTTTAGGCTTAGGTAATTCCAATGTTCCCCCGGCTGAAGTTCACGGACAAGCCAAACCACAGGGGAATTTGCCTCCTAGGGATGAATTAGCCTTGCGACAACAGTTAATCCGAGAATTGGGTCAGGACGTTAATTGTCCACCAATGTTTAATAATGGCAATTGCAGCCCTTCTTTAAATCCAAACAATAATCCGAATCCTCCGGCCAATACCAAACCTCCTGAAAATAATCCCGATGTTCAATCAAAAGATCCTCAAGGTTCAATTTTGGCGGGACTTCAACAGGGTTTGCAAGAGGGAGGAGGGGCTAAAGCCCAACAACCAGCCCAACAACCAGCCCAACAACCAGAAACTCCTGAAGGTGTTGTCAGTGAGCAACAAACGGCGATGTTACAAGGAGGAGGGGCTTATTTAAACTGGGTGAATAGTTTACTAACGGACTATCCCAATTTAGAAACTGCGTCTCCGATGGTCGCCAACCGTTTATATCCGGCGGCGGCTTGTGAACAACAGTTAACAGGGAAGGCTTTAATTGGGGTGGTTGCTGGGACAGGGGGAGAAATTTTACGAGGGCCAGAACCCTTATTAGCTACGGGTTATCCGGTTCTCGATAATGCTGCGATTGCCGCCGTTCGAGAAATGACCTTTGACCCGAGTAATTCACCCAAGGCCTATCAAATTCAATTTCAGTTTAACGCTCAGGAGAATTGCAGAACCGTTGATAACCAGACTCCCAAATCTCCTAATCCTCCTAATCCTCCAGCAACCGCTTCTCCACCTCCAGCACAGTCCTCTCCTCCGAGTTCAGAAACCCAAAAACCACCAACTAATCCCGTTGAACAAAAACCCCCGGAGTCTACCGAGTCAACTTCTCCACCTTCGGAAACCCCAGACCCTCAGCCCAAATCTAACTCAGAAAGTGGAATTTAAGACAAATGGACAAAAAAAGAGAGGAATTTGCTTCCTCTCCTTTTCTACTTCTCCGATTAACTTACCGAAAACCGAAATTAGGCTTTTTTGTTGGCGTTACGTTTGGCTGCACCGAACAAACCACCGACGGCCATCAGTCCTAAGATGGTAGAGGGTTCGGGAACTGCGGCGGTTGTACCTGCCTTGCTCCAAGAATAGACTCCACTGTAGGATTTGCCAGCAACATCGTCAAGGGCGACAAAGCCGGAATTTTCTGCGTTGAAGTTATAGACGTACTCTGATACACCATTGAGTTCAACTTTAACGATTTCACTGATTTGTAAGTTCTGAATTCCGTTCAGAGCAGTAGTGAAGGAATCAACCTGTTGCTTGGCTGCGGTCAGTGTGGCAATTCCGGCGGTCAGTGTTGTTTTTTGAGTGTTTAATGTTGATAGTTGGGTATTGAAGTCATTGAGTGCGCCCTTTTGACTGGGACTCAGACTGTTATAGGGTACGCTTGTTAATGACTTGTATACATTGTTGTTTTGAATCGTGCTGATCCCCTGATTAACAGTAGCGAGGGCAGCATTGGCTTGAGAAAGGGGCGAATTAATTTGGGTGTTGCTATATGCACCAATTAGGGTATTAACTTTTGGCTTGAGGTCAAAGAAACCCAAGGTTTTCATCGACATCGCACCTGTGCTATCTAAGGAGAACTCAGCAATATTGGGATCTCCAAAGCCGACTGAACTCTTAAATACACCTAATGCCACATCTTGAAACACTGCTGATGAAGCACTCCAAACATTTTTCAGAGGTTGATAGGCATTCAACAAGCCATTTAACCATTCCCCTTGGAAAGCGTTGAATTCGGTGCTGGTGACGCTGGATACTTTAGCGGTGTGTTTTCCGGCGGTCGCTGTAAAACCAACACTGGAACTATTGGTTTCATTGGTGTAGTTGAGTTCAACGTTTGTTTGGAGATTACCATCGGTCAGCGCACTGATGGCGGCAGCTTCATTTCCTTGAATCCAAAGGTTGTTGCTGTTGTGTGTGTAGGTGGCGTAATTGGTTTCGCTATTGTCAAAGTCAAAAGAGGCGGCTTTTGCCGGGAGACTAGCCACTGCGCTCATTCCCACTGCGACGGAAGTGCCAATTAAGAGTTTTTTTAATGAAGTTGCCATAATCTTTTCTCCAGGAAGTAGAAGGTTTCTTTAGAATTTTTGTCTATCGGTGATGCTGAATCTGATTAAAACCGATTGGGATAGATAGGTTTGTGATTCATGTCACTTCAGACGGTGATTGTTGACTGTGTTTTTTTTAATATATTAAAGTCCCACTTTTAGGGAGGAACTTTAGCACCCTCGTTTAACAGTTAGTCTGGTGAACGCTTTGATCCAGTTGGCTTTGGGTGTTCTTGACTTTATCTATTGCTATTATAAACAATACCCGGGAAATGTCTATAAAACTTTGATGAATTTATCGTTTTTTTTGTAAAGTTAAGGTAAATCTTTAATTCGGGCTTAAATGCTATTACTAAACATCAGTAAATTTACGGAGTTAGGATTTTAAATCGGTCAGGACTTACGCAGGCACACTATATATATTGTGCAGTAAGCCAGCGAACGCTGCCAATTGTTCAAGTATTTGCGCCAGCAATATAAAATTTAGACACAAAAATTATGCTGATTGACAGATATTTAACAGTCAATATTTATGCTAAACTGATTAAGTTAATTTGGGGTGAAAAATATGTCGTTTAGCCAACTAGATTACTGCCAATATCTATTGAGCAGCCCAAACAATTATACCTTAAATAACTTAGCCAAACACTTAGAAAATGTTAGCCATGATACCATAAATCGTTACTTAACCAAAGAAAATTTCACCTCGGAATCTTTGTGGCAAAATGTCAAAAAAGATATCCAAATCAGTGAAAATAGTGCGATCATTTTTGATGATACAGTATTGGATAAAAGGTTCGGGGAAAAAATTGAATTAGTCCGTCGTCAATATAGCGGAACAGAACATCGTGTACTGTCAGGTATTGGGCTGGTTAACTGTGTTTATGTTAATCCAGAACTGGGTTTATTTTGGGTAATTGATTATCGCATATATGATCCAGAATATGATAATAAAACCAAACTAGATCATGTAGCTGATATGTTGAATAATCTGGTGACAGAAAAACAACTCCCCTTCGCAAAAGTCCTTATGGATAGCTGGTATGGGTCACAAAAACTAATGGCAATGATTGAAGAATTAGGAAAAATTTATTATTGCCCATTGAAAAAGAATCGTTTAGTAGATGACACAGGAGGAAAAGAAAAATACCAATCAATTGAAAAGTTAAACTGGTCTAATACTGAAGAAAAATCAGGGAAGTTAATCAAAATCAAAAATTTCCCTAAATCTCATAAAGTCAAGCTATTTCGGGTTATTGTTTCTACCAACAGAACGGAATATGTAGCAACTAATGACTTAACTCAAGCATCCACATTGGATACGAAAAAAACCTGTGCTATTCGCTGGAAAATAGAGGAGTTTCACCGAGAAATTAAGCAGTTAACTGGGATTGAATCTTGCCAGTGTCGTCAAGCTAGTATTCAAAGAAATCATATTGCTTGTGCCCTTTTAGTTTGGAATCAATTGAAAAGATTAGCTCATCTGACAAAGAAAACAGTCTATCAGTTAAAAGCTGAATCTTTGTCCAGTTATTTAATCAAAGAACTGAATTGTCCTTCGATAAAAATGGAACTTGTTTGATTCTTTTGGGTTTATTTTTAAATAAATAATCAGGACTTTTTAGGGTGATTGCTATTATCATTGGTATGCGATCGCCTACTTTTAGTATGCTATATATAGCGTGCTTGCGTAAGTCCTGTCGGTTTAAGGCTCCTGAATATCCGTAAATTTACTGAAAAAAACCCTGGTTCTAGGTCATATTGCCAGAGCTAGGGATGGGAAGAAAAGAGGTAGAAACTCAAACCTATCAAGGGTTAAGGTCGGGTCGAGAGGTTTGCAGAAACTCCGCAATCCGGTCTACTGCTGTTGCTAAGACGTCTGGGGGATGAACTAAGGCGAATCGGACATATCCTTCACCGGATTGGCCAAATCCTACCCCCGGAGAGGCCGCGACTCCAGTTTTTTCCACCAGTTGTTGACAGAAACCCATAGAATCCTCTGACCAGGGCTCAGGGAGTTTTGCCCAAATATAGAGGGTCGCTTCGGGTTTTGGGATATTCCAGCCAATAGTCTGCATTCGGTCAATAAAGGTATCCCGCCGCCCTGCGAAAACCGCCATATTCCGGGCAATATGATCCTGTGGCCCGGTTAAAGCTGCGATCGCTCCATTCAAAATTCCTTGATATTGGTTAAAATCAACCACTGCTTTAATCCGGCGCAAAGCCAAAATTAATTCTGCATTGCCAATCGCAAACCCCACCCGAAAGCCCCCCATATTATAGGACTTAGAAAAAGTAAAGAACTCAATGGAAACGGTTTTATTGGGATCGGCTTGTAAAATAGATGGGGCTAATTCGGCAATGGTTTGTTCTCCCTGGGGAAAGACAAAATCCATATAGGGGAAATCGTGAACTAACACTAAATCATGGTTTTGGCAAAATGTAACAGCCTTCTGGAAAAAGGATAAAGGAGCCGTGGCGGAGGTGGGATTATGGGGATAACTCAAGACCATCATCCGAGATTGTTTTAATACGGTTTCGGGAATATCCTCAAACAGAGGTAAAAAGTCATTTTCCGTGACTAAGGGCATCGGATACATTTGACCTCCGGCTAAATAGACCCCGCCCAGATGGGAGGGATAACCCGGATCTTGGAGTAGGGCAAAATCACCTGGATTGAGAATGGCCAGGGGAAGATGGGCCGTTCCTTCCTGGGAACCAATTAATTGTAAAACCTCGGTTTCGGGATCAAGGGTAATACCATAACGATTGCTATACCACTGGGCTACGGTTTCTCGAAACTCCTGAGTATTGCGAAATAATAGATAACCATGGGTACTTGGATCGGATAAAGATTCTTGGATCGGTTGAATAATATGATCAGAAACTGGTAAATCTGAAGAACCCAGGGATAAATCAATTAAGTCTTGTCCTGCCAATATTGCTTTGGATTTGGCTCGATCCATATCAGCAAAAACATTAGAGCGTAGTAGGTCTAAACGATTAGCAAATTTCATAATCAATTACAAAAAAAGGGGGGTTAAAGTTCCTAAGTTCTACCTAGGATTATTATAGACTTAATAGCCACCTAAATAATAAGCATAATCAGGTTTTTTAAGAGCTTTAAAAACTTTTTTTCCCGATAAAATCATAAATACAAATCCACCTGCTATTAAACCAAAAACAGTAAAAAAGACGGAAATTGTATGGGCTAAAGTGTAACCGACTACAATATTCACAAGCAAAGCAATAATTAATGTTCTAAAAATAGCAAAACCTTGATTTAAACTAAATAAAATTAATCCATTAAATAAACCCAGAACAAAGAAAAAATAGCCTAAACAGCCCCATAGTGCTTGCATTATTTCTGGTTGTGTCCAATTGTCGGGTCTAAGAATACCCACAGTCAGAAAAACCGATAGCCCAAAAAATATTATTGCCATGATAATTGCTAACCAATAAAGGAAAAATAACCTAGAGGAAAATTTAGCTAAATTATGAACGGTTAAAATTTTAGATTTACTATACCAATAACTAATAAATATATATCCCAAATACTGCACTAATGGCACTAATATTAAGAAATTTAGCAAGGCTAAATCCATGCCTTTTTGATATTTCATATCTATAGCAAACAGTAACCCAGAAGCAGGATTAATGGTTAAACCCGCCACAATACGGTCAGCAAAAATAAAACTAAAATAGGCTAATCCATAGCCAAAATAAGGGGACATTAAATATACTACCGCACTGAGGCGAGGTAATTGAACGGGAGAACCAGTATCCGTATCTTTGTGTTTAATAAACCAAAATAAAACCAATCCAATAACCACTAATAAGCCGACAAACATTGCCCATATTTGTGCGATTAATGTGCCTAAACCCAACTGTAATCTTAAAAATAGAAACAATACACTTAACCCAATTAAAACTAATGGCCCGCTCCATCGGGATAGAATGGAAAGAACGGCTAAAAACATCCATAAAATGCTGAGTAACAGGTAGTAAAATACAGCAATGATGATATAATTATCGGCAAATAAGCTTCGATAAAATCCAAACCATAGGCCGAAGAATCCCAGAAAAATAGTTGTAATAATTCCCAAGGATAATAGGGAAGTAGAAACTCGTTGGGCTTGATGAATTTCACCTAATGTCATATAGAATAGACCTCGGCGACTAATCATTTGCACGAATCCACCTGCTGTGGTCAGACTAGCCATGGTTACTATTGTAAAAAGTGAAGCTAATTCCGGTGATATTACCTGCTTTTTTTCTCCAATACCGAGATATTCCATTGCTAACATCATAATCAACGGCAGGGCATAAACAAAACTTTGAGAAAATTCATTAATAAAAGTTAGAATTTGATATGATATTGTTTTCCAAATATCATCTTTTTTTGTTGGTTTTGGAGAAACGGGTGCATTGTTCAAATATTCATAAACATACTGACCCAAATCCCTAGCATTATCAAAACCAAATTCTGCTCTGATAATTCTATCTGTATAACCAAGGGATTCAATAATAGCAGTGGCTTGCCAATAGTTAGCTAAATGAGGACTAATTTCTTGGACAGCATTAATTAATTCTTGTAGCTTTTCATCGGGATTAATCATAATTTTAATGTTTCAAAACTTCCACTTCCTGTAGCTGGTTTTCTAAATCGGAAACAGGTTGATTTATGAGTCGATAATAACTCTCTAAATGTAAATCTAAAAACCGCCTTTGAGTAAATAAATCCAAGGCGCGATCGCAAGCTCGTTGACCAAATTGGCGACGTTCAGTTTCCGGTAATTCTAATAACTTGAGAATGGCAGCGGCTAACTCTGGGGGGCGACCAGCTTTGACCATTAACCCGGTATCTCCCAGGGCTTCACTGACTCCCCCGACGTCAGTAGAAACAATCGTAGCACCAGACAACATTGCCTCAATCACAGCATAGGGAAACCCTTCCGAAATACTAGACATGGCTACCACATCAGCTTCACTATAAGCACGCCAAGGTTCACTGGTAAAACCCGCAAAGTTGATATTTTTTTCAATCCCATATTTTTCTACCCGTCTTAAACATTCAGCATAATATCCCTCATCGGATGCTTTGCCATAAAAACGAAATTCCACATTGGGAATTTTATCCCGCACAATTGCAGCAGCTTCAATTAAATCTAACTGACCTTTTAAGGGAAAAATTAAACCCATATTCATCACCTGGGGGCGTTCTTTTTGCACTGGAGGTGTAGGATGAAATTGTTCCGGGTCTGCACCATTGTAGATAACTTTTATGTTTTCAGGAGGTACTCCCCACCATTTTTCCCAACGAGCATTATATTCACAAACTGGTGAAACTTGATCGGCAAAATGATAGTTAAGTCTGACCACAGCTTCCACAACTTTATAGAGAAATCGGCGCACAAACACCGAAGGAATACTACGGTTAAGATTAAGATATTGTTCACGAATATTAATCCCATGTTCAGTTAATAGATAGGGAGTTCCCCGTTCCAATTTGGCAATCACGCAGGGTAAACCACAAAATGCCGCGGCTGAGGAATGGGTGATATCTGTGTGGGGAACCGGAATATTAATTGCCAGGAAAAAACGATAAAGTAAACGGATTGCTTCAGCTAATTCATTAATAGTTGGTTCAACTCGCTCCGATTCAATTTGCCAGTTACTACAGGCTAACTGTTGATAAACTGACCAGACTGAGGCGGACATCATGGTTATATGGTAGTCATAATGTAGAAAGTATTTATGAATATCTAACAGTAGTTCGCCCAATTGATTGATGTCTAAATCTTCAAAAAGAATAGCTTGTATAAATTTCTCAAACCTGGGTAAAAATTGAGTGGCGATGACTTTTGGGGTCGTCTGAAATTTACTTCTAATTGCATTAGAAAATGGCGAATGCCAAGAATATTCAACCGGGTCATCTATTCCCCATAGAGGCAATTTTACAACTTGTTTAACATTGGCTGATAAGTTATATCGTAGGGGGAGGTAAGGGTTGGCAACAATGGCAAACAGTTTAAAATCAATTTCTGGGAGTTCTTGGGTTAAGACATGACACCAGGTACTCACCCCGCCTTTGTGGAAGGGATAAGTACCTTCAGTGGTCAAGAGTACAGAAGGGCGGTTTCGGCTCATTGAGGGGATGAATTTTTTACGGCATAGTCATTATAATTTAGATTCCCCCTAAGTTTTGCTGATCAGAGAAATAAACTGTGGCTAACTGACCCGCCAGCAAGTCATTCTTAGTATTTTTAAACTGTAAAATAACTTGATGGTTCAGGTCTTCCGAAGGCAAAGGATTAATTCTCGCAACCGTAGCTTCAAATTCCTGGGTTTTGCCTCCCCCGCCGATTTCGACAATCGCCTTTTGACCCAGATGTAAAGCATTAATTAAACGGGAACTCACGGGAATTTCTACATTGAGATTTTCCATTTCCGCCAGATCTACCACCTTTGTCCCGGCAAAAATTTGATTCCCAACCGCCACTGGTAAATCCACTATAACTCCAGAGCGAGTCGCTGTAATTACTTCTGTCGTTTTAATTTCTGTCAACGTTTCTTCTGGGTCTGACCAGTTAGTTTCTATTGATTCAGATGGAAGTTCTATAGCTCTCAATTCCGCCAACTGTTGTTGAACAATCTGACGTTGTTCGGTTAATTGTTGGTATTGTAACTGAGCTAATTTTAACTTCGCTTTCATGTCCGTTAGTTCTTGTTGCTGTTGATCAACCTCCAGTTGACTTTGCAATTGAGATTGTTTTGTCTGTGCTTCTGTAAAGGTTTCTGAAGCTGCAATCGCCGATTTTGCACTGTCGAGATCCGCCTGGGCTACCTTCATTTCGGCTGCGATTTCTTCGAGTTTTTCCTCAGAAACCGCCCCTTGTTCCCGCAATTCCAGGTAACGCTGGTAGGAAGATTTAGCCTTCTGATACAGAGCCTCAGCCCGTTCCACAGAATCTTGCCGTTGAGGTAAGGGGACTTGCTGCATCTGGTTTTGGGCAATTTTGAGTTCCGCCTCCGCTTCTGCGGCATTCGCCCGTAGGGGGGCACTATTTTGATCAAAATATTGGATTTTCTGTTCTAACTTGAGGATTTCCTGTTGTTGACCCATTTGTTGTTCTTGCAAATCCATGTCTTTTTGCTTTAAAGACGCTAACTGTTGCTGTTGAGCAATTTTCTGCTGTTGTTTCAAGGCTTGCTGTTGTTGTCGGGCAACTTTTCTTTCTCGGCGCAGGGTTTGTTGTTCTTTTTTGGCTTGTTTTAGTTCCCGTTCGGCTTCGATATTTTTTAAGACTAATAAAGGTTGTCCGAATTGGATTTGATCGCCGATTTCTACTTTGATATCTTCAACGATGGATGAATAATAGGAAGCGATCGCAAATGTCTTTCCAGGTTGGATTTTTCCCGTAAATTTTGTTTTGCCAATTTGGTGATTTTGTTCTGATTTAGTTAAAATCGGTAGGGGTTCCCGCAGACGATAACGCACGAAATAAACTCCGGCGGTGACACTGACAGCCATGATGAATAAAACTAACAATTGTTGCCAGGATCTATCGCCATTCATCCCCTCATTGACAAAACCGACTTCAGATTTAGGATAGGGTTTATTTAAAAAGCTGGGTAGGCTGATGAACGGGGAGTTGCTGTGAGAACCGGAAATTGCTCCGGTTTTAAACAAGGAAACTTTTCCTTCGGGTTCAAAAGAAGAAGGTTGATTAGGAATTCTGGCGTCCATAGCTTTAGGGTGTTTTTAAAGAGTTTTTAAAAAAATTGGTTGATTTATTAACAACAATTGCAGTCATTCAGAAGATTTTGAGAGTGATCTCTCTCAAAATCTTCTGCTGCTTATATTTACAGGTATTGCTGAACGGCTGAAACTAAATTGTCAGACCAATAATGGGCTATGTCGGCATTAATTGCTTCGACCATGACCCGAATTAGGGGTTCAGTTCCAGACGCCCGAACTAAAATCCGACCTTGATTTCCCATGGCTGTTTCGGCTTTAGCGATCGCTTTTTGTAAGGGTTCACAGTGTTGCCAATTACAACGCCGCTCCCGGTCTTCTACTCGCAGATTTTTTAACAGTTGAGGATAGGTGGAAAAACTTTGTTCTCGGAGTTGACTCATGGAATAGCCCGAACGTTGGACTAAGGCGGTTAAATGCAATGCTGTCAGCAAGCCATCTCCAGAAATACCGTAATGACGACAGAGAATATGACCGGACTGTTCGCCCCCTAACATTGCACCTGTCTGGATCATTTCTGCATGAACGTATTGATCGCCCACCGCAGTTCGGATCAACTTCCCGCCTAACTGTTTCCAGGCCATTTCAAAACCCAGATTGGCCATCACCGTTGAAACAATCGTATTTCCGGGTAACTGTTGCTGTTGTTGCAACATTTTGCCCCAAAAGTAAAGAATATAATCACCATCAATTACGCGACCTTGACTATCGACGGCGATTACTCGGTCAGCATCTCCATCAAAGGCGAAACCTAAATCCGCTTGATTTTCCCGCACGGCGGCTTGTAGGGGGGCGAGATGGGTTGAGCCACAGTTGACGTTAATCCGATCTCCATCGGCTTGATTATGCAGACAAATGACGTCGGCTCCCATTTGGGCGAAGGCTTGGGGCGCTAAATTAACGGCGGCTCCCCAGGCTAAATCTAAAACAATCCGCAGACCCGACAAATCGACGGTTGGCAGTAGGGAGTCTTGTAGGGACTGAAGATATTGATTTAATAATTCGGGTCGAGCGTGTTGATATCCATACTTGACAGGATGTTCGGGTTCGTAGCCAATTTTTCCCCCGGCTCCTCGGATGCCAGTTTCGATCTGTTTTTGTAGGGCGGTGGTTAACTTTGTCCCATCGGCTCCAAATATTTTAATTCCATTATCTTCGGGGGGGTTATGGCTGGCGGAAATCATTACCCCACCGATCGCCTCGGAAATGTGAGTTAGATAAGCAACGGTGGGAGTGGGGCATAAACCGAGATACCAAACCTCTAATCCGGTGGCTCTTAAACCCGCAGATAATGATAAGGCTAACGGATTGCTGGAGTTGCGAGAATCCTGCCCAATAATTACAGGCCCTTTTTTCTGATTCTCAGTTTGTAGGATTTTCCCTGTCCAAAATCCGACTTGTTGAGCTAGGGATGGTGTGAGAAGGTCTCCGACTTTTCCCCGAATCCCATCGGTTCCAAATAGGGGTGTTTTGGGTAAATTAACACGAAAACGGTCAATAATACTGTGAGTCGTAGATATAAACATGACTTTTATCCTTTGTTAATATTGTGGTTTTGTTGTATTTAAAGTGATCAGATCAGGCTATGATTTAGCCTTGATTATGAAAAAATTTTTGATTGAATAATGATCAGTGGAGGTTGAGGAGAAAAAAGTTTGTCCTGCGGGCAAGATGCCCGCTAGACATTGATTTAGGATGGTTCCATCCCTTTACTGCTAAACGAAACTGAAAGCCTTACTATCTGTTAAATTGAGGGTTTTATCCGCTTTAACAATAGCAATCAATTCCTTGGAGCCGGAAGTTGTTAACCAAATAGCGGTGCCCGTATTACCACTGAGACTATATCGGGACTGTAATTGATAATTTGAGGCACTTCCGTACAGTTGGATAGTATCGTTATTCAGTTTAAAGTCAGAAATCAGAGCATAATCACCCGATCCGGTATCATTGTAATAGGCTTGACTTGAATCTCCTAATACAAAGCGGTCTTTGTTCTGACCCCCTGTGAGAACATCAATTTCTTCTTTTCCGGGTGTTGCACTCGTAGAATCGACGCCAATCAGGGTATCATCGCCGTCTCCACCATTGAGAGTATCCTTACCTGCGTCTCCATTGAGGAGGTCGTTACCTGCGTTCCCATTGAGTTTATCGTTATCTGCACCCCCACTGAGTTTATCGTTACCTACACCCCCACTGAGGGTATCGTTGCCTGCGTCCCCATTGAGGAGGTCGTTACCTGCGTTCCCATTGAGTTTATCGTTATCTGCACCCCCACTGAGTGAATCGTTACCTACACCCCCACTGAGGGTATCGTTACCAATACCTCCACTTAATCCGTCATCGCCTAATTGACCCTGTAGTTTGTCATTCCCGCCATCGCCATTGAGGGCGTCATTCCCATCCCCACCTTTGAGGACGTCATTCCCGCCATCACCTTTGAGGACATCATTCCCTTTTGCTCCTGCCAGGGTCTCATTCCCAGCAGTACCGTTAATTTGATCATTACCGGCAGTTCCTGTAACATTATTATTGGCGCTGGTGACGTTAATAATATTCAAAGGTGTACTGGGGTTAGTAACTACAGGATCATTGGGGTTAGTAACCACGGAGTCATTGACGTTGACAGTAAAAGTATCATCTACGGTTTTGCCATTAGATGTACCTTGAACTGTAATGTTTGCTGTACCGAATTGATTGTTAAAATAGTTCAAGGTCAGCGTATTTCCAGAAATACTGGGGGTAACTAATCCGGTATTGCTGTTAGTTAATACGGTCTTACTAATGGCAGTTTTATCGTTGTCAATATCATCAAATACATTGGCTAAATCAATAGTAGACTGCGGTGCATTTTTAGTAGCAGTCACGTCAGCAATGGGACTAGCCACCGTGGGGGCATCATCGACAGAATTAACATTGACAGTAAAGGTGTCCGTTACTTTTAGCCCATTGGATGTCGCTTCTACAGTAATGTCTGCCGTACCTGATTTATCTTTTAGATAGTTTAAGGTAAGAGTATTGTCGGTAATACTAGAAGTAACTAATGTCTCGTTACTGTTAGTTGTAACGGTTTTGACAATCAGGTTTTTATCGTTATCAACATCATCAAAGACATTGCTTAAGTCTATGGTTTTGCTGGGATCATCTTCCTCGGCGGTAACATCAGTAATAGGATTGACAACCTTAGGAGCATCATCGACAGAATTAACATTGACAGTAAAGGTGTCCGTTACTTTTAGCCCATTGGATGTCGCTTCTACGGTAATATCTGCCGTACCTGATTTATCTTTTAGATAGTTTAAGGTAAGAGTATTGTCGGTAATACTAGAAGTAACTAATGTCTCGTTACTGTTAGTTGTAACGGTTTTGACAATCAGGTTTTTATCGTTATCAACATCATCAAAGACATTGCTTAAGTCGATGGTTTTGCTCGGATCATCTTCCTCGGCGGTAACATCAGTAATAGGATTGATCACCGTGGGGGGTTGATCTTGTGCAACACCAAAGCTAACCTTGGCAGTATGGGAGCCTCCGTTTTTAAAGACCATCTCCAAAATATCGCCGTTAAGGGTGGTACTATCCGCACCCGTTGTTACTACGTCTTGACCTTGGGGAATCTTCAAATCCAGTTTGACCGTTCCCGCCCCGGTAAAGGTATAGTCCAAATTCTGACCGTCGCCCGTAACACTTTCCAATGTTGAGCGCATGGGTAGGTCAATAATCCGAGTCACATCTTGGGGAGTTGTCCCTAAGTTAATCGTAAATTCGCCCCCGGCTTTTGGTAAAAATACCGTGTCTGCGTCGTAGGCGTACCAGTTACTAACGCTTTGGATTTGCTGACCTTTTTCCACATTTAAACCAAAGGTACCGACGTCGGTATTGGTTGCGGCTTCGACTTTAGCGGTAATCGTATTTTCTGTAGTTGATGTAGATATTTTGGCTTTTTCAAATGTTTTAATCCGATTGCTTAAATCGTTGGCGGTGACAAATTCTGCCCCGGCATTATAAGCCTTAGCGATCAAATTGGTAAACATCTGCTCGGTGTAACCAGGTGCCGCGCCAGAGGGATTGGTATTCCAAAGTGTTGGGGCATAATCATGCCAAGGCCAGTGGAAGATGGGCATGGCGGCATGACTAGCAATGTCGTTATATTCTTGATTCCATACAGCTTCTGCTTCCGGTACCGTTTTTTTCTCAAACTCAATTAAAGAGAAGTCAAACTTCATGTTCGGAGCTAAATAAACATAGTCTTCTCCTTTAAAGGGTAAGCCAAAGGCATTCGGATAACCCGCACCAACTCCTGAATATCCCCCACTGACATAATCCAGGTATTTTTTCAGTTCTTGACTGACTTGGAATCCTTCCGGGGTTCCGGGTATGGCTGCACCAGTCACATTAATTCCTAAGTTTTTTTCAATCACCAATTGGGATTGATTAAATTCAAATTCGAGATCGGTGGGGTTGAGGGGATTGGTATCTTCCGGGTGGGTGTAGGAGTGGGTACCAATTTCGTTCCCCTGGGCTAACATATCTTGGTAGTAGGGGCCAGACTTGTTCCAATCCGTGGTTTGGTCTGGGGGATTATTGCCCACATTGATATAGTAGGAACCGACAAAATTATAGTCCTTATTCCATTTGTCTAAAATGGGCAGGAGTTTATCGTAAATTCCATTATTAACGTCAAAGGTTTCCTGAGACTGATCCATGTCATTACGAGAAACAAAGATTCCTTGATCTCGGCTCATATTCAGTCGTACCGTGGGTTCAGCCCCTTTCGCAGACCATTGTAATGCTGGCCAAAGTAGGTTACTATCGGCTAAAAACCCTTCCGTGGCAAAGTGAACATTTCGGCCTCCGGTTTCGGTGGTAATCACTGCCTCGCTATTTTTACCATTGGCAACTAAATCTGCGACAACGGTGGGTTGCTTATTGTCTGTTACACCGTCGCCATAAGTGTTATAGGATATGTTATTATAGTTAAGAATCGCCTCATTAGCGGCGTACCCTTTCATGACTGGATTAGTTACATCTGTGGCTGTGAGAGTCCCATTCACCGGCCCCCCCCCATCAACCCTGGTCAGGTCTAGGAGTTTCCGCATCCGGCTATAGGAATCTCCGGGTAAAGCATTACCATTTTCGTCGTTGGTGAGGAAATCTCCGGCGGTAACAATCCCAATTTTATAGTCATAAACGGCATCTGATAAGGTGTTTTCAATGGCTTGCAGTTTACTGGTGGGAACGTTGCGCAAGGAAGGAAAGACTAAGCTGTCATAATTAACCAGTTTTGTAATATCGGTTAGATCATCCTCGTTTAAAATATCAAACGGAATTCCAGCCTGCATCGCTTGGGATTGGGCGGACAGAAAGAGTTGAGTATAGGCTTTTTTATCGAAGTATTTGGCTGCGGTGGTGTCTGAATAAACGATGCCTATTTTTTTACTCAGATCCGTTCTTGGGATTAAAACTTTTGGTGCTGAAACCGTATATTTTTGACTGGCATAACTCCCGGGTAAAAAGTCAGTATTGTTAATGTCAATGTAGGCATCGACAGCTTTGGGTGTTCCCTGTAATTGGCTCACGGGAACGGCAAATTCTACGATTTTTTTGTCGGGATCAAAGGTATAATCGAGGTCGGAAACTTTAATTCTTGGATTAGTTTCGTCCTCACCCCCAGTGTAAAGAGCCGGGATACCATTACTATCAAAATTGACGTTATATTCGGCTCCCCCTGCCCAGCCCCAAATTTTATAGCCGGTACCGATGTTCTGGTCTGTATTCAGCCATAAAGTGGTATTAGCTCCAATGGTCTTACTATCAGCTTTGAAGGCAAAAACATAAGTATCTGCGGCATATTTGCCGTAAATTTCATATCCGGCTTTTCCTGTCCCGGAGACAGAATCTAAGCGCTCATTCTGTGTCCAATCCGTCAGCTTTCCGTCAACGGTAATATTTTCGTATTGGTTTGCCATGATGACTCCTATATTTTGGATAAAAAACGGATACTCAATGAGTGACTAATCAAAGATTAGTCATATTAATCTGGTGTGAATTTGTCGGGAACTCCTCCCCCGATCTGATTAAAGAAGGGGGGAATAAGTTGCACCGTTAAAGAGAAAGAGTATTAGATCCTCTATCCTCTATCCTCTAGCCTGTTCCCTGCTACACTTGAAGTTGTGGCTAAACTTTTTTAATTTGACTCTGGTTTTTTAAAAGGGGTTTTGTCTAAATTGCTCTGGTTAACTGACAAATAATTAAAATTCGACTCTGGTTTTTTAAAATGGGTTTTATCTAAATTGCTCTGGTTAACTGACAAATAATTAAAATTTGACTCTGGTTTTTTAAAATGGGTTTTGTCAAAACTGCTCTGGTTAGCTAACAAATAATTAAAATTTGACTCTGGTTTTTTAAAATGGGTTTTGTCAAAACTGCTCTGATTAACTGGCTAATAAATTACGTTGTCTTAAATAGAATTGTTCTTGCAAACAGTTTTGCAGAGTTTGATCAGAAATCATAGACTTCCGCAACAGAATTTCCCCCAGTTTTTTCCCTGTATTAGCTTGTTCTTGCAAGGCGACTTGCAATTGATTCCGAGAAATAAATTGCTTTTGGAGTAAGATTGTACCCAGAACAAAAGCTGGGGGAGTTTTGGGCATCTTTTTTACTAGCTCTTCGGGATACATTAATTTTAATTCCCAAGCCAGAGCACTACTCACAATCTTCTCCAGACTGTTGAATTGAGGTTTCCAACCCAAAATCTGACGAATTTTATCCGAACAAGCAATCACACAGGCGGGGTCTCCGGCTCGTCGTTCAATTTCAATCACCGGGAATTGTCGTCCCGACATTTCTGTGACTTTTGCTAAGACTTCCTTGACACTGTACCCCTGACCATAACCACAGTTGAGAATGTGGCTTTCATTCTCGTTTTCGAGATAACGTAAGGCATCAATATGGGCGGCGGCCAAATCCTCGACGTGGATGTAGTCACGAATACCCGTACCGTCGGGGGTAGGAAAGTCTGTACCGAAGATGCTCACGGATTCCCGTCGGTTTAAGGCGGCATCTAAAGCGACTTTCAGCAGATGACTGGCTTTTTTGTTGGTTTGACCAATCTGCCCACGGTCGTCGGCTCCGGCAACGTTGAAGTACCGTAGAATTATGTACTTTAATCCAGATGCTCGACTGTAATCTTGAATCATCTGTTCACTCATCAGTTTGGAGTAACCGTAGGGATTGATGGGTGTGGTGGGGGTTGACTCCCGCACCGGGTTTTCGGCGGTTTCTCCATAAACGGCGGCGGTACTGGAAAAAACTAGCTTTTTGACTCCGTATGTTTCACAGCATTGTAGCAGGTTTAAGGTGTTACGGGTGTTGTTTCCGTAGTAAGCTAGGGGATTGGCTGTGGATTCGGGGACGGAAATGCTGGCCGCAAAGTGCAGAACCGCATCAAATTGATGTTCGGCAAATACCTGAGCTAATTTTTGCAGGTCTGCTAAATCCCCTACGACTAATTCTCCGTAAAGCACTGCTTTGGGTGATCCGGTAGAGAGGTTATCATAGACTACGATTTCGTAATCTGTTTCTCTCCCTAGTTGTTTGACGACATGGGAGCCAATATAACCGGCTCCTCCAGTGACTAATATCTTTTTACTTGTTTGCATCACAGATACCTCCTTTACTTTTAAAAGTGGTTAAGTAGTCGTAAATGAATCAACTCAGCTATGTAAAGAACTGTAAAGGTGTTTACATATCTTTACTCTTTCCTGGTTTTCACAGTTAACCTTGAGTTAAACCGACTACTTGTTCGCATCAGTGTATTTACTTAAGCTAATCATGGTTGATACTACCCGAAGATTGCAATAGTCCCAGACTAACTTTACCAATTCTTTAAGAAAAATAAGAATTAAGGGTTCTTATATGAATGTTTCATGAAAAATCAAAATTTGGCTTGATTTAACTAATGCTAGTGTGGTATAGTACCGCATATTTTTTTAAGTATGAAAATATTGGCTCTGGACTTGATCACAGCCATTTGGCTGTATACCCTGTGGACTGTTTTATTCTTGGGGTTGCCTTATAAAAGTTTTTCTAGCTCTTATCATCATCATTGGCACAGTAGAATTGTGAGTGCCTTCGCCCGAACTCTACTGGTGGTAACAGTTGGAACTTTTACGCTCAGTGCTTTCCATCTGTTCAGTTGGTTAACCTTGGTGGTATTGTATACGACATTTTTACTTGGTGTTTGGTATTATCCCCAACGTTCAAGGGCTAGGGAAAAACTAACTATATTTGTTCAGGGGTTATTGTTTTTATTCCTGGATATACTTGACCAAGGACTCCCTACGGAACAGATTTTCAAGAGTTTCTCTGTTATTTATCAGCAATATAAAAAAAGATTGTTAATGATAATCAGTGTTCAAACCATTAACAGTCCTCAAAGAAAACTCAAAATCCTAGCATTAACCGTGATCTTGAGCTTCACTTTATTACTGCGTTTTGAACACCCCCTTCTGGAAATGCGCCTAACAACTCCCGATAGTTACCAGAACTTACTCCTGACTCAGCAATTTTTAGCGGGAGACTGGGAGCAGATTAGACATCAAGTTCAATATTTACCTGTCTTCTCAGCTATAACTGCTCTGATGTCGCTGCTGGCTTCGGTCGATGCTATGCAGGTTTTCCGGTTTCTTCAACCTCTGTTTGGGTTTTTGCTGGTCTTGAGTGTCGGTTACAGTCTGCAAACTTTGACTCAAAAGAATATCGTTGCTTGGGTGGGAATGTTCAGTTTAGGAGCCTATCTATTTACCTGGTCTCCAGAAATTTCTCAACAGTTACCCCTCTGGTATCAGCAAGTTTTAGGAACTTTGATCGGAAGTTTGAACTTTTCCCTAGTTCGACAGTGGGCTACGGGTGATGAAGAAATTGCGGCGATGTTTTTAGTTCTTTCTCTGGCTTGTTTTACCAAGGTTTATATCAGAAAATTGCGCCCAACTGCGGTACTTGATACCTGTTGTTGTTTAGCAATGGTGGCGATGGCGGCACCTGTATTACTGATTCTCGCCTTGATTGGAATAGTAGGAGTCATGGGGGGCCGGATTTTAGGATTGGCTGCGGTTGCCATCTCTTGGTTATTGTTGGCTTTATTATTTGCTTTTTCTCCAGAAAAATTTGATTTTTTACGAGTTTTTCTGATTACTTTACCTGTGGGACTCAGTTTACTCATTGGCCTAGTATTTTTATTTATCAGTTGGCTTCTATTCCCAGTATTGAGAAGAAATTCAGAAATAGTTTGTTTGATTTTACTATTTTGTTTGGCTTTCAATTTCTTGCTACCACCCCCGGCTAAAATTAATTATTTGGAACATGAAATCGCTGCTCGTAAAAGCCTAGAAATTCGCACAAGATTTCCGCTCAAACGTTGGATTATTGTCGCCCCACCGGAACAACTAGCTCAAAATTATCGTGCGGGTTGGCATGAAGATTTAGCCAAATTTGTCAAACAATATTTGACCGAGGTAACTTTTGATGATTTTCAGTTTCCCTACGAAGTCCCAGATTTATTTGTATTTGTGGAAAAACAACCTCTGGCTATTAATCCTTTGAACTTGCATTTAGCCATTGCTAACTCCATTTTATCAGACCCAACCTATTTCTATTATCGTTCTTTGGCGGGGCGCACCAGTTTAGAATTTGAAGCTTTAAAATTATGTGAACTTTATCAAAAACATAATTCTGGTGCTTCTATCTATTATGAAGATGATCAACTCAGGATTTGTCATTTTGAACTCTGATTTTTTTGATTTAAGGATTGAATATAATTGACTTCTGCTTGCCAATAAGATGGTAGGCTATTCCATGGGTCTTTGTCTGGACTATCGGGGCTATCATCTGTGATATAAATATATTGGATATTACGTTCTACGGCTTTGTCAATATGACTTTTCATCGTATCTACATCGGGTACGGTATGAATTAAACCGGAAAAACGTTTAGGATCATAATTATTGACATAGGGAGAAGGTTGATAGTTAGGCCATTCTTTAGAATAATTCTCGAAAATTATAGCAATATCTGCGGCGGGTTTACTTAGATAACCTTCGTCTGGATGAGTTCCTTGATTCAGTACAACGGTATCTAAATTTGGTTTAGCTTTGGTATAGTTATATATCTCTTGATAGTAGTCTAATTTATCCGCTCCACTCGCGGCTTCATCGAAAAAAATGCCCTGAAGATCGTAGTATTTACTATAAATATCAATATCGCTTTTGACTTCCTGAATATCACGCTTACCATAGTTAGTAGCAACATATCCTAAGATCGTAATATTATCTTGACGCAGATCCTTTAGACCCTTGACATAATCTTGATTGGGCGGACTTCCACCGGGGCCATTATTCGGATTAATAACTGCTGTAACGGGTACTTTTTGGGCTGCTTTGACAACTTCTGGCCAAAAATAAGTCTGGGAATTATACCAAGTTGGATAGGAATATAAGGGGATTAGCAGTTGCATTTGGGTCAGATGTTCGGGTTGTTTGGCTGAACAGACTGTTAATAAAGATGAAAACAAAAATATCACAGTCAAGGTGCTAATTTTGGCGTTAAAATTAGGCATTGGGGGAGTAAATATTTGGACAAACTATTCTTCGACGCTCTCTAACCATGCTGTCATAATTGTAGCACAAGTTGGGTGAAACTTTCAACCCCATATCCCGCAGATTTTAATATTGCCTATTCTAAGATTGCCTGATTTGCGATATACTTTTAATTATATTCAGGGGATAGGTATAGCCAGCCCTATTGGGTTGAATCTTAAAAAAATGGGTTGGATTTATTGTTGTCAATATAAATTTTGCCATTGGGCATTGTTGCTCCTTTTAACTGTGCATCCCGTAGATTTGCTCCCTCTATATCCGCGCCCCTCAAGTTAGCTCCGCGTAAATTTGCTCCTTGTAAATAGGCATTTTTTAGGTGAGCTCCGCGTAAATTTGCTCCTCGTAAATCTGCTTTCGCCAAATTAGCTTCTTGCAAATTAGCCCGTTCTAAATACGCCCCTAATAAATTAGCTCGTTCTAATTTTGCGCCTTTTAAATTGGCTTTTTGTAAATCCGTATCTTCTAAACTCGCTCCTTCTAATACCGCATCAATTAATTGAGCTTGCTTCAAGTTAGCTTGATTCAGTTTAGCATAGCCTAACTTAGCTTTTTCTAAATTGGCTTTTTCTAAATTGGCTTTTTCTAATTGTGCCAACCATAACACAGCTTCTGATAAGTTTGCATCTTTTAAATTAGCCCCATTTAGAATAGCATTTCCTAAATTAGCTTTGGTTAAATTAGCGGTTAATAAATTAGCCGATTCTAAATTAGCCGATTCTAAATTGGCTTGACGTAAATCAGCCTGTATAAATATAGTATTATTGAGTTGAGCATTTTTTAAGTTAGCTTGCCATAAATTAACCTGTTGTAAATTGGCGTTATTTAAGTTCGCTCCGATTAAATTAGCATATCCTAAATTAGCACTTGCTAGTTGACTCTCTCGTAAATCTGCCCCGGCTAAGTTGGCTCCCCGCAAATCAGAAAACCTTAAATTAGTATTATTCAAATCTGCGTTTTCTAAGTTAGCTTTCCACAAATAGGCTTCCCTTAAATTGGCTTTTTTTAAATTAGCTCCAGTTAAATTACATTCCGAACATTTTTTGGTTTTTAATACAGTTTCCTGGGGATTTAGGGGTTGATTTTTGGAAGATGATGTTGTTGAACGAGATTGTTGTGCTTGTAAACGTTGGCTCAGGCGACTATTTTCTACCCAAATCCAAATCGTAATTAATGTGCTCAAAATCGCCACAACTGGAAAAATTATATTCGCAATCGTTTTCTTCGGTAATCGGGTTAAAGCCTTGGATTTTGTGCTGAAATCCGGTGATTCTAAACTGGATAAGGGATTGGGGGAATCAAAGTGTTCTTTTGAGTTTGGTTCTAGCATTTTTCCTAATCATTCTACCCCTGCGGGTCTAGTAGATGACAATTATGTTGTACCTTTCATACCACAATTTTATACCGATGACGAGGGGGTTAAATCTCCAAACCTAGATAAATTTTATCCTAAATTAATATAATTTGTGCAATCTCTTACCAATATAGCTATAATATAATAGTTCTGATTCTGAGCTATGTCACCAGATTATTTCGATCTCAATTCCCAACAACATCGCCTCCAACTAACCATTCAAGGAACAGTCCAAGGCGTGGGGTTTCGTCCATTTATTTATCGCCTCGCAATGGAATTAAACCTAACGGGATGGATTAATAATTCTGTGTCGGGGGTGTTGATTGAAGTAGAAGGATTGTGGGAAGTTTTAGAACAGTTTAAATATCGAATTTTACAGGAAAAACCGCCTCAATCTGAAATTCAAACTTTAGACATCGTTTGGTTACCTCCGGTGGGTTATTCTGAATTTGAAATACGGGTTTCTGAATCTACAAACCATCCTCAAAAAATAGCAATTATTCTACCAGATTTATCAACTTGTTCTGATTGTTTACAAGATATTTTTGATCCTGAAAATCGTCGTTATCAATACCCCTTTACTAATTGTACTAACTGTGGGCCGCGTTATTCGATTATTCGCGATTTACCCTATGACCGAAATCATACCACAATGGCAACATTTACAATGTGTTCCGATTGTCAAAATGAATATAGTCATCCTTTAAATCGTCGGTTTCACGCCCAACCTAATGCTTGTCCTGTTTGTGGGCCACAATTAGAATTATGGGATAAAAACGGTAAGGTTATTGCTAGTTTAAATCAAGCTCTAAAACAGGCGGCGGATATTATTCGTTCGGGTCAAATATTAGCATTAAAAGGTTTAGGTGGATTTCATTTAATTGTTGATGCTAGAAATGAAACCGCCGTGCATAATTTACGTCAACGCAAACGCCGTCCCGCAAAACCTTTGGCGGTGATGTATCCTAATTTAGAACAAGTAAAACAGGATTGTTTGGTTTCGGAATTAGAAGAAAAGTTATTATCTTCTCCTGCTGCTCCGATTGTTTTGTTACGTCGGATTTTTAATCAATTAAAGTCTGACCCCCCCCACCCCCCTTGCTAAGGGGGGGAGAAGAAAACCAAACATTTCCCCCCATTACTAAGGGGGGGCTAGGGGGGGTAACTTCCCCAGAAAATCCCTATTTAGGGGTCATGTTACCCTACACACCCATCCATCATTTATTATTAGCTCAATTGAACTTTCCTATCGTCGCAACCAGTGGCAATTTTGCAAATGAACCGATTTGTATTGATGAAGCGGAAGTGGTGACTCGTCTGAATACTATCGCGGATTTCTTCTTAGTTCATAACCGCCCGATTGTTAGACCGATTGATGATTCGATTGTTAGAATTATTGCTAATCAAGAAATGGTGCTGCGTCGGGCGAGGGGTTACGCGCCGTTACCGATTTCCCTACCTGACTCTATAGGCGCAAACAGACCCCCATCATATCAAACTAACCTTAGTTTATCACAGTCTGGGGATTTGTCAATAGAAAAGCCAATAAAAATTTTAGCTTTGGGCGGACATTTAAAGAGTACAATTGCGATAGCCTTCGGCTGGGCGGAGCCCATCGCATTTAATCAAAAAGCCTTCTTGAGTCAACATATTGGGGACTTAGAAAACCCCCTAGCTTTAGCAGCATTTCAAGAAGTGATTAATAGTCTGAGTAATATCTATGATTTTCAACCAAATATTATTGTTTGTGACGATCACCCCGACTATTATTCCACCCAATTTGCAGAAAATTTATCTCAACAAAATCAATATCCAATAGTCCGAGTTCAACATCATCTCGCCCACGTTTTTGCTGTCATTGCTGAACATAATTTACCACCTCCCTTGCTGGGAATTGCTTGGGATGGAACCGGATATGGACTCGATGGAACAATTTGGGGAGGAGAGTTTTTTCAAGTTACAGAAACTATAATTCAACGTATTGCTTCTTTTCGTCGGTTTCCCCTTCCGGGGGGAGATAAAGCGGTATCTGAACCTCGACGAATTGCTTTAGGATTATTATATGAATTATTGGGAAATGATCTATTTAATTCGGGGATGAATTTAGAGTTTATGGAATCTTTCAAACCCCAGGAATTAAGAATTATGCAAACGATGTTAAACCGGAAATTAAATACTCCCTTAACTTCCAGTGTGGGAAGGTTATTTGATGGAGTGGCGGCTTTATTAGGAATTTGTCAAAGGGTGAGTTTTGAAGGAGGAGCGGCTATGGCTTTAGAATTTGCCATTGATAATTTAGAAACCGATGAATATTATCTGTTTGCATGGTTAGATACCCCCCAACTCCCCTTGGAAAAGGGGGATAATATTGGTAATATGAGTTATAATTGTAGGTATTATCTTAATTGGGAACTAATAATTAAAGGGATATTAGAGGATAAAATTAACGAAAAACCGATTAATTTAATTTCGGCTAAATTTCATAATAGTTTAGTGGAAGCGGTGGTAGAAATTAGTCAGAAATTAGGCGAAAAAACTATAACTTTAAGTGGGGGATGTTTTCAGAATAAATATTTAATTGAACGCACAATATCTCGGCTTTGTCAAGAAGGATTTCAGGTTTATTGGTCACAAAAAAATCCTCCTAATGATGGAGGACTAGCCCTAGGACAAGCTGCATTTTTAATTAATCATCAACGATTTGCGCCCAATCAGGGAAAGATGGGGGAAAGTAGTTGATTTCATAATTAGAATTTTCCCATTCTTGCACCCAAAGGGGAATTTTTCCGGGTTCAGGAGTACGAGCAAATTGTCTTTCCTTGACCTCAATGATCCGAAAAATTTGCTTGAGAGTATCTCCTTTATCCAAAGCATCACAAAGCAGATCATCGAGTTCAGGATCTACCCGTTTAACCCGGGTTTTTTCATCTTCGACCCACAATAGTTTTAAAGACTCTAAATTGCGGGGACTTAACTTACTTTTAAAATAGACTCGCTTCAGGGTAGCAACCGGGTCTAAACTGCGTTCAACGCGGCGAATTTGTTGTAAACGAAGGTAATGCCATTCTGCTAATCTTAAGCGTTCTTCAGGACTAATTAACTGTTTGCTAGTGGCGTGTCTCAACCCATATTTCGCTTGAGAACAGCCTAAATTTGCTAACAGATGAATTAACTCTCGTTCTTTCGGTGTCGCCTGTCGTCGAACGATCGTATTAGTTGATACGCGACGTTTTTTGGTTTCTGTTTCCATTTGTCTACCAGCCCATTACAAGGGATAAAATTTCAACTCAACTCATACAGTCCTAGATGATTTTTGATGTGTAAGCACCATTTTCCGTGAATCAGGGGCTACAAGCATCCTCAGACTCACGGATGGGGTTGTAGACAAACGGTATGGACTTGATGACATTCAAACTCAATATGACATTCAAACTCAATGGGGTTAGGGTGTCAAGTCGAATGGGAATCTATTATTTTCGTCCATAGACTATTACTATATTTAATCATAGCCCACCGGGTCAGGATTTTTTTACCCCTAGTTAATGCTTTGTGAAAGTTAATATCTAGGATGGAGGAAGAATTGATCCGGAATTTTATTATAATTAGGAATTTATGAAATAATAACTTCCAAGGTTGAGGATGCACTTATGCGGCTACAGGCTTTGGATGTATTTCGGGGAATTGCGATCGCCAGTATGATATTAGTCAATAATCCGGGTAGTTGGAATTATGTCTATCCTTGGCTGGATCATGCGGAATGGAATGGCTGTACTCCGACGGATTTAGTATTTCCCTTTTTTCTATTTATTGTCGGGGTAGCCATGGCTTTTTCTTTGTCTAAATATACCCAAGAATATCGAGCGCCAGAAACAATTGTTCCTAAATCAATTTATCTACAAATTGCTCGACGGTCTGGGATATTATTTTTATTAGGATTACTCCTAAATGGATTCCCTTATTATAATCTCGCCGAAATTAGAATTATGGGGGTTTTACAACGGATTGGGGTAGCTTATTTTTTAGCTGCGATCGCAATTTTTTACCTCTCCAGAAAAGGATTATGGGCACTCTGTGGCGGGATTTTATTAGGCTATTATATTCTGATGCAATTCGTTCTTGTTCCGGGTTATGGAATCGGAAACCTCACCCCGGAAGGAAATTTTGCCGCCTATATTGATCGCCTAATTTTAGGTCAAAAACATTTGTGGAAAGGAGGATTTTATGATCCCGAAGGACTCTTTAGTACCTTTCCCGCCGTGGTTACGGTTATATTAGGTTATTTAACCGGAAATTGGATTAGAAAACAACCAATTAGAACTGATACCAGTGCCAGTTTAGTTGTATTTGGAATTAGTTGTTTTGTGATTGGTTATTTATGGGCGGAATTGTTTCCCCTGAATAAATCCCTGTGGACAAGTTCCTTTGTAATAGTTACCGTGGGTTGGTCATTAATACTACTCGCATTCTGTTATGAAACCATCGAAGTCCGAGGGTGGAAAAAATGGGGATTTCCCTTTAAAGTTATGGGATTAAACGCCCTAACAATATTTGTGGCTTCTGGTTTTGTCGGGAGAATTTTAAATTTAATTAAAATTGGCGATTCTCCCCAGGCCCCCAGCGCGAAAACTTGGCTGTATGAAACCCTATTCCAGTCGGGGTTCGGGGCGATGAATGGATCTCTAGCCTTTGCGATCGCTACCCTAATATTTTGGTGGCTAGTATCCTATTTGATGTACCGTCAGGAATGGTTTGTGAAAGTTTGAAACCCGAAATCGCTACAATATCAAAGAATGACCATTAGCAGCAAAATGTTATGATCCCAACCGTTATTGAACAATCGGGTCGTGGCGAAAGAGCCTTTGATATCTATTCTCGGCTATTACGCGATCGAATTATTTTCCTCGGACAACAGGTAACAGCCGATTTAGCTAACTTAATTGTGGCCCAGATGCTGTTCCTCGATGCTGAAGACCCAGAAAAAGATATCTACCTCTACATCAACTCCCCAGGAGGTTCGGTGTCGGCGGGTTTAGGGATTTTTGACACCATGAACCACATCCGCCCCGATGTTTCCACTATTTGTCTGGGTTTAGCCGCTAGTATGGGGGCGTTTCTGTTGAGTGCGGGGGCCAAGGGTAAACGGATGAGTCTTCCCCATTCGCGGATTATGATCCACCAACCGTTAGGGGGCGCCCAAGGACAGGCGACGGATATTGAGATTCAGGCCAGGGAAATTTTGTATATAAAAAAACGCCTGAATCAACATTTAGCCGACCACACGGGTCAGCCCCTATCCCGCATTGAAGACGACACAGAACGGGATTTCTTCATGTCGGCGGAAGAATCTATGCACTACGGTTTAATTGACCAAGTAATTAACCGTCGTCCCTCGGCGGCTAATCCGGTTGCGAGTTAATCAATTTTGAAGTTGTCCTCCCGTCTGGGAGGCGCTTTAAATTGTTAGAATTTTTTAAAATAACGGATTCCCAAAAATCATTGATCCCAGGGAAAAATCCTAATGATTCAACAACGACCATCCCAAACCCAAACCACGATTATTTATTCGGATACTGACGGTCAACCAATGGCTGATAATACCCGACAATTTCAATGGATTGTTACCATCAAGGAAAATTTAGATCTATTATTTGCTGACAATTCTAATGTATTTGTAGCGGGGGATTTACTCTGGTATCCCATTGAAGGAAATAATACGATTCGTCGCGCCCCGGATGTTATGGTGGTTTTTGGTCGCCCCAAGGGTTATCGAGGTTCCTATCAACAATGGCAAGAAGATAATATCCCACCCCAAGTGGTATTTGAGATTCTTTCCCCTGGAAATACAATTAAAGAAATGGCGGCTAAACTGCAATTTTATCAATGGTATGGTGTGGAGGAATATTATCTTTATGATCCTGAAAAAGTGGATTTTGCCGGGTGGCAAATAATGGATGGAAAATTAACAATTATTGAAGAAATTCAAGGTTGGGTAAGTCCCCGTTTAGGAGTTCGTTTTGAAATGGCTGAAGAATTACAAATTTTTACCCCCACGGCAGAACGGTTTTTAACCTTTGTAGAATTGGGGCAAAAATTACAACAGGAAAAGCGACGGGCTGAACAAGCAGAAGCTCGATTAAAAGCCTTAGAAGAACGGTTGAAAAGTTTAGGAGTTGATCCGAATCTTTGAATCAGGACAAGGGGGAATGGCTACTGAACTAACCACAACCGATCTAAGTAATTAATCCGGGCGGAGGGACTCAAGGCGGTTAAGACCTGTTCTCCGTAACTGCGATGTAAGACCCGACTATCAAATAGGGCTACAACCCCCTGACTATCCCGCACCGTAGCAACGGCCCGTTGGAGTTCACTTAATGCTTGGGGTAATAAATAAAACCGAAACCAATCCAGATGTCGTTGTTTATAGTAGGCGACCTGTCCGGCAACTAAAGGATCTTCTAAAGAAGGAATAGGTAAGGTAGCGATCGCTAATAAATGGGGTGAAGGTAAACGGCCATGATGTTGTCGCCAAAACTCCCAACCCGTCACTAAAACAGCATTTTCCGGCAAATCCGTGGTTTCTACCCGTACCCGAGAACCAAATTCCGCCGCCATCGCTGTACTGACTTGGGCTTTTAACGGAACATCTCCAATTAATAAAACACTGAATCCTTGTACTGATAAGCTTATATATAAAATATTATAAAGCTCTTTAATCAAAGTCAATTGATACTGAGGAGTATTGGGTAAAGGAAAACCCGATGGGATATAAAGTTGGATCAGTTGGCTTTGTCGATCTGGGGTAAATTTCACCCCGGTAATTTCTCCGAGTCCCACCGCTTGGCGATAAATCGGAGCCTGTTTGTCTAAATCCAAAGCTCCTCCAATCAAAACCACGGGCTGTTGGGGCCAGATAGGGCCTAACTCCGATGCCACATCCACCGGGCCACAAAACAGAGAAAAGGTTCCCAATATCCGATCCACCACGGCCCATTTTAACTGTCCAGGTCGTTGCCAACGTTGCCAAAACCCCTGCCATTCAGACAACTGGGGATCGATAACTCCATACAGTTGCTCAATCATTTCCTGTTCTGGATTGTCCAAAACATAGCATTGATAGGGATTAGGGGGATGTTGGAACAAAATCCGAGTTAGGTGTATCCGGGTATCTCGAATGGTTTCCCCCTGTTCGGGTTGCTGTTCCATGAGATGATTCCAGTCCTGGGGATGCAAACTAACCGTTAGGGTTTGGCGTGTCCAGGTTTCCAAATCATCGACCCCATCAATCACAGTCAGGACTTGCTGAGGAAAGTTGTGATCATCCCTGAAGCGACTGGATAACCAAGCTGAAGGTGTTGTTAATAAAACCCCGGAAAAGCTATCATCAGGCCAGGAATCCCCTCGGAGAATGGGTTTATTGGCAATTAGATCAGGATGGTTAAGGGTTTCTGGATTAATCCAGGGTTGTAAATTTAGTCGTTGGAGTTCGTCCAAAATCCCATCGGGCGCCACCACAATTACCGATTGATGCCAGACTAATAATGGTATCCAGTAACTCAACCGATAGGAATGATGATCGTGGCTGGGGGGAATCCCCGTTTGAATTAAAGCATCCCGTCCCAAACGTAACGCCCTAGCCACTATGCGGGCCATCGTCAGATGATGGGGCCACAGGGCTTCGGTTTTGGACTTGAGCAGGTTTCGCAGTAAGTTATGGACTTCAACTTCTATCAAATTCGTTCAAAAATACAAACAGTAATGGTTAGATTCATCCTCAATTACTAAGATAATCAAAACTTTCGATAAAATCAATCACTTCTTTAAAATCGGGTAGATTAGATTGACGGGAATTGAGAGTTAAATCGGCATCGGTTTGACGACTAGATAGGTCATCAAATCGTTTACCAAAATTAGCATTATTATGAACCATTAAACTTTGTTGACTGCTATTTTTTAATAGGGTTTGAGTGGCGGATTTAAAAAATATAGACCGAGAATCACTTTGACTTTCTTTAACTAAGAGTTTAAATTCATTCGCCTTAACAATAACTTGATTCATGGCAGTTAAAATTTGAATTTTTCGATTTTTTCCTAAATTTTCTTCTTAGATTCAAAATCCAACGGAGCATCCACAAAAATTTGCACCAAGGGAAGACTTTGATTAAAAAACTTTTTCAGGGTTTCGGGATTAAAATTTACAACATGAGTATGATCTCCATGGGGGCTTAAATCAATCCATTCACATTTAAGATCTTCGGCTTTTAAACTAAATCTATGAACATTATAAAGTTTGGCTCCGGTTAAGGTAGCTCCCGATAAATCCGCCCCTACCCAGTCCGATTGAATTAAATTCGCTTTAATCCGGCTTAAATTATTTTCATTCAGGTTAATTCCACTAAAATCCCTCTCCCCTTCTTGATATTTTTTAACAATTTGGTAGACTTTTACTAATTCACTTTCAATCATAATAGTAATCCTTTAACCCTAATTAAATGAATGATTATTGATTCTCTAGTTATGGCTTAAACACTGTTTAATTGCGGTTTCGATATCCATGCCTTCTAACTCTCCAAATTAGTGAGGTTGATTATAGAAAATTATAACAAAATGGGGTAGAATTTATCTACCTATAAAAAGGGTGAAATTGCTCTAAGAATATTAGTTCAAACCTTAAACAATCGTTTTTAAATTCCAGTTAATGCTGAATAGTTTAATCACCGATTAACCAGCTTTAACTAAACTTGACAAAAATATTCTAAAATTGAGCTTTAAGTGATAGATTCACTAACGCTTTTCCCTAATAATTTGAGTGGAGTCTTTATCTATGAATATTGGTATTATTGGATTGGGTTTAATTGGCGGATCACTCGGTTTAGATTTATATAGTCATCGACAACAAACCCAAACCCAAATTCACAAATCTGACTCCGCGACATCTCCACCCCCATCCTATCGCATTCTGGGTATCAGTCTTAAACAAAAAACCTGCGAGGTTGCTGTTGAACGCGGGGTTGTGGATGAAGCTAGTGTGGATTTATCTTTGATGGGTCAAGCTGACGTTATTTTTATTTGTACCCCTATTGCTGCGATCGCTCCCACCATTATAGAATTAATTCCCCATTTACAACCCCATACTATTTTAACCGATGTGGGTTCTGTGAAAAAACCAATTGTAGAAACTTGTTCCGCCCTATGGCCGAATTTTGTCGGGGGACATCCGATGGCGGGGAATACGGAAACCGGAATTAACGCAGCCCAACATGATTTATTCATTAATAAACCCTATGTAATTACACCGACTAGCAACACCCCCACCGAATCAATTAAAATTGTAGAATCAATTGTAAATTTATTACAAGCTAAAATCTACCATTGTCAACCAGAAGAACATGATCGGGCCGTAGCTTGGATTTCCCATTTACCTGTAATTATTAGTGGTAGTTTAATTGCGGCTTTAAGATTAGAAAATAATCCCGATGTTGATCTATTAGCCCACTATTTTGCTAGTTCAGGATTTAGGGATACCAGTCGGGTCGGGGGGGGAAATCCAGAATTAGGATTAATGATGGCAAAATATAATCGGGAAGCCCTATTGCGATCGCTCAAATCCTACAAACAAACCCTAGATCAAATCACCAATTATATTGAACAAGAAGACTGGCAGACCCTAGACAAACAGTTAAATCAAAATCATTCAGATCGACTAAAATTCCACTTCTAACCCGTAGTGAGTCCTTCAGGACTCTCTTATTATATTTATTATATTTTCCCTCAAAAACGATGATTAACAACTAAATCCCATAACCTTTGCGGTAACTGAATCAAATGGTCTAATAATTCCTGGGGCCCAATTCCAAATACCAGTTGTAAAATTAATACAATAACTGCGATCGCAATTGCTGTACTAACACTGGCTTTCAACACCTGAACTACCCAGGTAAACACTAACCAAGCCACCAATAGGGAAGCTAATAAAATAATTAATTCAACCATGATAAATTAAATTTGTAGAATAGGGAATTTGAGCATTTTGTTAAAGTATCCATATATAAAACTCTAATAGTTACCATTATAATTGGCTAAATCACCGGTTATCTCCTTGGAAGCGAGAACAGTCAGAGTTGAGATTTGTTAAAGTATCCATTGTATAACCTCTGATTTTTAGGGTTTTAGTATTAAGTTAGTGCAAAAACCAGGTTTCTTATTTTATTTCTCGGAATTTGATCCTTGAGTAAGCTAGACTATAATAGACATATCCAAAAATTTCAATCAAACTCTTATAGAATAATGGTTTGAGGTTAATTTTATTTCCCTAGAGGTTAAAACATGGCTAAAATTAAAGGTCAGGTCAAATGGTTCAACGACTCAAAAGGCTTTGGTTTCATTACCCCCGATGATGGCTCTAAAGATATTTTTGTACACCACTCGGCTATTCAAAGCAATGGCTTTAAAACCCTAACTGAGGGCCAGAAAGTGGAATTTGAGATCCAACAGGGTCAAAAAGGCCCCTCCGCAATGAATGTGATCCTTTTATGAGATTTGATCACGATCTTTCTTCAGATAATTCCCTCCTGTAATCGCTCTATAAAATTGGCGATCGCATGGTTATTGTAATCATCATTCCCTAGAGGTCAAAACATGGCTAAACTGACAGGTAAAGTCAAATGGTTCAACGAGTCCAAAGGCTTTGGTTTCATCACTCCCTCTGATGGCTCGAAAGATGTTTTTGTACATTTCTCGGCTATTCAAAGCAATACTTTTAAAACTCTGGCTGAAAACCAGGAAGTAGCATTTGAGATCGAACAGGGTCAAAAAGGCCCCTCCGCAGTGAATGTGATTGTCTTATAAGACTTGATTACGGTCTCTCTTTAAATAATTCCCTCGTGCGATCGCCGATTTTGTAAAGCGATCGCTTTTTGATCATGGCAGCTCCTGCAAACAGAAAGCAAGATAGTTTCCAAGCCTATTACACTAATTGTCATCATATTACTTCCTATATGGTAGGACTTTTGGAATGTGATTCTAATTTGTCTGTGCTTGAACCTTGTGCGGGTGAGGGTGTATTTATTGACGAGTTATTTAAACAGGAATTAACTCCAGAAATTACCGCCTATGAGTTAAATATTGATTCTGTAAATAAGTTAAATTTTAAATACAATAAATTAACAAATATTGAGATTATACATCAAGATTTTATACTGGTAAACACCAACAAAAAATTCGATATTATAAAGTTATTAATAAGCAAAAAGCCAGATTTCAGAACTCCCAGTTTTATTTCCGTCAGGGAATCGCTGTACCAATGATATCATCTTCTGCAATTACGGGAGCATTGATTGATGGAAGATTATTTGATCAGTCTATGTCTAATTATTATTAATGATCAAGATTTGCAAGAATTAAATCAATACTTTTATGAGGTATATGGTGCTAAAATATCTGAATAAAAGCGATATATAGCATTTATCAGTGGTATTTTTACTTTGACGAGGGCTAAGCATCATTTACCTGCTTGAAAAATCTCTAAAGCTGTCAAATTTAAGTCTGGAAAAATCAGTGATTCAATGCGTTGATTTTCTCGAAATTGGTGGAGTTGATACTCTCCTTCAACAAGCTGGTAGACGGAAATAGTAGGTCGTTTAGGATTTCCGATAAATCTTCTTCCTCCTAATCCTAAATAATCTATAATCCAGTATTCATAAATGCCCAAAATCTCGTATTCTTCTAGTTTTAAAGCATAATCATCACTCCAATTAGTTGAAACAACTTCAACCACCAATGGTACAGAACTTCCTTGAGTAATAACCGATTCTTTTTCCCATCGAGGATTATCTATAACCCGTCCTTCATCAATTACAATCACATCAGGTTCATATCCAGACTGATCACGAGCAGATTTAATCACGCTTTCTTTAGGAATAAAATAAGGAAGTTTTAATCGTCTAATTTCAAAGTTAAGTTCAGCAATCAAAAAACCTGCAACCCGTGAATGTTTACCTGTGGGTTTAGGCATTTCTACAATTTCTCCGTTGTGTAATTCGTAGTGATATTCCGATCTTTCTGGATACCCAGCGATAAATTCATCAAATGTTACGGTTGTAGATATTGCTTGAATCATAAGCTATTTTTTATTAGGAATTATTAAGATTATAGCATTTTCTACACAAAATCATACGGGTTTTTATCACAAATCATTTAGGATTACTGTATCATTGTTTAGAATTAAGAATTAATCCTTGATAGACTTGAATCATTTGTTGAGCGATCGCATCCCAACTATAATAATTTAGAGCATAATTTTGAGCATTTAAACCTCGCAGTTGACGTTCTTGGGAATTTTTTAATGCGGTTTCAATTAAACTTGAAATTTCATCAATATTGCCATTTCCTACCCAACCTCCTTGGGCTTTTTCCACATCTTCCCAAATATAAATTCCCTTAGAAATTATTACCGGAGTTCCCACGGCCATCGCTTCGGCCACTGCAATTCCAAAATTTTCATAATAGGACGGTAAGACAAATAAATCAGCTATTTTTAATAAAGCTGTTTTGATTTCTCCAGTTGCAAACCCTGGGATAATAGTTTTTTCGCCTAAAGGAGATTGTTGAATTTGTTGTTTAATTTTAGCCTCATATTCGGGATCTTGGGGATTAGATCCTGCTAAAATAAATTGAAATTCTAATCCGGCTTTTAAGACTTTTTCTAAAGCGGGAATTAAAATATCGAGTCCTTTTTTGGGTTCAATTCGAGATAAAAATAAAATAATTGGAATATTTGGCTTGATTTCTAAATGGGATAAAATTGCTTGGGGAGTTTGGGTTAATTCGGGTAAGGTGACGCCTAAAGGAATCACTAAATCGTTGGTTTTGACTCCAAATCGTTCAGATATTCTAGCTTCTTCTTGACTGGTAAAATGAATCGCTGCTGCCCCGGCAAGATTAGGGCGTTCTAATAATGCTGCATAGATTTTTTTTAACTGTTTTTTCTTGTTTAAATCGGCGGGGTCAAGGGTTCCTAACGGGCGTAAAATATAGGGTAATTTTTGATAACGGGCTACGGTTGCCGCCGCCGAAGTTACGGGAGAAAACAAGGCATGAATATGGGCTAAATCATATTCAGAGGCGTGTTTTTTTAGCCACTTTAATAAATCTAAAGAAAATTTATAACGACGAAAGGGAGAACAGGGAAAATAGCGAATTTGATAACCCTTTTCCTGTACGGGAATATCCAAAGGAACATCTAAGGGCGGTTGTCCCCGATCGCCATTAGAATTAGTGGTTAAAACCGTCACCTCAACTCCTAGTTTTCCTAACGCTGAAGATAGACCCCGGATCATTTGACTGGGGCCACCATATACTAAAGAAATTGAAGGAACAATTTGCAAAATTTTCATAATTCAGTGCGCTGCGTGAATATACAGTTTAACTGATAACTCTTAAACTGATAACTGATAACTGATAACTGTTAACTGATGACCGCGATCGCATCGGGAATTTCTTTTTCGACTCGACGTAAACGAGGCATTTGATAGGCAATTAAAGCGGCTACAATATTGAGGATACCAATTAACATAAATAATAACCCACTTCCTCGTCCCGCGCCGACTCCAATAATTTGACCGATACTATCTGCTAAAAGTCCACCGGGTTTCATCATGGGTTCTAATACTCGATCGGCTAAGGGCCCAACGGTTAAATGGGATAGAATTAAAAGCGATCGCTCAACAACACTTTGTAAAGAAAATATCCGTCCTTGTAATTCAAAGGGGATTTTAGATTGCCAAATTGTATGGTTACTACTAACAATAAAGGGACGGGCAAATAAATAACCAAATCCTCCAATTCCAGCCAAGAAAACCGAAGGTCTAAACCCGCCTAAACAAAGACATAAACCCTGTAAACCGACTAACCATAAAATTGCTTTAATTCGGTTTTTAGGGCCGCCCCAAACACTGACAGCGAGGCTTCCGAGGAGCATTCCACAACCGCTAATTGATAAAATCAATCCTAATTCTTTACTGCTGGCAAAGGTTAAGACCACCGGCCAGAATAAAATAGCAAGCATTCCTTCTGTAAAGTAAGTTATTGCAAAAAAGCTTAATAATTTTTTTAAACCGGGACGGATGAGAATATAATTCCAGGCGGACAGATTTTCTTGCCAAAGTCGTTTAAAGTTTAGGGGTTGTTGTTGAGATTTTGAAGGTTCTACTTTAGGAAAACGTACAAT
This sequence comes from Planktothrix agardhii NIES-204, assembly GCA_003609755.1. Taxonomy (NCBI): domain Bacteria; kingdom Bacillati; phylum Cyanobacteriota; class Cyanophyceae; order Oscillatoriales; family Microcoleaceae; genus Planktothrix; species Planktothrix agardhii. The sequence goes on from AP017991.1 coordinate 3,909,754, forward strand.
TAATAAGGTAATTAACCCTAAAATAAAGGTTCCTGAATCAATAATTAAAATCGAACCAATGCCAATACTACTAACTAAAATTCCTGCAACAGTTGGGCCAGAAATTTTAGCGATCGCCCTAGAAACTTGTACCATGCCATTAGCACGATTTAAGTCATTGCGGGGAACTAATTGGGGAATGGAGGCCATATAAGCGGGCCATTGGAAGGCGCCTGAGATGGAACTCACGCACACCGCAACGTAAATATGCCAAACTTCTAAACGGTTGGAAAATACCAAACCCATTAAAATTAGCGTTCCGACCGCCGCAATAATATCATTAATAATCATCGCGCCGCGACGACTCGAACGGTCTACAATAGCCCCTGCGAGGGGGGAAATCAACAGGTTAGGAAGATGAATACAAACAGAAATCAGGGCAAACTGGGTAATGGAACCTGTGGTTTGATACACCCAAACCCCCAAGGCAAATTCGGTTAAGCTGGAACCAAACATCGAAACAATTTGTCCCAACCAAACCAGCAAAAAAGTCGGCATACGTTCTTTGTCCCACAGTTTCATCAGTTATAGCTTGCCTATATTAAGTATTGTAAAGAGCATTTGTCAATCGAGGTCTTCGCCATGACTTGCTAATTCTGTTATCTTAAAATCCAATACGGTCTTTTTTGGTTAGTCTCAATTATTCAGAAATAGTCTGTACAAATTCAATATTAATCAAATTCATGGGTAAATTAAATATCATCTGCTACCCCTATTTTTAAAGAAACAATTACTATCAAGGAGGATTCGGCCCAATTCAAGCAATTGAGGATTCAATTACCTTAGAAATTAAACCTCTAACAGTATTAATGGGACTTAAACAAATTTCAAGCCCAAACTATCTTTCTAAGTTGCGAATACGTCCTAATTTTCCAGGACTTACGCAAATTTGGGGATGTAACCCTAAATGTAGGGGTAATTCTAATAATTTCTGGGATTAAACTTCAACATATTCGGATATAGCCATAGGTTCAGGAATCGGTAAGCCTTCGATTTCTAACCCTTCCAGATGAAAAATAATCGCTTCTCTAATTTCGGTTTCGATTTCTTCTATGGTGTAACCCGTCGCCACACATCCGGGCAAATCTGGAACATAAGCAGAATAGTTCATAGCCGCTTTTTCAATAACAATTGCATAACGTTTCATGGGTTAATTTCTCCTAAAATTTAAAGATTAATTTGAGCTTGTTTAATAATACTGTTTAATGTTCCTGGTGCTAAATCATCTGATAGTTTACCAGGAACCGTGACTAGACCAGACTTTAGAAGATGTTTAAATTGTCGGTGGCTTCCTCTAGTCCTTGCTAAATACCAACCTTCTTCTTCTAATCGTTTAATAATATCTTTTACTTTCATCCTAGTGCCTTTTCTTTTAACAGTATATCATTTATATTTGCATCATTCAACCTAATTATTAAAATCAAACTAACTATTTTAATCGATCAAACCCGTAGGGGCGGGTTCGACAAAATCTGACAAATCCCACAAACAATCTTTGTAAACCCGCCCCACCCCACAGAAAAAATCGTAGTGAGTCCTTTAGGACTCAGAGGCGTGAACGCCTCACCGCACATTCTAGTAATTTGTATCTTGAGATAATTTCAGCAATTTGTTGATAGATTTGTTCATCAGTAAATTGGAAATTATTGGACATTAGTGGAAATTAAGAATAATGCTTCCGAGAAACCGGGTTTCTGCAATAACTTTTGCTACTAACAAAAAGCTCAATTAAGAAACCCGGTTTCTGAACCCCCTAACAGGTAACGAAATGCTCAAATAACGAAAATTGGGTCAAACAGAACCCCCAAAAACTCGACTTGATAAAGGGCTGAAATTGTTAGAGATTAAAGCTTACAGCTGTTCTTGATGCGAGAGAAGACCGACCCACCCTTGACGCGCGATAAGACCTCCACCCATCCGACAAAGGCCCTAACCAACAAACCATACCCCAGCCCACCACACACACCAAACCCAACAACCCGATAAACATATCAGTAAAATCAGGCCATATTAAGCTAAACAAAAAACCAAAGGTCACCAAAACACCAAAACACACCCAAAAAGAGACAAAAACCCAGGCGCACGCACCGAGAAACCAGGCGAGCCATGAAACAGGCGCACGCACGCCAACTACAACCGGGAGGTGGCCAACAGGAGCTTGCAAAGAAAAGGCCAGATCATCGTAGTCCATCCAACTGCTGTTCTTTCTCCATCCGACTCGATCGCCAAGCTTACATTCTGTCTCGTAGTCTACCTTACTTCCGGCTTCCAGCCAAATGTTCTTCTGGACACTGAAACCAAAGCGACCACTACTGTATTTTACCCAAAGTTTGTCAATCGTGCGTAAATCTTCGCAGGGGAAATTATCAATTGAGTTTTTATCTAAGCATCCTTCCTTTGTTCTTCCTGCTACTTCTAACATTTTTTTAGCTGTTTCTTGGTCAGCTTCTTTCCACTTTCCAGATTTTAATAGTTGTTCTAATTGATCATAATTAACACCTTTAGCTGACTTTAATGCAATATCATGCTGGGGTGTTTGTATAGATGTTGGTTTAACGGTTAATTGTAAAGCATCTAATACTTCTTGAGCCGTTTGAAAGCGTTTTTTCGTTCCCTGTTGCAGCAGTTTATCTAAAACTTGACCTAAGCGATCGCTCACTTTAACGGTTAAATAATCTCGCCACACCCAGTCACTTTCATTGACATCAAATAAATCAAACGGTTCAATATTGGTTAATAAATGAATACAAGTTACCCCTAAACTATATAAATCACTGGCAAAAGTCGGTTTTCCCATCGCTTGTTCAGGTGCAGTATATTGGGCTGAACCAATAACTGTTCCTGTTACCGCTAACGCCGTTATAGTGGCTGCTTTAGCTGCTCCAAAATCCACTAAAAATAATTTATTATCGCTCTTTCTTCTAATAATATTTTCCGGTTTAATATCTCGATGAATTACCAGTTTTTGATGAATAAACGCTAAAACAGGCAATAAATCTACTAAAAGATTAATGATTTTAGTTTCTGAAAATACCCCGGTTTTGGCTAATTCTTGAGCTAAATTTTGTCCTTCAATATATTCTTGAACTAAATATTGACGGTCATCTTGGATAAAATAGGCGAATAATTCAGGAATTTGTTGATGTTTGCCTAATTGTTCTAATTGTATAGCTTCTCGTTTAAACAGTTCCTCAGCTTTTTCTTGATTATTCGTCCCTTGCGCTTGGGGAAAAAACTGTTTAATCACACAATAGGGTTGAGACAGTTTATATTCATCAACCGCTTGAAACGTTCTGCCAAACCCCCCTTGTTCTAATATTTTTAACGCACGATATCGTTCTTTTAATAGTAATTTAGAACCACATTTTTGACAAAAAATTGTGGTTTTGAGGTTGGGTTGGAGGCAATCGGGGTTAAGACATTGACTCATGGTTAAGGACTGGGGTGAGGATGGGACGATGCAATTAATTCAATATTATCACAACTGAATTCTAATATTATCAAATATTATTTTATTGGGATTTTAGCGATCGCTTTTTCCCCTCGTAGTGAGTCCTTCAGGACTCAGCCCTAAAGGGCTTACTACAATTTATATCGGAAACTACAACCTAAAATATACGGTTTGCCACAATACCAAAACCGATCGCAGTTCCTACAGTAGTAGATGTGAACAACAAAGGGCAGCCGTCCAAAGTTGAAGTCAAACCGTCCTAAACAAGTTCGGTAAACACACCTTCAAGGAATGGACAAACCGCCCGCAGTATAGAGATAAGCAATCGTATCTTAAAAACTGTATGGAAATTGGACTCGCCGAGTCCAGAAGTCGAATTAAAACGACTAACCTCAAACAGAATCTAACTTTTTTGTAGTAAATTGGAGAACACTAAAGAATATGGGAAAAGTAGTAGGCATTGACTTAGGAACCACTAACTCTTGCGTCGCCGTGATGGAAGGGGGAAAACCCACCGTAATTGCTAATGCGGAAGGGTTACGCACCACACCTTCAGTGGTAGCTTTTGCTAAAAATGGTGACGAACTGGTGGGTCAAATTGCCAAACGTCAGTCGGTAATGAACCCCGAAAATACCTTTTATTCGGTTAAACGGTTTATCGGACGCAAATCAGAAGAAGTTAACAACGAATCTAAAGAAGTTTCTTATAAGGTGCTGCGTGATAGCAGTGGTAATGTTAAATTAGATTCCCCCGCCCGCAATAAACAATTTGCCCCGGAAGAAATCTCCGCCAAAGTGTTGAGAAAACTGGTTGATGATGCCAGTAAATATTTAGGCGAAACCGTTAGAGAAGCTGTTATTACCGTTCCTGCTTATTTTAACGACTCCCAACGTCAAGCGACTAAAGACGCGGGTAAAATTGCCGGAATTGAAGTTAAACGGATTATTAACGAACCTACCGCCGCTTCTTTGGCTTATGGTTTAGAACAAAAAAGTAACGAAACTATTTTAGTTTTTGACTTAGGGGGCGGTACTTTTGATGTCTCAATTTTAGAAGTCGGCGATGGGGTTTTTGAAGTATTATCAACCTCTGGAGATACTCACCTGGGAGGAGATGATTTTGATAAGAAAATTGTTGACTACCTAGCGGAAGAATTTCAAAGAAATGAGGGCGTTGACCTTCGCAAAGATAAACAAGCCCTGCAACGGTTAACCGAAGCCTCGGAAAAAGCTAAACAAGAACTGTCTAGCGTTACCCAAACCGAAATTAACCTGCCTTTTATTACGGCGACCCAAGATGGCCCGAAACATCTGGATATGACCTTAACCCGGGCAAAATTTGAGCAGTTATGTTCTGATTTAATTGACCGTTGTTTGACGCCCGTTGAGAAGGCCATCACTGATTCTAAACTGAAGAAATCTGATATTGATGAAGTGGTGTTAGTCGGAGGTTCTACCCGAATTCCTGCGATTCAAAAATTAGTTCGGGATGCCTTGGGTAAAGAACCAAACCAAACCGTTAACCCCGATGAAGTGGTGGCTTTAGGTGCTGCTATTCAAGCTGGGGTGTTATCAGGTGAAGTTAAAGACATTCTGCTGTTAGACGTCACTCCGTTGTCCTTGGGTGTGGAAACCCTCGGTGGGGTGATGACTAAAATTATTCCGCGTAACACTACTATTCCTACTAAGAAATCGGAAGTGTTCTCAACGGCGGTGGATGGTCAAACTAACGTAGAAATCCATGTTCTCCAAGGGGAACGGGAAATGTCGAACGATAACAAGAGTTTGGGAACTTTCCGCCTGGATGGTATTCCCCCCGCGCCCCGTGGTGTTCCTCAAATTGAGGTGATTTTTGATATCGACGCCAACGGGATTTTGAACGTTACCGCCAAGGATAAGGGGACTGGAAAAGAACAGTCTATCAGTATTACGGGCGCGTCTACCCTCCCCAATGACGAAGTACAACGGATGGTACGGGAAGCTGAACAAAATGCCGCCACCGACAAAGAACGTCGGGAACGCATTGAACGCAAAAACCAAGCCGATACCCTTTCCTATCAAGCGGAAAAACAGCTTCAAGAGTTAGGTGATAAGGTTCCCGAAGCCGATAAAACCAAGATTGAAGGGATGGTGAAGGAATTGCGGGAAGCGATCGCCCAGGATGATGATGATAAAATTAAAACCCTAACTACGGATTTACAACAAGCGTTATTTGCGGTGGGTTCTAATATCTATCAACAAGCTGGTGGCGGTGTTCCTCCTGAAGACGGTGGCCCTGGTGCTGGCGGTTCCACCCCCCCAGGGGGCGGTGATGATGTGATTGATGCTGACTTCACCGAATCTAAATAATTTCGTTGTTGTGCTTTAGCACCATCATTCCTCCCTCCTTTATTTTAAGTAGGGGGGAATTTTTATTATAAAATACAAACAAAATGAAATCTATAAAACCCTCAAATTCTGATCCTGAAAGAACTATTATTGTCCGCAGAATGCGAAGTCTGAGTACCCTTTTAGATAATGCTATTCGAGTTCCTGGTACATCAATTGGGTTGGGAATTGATCCGATTTTAGGGTTAATTCCTGGGGGTGGGGATATATTAGGAGGAGTGTTATCTATTTATATTGTATTTGAGGCATTTAAGTTGGGTTTACCCAGGGAAACTTTAATTACAATGGTATCCAATATTGCCTTAGAAACTATTACGGGAACTGTCCCGGTATTTGGAGATATTTTTGATGTCGCTTGGAAAGCTAATGTTAAAAACGTTGAACTTTTAGAAGATTACGTTAATTCCCCTGAACTGGGGGAAAAAGCCGATCCTTGGTTTGTTTTTCTATTATTGGGGGGATTATTATTATTAATTATATTAATTGCTATTGTCGGTATTGCCGTTTTAGCATTTATTTTTAATAGATTAAGTGCTATGTTTTAATGGTGGTAAAATTTATTCCCCCCTTTTTTTTAATAGTTTTTGGGGGGGATAAATTATTGGCAACTTCACAAATAATAGGTATTACAATCTATTTAGGATTGCTGGATATATTCGGTTTTCTCAACATTAGAGATTTAGGCTGAGATTTCGGCTGAACGCGATAAACTTTGAATTTGTTTAATGCAATACTAGCCGATTGTGCGACTGAAATCTGAGGATCTCGGAGTGCTTTCTGTAAAATCGGAATCACTTGATGAGAGGGTATTTTTCCTAATGCAATAATCGCTTCTTGACGAACACTTGGATCAATATCTTGACTTAATCGAGTTAAAAGAGGAATGCTTTGTTGGACTTCTCGACTTAATCGACCGGAAGCTGTAAGTTTCCCTAATGTTGAAGCAACAGCATAACGAACTTGAGGGTTAGAATGTTGTAAATATCCAGTTAATATGTTAGTAGATCCAAAATTTCCTGATGATCCAATTGCTGAAATTTGTTGAATCAATTCTTCTTCTGATGAAGTTTTGGTTGGAGGTAATGTGATATTTTCTGTTTGAATATTTGTCGTGGGTAATGTTATAATTTCCTCGACGGTAGGAGATGCTAAAACCGGAGATTCTTCTACAATTTCTTCAATGGTAGGAGATGCTAAAATCGGAGATTCTTCTACAATTTCTTCAATGGTAGGAGATGCTAAAACCGGAGATTCTTCTACAATTTCTTCAATGGTAGGAGATGCTAAAACCGGAGATTCTTCTACAATTTCTTCAATGGTAGGAGATGCTAAAACCGGAGATTCTTCTACAATTTCTTCAATGGTAGGAGATGCTAAAACCGGAGATTCTTCTACAATTTCTTCAATGGTAGGAGATGCTAAAACCGGAGATTCTTCTACAATTTCTTCAATGGTAGGAGATGCTAAAACCGGAGATTCTTCTACAATTTCTTCAATGGTAGGAGATGCTAAAACCGGAGATTCTTCTACAATTTCTTCAATGGTAGGAGATGCTAAAACCGGAGATTCTTCTACAATTTCTTCAATGGTAGGAGATGCTAAAACCGGAGATTCTTCTACAATTTCTTCAATGGTAGGAGATGCTAAAACCGGAGATTCTTCTACAATTTCTTCAATGGTAGGAGATGCTAAAACCGGAGATTCTTCTACAATTTCTTCAATGGTAGGAGATGCTAAAACCGGAGATTCTTCTACAATTTCTTCAATGGTAGGAGATGCTAAAACCGGAGATTCTTCTACAATTTCTTCAATGGTAGGAGATGCTAAAACCGGAGATTCTTCTACAATTTCTTCAATGGTAGGAGATGCTAAAACCGGAGATTCTTCTACAATTTCTTCAATGGTAGGAGATGCTAAAACCGGAGATTCTTCTACAATTTCTTCAATGGTAGGAGATGCTAAAACCGGAGATTCTTCTACAATTTCTTCAATGGTAGGAGATGCTAAAACCGGAGATTCTTCTACAATTTCTTCAATGGTAGGAGATGCTAAAATCGGAGATTCTTCTACAATTTCTTCAATGGTAGGAGATGCTAAAATCGGAGATTCTGGTTGAATTTCAGATTCAACCGCTTGATTTGTAGAAAACTGACTCACCTGTGCTTGACTGGCTTCTAATTCAGAATTTACCTCCTCTAACATTGTTTGATACTGAATCAAAAAGTCATTGAGTTTTATAACTTCAGCTTCACTTTCTTGCAATTGTTCTGTCAGTTGTGCAACCTGAGTTTCAGATTCAAAAAGAGATTGATTCAGTTGTTGAACTTGAGTATCTTTCTCCTGTAACTGCACACTCATCTGTTCAAGTTGAGCTTGATATTGATTTTCCGATGTTTCTATTGCTTGCTGAAGTTGATTTTGATATTTTTGTTCTGACTCTTGAATAGTTTGTTGAGTCCGAATCAGATATAATTTGTCTTGTTCCTCTCGTTGCTGACGATTGTTTTCCTCTATACTCTTTTTTTGATTGGAGATCTGTTTGTCAAACCACCAGTAGGCAAGTCCTACACCTACCACGAATCCAATAATTAACGTAACCACTAAATTGCCGAAAGCCATACAATCACTCCTATTTTATCGAAACCTAACGTAGTTCTCTCACGATATGTATTACAAATCTTAACTAAACAGAATAAATCCCAAAATATTAGTTTAGGATTTTATAGACTATAAGTTGCTTATTTTGAATCGTCAATCCAAATGTCAACTAAATCCATCACTGTTTGCGCTCACATCTTTGTCTGAAGACAAATACATTGGCTAGGATACTACTATACCCAAAAACAAGCAAGGTGATCCAAACTGCTATTGATCAAAGACCAGTCCAGTCCCAATTCAAGAATTTGCCTTTCCCCTGAGTACCTGGCCAATAATTGTAGAATTTGTGTTCAGCCAATAACTTCAGTACCTCCCAACGGTGGGTTAAGTTAAAATTAAGGCTTTATAAATTAGTATCAAAAGCTACAGTTAACCGTTATCATGTTTTGATTTGTTGAAATGTACGGAATTCCTGCCCGTTCGCGGCGGGGAGGATGTCAAATTTCAAGTATAGTAGTGCACAGGAAACAGAGAACAGAAATAATGTACCATATAGGTTTCGGCACGATTCTATGTTCTGACCTTTCTGGTGACTACTAGAACTCTAAAAGATAGGGGCTAAAGGCTGTGCAATTTCAATCTTACGATCCGGGTGAATTTTACGATGAACTGTTTGTGGCGAAAGGACAACCTCGTTCCTATGCAGCCCAGTTAATTGATCGAATTAATTCTTTATCCCCAGGGGATTTAGAAATTCGACAGGAAGCGGCTAAAACAGCAATGATGAAATTAGGAGCAACTTTTAACGTTTATAATGATAGTGAAGGAACAGAAAGAATATTACCCTTTGACTTAATTCCTAGAATTGTTTCTGCTTCAGAATGGTCTCATTTAGAAAGCGGATTGAAGCAACGTATTTATGTATTAAATCTATTTATTAATGATATTTATGGGGAACAAAAAATTGTTAAAGATGGAATTATTCCCGAAGAATTAATCCTGTCTTCTAAAGGATTTCTTAAACCCTGTATGGGGTTAAAACCTCCTAAAGGAATTTGGTGTCATATTACAGGTACAGATTTAGTTAGAGATCAAGAGGGAAAATGGTACGTTCTGGAAGATAATTTGCGCTGTCCATCGGGGGTTTCCTATGTTTTAGAAAATCGCCGGGTAATGAAAAGCACATTTCCCCAACTTTTTGCTAAATTAGGGATTCAACCCGTTGATGAATACCCTAGTCATTTATTAGATACCTTGCTCAATTTAGTGGGGGATCATATTACTAATCCGACGGTTGTTGTTTTAACTCCGGGGATGTACAATTCCGCCTACTTTGAACACTCATTTTTAGCCCAACAAATGGGGGTAGAATTAGTCGAAGGACGGGATTTAGTGGTCAGTGATGGCTATGTGCAGATGCGAAACACTAAGGGTTTACAACGGGTGGATGTGATTTATCGCAGAATTGATGATAATTTCATTGATCCGTTAGTTTTTAATCCTGAATCAATGTTAGGGGTTCCCGGGTTAACGGAAGTGTATCGAAATGGTCGGGTTGCTCTGGCGAATGCTTTGGGAACTGGAATTGCAGATGATAAAGTGATTTATGCTTATGTTCCCCAAATGACTCAATATTATTTAGGAGAAGAACAAATTTTATCCAATGTTCCGACCTATTTATGTTGGGAACCTAAACAACTGAAATATGTGCTAGATAATCTCGATAAATTAGTCGTTAAAGCGGCGAATGAAGCGGGAGGATATGGGATGTTAATTGGAACCCAATCTACCGAAGCAGAACGTCAAGAATTTGCCCAAAAAATCAAGGCGAATCCCCGAAATTATATTGCACAACCAACATTATCTCTATCTCGCGTTCCAACCTTATTAGGAGATACTTTTGAAGGGTGTCACGTTGATTTAAGACCCTATATTTTATATGGTGAGGATATCTATGTTCATCCAGGGGGATTAACCCGGGTGGCGATGAAAAAAGGGTCATTAGTTGTTAATTCTTCTCAAGGAGGAGGGACTAAGGATACTTGGGTTTTATGTGAATAAATCTGTGATCGGATTTCATGGATTTTTTGGGGGTGGCTTCATCTTATTAAACAGTAAACCATTAACAATTTTTAATATGTTAAGTCGTGTTGCAGATTCTATTTATTGGTTAAATCGTTATGTAGAACGGGCGGAAAATATTGCTCGTTTTATTGACGTTAATCAAAATTTATTATTAGATTCTCCTTCTGGTGTTCAACAACAGTGGAAACCAATTATTGTCACAACGGGAGATTTAGAACTGTTTAAAGAACGTTATGGAGAGGCGACCGCAGAAAATGTGATCCGATTTTTGACCTTTGATAGTAATTATCCCAGTTCTATTTTATCTTGTTTACGGGCTGCCCGGGAAAATGCTCGTTCCGTTCGAGAAATTATTTCCTCGGAAATGTGGGAACAGGTGAATGAATTTTATATGATGGTTAGAGATGCGGCTTTGGGAGATAGTTCCTCTCAACTCTCCGACTTTTTCTATCAAGTGAAAATGCGCGGACACCTGTTTGCGGGGGTGATGGATGCTACGATGTCCCATAATGAAGGGTGGCATTTTGGCAATATGGGGAGATTATTAGAACGGGCGGATAAAACCTCTCGAATTTTAGATGTTAAGTATTATATTTTGTTACCTTCCGTACAGGATGTGGGAACAACTATTGATGAAATTCAGTGGATTGCATTGTTGAAATCTGCTAGTGCTTATGAAATGTATCGGAAACGCAAACAACACCGAATTACACCCTCTAGGGTGGTAGAATTTTTAATCTTGGATCGGGAGTTTCCCCGTTCAATTCAATATTGTTTGTTACAAGCGGAGCGATCACTTCAATGTATCACTGGAACTAGCCCCGGAACCTGGCAAAATCCTGCCGAACGGGAGTTAGGACGGTTACGTTCTGAACTCGATTATCTGACGATTGAAGAAATTATGCAAACAGGAATTCATGAATTTTTAGATGATTTGCAACATCGGATGAATCATGTTGGTGAGCGAATTTATGAAGATTTTTTTGCTCTAAAACCAGTTGTTAGTCCCCTTTTATCGAGTCAAACTCAGGCTAGTTCATGATCCATCCAGCCCCCAAGACTTTCAAACCTTCCGTTTCAATAGCCCATAATAACTTAGTAGCCGTTAACGGATTTTGGAGGATATCACAACCGCCAAGGCAGTTAGGACAAAGACGGATCTTGGAACCCAGACAGTGAAGTATTTTCTCCGGATGTTCCCTTCCCCCCTAGCCCCCCGTGCACGGGGGGCTAGGGGGGGCTGTTCCGGTGTTCCCTGCTATATCACCAAAATTGGGATTGAGCAGCAACTTTTAAAATTCGTCAGTTGCCATGACCGGGCGTGGTAAAATGTGTAAAAATTCGCCCAAATAATTTTTCCCAGAGGTATATTAATTCATGGAAGCAACACTGCTGTTAGCAAAGCTACCCGAAGCTTACTCTATTTTTAGCCCGGTTGTTGACATTTTGCCCGTTATCCCCGTATTTTTCCTGTTGTTGGCTTTCGTTTGGCAAGCCTCTGTGGGATTCAAATAAGAAAACAAGTTTAAGCTATCAGCGTTGAGTTAGAAAATTTGGGGTTTGACTTTCCAATCTTTTTAACTCGACGCTGATAGCATTTTCCCGTTAATATTACTTGCTTCCACCAATTGTTTTTTGGAAAGCAGGTCTTTCGTTTAAACGTTGAATATATTCTAAAACCGCCGGATAGGCGCTTAAATCCAACTTCAACATCAGGGGAATATAAGCCAAAATTGAACCTACCGCAATATCAGCTATGTTCAATTCATCACCCATTAAAAAGGGTTGTTGACTCAGAATTTTATTTAAAGGATTGAGTAAACGAGGAGTTTCTTTTTCCCGATTCGCTTCTATAAAAATCCCCGTTCCCAAGGTAGCATTACCAAATAATACCCATTGTGTAATGATAGCTCGTTCTTCAGCAGAATTTGGTAATTTACCGTGTTTTTCAGCTAAATATAATAAAATTGCGCCGGACTCCCACAGTTGAAAATCATCTTCTACAATAGCTGGAACTTTACCAATCGGATTAATTGATAGAAATTCGGGTTGCAGGTGTTCTCCTGCCGCCATATCTAATAAAATAAACTCGTAGGCAACCCCAATTTCCTCTAAATACCATTGAACAATTGAAGCCCGACTACGAGCGCCACCATAAAGTTTTAACATGGATCTTTATCCTTTTTTAAGATGAGAACTTCCTCAAAAAGTTTATCATAAAATTAGAAGGAGAAAACATGATTAATATTCAGACCCAGGAAAAAAACCGTGTTTGATAATATCTGCAAATTTCTAGCGGAGAATTTTTCCGAGGATTTAGCCAGTTGGTTATTAGGTTTTCCGATTCAGTTAACACAACTGAGCCCAACCGAGTTATCCTTAGAACCAATTCGCGCAGATTCCTTAATTTTACTCCAATCTGATGAGTTGGTATTGCATACGGAATTCCAAACTCAACCGGATGCGATCATGCCATTTCGGATGTTAGATTATCGAGTTAGGGTATATCGACGGTTTCCGCAAAAGTCAATGCGTCAGGTGGTGATTTATTTACAACCAACAAAATCTCCTTTAGTTCAACAAAATACCTTTAGATTAGAAAAAACCTCCCATGAATTTGAGGTCATTCGTCTTTGGGAACAGCCAACAGAGGAGTTTTTGAGAATTCCTGGGTTATTACCTTTTGCGGTATTAAGTCAGACTAATGATCCCGCCCTGGTCTTAACTCAAATCTCCCAAATAACTCAACAAATTGCAGATCAGCGAGTTCAAAGTAATTTAATGGCCGCATCTGCAATTCTCGCCGGATTAGTATTAGAACCCGAAGTCATTCAACGGATTATCAGGAGTGATATTATGCAAGAATCCACCATGTATCAAGAAATTTTACGACAAGGGAAAGAACAGGGTCGTGCTGAAGGTCTTAGCGAAGGTCGCGCTGAAGCCTTAAAACAAGTGGCAATTCTATTACTCAAAATGGGCATGAGTTTAGAACAAATTGCCGAAACAACACAATTAACTGTCGCGCAAATTCAAGAGTTACAACCAACCCAAGAACAGGACAATCAAAATAATTAAAAAAAATGGGAGGCAATTTCTTGAAAATCAAGCTAATATCAAGGGATTTTGCCCCCATTGAAATTTCTTAAATAGAATTACAAAACTTGGTGAGTATAAGCGTGTTGTTTGACATTATCTTCCGTCCGAATCATTCGCTCGGAATTTAAAACCCGTTTTCGTTCTAAGGAGTAATTAAATTCTTTAAAACTTGTTCCTAAAGGAATATGAAGTTTAGCTTGGGGTCGATTCTTGTAAGTGCGAGTTGCGGCGATCGCGCGATCGCTAAAATTCTCACAAAAATGGGCATCTGTTGTTAATTCTGCGGGAATTTTAGCCTCTGCGTTCATCAAAATAGAACCTAATGTCACCGCCAAAGCTACCTCATAAGAAGTCGGAACTCCTTTCAGAATTGCTTCTAAAGCCGCTGAGGGAATGGGTTCAACCACTTTCACTTGATGAACTTCCCCATCTTCTTTAACAAAACAGGTCGCTAAACCAATGACAACATAATCATCAGTCGAGAGATCAGGGGCGTTAGGATAAGCTGTTGCAGTTGTCATAAAAATTAAAAGGTTCAGAATTCCAAGAATCATTCGCTGGTTGCATTGTACCAAGTTCCGATCTTCCCCACCTGACCCGAATTAAACCTTGAAAGTGTCTAAACCCTTACCTGACTTTAACAACAGGGATATTGTAAAACTCATCGACCTTTACATTTTGCTAAAATATTTAACCAAACTTTATCAAAATTCCTCTGGGGTTTTCCGTTGAACTTGAGCAATGGCCACCGTTACCGCCTGTCTGCTCTCAGGCGTTGATACTCGATAAATTTGCTTAGAAACCAGTAAGGTTTTGACTCCGGCGGCTTCTAAGGCAGCGGCTTCGGCTACACTCATTGTTCCGACTACTATTCCCACCCCCGCAGAAGGGTTAGGAACCTCCACAGCCCGCAATACTTCTGAGGAGAAGGTGCGTAAGGGCCAATTTTTGGCTTGGCACAATTCCACTAACCCAGGTTCATTCCCTTTGATATCTAAAGTGGCAATCCCGATGATCGCATTTTCCCCTAAATTATACTGTTGTAAAACCTGCTGAATTGCCATTTCAATTAAAATTCTTGGGGTTAACCGTCCACAACCGACACCGACCCATAACACCTTGGAAAACCACTGGCTTTCAGGAGTATCAAATCTTACCATTTTCTGCAATTGGGAAAAAATCATCGAGTAACAGTAATAGATTAAGATAGAGAAATTAATAATTGACAATTATCAATTATTAATTATCAATTATTATTTTAGGTAAAAAGGCGGAGCATCTATAATGGATCATAGAACAGAATTATTATTAAAACTCGATATTCTTCAAGAATTTTATACAGAAGAAATCGAAACTATTAGCGAATATTTTTCGATTCATAAGTTCTTTGATTTACAAGTGATTATGCCCCAAACAGGTCGGGATTCATCCTTTGGGATTATTCTATCTGGGGAAGTCAGCATCAGTGATGACCAGATAGAAAATTCCAGTCGGACTAAAGGGGATATATTAGGGGAAATGGCATTTATTCATGGCTTGCGATCGGATTTTATTGCTGCTAGTGATGGGGCGATCGCGATTATGACCTTTGATGATATTGAAAAATTAAAACTCAAACAACCTTATTTAGCGGTTAAATTAGTTAATTTTGTCACCAGTAATCTGATTAATAATTTACGAAAAAATGACAAAAAAGATAATACAGAAATCCTGGTATTATTAGCCGACGATCATTTATTTTCGGATTTAATTAATTTAATCAAGGATCATCTTCATATTATTAATAACTTTTCCATTGTCACCTCGGAAAAATTAAAAATAGCCTTAATAGAAAGCACAAATTTAACCATTAGTCAAGTAATTGAACCCGAAAGTTTAATTTTAGGTGAAACCGCTATTGGTCATCAAATTTTGTTAGATCAAGTTAAAGCGATTATCTATTTACGAGATCCGGTAAAAGTCGAATCTAACCCCGCCTCTATTGAAGCCATATCGCGGTTATGTGACTTACAACAGGTTTTATTTGCGACTAATTTATTAACTGCAAATGCTATTTTTCAATATTTAGAATAAAACCCATAATACTCAGGAGATAATCCCATGAATCAACGAGTTTTAATCCTAGGAGGTAGAGGACGAATTGGCAATAGTGTTGCCGAATATCTCGCCCAACATACCGCCGCCGAGATTACCATTACTGGACGAAAATTGACGGGAAATATAGGAATTAATCCCCGATTTCAACAGTTAGAATTAGATTTAGCAGATCAGGATAAATTAGAAAATGCGATCGCCAATTCTGACTTAGTTATTCACTGTGCCGGGCCATTTCAATATCGAGATTTAGGAGTTTTAAAAACCTGTATTCAACATCACGTTAACTATATTGATGTCAGTGATAATCGAGACTTTACCCGCCGGATTTTAGAGCATTCTGAAGCAGCTAAAAATGCCGGAGTCACCGCTATTATTAATACAGGTATTTTCCCCGGTATTTCTAATAGCATGGTGCGTCAAGGAGTGGAACAATTTGATCAAGTCGAAAAAATCCACCTAAGTTATGTGGTGGGAGGGTCTGGAGGGGCTGGAATTACCGTGATGAGAACTACTTTTTTAGGGCTACAATCTCCATTTCAAGTGTGGATAAACGGACAATGGCAAACGATTAAACCCTATAGCGAAAGGGAAACCATTGAATTTCCTTCCCCCTATGGAAAAACCGGAGTTTATTGGTTTGATATGCCAGAATGTTTCACCTTAGTAGACTCTTTTCCCGTTAAAACTGTGATTACCAAATTTGGCACTATTCCCGATTTTTATAATTATTTAACCTGGAGTGTTGCCCATTGGTGGCCAGAAAGTTGGCTGAAAAATCCCGCCGTGATTGAGTTTTTATCCCAGGTAAGTTATCGGATGACCAATGTAACCGATCTTTGGAGTGGTATCGGGGTAGCAGTTCGTTCCTGTGTTACCGGAATTAAACAGGGAAAAACCGTTGATTTTTGTTCTACAATTGTTCATGAAAATACCGCTAAAATTGCCGGAATTGGCACCGGAACGATTGCGGAACTTTGCTTAAAGGGTAAACTGCAAAAGCCCGGAGTTTGGCCCGTAGAACAAATACTTTCGACTCCATTATTTGAAGCCACTCTGAATCAACGTGGCGTTAATATTCAAACCAATTTTAGTTAGAAATTAAACAGATTAGCGCAAAAATGGAGGGCGTTTACTATCCGTGTCGGTTTTATTTTTAGCCGACTCAGCCAGGAAACGTTTTAAGGCTTTTTCACGATTTTTCATAAACGCCCCCCAAAACCCGGGTTGAAACTCATCCATCGTTTTCGCTAAAGCCCAAACATCAATGGCCAGGATGTTGTACATTCGTTCATCTTCGCACTTGAGGGTATTGATCTGTTCTAGGAGCTTGCGTTTTATACTAGAAATAGATTGATCTTCGTCGTTGGTGTTCATATTGAACGTTTAATAAAAGGGCGTAGCAGTTTAGAATCAACACAGTGAGTTCTAGCAGAATACTTTTGATTAATATGTTACGTCAAACTTCTTTGGGCGCCCTAGGTTTAGTGGTGGGTGGAATCTTAACTGTAGTTGGTTTTGCCGCCTATTTTGCGGATAATGCCACCTTAAACTTAGCTGGATTTTTCTATGGAATTCCCGTATTGTTGGGAGGGTTAGCCCTGAAAGCGGCGGAACTCAAACCCATCCCATTTACTCAAGCCACCTCCTCTGAGGTCTTAGCCCGCCGAGAACAACAGGCTACAGACACCCAAAATCAAGTCCGCAAGGATGTCACCCGGTATCGCTATGGCCAAGAAGCCCATTTATCCGATGTCCTAGAACGTCTGGGACTTAGCCCTAACCGTGAAGAACGTCCCCTCCTCCAAGGTGTTCGAGAAACCCTCATTAATGATTCCTATTCTTTGATTTTAGAGTTTGATTCTCCGTTTATGTCTTTGGAAAATTGGCAAAAAAAACAAGACAAAATTGCTAAATTTTTTGGCCCTAATTTACAAGTTGAAATTAGCCAACCCCGAGAAGAACAGATTGATGTTGCTTTAATTTCAGATAAAAGTTAGTTTGGTTCTTCAGTAGATAGTATGCTGAAGTAATACAGAACCCCATAACCCTAGTTTTCAAGGTGCGCTGTCCCTCGACGACAGGGTTTTATGGTAGTTCACCTACTCCTATCTAGCTGGTATTATTTTATTATCCCGATATATTAACTATATGAAAGAGTCTATTTTATTGATAACAAAAGCCTTAAATTTATATTTTAATCAAGGAGAAATTCCAAAATTTACTCCCAGTATTTATCTGGAAATAAATCAACTTCACCAAGCGATTGAATTGGGAATTAAAAATAACGAACAAAAGATTTTAGACCTAGAAAATATTATTCTGTCTCGTCAGGAAGAATCCCTGCAAATTGTTCTGGAACGAGAAACCGCAGAAACCCATCTTCGCCAGTGTTTAAGTATAGCAAACCGTCACCATTTATCCCTATGTGTTGCTATAATTAACGTCGAAGACAGCCAGTTAACTGATGAAAACCCAGATTTTTTAGCAACTCCATCCTGCCAAATTATTAATTTAATGCAGGAATTAAAACAAATTTTGCGAGAAAGTGATTGGGTCGCCCAATGGAAAACGGATGAATTTCTATTAGCTATTTTTTCGGAATTACCCGGAACAAAAATAGCACTCAACCGAATTTTAGATCGTTTAGTTAATCAAGAAGAATCCCTTGAAAATAATCCCTCTAATTCTTCTGTATATATTGGATATACAAAAGTTCAACCCAATGAACACTATCGCGCCTGCATTGAACGAATAAATCAAGCCCTACAACAAGCTAAAATGACAGGAGAACGTTGTGTTTATTTTTAAGGAAATAGGGAATGGGTAATGAGTAATGGGTAATAGAAAAAGTTTACCTCCCCTGCTCCCCCTGTTAACTCTTAACTTCCGTCATTTCAATAACACGGTCATCTAAATCTTTCACTAAAAAATTTAACGGTCTTTCACTGCGAATTTTATGTTTTACCCCGCGCAATTGTACCTGCATTAAAATTTGTTCTAAACAGTCTTTATCAAAACAAACATGACGTTCTTGATCTTTGGAACCATAACTAGCCCCGCTAATAATATGTAACTGAGTGTTTTTCATTAGTTGATACCATAATCCCTCCGTACCCTGCATTTTAGATGTTACAGTGTTCCCGACGGGGGCAGAAAGATACAGGGGATCAATTCCGGTCGCTCCTAAAGTTTGTTCATAGTTATAGTAATAATGTAAAGGCACATCTGCCACGGACAGTCCTAATAAACCCTCGTAAAAATCCCTGGCTACATTCAAATCAGAAACCATAATTGTATGTACTTTCGGTGCGCTGGTGAGAAACATCCACATGGCCACGGCATAGGCTGCCAGTAGCATCACCATCACCCCCTGAGTCGAAAAAATCCCGTCAAAAACCGGAAATTCAGGGAAAAACGTACTTAACGGTAATGTATGAAATGAAAAATCAATTAAATTAATGGCTATTAACATAAATAAATTCAGAAGTAGGAAATAAACTCAATTCAAACTAATCATCGCCTTCATCCAACGGTCAAGACGATCTGTTGATGATCATCTTAACAAAAAGTTTTGACAATTACTGTACAATCATCTCTTTTTCTTACAGACATTGCAACTTAACTATGACCAATCAGATTGATGTATTTGTCTATGGTACGCTCAAGCCAGGGGAATATAACTATCAACGCTATTGTCAGGGGCGAGTCCTAGCCCAGCGTCCGGCTTTAGCTGTGGGAACACTCTATGCTCTATCTTTAGGTTATCCAGGGATGGTAGCTGGGGATGGTATGGTACAGGGGGTGATTTTATCCTTTGCAGACCCTAATATTTTTTTAGATTTAGATCAATTAGAAGATTACCAACCCCATCGCCCTGCTGAAGAAAACGAATATCAGCGACAACAAATTTCTGTATTTGATCTCAACCATCAACCTTTAGGCTTAGTTTGGGTTTATTTGATGGATATTAAAACCGTTGAGTTTTATTCCGGGGTTTTAATTCCTGATGGGTGTTGGAAAAACCAAGATTAGACCTAAAATATAACCCCAAAAAACCTTATATTTTAAAGTCTCTGGGGTTATATTATTTTAATTGATGGGTCTTGAAACTGCGGCTTTAGGAATCGGAATAATCGGTTGATCCACACTAATACTAACCGCATTCGGAGTAATAATTGGGATCAGAGGTTCATTTAAAGCAATTTGTAAGGGTTCCGAATTGTTCAGGGTTTCAGACTGGGCAAACATCGGAAAACGCCCGGAATTGCCTGAAATTGTACTAGAAAAAGTCATCACTAATAAAGCCGCGATCGCAGTTCCTCCCCAAGTTGCCATCCTCCGGGTTCTCTGATTTAACCGTTGGAAAACGCGGGCGGTTAGTTTTTGTACCGAAGTACCAGAAGCAGGAACAGGAGCGTTTTGCAAGCGAGAACGCAGTTGTAGTAATTGTAGAAAAGTTGCTTTAATCTTGGGATCAGTATCCAGCCACAACTGAACTTGACGGCGCTCTGCAACCGTCGCTTCATTGTCCAGGTAGGCACTGAGTAATTGGATTTTAGGGTCAAGATCCGAGTGTTCCTCAGATAGATATCCCCCGATGGTTGAGTAAGTTTGTGGTTCTGGCTCAAGATTATGCTTCATCCGAACACCCCCGTTCACCAAATATGAAATCAGACATGAGAAATTGGGGTTCAACCTATAGAACTATTATATCCCTATTAACAGGAATTTCACCCGCTCGCCTGCACAGATTTTAGGGATTGAGATACACTTGCAGATCGGTTTGTAAGCGTTGACGGGCTCTGGCGATTCTCGATTTTACCGTTCCCAGGGAAACCCCGGTAATTTCGGCGATTTCTTCATAAGCTAATCCTTCAATTTCCCGCAAAACAATCGTGGTGCGGAATGCTTCGGGTAAATCGGCGATCGCTTCATGAAGATGACTATAAAATTCACGGGTTGCCATATCTTCATCGGGGCCAGGGCCATCGGAGGCAATTTCCCAATCCATTTCCCCATCTTCTATATTGCGAGGGGCATCTAAAGATAAGGGGGGTTTGACCCGTTTGCGCTTGCGGAGTTCATCGTAGAACAAATTAGTAGCAATTCGACTTAACCAACCCCGAAATTTGACGGGTTCCTGTAGACGCTTAATATTACGATAGACCCGAATCCAGATTTCTTGGGCGAGGTCAGCCCGATCCTGCCAGTCTGGGGCCAGGTGATAGAGAATCTTATCAACATGGGACTGATACCGACGCAGCAGTTCTGTAAAGGCTGCTTTATCTGGACAGACTCCCTCTTGACACCGCAGGACTAAATCGGTATTGGGGAGTTGCTCAAGGGGTAGTTGCTCCAGGGGGATAGAGACGCCTGCCTTAGACCAGGAGATAGGGATAGATTGACTCATGGGTGGAACTTGGTTGATGAAAGATTCCGTTAGTTGATGACGCGACCCGGATTGATAGTGTTCCTGGGTTCAAACTGATTAGTTATGATACCAGGACTAGAGATGAGTTTTTTCACCTAACGGGTGTTTTTCCCTAATGTTAGTGGAAGTTCTGCCCTTTGTCATGAAAAATTTCTCATCAAATTCGGATCATCGTTGTATGAAAGGATACATTTGCTCGGATTAACTTTCGGGAAAATTGGAAATCAGAAAAAGGACGGGTCGATAAAATTTATCTGTGGGAATCTGATCTTCATCTTTTTTATATGACCAAATACTGCTTAATTAGAGGTGATAACCAGAAACTATCCTCAATTTTGTCTACTAAACAACGCCGTTGTAAAGATTGTAAGACATTAACTAATTCTAAGTTTAAATTGGGTTGTTTGTCTATTAATTTTGACAGTTTTAGGGGTTGAGTTTCCTTAGCCAGTATGGACAATATTTGTTTTTCTCTATCGGACAGGCGATCCCACTGTTGCCGTAAAATATCTTTAACATCTTCGGGTAATAAGATGATATCATTTTGTAATAAATCAGTAACATTGACTCCTGATTCTTGAATCAGAGTTGCGACACTTTTTAACCATAAAGGGTTGCCTTGGTAACGGTGAATAAGTATTGAGTAGTCGATTTCTGCTAACCCGTAATCTCTGAGTATTTCCCCTGCGGCTGCGATATCTAAACCATTGATTTGTAAGGTACGAATAGGATTATTTTGGCTTTCGATTTGAGAGATTTCTCTGGGTTGTTCCCAACCGATTAAAAGAAAGCAACTTTGATGGGATAATTTTTCTATCTGTTTAAAAAAATGGCGATATTCTTCATATTCTGGTTTATACTTTCCTGCCAATTCGCCACTACTGAAAAGATTGTGAACATCATCTAATATGATTAAACAGCGATGCTTTTGTAAATATTTAATTAGGGATAAGGGTTTCGGTTTAGTTGTAGGGGAGTCTAGTTTTTCTGACTGGGAGAAAAGCTGAATTAGTTCCTGTTGAAATTCGTCTAGGGTGTGGGATAAGTTTATAGTGCGCCAAATTATGTAATCAAATTGATTTTTTATTTGTTGTACGATTTGTACTGCTAGGGATGTTTTCCCAATACCACTAATACCCGTAATAGCAATCAGGCGACATTGTTCTTGTAAAATCCAGGTGGTCAGGGTTTCTAGTTCGGGAGTGCGATCGGAAAAAGCACCCAAATCAGGCATCTCGCTTAAATCTTGATGTGGAGTTTGAGGTTGTTTTGTGTTAGGTGTTTCTTGATTTGGTGGGGGTGAGTTTGGGATATTTGGTGGGTGTCTGGATTGTCCACAGGTGTTAAAACTACTAATTGCTACGTTTTCAAAATTAGAGACATTTTCAAATATAAACCTTCCCATTACCGATCTAACATTCGATTTACTTACTTCTTCCCCTAATTCTTCTGAAAGTATTTGCCATAATTGTGAACCAACTTGCCTAACATAATTTTCGTTACAGTGAATCTCCTCGGCAATTTTGATATATTTATCACCTTGCATGGTTCCTTGCAGAATTGCCTCTTGTAAGTTATCGAGGTGCTGCCCCGTCTTGGCAAACACCATCTCGTCAGCCATTTTCAACACTTCCTTAAGATTCATGCAGCATCCTGAATGTATGGATTTTACATATTATACCTAACATTTCCTAACATTGTATAGCATTTTCTAACATTTTTCGCACAAGGCGACTTGGAGTAGCTAACAAAATGACTAACAAAATCGAACATTTTTTAGTTGGCAAAACTTTTATTTATAAGGAAAATGGTAACAGACAGAAGTAAGTTTTAGCCATTGGAGAGGAGTATGGATGGAATTTTAAAGTTTTTGGGAGTTATGGTAGTTGGCGCAATAGTTTTGGCTCTCTTGGCAGGATTAGGGCCATTTGGGGCAATTATTGCATTCCTTATAGTAGGTGCCGCCGTTGTGGGAAAAGGCAAAAATGACAAAAAATGACAAATTCTGGTGATATTGATAGAGGGAATTTTGGAAAAGGAGGAAAGACTTGACTGATTTTACAAGCCTTTCAGACATTAAAGATTCATTAATCAGGGCCTTAGAGACTCTTCCTGAAGAGACGATTCTTCTGGCTGACGAGGCAGGTTCGACCTTTGCAAAAGCTAATCTTGTCGAAAATGTCCAGCAAGACATTGAGCGATTAGAAAGTTTTTGGGAGTTTCTTCACGATTATCGCAATACAAAAGTTATTGCATTAGTTGGAATGGTTAATGCAGGCAAATCTGCTCTTGGAAATCACCTTCTAAATCTTGGAGAATCTGGTGTTTTTCAAGAAGCATCTATTCGTGAAACCTCACAAGCTCAGGAAGCCAAAATTGATGAAGAGACAGTGATTATTGACTTGCCTGGTTTAGGTTCTGTTCTTTGCGAAGAAGATGACACAATAGTTAAAGGCATCATCCGTCGAGCCAATCTTTTACTACTTGTATTTGATGTTAGCTATCCGATTCCGAGACATTTTTACGAGTTTCTGAAAAGCAACGAGGTACTCAAAAGCAAAGCATTACAACGGATTGTTATTGTCATCAACAAAATAGACTGCTTATCTGATTTACCTGAAAAATTTAAACAGAAGCAGATTCAGAGCTATATCAACTTTCTGAGTCATGGTAATGAAAAGATGGAATTTGAAGGAATTGCTAGACTTTTCGACTATGAGATTCCGATTGTCTCATTCTCAGTAGCCGAGGCAAGAAGATATTCAAATAGCGATCGAGAGCGCCAATTAAGGCAAGTGATTTACGAATCTCTTGAAGTTAACTCTAACAGTGCTATCAATCGTGCTGAAGTTGAATTGGTTGAAGTTGCAAGTAAATATTCAATTGTAATTGCCAGTTACATCGCACTACGAAAACGTGAAGAAAAACTGGGCGAACAAATGACATATAAAATTCAAACAGTAATCGGACAAATAAATGAATCCATTAATAGAGAAGTGGATACCTTATCTAACCGTATTGGAAAAATTAGAGGATCTTGTCTTCAAGAGATGCGGAATTATCAAACTACGGGTGATGAGCGTTTTTGGCAAGGTGATAATTTTAGATGGAAGAAGAATAAGTCTATGCAATGCCGAGATAGATATCAGGATGAAATAGTCTCTGAATTTCAGATATTTGTTAGTAACTTGCGAAGTAATATTTTAATTGTTGCAAGAAATTTAGTTGGAAGCTTTCAAATTAGCGAACCTAGTAGTGACTCGATTATATCGAATTTGAAAAATTCTATATACGAAATTTGGGATGCTTTTGATGATTATTGGTTTTTGGATAAAGATAGAGATACATTTGACCGAAGCATTGAACAATCCGATCAATATTTTAATAATGCTGCAAATGAAATTGATAACTGGCTTACTCAATTCCAAAAAAATATTTCGGAAAATATCTTTACAAATTTGACAAAAATTAACATCGTTGAAGAATATTATTTTTACAAAAATTATGCGGATTCCCTAGAATCTTTTTATGAGGTTTTAACCTCTATTGATTGAATCAGGTCTATTTTTTTAAAAATGTACATATTCGAGTAACACAGGAGAAAAAAATGACACAACAACCAGCTTACAAAACCTTCCGCGTTAGCATCAATGCAAATACTCTGCTTGATGATTTTGCTCCGGTTTTAATCGAGGATATCTCCAAAAAATTTCAACCCATCTTCCAGTTGAAAGAAAGTTATTGCGAGCAAATGTTACAGCATTGCAACAAGCTTCAGACCTTCTCTGAGTTTACTGCCCTTGCTACGAGACTTCGTGAGTACATTCGAGAAGTGAAAGATGATTTCAAAGATTGTGAAGAGAATGTCAACTATTTCACATTGGTATTCATGGGAGCCGTAAGTGCTGGTAAAACATCAATGATCTGCGATTTTCTTAATGTTAATCCCGATCAACTTAATCAATGGCTTCGCTCCAGCAGTAACTTTCAACCGACAGAAGACGCTGTAATTATTGCAGGCGAAGTTGCAACCACAAATGTATATGAATTCTTGGTTGAATCTAGCCACATTCGACTGGTTGACATTCCAGGGACAGGGGGTGTTGTTCACGACAACACTACAATTGCTCCTTTTATTAACAAGGCTGATTGCCTGATTTTTCTATCCAATGCTCAGTCCGATCTCACCCGTGATGATTATGACTTTGTTGTGCGGCATATAGTTGGACTAAAAGATGCTAGTGAGTTAACTCCGGAAACTGCTTCTAACAAAAAAGCCCTGATTGTTGTTAACAAGTGGAATACAGTAATTCAGAATATCCCAAAAATAGATAATCAGCAAAAGGAATGGGAGAAAAAAAAGAAGTGGATTCTTTGGGGAGGTAAAACTTTCGGTGGATTAAGTAACCTATTCAAGCGAACCCTAACAATTGTTCCGGCTACTACAACCCAAAGGATTTTTGATGAAGAAACAGGAAGCTATGAACGTTACGGAAAAATTGAGCTTACCGAAGTGATAGATGCTCTGAAAAGTATCCTTATGGAAGAGGGCATTCAAATCAAGTTAGATCGTCCTAAAATAATTCTCAAACGCTCTCTAACTAATACAACAGAGGTTCTGAAAAATGAACGCACCAAGCGATCTGTTGATGAATTGGTTGCTGATTTAGAGAAATTAGGAATCAAAGTTTCTGTCAATTCTAACTCGATAATGACACTTTTAGGCTCTCGATTAGAAAGCCTAAAAAATCGTCTAAAACGCGACTTGTATTCTCAAATCAAAGATGGACTTGACGGATGGAAGCCTAGTGTCTCTGTCAAGGATCGAATTAAGGGTTTGTGGCCGAAAGAGTGGTGGGGATCTGAAAAGTTCGGTGCTAAAGCTGTTCAGGAAGAATTGAGAGATCGTTGGAAAACAGAGGTCGAAGATTTATTGCGTGAAAGTATTAAGCCTAAAGATATTAAGCGCACAATCAATGATGAAGCTGATTCGATCAGCAAGCTGCTAGAAGCAACCTTTAAATCACAATTGGCTGAACTTCAGCAGCAAGCGGTAAGGGAACGGCTGTCAAAGGGGGTATCTCTTGAATCGTTTGATGGCACTAATCTCAATTTGACTGGTTCTGGTCAAGCACTTGAGACTGCAATTAATAGAGCAGTATCTGAGGTTCAATACAGCATTGTGGACGATATTATTGGCATCTTTACTTTTGATGCAATTATAGCTTCCTTACTAGGTATTATTCTTAATCCTTTAGGAAGTGCTGTCTTCTTTGCTATTCGACGCTGGATGAGTGGTCAAGCAGAAGAAAAAAAGGCTAAACAAGAGATTGAGGAACAAATTTTGCGTATAGCTGATGAGGCATCTGCTGAGTTGCAAGAACAAGTTGCTGACAAACTTCGGGATTCTGTTCAAAAGTCGGTCGATAGTATTGCTCAAGTAATTCGACGTGAAGGTGAAAGTTTAAGTAAGCTGCTTCAAGCCCTTGATGGTGCGATAACAACCGTAACTGAAATTCGGGAGCGTTTAGAAGATATCTAGTTCGATCGCAACTCTCCCGTAAGTTAGCTTTCCAGACTCAACCTAACATTCATCGGCGTTTAATGTAACTTTGGTGAAGAGCAATCGCACCCCTACCTAAAAAAAGCGATCGCCTTTCTTATTCTTTTCGCTCGGAGCGATCGCCTTTTCTTGTTTCTGAGAGTGCGATCGCCCCTCCTCACCAAAAGAAAGCGCGATCGCTCTTTTTATCAACTTCTAAAAACTTCCACTTTTTCCGACATATCCAATCCTTCTTTAACTAAATTATCAGGAGTAGGATTCCGATTTATAAATTCATCTAGGAGTTCAAAAAACTTATCAAGTGCTTTACTTTCATCCTCAGAATAAAAAAGAATTATATTAGCCCAAGATTGGCTAGTCTGCACATTGAATCTTTTTCTTATCCACTCAGGAAACTGCATAAAATCGCGATCTTGTTTCGTTGGCTGTTCTCCTAACTCATATTTAGCAACGCTGTAACCCGACAAAAAAGCCTGAAGACAAATAATAGAGTGTCGTCCCAAGTACATTGAAGGAGCCTTCTTAATTTTCTCAATCAGCCTATATAAATCGTGCATTTTTCACCTCAATATTTTTCAAATAATTGTAAGCTGTTCGGCTCAAAATTCCTCTTCTATAATCTGAAAACTTCCCATCCCTAGTTCCAGAGTAGGAGAGGTTAAATTTTGCAGCCATTCCTGCCGATTCACGCCACTATGGTCTATGTTATCAAAAATAATTTCCTCTCTATCAATTGTAATTGATATTCCTTCATGGTATCCAGTGGTAGAAATTTGCTGCTGTCGTCGTAAATCATAAATAACTGCCCAAGGTAAGTCTTGCCTACCTAAATCTAGCTTTATCTTCTTACCATTTAGGTTTCTAGCTATTAAAAACTCTTTGATAGCCTGACTGCAATCAATACATTGAAAAACTCCATAACGACTGGCAATTTTAGCGATTTGTTGACGAATATCATCTAAATTACTCGGATCTAAACTCAAACTGCAAAACTCTCCTCCTATCTTTATCTAAAAGTAAAGTATAGCATCACCCCTTGCTTCAGAAACCGGGTTTCTCAGAGAACTAAAGCATCCCAGCCAAGATTTTATTCAGAAACCCGGTTTCTCACTCCACGCGATCGCCCATAAAATTATTTAACCTCCTCTCATCGGTTAGATTACGATCGCTCCGTCTCTGGCATTTCTCCATCAACAACTACCAACCCCACACCGCAGCGAATTGCCGCTTCCGCCAAGTGGCTATCCAGTGTTGCGATCGGCAATTCCAATCTTAATGCTAACTCTAAATAAGCTGCATCATAAGCAGCTAAACCTTCTTGTCTTCCTAGTACCAGAGTTGACGACAGTGCGTTGCTATCCGTAGCTTCATCAACCTGAATTAAAAGTGATTGTAACAAAGTAATAGCCATCTCAGATTGCTCAGTCGTCATGCGATTGCGTCGCTCGGCAACCAGGAGAGTATTAGCAACTTCTAGCGACCAAATTCCTGGTACAAACGCTTCGCAATCCGGCATCATCGCGAGTATAGCATTAGCATAATCGTTATCTTCATCCACTAAGCACCAACTGATTGCTACAGAACAATCCAATATAAACTGCATTAGAACCTGCGCCCTTCTTCTATCATTTCGCGGATTGAGCTTTTATCCAAGGCAATTTCTTGCCGTAGTTGTCGCATTCTACCAATTGCTGTTTGAATTGATTTTTTAGTAGTCAGTTGTCCCCAAGCGTTATACTTCGGTTTAACTTCCTCCGATGGTAGAGGCTGCACAACTACCACCACTTCCACAGAAGTATCTTTAAACTCATCGGGCATTTGGAGAAGCAATATGCCATCGGTTCCAATATGCGATCGCAGTTTCATTGTTTCCATGTCAGACTCCAGAAACTTCGAGCAATTCTAGTTTACCTCAAAGCTGTTCACCTTTACCAGTATCTTGACCGATAGTATAGGTGCTATTGAATGGGGAAGGCGATCGCAACTTAAGAAACCGGGTTTCTCAGATAACTCAAGCATCGCCGCCGAGATTTTGTTCAGAGACCCGGTTTCTCACCCCCACGCGATCGCCACACCATCGCCCACCAAAACTCATCGCGATCGCCCCTCCAAAAGAAAGCGCGATCGCCGTTAAAACACAATTTTAAAGGTTAAAATAAATATATATACTCTTAAACAAGCGATATGCCTCTCAGTGAACTTTTACCCACAGTTAATCAATTATCTCATCAAGATAAACTGCGACTCATTCACTTTCTCCTACTTGCAGTTGCCAAGGAACAAGGATGCAGCCTAGAACCTGCTGAAGATACTAATTCAGAAAATATACTTTTGAATCAACTAGCATCAACGAGTGCAGTTGTATGGTCTCCACAGGCAGATCAGGAATCAATTCAAGCATTATCAGAACTTCTAGCTACCGCTCAACAATCAGCCCATGCTTAATAGTCAGCGATTTCCATTTATAGAGCGAATTGATACCCTTGGGCGATCAAGTATCATGCCATATTTGCCAATCACTCTCTCCAACGGCAGCAACTCCGTAGAAGTGATGGCATTATTAGATACTGGTGCAAGTGTTAATGTTCTCCCATATCAGATTGGTCTACAACTAGAGGCAATATGGGAACAGCAAACCGTTCCTATTCAATTGAGTGGGAATTTGGCCCATAGTGAGGCGCGGGGATTGGTGCTTTCGGGTACAGTTGCTCAGTTTTCGTCGCTCTTGCTGGCATTCGCTTGGACTCGTTCGACAGATGCACCTGTAATCCTTGGACACCTCAACTTTTTCTCGGAGTTTAATGTCTGTTTTTTTCGTCACGAATTAGCTTTTGAGCTTTACCCAAGGGAAAAAGGAATTGTTTAAGCAATATGCGATCGCGCTTTCTTGTTTCTGATGAGCGATCACCTAAAATGAAAGAGCGATCGCAGCACCAAAACCAACCGCGATCAATATCTGCGGTATAATATTCAGTGTAGCGATCGCAAGGCGAGACTATGCAAACCATCCTTTTAAGCCGAGAAGAAGTGGCACGACGCGCCCGACAATTGTATGAGAGCAGCATCCGTCAACAAGTTGAGATAGACAAAAACATCGGCAAGATGGTGATCATCGACTTTGAATCAGGAGACTACGAAGTAGATGAAACTGGGTTAAAATCAGCCCGAAAACTCAGTGAAAAACATCCAAATGCTCGTCTATTTGGTATTCGTATTGGATACAATGTAGCTGTATCATTCGGTGGAATTATGGAGCGTGTTTACAGGTGATTTCCGGCATTGTAACTGATAGACACGCAACCATCACCCTGACATTTCTGCTTTTCAACGGCTCAACTATACCGATTGAATTTGTCATCGATACAGGATTCACTGGACATCTTTGCTTGCCCCCAGAAGCCGTTTCATTATTGAGGCTACCTTTCATATTCGATCTCCCGGCAAACTTAGCAGACAACAGTGAGATTTTACTCCCAGTCCATGAAGCGGTTGTCATTTGGAACGGGGAAGAGACGGAAGTTCATGTAATTGCTACACCGAAGACGACCCTTACTTGGAACTGCCCTACTAAACGATAGGGAACTTGTCATTCAGTTTACAGAAGGTGGGTTAGTAACAATCGATGATTTGTAGTGCGATCGCCCCTCCAAAAGAAAGCGCGATCACAAATGCCTTGAAGATTAAAAACCCGATAACTTTCACGAAATCGGGTTTTTAGGGCATACCTCAAGTAATCGCAAACCCCTTAGATGTCTAAATCCGTCAAATTTAAGCGGGGGGCGTGGGTTTCGATGAACTCCCGACGGGGGGCAACGCGATCGCCCATTAATATGGTAAAAATCCGATCTGCCTCGGCGGCATCTTCCACTTCCACCCGTTTAATCATTCGAGTTTCTGGGTTCATAGTGGTTGTCCAAAGTTGTTCGGGCATCATTTCCCCTAACCCTTTAAACCGTTGAATATTGTAGTTAGCATTGGCGGGTAAACTTCTCAAATGCTCCTGTAATTCCTGTTCATTGTAACAGTATTGATGGTTCCGTCCCCGTTCCACTTTGTACAGGGGAGGACAGGCAATATAAATATAGCCTTGATCGACTAATTCCCGTTGATAACGATAGAAAAAGGTGAGTAATAAAGTCCGAATGTGGGCGCCATCAACGTCCGCGTCGGTGTTATGACAGCAGAGTCCTCCAGTACCACAAACAAAGTTTTCATCCCCATCAACGGAGAAGTCATAAACATACTCTCCAACTAATTCAATCTCCTCTGCCTTGATAACTTTTAATCCCATTAAATCTTCACTAATGGGTAAATAATCCATCGGTTTTTGAGTCGGAAGTTGTAAATAGGTTTTGAGTTTTTCTGCTCCTAAATGACGTTGCCAAATTAAACGACAACTTTCGAGTTGTTGTTTCCCACAAAGGGTAAGAGTATGGTAGGGATAACGGGTTTGAATTGGGGCTGTGTGATTCAATTGAGGTTGATGTTCACTGGTACTGGCAATTAATCCCAATTGTCCGAATAAATAGAGTAATCCATTCTTAATTGAATTGGAGTTAGTTGTCCAAGAAATATTCGCCTCACTGGTTGTACCATCCCCTAAGAAATACCCCTCTAAAAAGGCAAGTTGTAAAGGTTCAGTCACCGAGAAAACCAGATCGGGAATTTGTTTTTCATGGGATTTTTTTCCTAATCCCCATGCTTGTAACAGTCGGGCAGCGGCTACACTATGAAAGTAGAGTTTAATGCCCTGACTTTCGGGATCATTATAGCGGCGTGGGGTTTCCCCAAATACCTCTTGAATAGCTGTAATTAACTCAGGAATAAATCGCTCATCTTTTGTGCCTAAATTCAGACTGACTTGATGTTTTGATAGGGTTCCTTCCGCTACATACCAACCCAAAAACCACATTAATTCTGAAGTAATAGGTAAATAGCGATCGAATGCTTTATTCTGGTGCGCTTGAGGAACAATTTTTAGGTTATCCCCTAATTGAATTAACTCGCTTGGTGTGAAATATTCAAAGGGTTTGTAATTACTAACTTCTCGCCAACGGGAGTTTTTACTGCTGTCATCTTGAGTCAGGAGTTGATCAATTTTAGAGGGAAGGGTTTGGTAAACAATATTTTCGTTACCTCCAATTGTCTCTAAATAATCCAAGAAATTAGACAAAATTGGGCGATTAATTCCCCGTTCCCAGTGACTAATAGTAATCGGTTGTTTGACTCCAATGGCAGTGGCTAATTGTTTTTGAGTCATGCCTAATGCTTGACGTTGGGCAATTAATTTTTGCCATCCTTGAGCATCTAATTCAACCCGGGTTTCACTGAATAATTCCGGTTTTTCAACCTTAGCTAAAATCCGGCGACTGGCAATTTTACGAACATCTTCTCCTTGTAAATATAAGGATTGAGTCACACCCGCTTCATAGAAAATTCGGAGTAAATCAATCCGGGTTTGGGGTTCAGTTGAACGGGGTAAACGACGACTGGCAACTAACCAATCTCCGGGTTTAATTTCATTGCCTTTTTTGAGTTTAACTTCCCCGTTTTCATAAACAAAAACACTATGGGAAGATGTGACTTTAATCTGACGATTATAGCGAGTCGTCAGTTGATACATGGGTTCTTCATGACCGTGACGAATTACGGCTTTAATCGGACGAAAACGGGTGGCATGGGTTACGGGATCAAAGGCAACCACTTGATAGCGTTCTGGGGTACGTTTCCCCTCGATACACTCATCAATAAACTTACCAATTTCTACAAATTCCGTTTTCCCGGTATCTTCCATTACTAACGTTGGTTCATCACCCGCAACGCTCATAATTATGACTTTATGATAACGCAACCCGGTAGCATCAAATTCTTCTCCCTTAATTCCTAATCCTAATGCTGTAATTAAGGATTGAATTTCATTATTTTTGTAGATTTTGGCATCATCCGTTTTCTCAATATTCAGGATTTTTCCGCGTAAAGGAAGAATGGCTTGGGTACGGCGATCGCGTCCTTGTTTGGCGCTATTATGCACAAATATACCCGCCGATAATGCGAAGTTATGGCTATGGGGAACTTCAATATCATAAACATCATGCCGTTCTTCTAACCATTCGATAGAAATTACCCGATGGTTATAGTTACGAATAGCAGTTCGGGTGGCAACTTCATCCCCTTCAAAATAGCGATCGCAAAAGGTTTTAAAGGTCTGATCTTTTTGCGGTTTAAGAGAGTTTGCTGACGGGTTATATATCTGATAGAGTGATGCTAGGGTTCGGGCATAATCGCTTTGATATTGAGATTCTAAGCGGTCTTGATCTTCCCGTTGTTTTAATTGATAGTTATTGGCTAATACATGGGTATCAATCCATTGATCAGAACCGGGATTCCAAACCTTTTGATTTCCCTTTAATTCCCCATTATTTTCCGCAGGGGAAAGTTGATAATGAAACGGCATTAAGGAATCTTCTGGGGTTAATTCTGCTGCTGCTTTATAGGTGCGATCGCGCAACATAAACGGATGATCGGGAGTACAAATCAGGGTTTCTCCATTATCTAAAGTTAATTGCACGACTTGGGCATTTTGTTTCGTAAGTCGAGCATGAATTACTCGCTCAATCCCTATATTTCCACTATTATTAATAGTATAGCAAAAATGCTCTTTCCCTTGATTTTGTTCTTCAACAATTTCTTGAAATGTTTTCTCTGAACCATCGGCTAACCGAATCAAAGTAGAACCCAAAAAACAGCCTCCGGCACTATCGCCTTCGACTAAGAAAATCTCTGATTCATGGGGATCTCGGGTACTACAGTCCGCTAATTTACCGGGTAAAGGTGAGGATTCTAAGACCGATTTTCGACGAACTAAATCCCGGGCTCGACGAGCGGCTTCTGCGGCTTTAAAGGCTTGGATGGCTTTCTCAATTATCGCATCGGCAATTCCTGGATTAAATTCTAAATACTCGGTTAAAGCTTCCCCCACCAAGGAGTCAACAATTCCCCGAACCTCTGGATTTCCTAATCGGGTTTTGGTTTGTCCTTCAAATTCAGGATCGGGAACTTTCGCGGAAATAACGGCGGTCAGACCTTCCCTAATATTTTCCCCGCCTAAATTTGCTTCTCCTTCTTTAAGTTTATTCCGTTTACGGGCGATCGCATTTAAAGTCCGAGTCAAAACGGTTTTTAACCCTTCCAAATGGGTTCCACCATCGATAGTTCTAATATTATTAGCAAAGCCTAAAACCGTATCACTATAGGCATCGGTACACCACTGCAAAGCGACTTCTATTTGAACATTACTCCGTTCTCCACAAGTATAAATAATATCTTCATGGAGGGGTTGTTTATCATTGTTCATGTAGGCGATATACTCCCGAATTCCGCCTTCATAACAGTAGGTTTCTATCCTGGGATTTTCACGATTTAAGAGTTCTAAACGACTATCGGTGAGGGTGATTTTGACTCCCGCATTCAAATAGGCGAGTTCCCGTAAACGGGAAGCAATGGTATCACAATCAAACTCAATTCCGGTGGTAAAAATTGACGTATCAGGTAAAAAGGAAACGGAGGTTCCGGTGCGGGCTTCTTTGATCGGTTTTGAGGTGAGTTCCGTGGCGGGAGTCCCCCGTTCAAAGCGTTGGGAATATTCTTTTCTATCCCGAAAAACCGTAACTTCTAACCATTCTGATAAGGCGTTAACAACGGAAACCCCGACCCCATGTAAACCCCCAGAAACCTTATAACCGCCACCGCCAAATTTACCTCCGGCGTGCAGAACTGTTAACACCGTTTCTAAAGCGGACTTTCCGGTTTTAGAATGGGTATCGACGGGGATACCGCGACCATCATCGGTGACGGTGACGGAACCATTGGCGTTGAAGTCGATTTCGATGTGGGTGCAATAGCCAGCCAGCGCTTCATCGATCGCATTGTCTACAACCTCGTATACTAAATGGTGGAGTCCTCTTGGCCCTGTGGAACCAATGTACATTCCAGGGCGTTTGCGAACGGCTTCCAAACCTTCAAGGACTTGAATTTGGTCGGCGCTGTAATTGCTGGTCATTTGATCACGACTCCAGTATTGGTTGAGTAAAAACGTCCCTTATGGCGTTCTTACATTAAAATGATAAAACTTTCAAAAATTGTAGCACAAATAGGTTGGAGAGGATCGTAGGGCATTCTCAAATGAAATTTGGACAGGGTTGATATATTCGGTTATCCGTGATGGGCGCAAGGAGAAGGAAAGTTGACTATTTGTACAATACCACAGTCACCCCAGTTAATTGTCATCTGTGGTGCGACGGCTACGGGGAAATCGGGTTTGGCAATCCAGTTAGCGGAGCGTTTGGGGTCTGTGGTTTTGAGTGCGGACTCTCGTTTGGTCTATCGAGGGTTTGATATTGGGACGGCGAAACCAACACTTGAAGAACGTCGGGGGATTCCCCATTATTTGATTGATATTTGTGAACCAACCCAGACTTTAACTGTAGCAGATTATCAGGATCAAGCGCAGGAATTGATTATGAATTCTGATGTTTCTGATCCTATATTATTAGTTGGTGGCACGGGTTTATATATTAAATCTATTGTGCGGGGGATGAAAATTCCGCGAGTTGCTCCTAATTCAGAATTGCGATCGCAACTTGAAGGTTTAGGTCAAGTGCAATGTTATCAAATGTTAAAACAAATTGATCCGATGGCAGCGCAGAAAATTCATGCTAATGATCAGGTTAGAACTTTACGAGCTTTAGAAGTTTATTATATTACAGGTCGTCCGATTTCTGAACAACAAGGAGAAAATCCTCCGAATTATCCAATTTTACAAATCGGTTTAAATTGTGAACCAGAAGCATTAATTCATCGGATTCAAAAACGGACTGAAGACATGATCGAACGAGGATTTGTGCAGGAAGTAGAAAATTTATGTCAAAAATATGGAACTAAGTTATCGTTATTAGAAACTTTAGGATATCAGGAAATAAAACAATATTTAGCTGGGGATATTTCTTTAAAAACAGCCAAGGAATTAATCTTATTACATACCCGACAATTTGCCAAACGACAAAGAACTTGGTTTCGGGCTGTTTCTGAAATTCAATGGTTTGATGCCGATAGTTCTAATTTATTAGATCAGGTTTGGCAAGCTATAGCAATCCTAAATAGGTTGTAATATTGCCTCCTTGCTGTGCCTAGATTTCAGGCTCATTTATCCCTACAAATCAAAATTAACTCATAATTCATAAACTGAGTTTCTAACTATTATTAAATTTAGAAACCTGGTTAATTATAAAATTGATTAAAAACTTGACAATCATCAAAATATCAATTAAAATATTAATATATAGCTTAACTTCTCAAGAACAATGGCAACCTCAATCGCCAGTTTTAAAATAACCTGGGAACCCCTTCCCGATGATTTTATTTTACCGGATGACCCTGTGGATAATATTAATCAACCTGCTTTAGCTGCCGCTTTAACAGATAGTTTACAAAATGCGGGAAAACTCCCTCCTAATAGTTTAACCCCAACAAATTATGGAATTTGTGCCACCGTCAATGACAAAATAGTAATTAAAGCACCAGATTGGGCATTTATTCCAGAAATTCGAGTTCCCAGAACCGATATTCAACGCAGTTATACCCCGCAATTACAAGGAGATATTCCGCTTTTAGTTGTAGAATTTATGTCTGATACTGAAGGAGGAGAATATTCAATCAAATCAACCTATCCTCCGGGGAAATGGTTTTTCTATCAAACGATTTTAAGAGTCAAGTATTATGTTATTTTTGAACCCCAGCAGGGCATTTTAGAAGTCTACTGTTTAAATGAAAAGGGAGAATATCAGTTACAAACCGCTAATCCTGATAACCGTTATTTTATCCCCGAAATCAACTTATATTTAGGGGTTTGGCAGGGAAACCGGGAAAACAGAACCGGATATTGGTTGCGGTGGTGGGATGAAAGCGAAAACCTATTATTATGGGGATTTGAATTAGCAGAAATTCAACATCAACGGGCGGAAAAATTAGCTGCACAATTACGAGCAGCAGGTATTGAACCGGAAGTTTAATTTAACCGAATTGCTTGGAGGAAATTGATCGGATGTCTGAATATTATCCCAGAAATATGATCGGTTATGGTCGCCACACCCCCGATCCGAAATGGCCGAATCAAGCCCGAATTGCGGTACAATTTGTAATTAATTATGAAGAAGGTGGCGAGAATTGTATTCTACATGGAGATCAAACTTCTGAAGCATTTTTATCAGAAATTATTGGGGCTGAACCATTTCACGGACTACGCCATTTAAACATGGAATCAATTTATGAATATGGCAGCAGATCGGGTTTTTGGCGGCTCCATCGGCTGTTTACACAACGTCATATCCCCGTGACCGTTTATGGGGTTGCCATGGCTTTAGAACGCAACCCAGAAGCCGTTGCAGCTATGTTAGAAGCGGATTGGGAAATCGCTAGTCACGGTTATCGCTGGATTGATTATAAATATTTTAATCAAGAAATGGAGCGAGAACATTTAGAAAAAGCGATCGCTATTCATACAAAAATTACCGGAAATCACCCCTTCGGTTGGTATACGGGACGTACCAGTCCCCACACCCGCAAATTAGTCGTAGAAGCAGGAGGATTTTTGTATGATTCTGATAGTTATGCTGATGATTTACCCTATTGGATTTATGATTATGGTAAACCCCATTTAGTGATTCCCTACACCCTTGATAATAATGATATGCGATTTGCAACAAATCAAGGTTTTAACTGTGGGGAACAGTTTTTCACCTATTTAAAAGATGCTTTTGATATGTTATATACTGAAGGAGAAACCGCACCGAAAATGATGAGTATTGGGTTACATTGTCGTTTAGTGGGTAGACCCGGACGGGCGGCTGCACTCGCTCGCTTTTTAGATTATATTCAAAATTATGATCGGGTTTGGATCTGTCGTCGGGTTGATATTGCTAACCATTGGTATGAGTATAATAGACCTATTATTATTAATCGGTCGTTGATAATTAATAATCCGACGAATTCTTAACATTGGATTAATCAAAGTAATCGAAAGCGGAATTCTCCAAAGGATGAATCACAAATTCCGTATGCGATCGCTCAACTTCCCGATAACTCACATAATGATAGGTACGCTCCGTGATCCATTCACCCACACAATGATCAAAAAATTCCTGGAATTGTCCAATCGACATAATTAATATCACTCCTCTTAAATCATCTTTGCAACAGTTTTTAACATTTTTTAGTAAAAATCCCTAATAATTCTAAAATTTAATAAATTATCCTGCTTGATGAACTCCTGTGATTGACCCGGAATGTTTAGCCTATAGTGTTGGCCATGCAGGGGAAGGTGTATGTCTGTTGGTGAGAATTGGATCTCATCGCATTCTACTCGATTGTGGTATTCAGGACATTTCACCCCTATTAACATCCTCAGATCAACCTCCAGCCGACTTAGTTCTATGTTCCCATGCCCATGCGGATCATGCTCAAGGTTTACTCGCCTTCCATCAGGCTTTTCCTGAAATTCCCATTTATGGGAGTCAAGTCACAACCCAACTATTAGCCCTCAACTGGCCAGACTGGGAACCCGATCCCAATATACCCCTGTGTCAGCCCTTACCCTGGGATTCTCCCATCCAACTCCAACCCGGACTCAGTGTTACCTTGTTTCCGGCGGGTCATTTACCCGGGGCGTCAGTAATTTTGATCAATTATGTAACACCCGAACGCAACTACGGGAATTCTTGAGTCAAGGAAGCGATCGCCCCATTCCCAGGGATCTTGATTGTTGTGGAAACTGCCAATACTATCGCGGACAACGCTGTTGGAATCAATCATCCGCCCTCTACGGCTTCAAAGTAACTTCCGATGGTTACTGCCCAATGTTTGAATCCATCGAAAGGATTTAATCGGTTAAATTAAGTTTAAAATAGATTAAGTTCTTAAATATTTCCCATGAAAAAATCAGTCTTGTCTATCGGTCAAATTCCCGGTTTTTCTATATTGTTAACAGCGATTATATTTGTTAGCAGTCTATTAGGATTAGTGCCTTCAGCTTTGGCTGCTCATACTTCTGTATCTCCAATCATAGCTAGTCTATTTTCGTTTTCAGGAAATCGACCCACAAACCTCGGCATTAAACAAGGAAAATTTGCCCCCTGTCCAACCTCTCCCAATTGTGTTTCCAGTCAAAGCCTAGATGCCCAACATCAAATTGAACCTTTCACCTATAAAGATACACCTAAAAAAGCCTTTGAAAATCTTAAAATCATTATTGCAAATACTCAAAATGCCGAAATTATTACAGCCGAAGCCAATTATATTTACGCCGAATTTACTTCAGATTTAATGGGATTTGTGGATGATGTAGAATTTTATTTGGATGAAAAAAATAGTTTAATTCAAGTACGTTCTGCCTCTCGTTTAGGAGAATCCGATCTAGGAGTAAATCGGAAACGGATTGAAACCATTCGAGCAAAATGGAATCTTTAACACATTGCGTTAGCGAGTGCCTTGCGTGATTCTGCGCTTCAGGCACTCGCTAATCTTAGCATCTTGTTTCCTATTCTAGCAGAATGTGGGTTGAAATCAATTTCAATAATAAAATCTCCCACAAAACTTGTAGGAGATTTTAAAATTAATCAGATGTTTTTAAGAATGTCCTGAATAATTAGAATCTCTAATTACAGAGCATTACCACGAGGTAGAACTTCTTCAGGGAAAATAAAGTTTTCGTGGGGTTGATCCGCAGGAGCCATCCAAGCCCGCAGACCTTCATTTAACAGAATGTTCTTAGTATAGAACGTTTCAAATTCAGGATCTTCGGCCGCCCGTAACTCTTGGGAAACAAAATCATAAGCCCGTAGGTTCAGAGCTAAACCAACAATGCCGATAGAACTCATCCACAGACCCGTGACCGGCACGAATAACATGAAAAAGTGTAACCAACGTTTGTTAGAAAAAGCAATCCCGAAAATTTGTGACCAAAAACGGTTGGCGGTCACCATCGAATAGGTTTCTTCAGCTTGAGTCGGTTCAAAAGCCCGGAAAGTATTGGCTGTATCTCCATCTTCAAACAGAGTATTTTCCACCGTCGCTCCGTGAATAGCGCACAATAGCGCACCACCCAAAATTCCCGCCACTCCCATCATGTGGAAGGGGTTCAGCGTCCAGTTATGGAAGCCTTGTAGGAACAGAATAAACCGGAAGATTCCGGCTACCCCAAAGCTAGGGCCAAAAAACCAACTAGACTGACCCAAGGGGTACATCAGAAATACACTGACAAATACCGCAATTGGGCCAGTAAAGGCGATCGCATTATAGGGACGAATGCCGACTAAACGAGCAATTTCCAACTGACGCAGACAAAAGCCGATCAGCGCGAAAGCACCGTGCAGAGCCACAAAAGCCCATAAACCGCCCAGTTGACACCAACGGGTGAAGTCCCACTGAGCTTCCGGCCCCCAGAGGAACAGTAAGGAATGTCCTAAACTGTTAGCGGGACTACTGACGGCGGCTGTTATAAAGTTGCAGCCTTCTAAATAAGAGCTTGCTAAACCGTGGGTGTACCAGGAAGTTACAAAGGTTGTTCCGGTTAACCAGCCACCGAGGGCTAGATAAGCGCAGGGGAACAATAGAACTCCTGACCAACCCACGAAGACAAAGCGATCGCGTTTGAGCCAGTCGTCGAGGACGTCAAAGACGCCTCTTTCAACCTGCGGCCTTTCGACTGCAATAGTCATGGACAAAATCTCCGAATATATAATGACAAGTTGTAAAGGGATTAGGACTCATGTTAAGCGTCTCTCATCTGCTATAGCAGAATCTGAGAATTTTATGAGTACCGTTAATGTTTCTTTACGTCTGTTCAAATTATAGAGGTAAATCTTCAGTTGAGCAACTCCCCCGCCACGGAAATTTAAAAAAATTTGTCCAAAAACTAAAAACCCCGTTTCCGCTCACCAGAAACAGGGTTGTTATTTTTGATATAGCGGGTAATGGGTAATGGGTAATGGGTAATGGGTAATGGGTGGAAAAAGACTTATAAGTACCTAAACAAAATTAATTACACATTCTCTACCCAGATCCGGCGTTCCCTGTTCCCTACTATAACTTCAGGCAGTTTGGGCTGATGGTTAATTTTCCGACATAATTTTGGGGACTTTGAAATAGTCTCCTTCTTGTTCCGGGGCGTTGGCTAGAATATCATCTCTTTGGGGATAGGATTCTAACTGATCAGGTCGAGTAATATTACTCAACTCAATTGCCCGGGTCATCGGAGCCACCTGGGATGTATCCAGTTCATTTAATTGCTCAAAATAATCTAAAATTTCACCCAGTTGAGTCGTAAATTGTTGTTCTTCTTCTGGAGTTAGCTCCAGTCGAGCCAAAAAAGCAACTTTAGAGACTTGTTCACGATCAATAGTCATATTTAATCGGGCTTTAGGTAGGTTAGCAAAGAAAAAATTAAAAGCAAAATCAATTAGAAATAGATATCAATTTTGCTTCTTCCGGTAACTTTTAACCAGTTCTGGGCTTCAATATAGTTATTCGGGGCTAAACGAATTGCCCTAACCCAATATTCTGCGGCCTGCCGAAATTCTTGTTCTGCGGTGTCTTCATCTCCCGCTTCCTTAGCCTTTTCCCCCTGATAATGGTAAATCACCGCAATATTATTCAAAGCCTGGGGCATTCGGGGATTTAGCTCAATCGCTTGTTGGTAATATTTTAATGCTTCCTCATGTTCTCCATTGCTGGCACGAATTAAGCCCATATTATAAAGAATAAAACTGCGATCATAGGGATCTTCCTCTAAGGTTAAGGCTTCTTGGTAATTTTCTAAAGCCTCTGCATATTCTCCGTCCGCCTGGGCTGACATTCCATCCCGATAATAGGCAAATGCTTCCTTGGCTTTTTTATCAGTGGGCAGCATCTTCAGGATCATATCTGCCATAACCGTAAAGCTTTTATCAATAAAGTTATCGTTACGTTGTGATCTGGGCATAAAATTTTAATCTCTAAAGTTCAAGGCTGGAAACTCCATCATTTTAGGGAAGTTCCTGAACAGCCCATCGCCTAATCTTACCTTATTGACACCATCAGTCTATCTTCCAAGTCACCCAAGTCTATATCGAATCAGTAACGGTCAAGGGTAAGGGTCAACCGTTAACCTAAACTAATGCAAGGTTGCGTCAGCTTTGTTAAAAACGGGATAGGATTTGCGGATTTTGTGGGTAACGGGAGTTGCCAATACCATAATCTTCTCCATTAACCAGGGGGCAAAACGGTTGCACCAAACGGCCAAATGGCTTTGCCATCCCACTAAAATTTCCGAGGTATCCTTATCGAGTCCCGCCACTAATACCTTAGCGACCTGTTCGGGGGTCATGGGGACTACCCAACGGAATAATTGCAAGTTCCGGGTCATGTCCGTATCCGTTAAGGTGGGTAATAGGGCCATAACCCGAATATTATGGGCGGCTAATTCTTGGCGGAGGGCTTCTGTAAACCCCAAAATTGCGAATTTAGTCGCCGAATAGGTGGACATCGTAGGGGCAGCAATTTTGCCCATCAAACTCGATACATTAATA
Source organism: Planktothrix agardhii NIES-204 (assembly GCA_003609755.1). Lineage (NCBI taxonomy): Bacteria > Bacillati > Cyanobacteriota > Cyanophyceae > Oscillatoriales > Microcoleaceae > Planktothrix > Planktothrix agardhii. Next base: position 3,952,122 of record AP017991.1, read on the forward strand.
ATAGTCCCCGATTTGCGGGTGGCCATCCGTCGAGCGATAACATGGGTAATGGTATACAACCCGATTAAATTCAAGGAGATTTCCTCCTGAACATCTGGGAGTTTGGATTCTAAAAACGGCTTTTGGTGGGCAACACCAGCACAATTAACCAGAATTTCAATTGGCCCGTGGGAACGCCAAGCCTGGGCGATCGCAATATGGACTTGAACAGATTGGGTTAAGTCCAGGGCTAAGGTGATCACCTCCACACCCATTGGTTTTATTTCTGTGGCCAATTCCGCTAACTTTTGACGATCGCGTGCCACTAGAATCAGACGTTTAACCCCATTTTTGGCAAATTCTACGGCAATTGCCCGGCCAATTCCACGAGAAGCCCCAGTAATTAGGGCTGTTTTTCCTTGAATTTTCATTACAAAAACCTCCTGTTGAGGAGGAATTCGGTGCGGCGGGGCGGGGTTCTCCCACCCATTTGAGTCGGGATTTTTTCATCCCAAGCGACCCTGACATCCTTTTAGGCGCACCGATATTCCTCTATGCAGCGTGTAAAAAATCTGGGAATGCTAGAAATTTGGTGTCATGATTGTAGAGATTACTAATGGGTCATGATTAGACAACAGACCAGGCTATCTTCTTTCCTTAATTCCTGGTTAACAGAGCAAGATTGATTTCAAGCATGGCTCACCTGTCTCCTCAATACGAGCGTTCATGGAAAGACCCTCTATGCACAGATTAGCAAGTTAATCAACAAGTTGCAACATTTTTTAATAAGTTTTTCGTAATATTTCTTAATAATAGGGAACAGGGAACAGGTAATGGGTTATGGGTAATCGGTTATGGGTTATGGGTTATGGGTTTTGGGTAATGGGTTATGGGTTTTGGGTAATAGTTGGCGTCCCCTGCTCCCTGTTCCCTATTCCTGATAAACTATTTCCATCAATCCAACGTCTATATTAAAAGCTGTCCTATTTTTGCGGTTGACCATGCCATTGTCTGACACTCCAGAGAAAACTGTCCTTGATTTACACGAAGAAGCAAGTCGCCATATTGCCCAACAGCAGTTTGATGAAGCAGTTGCTGTGTGTGAACAGGCGTTAAAATTGCAACCTCGTTTTCTTCCCACTTACAGTACCTTGGGGTTAGCTAAACAATTGCAAGGGAAACTTGATGAAGCCAAATTTTGGTACACAAAAGCCCTAAATCTCAAACCCGATTGGGCGGAAGTTCATGCGAATTTAGGAACAGTTTATGTTCAACAACAACAATGGCGGGATGCTCTACAATCATATCAAACTGCCCTACATTTTAAACCCAATCAAGCCATAATTTATCAGAGTTTATATACTGTTTTCATTAATCTGAATCAACCGGAAGAAGCCACAAATGCTTGGTATCAAGCCTTAATTTTAGAACCTCAGTCCGTCGCCCCTCAAGATTATATTGATTTTGGGAAAACCTTAATTGAAAAAGGCAAATTAGAGCCAGCAATTGAATTGTATAGAAAGGGGGTAGAAATTTATCCTAGTTTACCCCAATCCCATTATGGATTAGCAGAGGCATTAAGTCGGAAACAACAGTGGGAAGAAGCGATCGCAGCCTATAATCAAGCTATTATTCTGAATCCTAATAGTAATCTATTTTATCAAGGGTTAGCCGATGCTTTAGTTCAACAAAAGAATTATGAACAAGCGATCGCGAATTATCAAAAAGCCATTGAACTCAGCCCGGATTTTTCTTGGACATATCATCAACTGGGAAATGCTTTATCTGAACAAGAAAGATGGGAAGAAGCCACCGTTGCTTATTATCAAGGAATCGGTTTAAATCCTAAGTTTTTTGGTTCCTATTATAAGTTAGGAGAAATTTGTTCTAAGACCGGAAAACATGAAGAAGCAATTAATTGGTATCGTCAAGCTCTTGAGATTAATCCCGATAGTTTTTGGTTACATTTTACCTTGGGAAATGCTCTCTGTGAAACCCAGGAGTTTGATGAGGCTTTAACAGAATATTATCAAGCGATTGAATTTGAACCGAATACGGATTGGTTATATCCCCCCTTGGGAAAAGTATTGATTGCTCAACAACGCTGGGATCAAGCTATTAAAGTTTATTGTAAAGCAGTTGAACTGAATTCAAATAATCTTTGGTTGTTAGATCAATTAGCAGAAACCTTAATTGAACAGCAAGAAATTGAAACTGCTATTTCTGTTTATCAGGAATGTCTAAAAATCAATCCTAAAGCGGATATTGTACATTACAATCTGGGCAATTTATATAAATCTCAAAGTCAATGGGAAGAAGCGATCGCATCCTATCAAAATGCTATTAATATTAATCCTAAAATCGCTGAATATTATGCGGGATTAGGAGAAATTTGGTTAAAAAAACAAGAACTAGATCTGGCAATGTCCTACTTGATGGACGCTTTAAAAATGAAGCCCGATTTAATTTCTGCTTATGAAAATATTGCTGAAATTCTACAACATCAAGGCAGAAATGAAGAAGCTGTAAAGTGTTTTAATTATAAGGATTTGCCCCCGTCACTTTTAGAACAATATTGTTTTGTTAATCCCGAACAATTGATCACCTCAGACTTTAGTTCTAATGTCACCTATATTCCTGTTTATCCGGGTAGTGAAATTTCCCTGAATCCTTCTAAAACCGTGGCTCAATTTCATCCTGGTTTTATCTTTAGTCAAGCGACAACTCGGAATGCGTTTATTGTCAAATTAGATCAAGGTAGAGTCTGGGGAGATTCGGCGACCAGTGCGGTGATCACAGCCCATAATGAATTACTGACTGATATTTCCACCGGATCTGCTGAATTGGTTTTATCCTCCCGTAAATTACCTCCAATTCATCATATTAATGGAACCGTTGCATTTTTATCGGTACGCTGGGGGGGGGCATTTTTTCATTGGATGTATGATGTTTTACCTGGAATTCACTTGATGGAAAAAAGTGGTATAGATTTGAATAGTATTGATTATTTTGTGTTTAATAATTACGATTTTTCCTATCAGAAAGAAACCTTAGAACTTTTGGGAATACCTGAACATAAAATCATTAGAAGTATTGATAAACCTTATATTCAAGCGAAGAAACTGATTGTCCCCGCTCCTAATTTGTTCCAAAATGATACGACAACTCCTGAATGGATTTGTAACTTTATAAAACAAAAATTACTCCCAGAAACAGCAAAAAATAAAACTGCAAATCGTCACATTTATATCAATCGGAAAAATGCAATTTCTCGGAATGTGGTTAATCAAGATGAGTTGATGAAACAGTTAGAATCCCTGAACTTTGAGAGTGTTGTTTTAGAATCCTTAACGATTTCTGAACAAGCTGAATTAATGGCGAGTGCCTCGGTGGTTTTAGCCCCCCATGGAGCAGGATTATCCAATATTGTTTTCTGTCAACCTGGAACCAAAATTATCGAATTATTTGCTCCTACTTATGTTCCACCTTGCTATCGAATTATTAGTAATATTTGTGGGCTGGAACATTACTATTTAATTGGGGAACTGGTAGAGAATACAATGGACGAAGATCTGACCCATTCGGGATTGTTGAATATGCGAATTAATATTGATGATTTAATGAGTTTATTGGAATTAGCAGAAATTACAGTAACTTAATTCCCCCTTCTAAAGATTGAGAACGTTTTTCTATAGTTTGTTCTAAAACCCAAAGGGTTAAATTTTGCCATTCGGTTAAATTACAAAGTTGATTCACCTCTAAAGACTGTCCTAAACTATCAGAATAATGCACAAAACTTTCTGTCCAATTTATTAGGGTTTCCACCAACAAAAATGGCGTATATTGCCAAGATTTTCGTAAATATTCTACCATTTCAACAGGAAAACCTGTATAATATAAATACCAGGAACTCCAAACTAAGGTACTGTAACGTACCCAATTTTCTATTAACCGAATTTCTAGGGGAATATTAGGAAGATTAAAAAATTTATCCAAAACATAATTAATTGATTTCGCTTGAGAAACTCCATCCCGCATGGTATTTCGGTCATGTTGACGGTAACAAACTGTTGGTTGATGTAACCAAGCGGATTCACACCCTAATAATACCATTCTTAAGATTAAATCGACGTCTTCCGCGTGGGCTAACCCGGGTTCAAATCCTTCTATTTTTAATAACCATTCTCGACGAAACATTAAGGTTCCCATCGTCCCCAAGGGTTTCCAACGCAACCAATTTTCTAAATTCAATTCTGGAACATAATCCCAAGGCGTCGCATCCATGATAGTTTTTCCTTGTTGGTTCACTCGACGCCATCCACTTTGAACCAGTCCTAGTCGCGGTTTTGCTTGAAAAACTGCGAGTTGGGTTGCTAATTTATTGGGAAGAAAGATATCATCTGCATCCAGAAACACAATAAACTCCCCCCGCGCCAATTTTAACCCATGATTTCGGGCGACAGAAACCCCTTGATTTTCTTGATAAACATAGTGAATATAGTTAGAATAGGGTTGTAAAACTTGACGGGTATTGTCTTGGGAACCGTCATCAATAATAATAATTTCGTCAGCAGGATATGTTTGATTAATAACACTTTCGACGGCTTGCTCAACATAGCGATCGCAGTTGTATGCTGGAATAATTACACTAATTTGGGGAGTTTCTGAAATATTGGACATAGATTTTATTGGTGAACTGTATTAACTGTTAAACCAATTACGAATTAATAAATCGTAATTAATAATTCGTAATTCGTAATTATCAACTATAATACCTGAAAACGTTATTAATAATCGGTGCTAATTGTGAAAAACACTGTTTCTGTTAAAAAAAATCAAAATATTCCCTGGTTTGAACAGTTGATGGTCATGGTTGCGACGCTGAACTACGGGTTGGTTTTATTCGACATGAGTTATACGGATTTGCGAGATTACTATTTTAACTATATTCCAGTTGTGACTCAAGTTTATGATCCGATCAAAGGCATTGAACCCCATCAAATCACAGAAAAATATTTAGAGACCATTGAACAGTTAAAAGTTACGATAGCTGAAACCAGCTTATATTCGCCTGAAACCGATGAAATATTAGGAAAGTTAAGAAATCAAAGTGAGGAAATTATCAATGAAAATCCCTTTGCTATTGCCGAGAGAAGTGGAAGTTTAGAACGAATTAAAAATCGGATGCGAGATCATATCAAAAATCCCAATAATTCTGCAAAAGAATCTTTTAATATATTTTGGTCTTCATCTTATCTTAGACAAAACGGTTATGATCAAGAGATGAAATGGTTTGAGAGAAATATTAGACCGTTAGTGGCGACAAACTATTATCGCAGTATCTCGGAAAACGGAAAATTTACCCGCACGTTTTGGAAAGTTGATTTACCCTTTACTATCATTTTTATTTTAGAATTTTTAGCGAGAACCTATTTAATTAGTCGTCGTTATTCTAAGGTAACTTGGTTTGATGCGATGTTATGGCGGTGGTATGATGTGTTTTTGTTTTTACCGATTTTTCGATTATTACGAATTATTCCGGTAACGATTCGTTTAAATCAGGTACATTTTATTAGTTTAGAACCCATTAGAATCCAAATAACCAGGGGATTTGTCGCCGCCATTGCTCGGGAATTAACGGAGTTTGTGGTGGTTGAAGTGATTCAACAGATTCAAGGTGAAATTAGGAGAGGTGATGTTTTTAAACAACTATTTTTGAATCAAGATAAACCATATTTAGACATTAATAATGTTAATGAAATAGAAGCGATCGGCAATCATTTAATTCAGGTTGTTGTTTATAAAGTTATTCCTAAATTAGAACTTGACATTGAAGCATTATTGCGCTACAATATAGAACAGGTTATCGAACAATCTCCGGTAATTCAACAGTTTAAAACCATTCCAGGGTTACAACAAATTCCCCAACAGATTCAAGAAAGAATTATTACCGAACTTTCTAAATTAGCCACGGAGGGGCCCCAGGAAGCCTATCAAACCGTGGCTAAAGCCATGAATGATCCCGTGGGAACAAAATTATCTAATCAACTGGTTAAAAATTTTAATAAACTTTTAGGAGAAGAACTGCAAAAAGAACAGGGATTAGAGGAAATTAAAACCCTGTTAATTGACTTCTTAGAAGAATTCAAAATCAACTATATTCAGCAAGTGGATGAATCTAACTTTGAACAAGTTCTTGCTAAATTAAAGGAACAAAGACACATCAAAGGAACCGAATAAATAGAACTGATCCCAGACCCGAGAGCAAAACTCGAAACCCGATATCTAGCAATTGCTTTCGCTCTAAGCTAAACTAGAACAAGAGGCGAACCACAGGGTTCGTCTTTGGCTTGGTGAAGAGACACTGTTTCACGATCTGGAGTGGGATTGACCCCACTTTTTTAATGGCAGTTAACCTCATAACCCCTGTAGACTCTAGCATTCACGTCAACTATGGCTCATCCTCTGATCCCCCAAATTCTCGACATCGCCACCCCCATCGCCCAAACATTGGGACTGGAAGTGGTCGGGGCAACCTTTTACACCAATCAGAAACCGCCTGTGCTGCGTGTAGATATCCGCAACCCCAGTCAGGATACCGGATTGGAAGATTGTGAACGGATGAGTCGAGCCTTGGATGAGGAATTAGAGACCAGCAATATTATTCCCGATGCCTATGTGTTGGAGATTTCCAGCCCCGGAATTTCGGAATCTTTAACCAGTGATCGAGAATTCGTTTCATTTAAAGGATTTTCCATTATTGTTAAAACATCAGAACCCTACAAAGGTCATTCTCAACAACGGGGAAAACTGGTGAGTCGGGATGAAAATGCGGTTTATTTAAGCCAAAAAGGACGACAACTAGCCATTCCCCGGGAATTAATTACGGAAGTGTTATTCGATGAAAGTGTCGAGGAGTAAAGATTTTAACCCTTAAAGATTTTAACCGATCGTGATTTAACCTTTCGGGCGGTGTACTTCCCCAATTTTCTGTGAAAAATTCATCTGTGTGATCAACAAAAAATAAAGTTTAGAGGATAAAAACTATGTCAATGGTGAGTTTGCCCGGTTTACAAGATATGATTAATGGTATTTCTCAAGAGCGGAATTTACCGAAACAGGCCGTAGAAGAAGCCCTACGAGAAGCTCTATTAAAAGGGTATGAACGCTATCGTCGTACCATCGAAATTCAGACCCAATTTAGTGAAGATTATTTTGATAATTTTGATGTCGAACTCGATGTCGATGAAGAAGGATTTCGAGTCTTAGCCAAAAATTTAACCATTGTTGAACAAGTTAGCAACCAAGATCATCAAATTGCCTTAAAAGACGTGCGAGAAGTCGCTCCCGAAGCCCAATTAGGGGATACCGTCACCCTAGATGTTACCCCGGATCAAGGGGAATTTGGTCGGATGGCAGCGATCCAAACTAAACAGGTTTTAGCTCAAAAACTGCGGGATAAGCAGCGCAAAATGATTCAGGAGGAGTTTAAAGAACTTGAAGGCACGGTATTGCAAGCCAAAGTCCTCCGATTTGAACGCCAGTCGGTGATTCTGGAAGTAGCCAGTGGTTTTGGTCGCACCAGTGTGGAAGCGGAACTTTCTAAACGGGAACAACTGCCCAATGATAACTACCGCGCCAATGCCACCTTCCGGGTCTATTTGAAAAAAGTCTCCCAAGGTTCCCAACGGGGGCCCCAATTATTAGTATCCAGGGCCGATGCCGGGTTAGTGGTGTATCTCTTTGCCAATGAAGTCCCAGAAATTGAGGATGAAGTGGTGCGAATTGTGGCCGTGGCCAGGGAAGCCAACCCTCCTTCCCGTCACGTCGGCCCCCGGACTAAAATAGCAGTAGATACCATCGATCGAGATGTTGATCCTGTGGGAGCCTGTATTGGGGCTAGGGGGTCACGGATTCAAGTGGTGGTGAACGAACTGCGGGGCGAGAAAATAGACGTGATTCGCTGGTCTCCTGACCCAGCCACCTATATTGCTAATGCCCTGAGTCCGGCGAGAGTCGATGAAGTTCGTTTAGTCAATCCCGATGAACGTCGCGCCCATATTCTGGTTCCTGAAGATCAATTGAGTTTGGCCATTGGCAAGGAGGGGCAAAATGTTCGTCTCGCTGCTCGGTTGACGGGATGGAAAATTGATATTAAGGATACGGCTAAATATGATGCAGCAGCCGAAGATCAAAAAATCGCCGAAGAACTCGAACGTCAGGATGCGATCAACGATCGCAACTATGATGAATTTAAGGAGGAATAGGAGAGCAGGGGGAGTACCGGAGGTAGGGGGAGCAGGGCAGGTAAACTCTTTCTATTACCCATTACCCAAAACCCATTACCCGCTATAACTGTCAAGCCCATGAAAAATCAACGTCGTTGTGTGGCTTGTCGCCGATTAGGGGCAAAAGAAAGCTTCTGGCGATTTGTCAGGCTCTATTCATCAGATCAGGTACAATTGGATCATGGCATGGGTCGTTCGGCCTATCTTTGCCCTAACCCAGATTGTTTGAAGGTGGCTCAGAAAAAAAATCGACTGGGACACGCACTCCGAATATCGGTGTCAGAGGAAGTTTATCAAGGCCTATGGCAGCGTTTAGATTAACCTGGAATTGATCCCCATGTCCTACTTGGTAGGGAAGGGTGGGAAAAATTGCCTGGGATCTGAAGATCTTGAGTTGCTCAACAATATCTTTCTGTTCAATCAGCAAACCTACTCTCCAGATAGAGGACTAGAAGGTTTATGTTAAAGCAGAATAGAGTAGACTGAGTAACTAAATTGATTATTATTCACCATCCGGTTAATATCTGCTAACTTGATAAAGGCAATACTAAAGATTTGAGGAATTAGATTTCACCAAAAATTAAAATAAAATTAAGAACTGTCAAAGCAGACCTTACATCTGCATCCTTGACACTTAAATAACCAGAGCAGATGATATCGTTATTTAAAACGTGCGGGTTACTGTTGTAAGAGTAAATCGAACTATGTAAACATCAAACCATGGGTAGGTACGAAGAGGGGTTAGTGGATGAACAACGCCAAAGTCAGAATTTACGAACTATCACGGGAACTTAATTTGGATAACAAGGACATCTTAGCGGTGTGTGAACGGCTAAATATCTCAGTTAAAAGCCACAGTAGCACGATTTCAGAATCAGATAAAGAACGCATTGAAAAATACGTCGCAACTCATCCGAACCCGGGTCAGCTTGAAGGAAAAGCACCCGGATCTCCTCCTAATGCGAAATTATCAGCGATCGCACCCAGCGACAAAAAACGGCAAGAAATTTTAGAGATCCAGAAGCCCAAAATTCGGTCGAGCTTCGAGTCCTCCCCCCCCTACGATGAGGCGAGTTCCTCTGAATCAGCTTCTGTTGCTACCCCACCTAAATCACTTGTTTCTTCAAAAGCGCCTGTGAAACCCACGTTAAATCGACCTGTATTATCAAAACCCACTGCTCCGGCTCAAGCGGAAACGGAATCTTCCCCCATAACAGCCGAGAAAGTGGCCTCAGAAACCGAAGATATGGCCATGGGGGTTTCTGTCGGGGAAATAGAAACATCTGAACAGATTGATTCATCCCCATTGGAAGCCGCACCTCTTTCTGCTCCCCCTATTAGACCTGCAGAGCCAGTTCCCGTGAGTATCAGTGTGAACCCGGAACCAGCAGCCATTTCTAAAAATAAGCCCGTTTTGAAGACAAATAAACCAACGCCTAAACCCGTTGAGTCAAAGTCTAAACCGGACTCTCCCGAAAAACCGACTCCCAAATCTCAACAAACTACCCCAGAAGGGAAAGAAAAAGATTCAGAGGGCCGAAGACCGCCCCGTAAAGAAGTTGGCAGTCCCAGACCCCGCTCAATTTCTGATTTACAGGCTCCTCCGTCCCGTAAGCCAGCGGCTCAAGTGATTGATGAGGATGGAGAATCGACCGAGGGTGCCGAGGAGGAACCCTTAGCCACCACCGATGATTTAGTCAAACGGCCAAAACGGGCTGTAACCCTGACTCGGCCGAACCCCCCCCGCACTGGAAAACGCGGGCCAGCATGGGAGGAGGAAGAAGAAGAAGTTGTAGATACCGCTAAAACCAAGGCGGCTAAACTCAAAGCCAAGCGACGGGCTAAACCCTCCTTAGATGAGGACGACGACGATGAAATGAATGCGTTGTCTCTACTGAATGCCAACAACGCCATGATTAGCGTCTCCCTAGCCCGTCCCCCCAAACCCAAAGCCAGCCCCGGACAAAGTGTGGCAGCGATAACGGTTAGACCGAAAAAACCCGCACCCAGTCGGGGTTCGAGTTCTGGAGGAGGCAATACGCGCCGGACGGAGGCTAAACCCAAGGCTGAACGCCCGGAGAAAGTCATCGTACCTGGGCCAATGACCGTTCAGGAACTCGCCTCTGCCTTAATCTTGCCGGAAACGGAAATTATCAAACGCCTGTTTTCCCAAGGGATTGCAGTTAATATTACCGAAACCCTCGACTACAACACAATTCTGTTAATCTGTCAAGACCTCGGCGTTGAAGTTGAAAACGAAAAACTCAAATCCGGTGCTATCAAGCCCGACAATATACTGAACGCAGAGGATCTGGAGCATCTGCAACGGCGTCCTCCGGTGGTCACGATCATGGGTCACGTCGATCACGGGAAAACCACCCTCCTCGATGCGATCCGCGAAACCAAAGTGGCTCAAGGAGAGGCTGGGGGCATCACCCAACACATCGGAGCCTATCATGTCGATATGGAACATGAGGGCAAAACCCAGCAAGTGGTCTTCCTCGATACTCCGGGTCACGAAGCCTTTACCGCCATGCGAGCCCGGGGCGCACGAGTTACGGATGTGGCAATTCTGGTGGTGGCCGCCGATGATGGAGTCCAACCCCAAACCATTGAAGCCATTAGTCACGCTAAGGCTGCCGGAGTCCCGATGATTATTGCTATCAACAAAATTGATAAGGAAGGTGCCCAGCCTGATCGGGTGAAACAGGAGTTAACGGAATTTGCCCTGGTTCCTGAAGAATGGGGCGGTGACACGATTATGGTTCCCGTCAGTGCCATCAGGGGAGAAAACCTTGATACTCTCCTAGAAATGATTCTGTTAGTGGCGGAGGTGGAAGATCTCTATGCCAACCCTGACCGAGCCGCGAAAGGAACGATTATTGAAGCTCACCTTGACAAGTCCCGTGGCCCTGTGGCGACGCTGTTGGTACAAAATGGTACCCTGCGAGTTGGGGATATTGTGGTGGCGGGTTCCGTCCTGGGTAAAGTCCGGGCGATGGTGGATGACCGAGGCGATCGGGTTGATAATGCCAGTCCTTCCTTTGCCGTTGAGGTCTTAGGTCTGCGGGATGTCCCGGCGGCTGGGGATGAATTCGAGGTCTTTGAAAGTGAAAAAGAAGCCTCGGCTTTGGCCACCCAACGGGCAGAAACGAAACGGGAAACCCGCTTAATCAAGGGTCGGATCAGTCTGAGTGAATTCTCCGCCCGTGCTCAACAGGGTGAGTTGAAAGAACTGAACTTGATCCTGAAGGGGGATGTTCAAGGATCTATAGAAGCGATCGTTGGAGCCCTGAAGAAACTGCCTCAGAAAGAGGTGGAACTACAACTGCTGTTAGCGGCCCCGGGTGAAATTACGGAAACGGATATTGACTTAGCCGCGGCTAGTAATGCGGTCTTACTTGGATTTAACACCACCTTAGCCCATGGTGCTCGTCAAGCTGCCGATCGCGCCGGAGTTGACATCCGAGACTACAACATCATTTACAACCTCTTAGATGACGTCCAGGCTGCCATGGAAGGGCTATTAGAACCGGAACTGGTGGAGGAACATCTAGGTCAAGTGGAAGTCCGGGCGATTTTCCCCGTGGGACGCAATACCATCGCTGGTTGTTATGTGCTGTCGGGTAAAGTGATTCGGAACTGTAAAGTCCGAATTCGCCGGAAAAATGAAGTGGTTCACGAAGGTGTCCTCGACTCCCTGAAACGGATGAAAGAGGATGCTAAGGAAGTCAATGCTGGCTACGAGTGCGGTGTCGCCTTGGATAACTTCAACGACTGGGCGATGGGCGATATTATCGAAGCCTATCGGATGACTACTAAACGTCGTACTTTGTCTCTGTCTTGAACGGAGCAAAAGCGCACCCAATAATGGGGGAATGTTAACCCTTATTTCTCATCAGCCACCCGTAATTGCTGCAATTGGGTGGCTGATGATTTTTTAAGTATCTAGGGGATTTAGGGGGATCATAGCCCAGGTGGTGTAGGTTCCAATTGGACTCCAGAGGACAAACGGGAGGAGTAAATAGGCTGCGGTTTGAGATACTGGCCAAACACTCACCATTAACATCAAGCCTAAAATAAAACCTGTCCCTCCTAATATTGTTCCGACCCGTAAACTTTTGGCTTTACACATGACCGGGGTATAGGACAAAATCACTAATTCTACTAATAGATAAAATCCCATTAATACCCAGGTTTGGGATATTCCGGGTTCGGCTTCCCAGACTAAAATTGCTGACCAAGCCCCCGCAATAAAAACGATTATCCAAATTAAAGGAATTGCTTTTTCAAAGGTTAACCAACTGGGACGGGTTAAGCGATTAAACCATCGGATGTCATCAGAGGTTAATAGAATATTATTGGCTAGGGCGACTAAAAACGCCACTCCTCCAATTACCATCCAAGATTTAATCATAATTTTTAACTCTTTTAACCCTATTCAGATTATTTTAGTTGGTTATTAGTCAAATCTCCCAAAAGCATAAAAATTGCTCCCTATCCCTAAACAACTCCAGCCCATTGCATTAATTTTAAAAGAGAATCCAAATTGACCTTAATATTTTGAGAGCCATCCGTCGGAGAACGACCAAAATCGGCAGGTTCACAAAATAAACAGTAATAATCACAACCCACAATATTACTTAATTCCCAATAACAAGATAGCGTCCAATTTGGCATTAAAAACTCAATCACCTGAGTTCCTGGGGAACAAAAAACTAAATTGGTTAAAGCGGCTCCATGGGGAGAAATAATGACTTTAGTATTTGCCATATAATAGGCTTGTTGTCTGACTGATAAAGTTTCTAAACTCAAGACTGTAAATCCAAATTGCTGTAAAAATAAGATGACTTCTGCTTCATTAGATACTTGACGATAGGATGCGCTACTTCGACTTAAATAAACTCTTTCTAAAGGCAATAATTCTAAGTTTTCTGGATAGTTTAGACACAAATTTTTCAAGAAATTACAAGCCCATTTAGGTGTCCTGGAGGTTGCATGAGAATAGGACGGAATTAAAAGTTTATCTGCTTTTAGCAACGGGTTTTTGCAGCTTTCAATTATCTTTTCTGCGGGAATATTTAATAGCTTTAAAGTTTCCTGTTCATAGTTTAATTGACAACGATTTACTACAAAATAATCAATTTCTTCAATTAAAAAATGTTGTAATAACAAACCAAATCTAGCAATAATATCAAACATCCAGTGATAATAATTTTCACCCCATTTTACCGATAAAAATGCCACTATTTTACCTATATTTTGTGTCACAATAAGATGGGGAGAATTAACCAATAATGCCGCACTTCCGGTGGATAAATCTGTGATTAATTGATTCTCTGAATTGAGAACAGCACTGGTTAATGTATCCGCCCAAACTTTACCTTGAGGGATACTATAAACAAAGGTTTCTGGGAAATTAATTGAGGTTAATTGAAAATGAGGGTTAAGACTTCCCTCGATAAATTTAGGGGGAGTAAGTTCGATATTACTAAGCGGATAAACCGGAATTTTAGTTAGATTTTTTTCTGTATGAGTGGTAATAAAATGATCATCGGATAAATTAAATATTTTTTGAATTAAGCGGATTGGTAATTGATGATGAACTTCACAAAGAATTGCATCTAATAGTTGATTTTTTTGTTTAAAAATGGTAGAAATATAATCATAAGCCTCATGATAATCCGGCTGTATTTGTAATCCTTTAATTAAATAATCTAAAGCAAGATCCCATAGTTCCTGTTGAATTAAAATTTTTCCAATCTCTATATAATGCCAGCTTTGCGGATTTATAGTTATAGCATTTTGGTAGGCTTGAATTGCATTATCTAACTGATTTTTAGATAAGAAAGTTTCCGCTAACTTCTCATAAAACCAATCTATATTTGGATTAAGCTGAATTGCTTGAGAATAAGATTTAATCGCATTTTCTGGTTGGTCTAATTTTAATAAAGCATCCCCTAATTTAATATAAATCCAGCAATTTGTAGGCTCAAATTTAATTGCTTTTTCATAATAATTAATAGATTTTTCTATCTGATTTAATTTAAAAAAAGATTCCCCTAACCCAAAATAAGCCCAACAAAAATTATTATTAAATTTAATAAATTGAGTATAGGCTGCGATCGCTTCCTCCCAGCGTTCTAATTTAATTAATACTTCTCCTAAACTATTATAAGACCAAGGAAAATCAGGATTAATTTGAATAGATTTAGAATAAGCATTTATTGCATCTTCATAACGTTCTAACTGCATTAAAGTTTGACCTAATTTATAATAGATCTGGTCATTATCAGGATTTAATTCAATGGCTTGATTATAGAAAGATAAAGCTAGTTCAGGGTTTCCATCTTCTAAACATTGATTTGCAGAAATTAAATAGGATTCTGCTGTTTGTAAATTATTTGGGGTGTTATTATCGTTAAAATGAGTCATAATTAATTAATAACTTTTGCAATTTTTAAAAGTTCAATAATAGTATAAGATTTAATTTTTATATTGTCAAAAATTGGAATAAAATTTAATCCTTCATCATCTATCGGTTCACCGACACAACAGTAATATTCACAGCCAACTATATTGCAAAGTTGCCAATAATAAGAAGTCTCCCATTCAGGAAATAAAAACTCAATCACCTTTGTATTAGGACGACAAAAGACTAAATTAGTTAATCCTGACCCATGGAGTGCAATAATAATTTCTGCATTAGCAAAATAACCAACTTGTTCTTGAAAAGGTAAATATTCTAAACAAAGCGTTTGAAAACCTAATGTTTCTAAAAAGGGTAAAAACTCCGACTCATTGATAACTTTTCGACAGTTAGCATTTTGGCGACTTATATAAATTCGTCGGGAATAATTATTTGAATTAATACTAGGGGAAAGAAACTTATTTTTAATAAAATTTACTCCCCATTTTGAAGACTTTAAATGACTCCAATGAACAGGAGATGGAACTAATAATACTGACCCTCTAAAGTCATAACAGCAGATGTTAAAGCATCTCCCCACCCTCGTCCATTAGGGATGACTGCAACAAACGCTTCTGAGGATAGCATAGAGTTAGGAAACAACCTAAAATTAGGTTTTCCTAATATTCCGTTTGGAGGATTAAAATTTACTAAACTTTGAGGGTAAATTGATATTTTCTGAGCGTGGGGATAATCTTGATTATTTATTAGTAAATCAGGGGATAAATTCAAGTATTTTTGAAGTACATCAATGGGGATAATTTGCAAATATTTACATCCATTTCTTTTAAAATTATTCCTAAATTAAAATAACCTGCCGCAATTTTAGGATTAATAGCAATAAAGCGACGATAAGTAGAAACTGCTTTGTTTTCCTGTTTAACGGCTTGGTAAGCTTCTCTTAAAGCATAATAAGACCAAATAAAATCAGGATTTAATTCTATGGCTTTTTGATAGGCTAAAATTGCTTCTGTAAAATGCTCTTTTTGACTTAAAGCCAACCCTAATTGACAATAAGGATGATCAAAGGTTGGATTAAATTCAATGGCGTAACAATAGCAAACAATTGCTTGATCAATTTTGCCATTATCTAAAAATTTATTTCCTAAATTAAACTGATCTTCCAATTTGATTTTATCAGGTTCTCTAATCATGATGTGATATTGACATTAAAAAAATATAAATTTAAGTTAAAATAGGTTGTTATATGGATTTAGCTAGACAGATTATAATTATAACATAAATCTAATCTAATTCCAGTTAAACTGCATTCCTAAAAACTCCTCTAACTGCTGATTATAAGGCTGAAAATAATGATTGAGTAATGTCCGAGTTGCTTCAGATATGGAGGGATAGGGTCGGGTATTATATTGATGATAGTTTGAAAGATGATATTCCGGTAAACCTAAAAATTTCAGGACTTCTGTTGTTCCCTGGTCGGGGTTTGCATAGAATTGTTCACTGCTTAAAATTAAAAACTGTTCCCTAGGAAATACTTTGATCCATTTTTCTAAGAAATAAATATATAACCCTTTAGCTAAATATCCTTGAAAGTTTGGTTGATGGAGTTTTCTCCAAAAATCAATGGTTTGATCCTCTAATTGATCTATTTCCCGTTGAATTGCTTCTTCAAAACAAGATAATTCCCATTTTAAACTTAACCAATGATAATAGTGGGAAACCGCTCGGTCAATCGGGTTTCTTAATAATAAAATTAATTTAACATTCGGAAAAAATTTAACTAAGTTTTCGGCTACTTCTGGAGAATTAAAGTTTATTGGTGTTGCTTCTCCTACTAAACAATGATAGTTAGGAGGAATGGGGGGGAAATGGGAAAAATACCACTCCAAACCTCGATGAACTTGATTTGACCAAAAGGGCATTTCTTTAATCATTGAGGACATAATATTGGGATGTTCAGAAAGATAGTAATTTAAAGAAGTTGTCCCACCTTTTTGGGTTCCAATTATTAAATAATCTAGGTGATTAACAGGTTTTAATAGTGCTGAAATATTCTGCCATTGTGGACGGAATTTAGGGATGATTTTTTGACCCGCAATATAATTATATTGAATCGCAGATTGTAAATCTCCTTGAGCAGTATATAATACGGCTAAATTTAAGTATAAAATAGAGGACTCTGGATTTTTTTCAATCCCTTGATTAACAATATTAATCGCTGTGATAACTTGATTTTGTGTTGCTATTAAATCAACAATATTTTGATAATTCCAAAGAAATAGATCGGGTTTAAGTTCTAAAAATTTGAGATAAGAAAAAACCGCTTTATCCGGCTGTTGGTTGCGAAATAAAGCCATTCCTAAGTTATAATAAACTTGGGGATCATTGGGTTTCTGTTGCACAGCATCCCGACATTTTTCTACCTCTTGATCTAAAACTTTTTTTTGCTCTAAAATAGTTTCTATTTTTTGAGAAATATCTAAATTATTAGGTTGAATTTGCCAGGCAATCTGGTAAAATATAAGGGCTGCAAATTCGTAGTTATTTTGAGTTAGAATTTCTGCCAATTTGATATAAAGTTCAAAATCAGTTGATAAAATTTTACTATTATCAGGTTTATTTACTACCGAACAATAATCATTAATTACCGGATCTAATCCCTTCTTAACTTGAGCTTGAAGTATTTCTCCAATTCGATTTAAACTCTCTGAAAAATCTGGATTTTTTTTCCAAGCATTAAAATAAGCATTCACAGATTCTTGCAAATTTTGTTGTTGATAAAAAACCTCTCCTAAATAATAATATGACCAACAAAAATTAGGGTTGATTTCAATTGCTTTAGAGTAAGCTAAAATTGCTTCATCCCATTGTTTTTGTTGAATTAATGCCATTCCCAGGTTATGATAAGACCAGGAAAAGTCAGGGTTAAGGGCGATCGCTTGATGATAAACAACAATGGCTTCTGTCCATTTATTCTGCTGGGAAAAAATATCTCCCAGTTGATGATAGGCCCAGGAAAAGTTAGGATCAAGTTCTATTGTTTTTTGATAAAATGCGATCGCATCTTCTAAATTTCCTTGATTTCTATAAAGTTCCGCCTGTTCATATAAACTGGAAACTGAAATGGAGTCTGGCTGTAAGCAGTTAGAATCAAAACTCATTGAACTTTATTAAGATAATTTTTAACCTTTGGTCAGTTGATACACCAAATAAAATACTAAACCCGCAATAGCAGGAATTGCTAGTAAATAAATCAATAAAACTTGAGAAATCCCACTAGCTACATACAATAAACCACCGTAAGGCCCAAATACGAAAATCAAGAATAAAATCAGTTTAATGGGAGTCCATTTAACTGGTTTTAGGGTCTGCATATTTTTGCCCCCTAAATTGGGTAACATTACTGATTTAGGGGTAGTTCCAAAGTTATCATGTTTTCCCGATGGCTTTTGTTTTGTCATAGCGCGTCAATTGACTTTTTTAAAGGACTGATTATCGACTCAATAAGACTTATAATAACAGATTGATTCACTAAAATTTGAAATTTATGTTGAGTTCATCTCCTCGAGTTAGTGTTATTATTCCTACCTATAATGGCGATCGCTACCTTAGCCAAGCCATCGACAGTGTTTTGAGTCAAACCTACTCAAACTATGAAATTGTTATCGTTGATGATGGTTCAACGGATAACACACCTCAAATTGTACAACACTATTTAGATGCACACCAGAGCCCCTCTCTAATTCGTTATATTGTGCAATCTAATCAGGGAGTTGCAGCCGTCAGAAATAGGGGAATTAAGGAAGCTAGAGGAGAATTAATTGCTTTACTGGATCAAGATGATGTATTTTTACCTGAAAAATTAGCCCATCAAGTTGCCTATTTTAATACTAACCCAAATATAGCTATTGTCAATAGTGGTTGGCGTTTAATTGATCAAAATAATCATAACATTTCTGATATTGAACCTTGGCATGATTTACCGGATTTAACCCTAGAAACTTGGATAACAAGAACTCCAATTTTACCTAGCTCTTTAATGTTTACACGAGAATCTTGGCAGCAAGTCGGAGGATTTAATTCTCGTTTTAATGGAGTCGATGATGTTGATTTTATTTGGCGTTTAGCATCACAAGGATATGAAGCCATTTGGCTCCCTGAAATTACCGTTAATTATCGGCAACATCAGCAAACTGTTTCTAATCAAAAAGCTAGAGAAAGGGCTAACTTAATTGTAGCACTTCACGATTATTTTTTCAGTCAGCCTAATTTATCTGATGAAATTTTGCAACTGGAAAAACCCGCTCGATATGAAACTTTTACTTGGATGGCATGGCACTTATATCATACCAATCATCTTGAAGAAATGGCTAAATTTCTCCAAAAATCTTTACTTTATACTCCTTATACCGTAGCGATTACTATTTCTGATTGGGTACATAGATTTATTGGTTATTGTCGTGGTTATGGTTATGAAATTGATTTAGAAAATTTCTATAATTTACCCGAATGGAAACAATTAATTACTGAAAATGCACCACAAAATAAACCTAGGGTGAGTGTGATTATTCCCGCTTATAATTGTGAGAAATATATTGAGCAATGTGTAAAAAGTGTTCTCGAACAAACCTATACTAATTATGAAGTTATTGTTATTAATGATGGATCTCAAGATCAAACTCAAGAAATTCTCAAACCTTTTTTCCCCGTAATTAAGTATATCTATCAAGATAATCAAGGAGCAGCAAAAGCTAGAAATCATGGCTGTGAAATTGCACAAGGAGAATTTTTAGCTTTTTTAGATGGAGATGACTTTTTCTTACCTCAAAAATTAGCGGAACAGGTCGCTATTTTTGATACTGATTCTAGTATTGATTTTATCCAAAGTGGCTGGTGTGTTGTTAATCAAAAAGGAATTGTAGTGAGTGTCATTAAGCCTTGGGTACACGCACCAGAATTGAATTTAGAAACTTGGGTTTTACATAAATGTGTACGTCCAAGTGCTATGATTTTACGCCGAAAATGGTGGGAAAAAGTGGGAGGATTTGATCATCGTTATCCCCCCACGGAAGACTTAGATTTTGTTTTACGCCTTTCTTTAATGGGATGTAAAACCGTTTGGTTTAAAGAAATTCATGCCTGTTACCGTCAACATGATAATAATTTAATGTCGGGGGGATTAAAAGTTATTAAAAATACTGAAATTGTTATGAATCAATTTTTTGATCATTCCGATCTTCCTGATCAAATTCGTAAATTACATCAGAAAGAAAGTTATGAGCGTTGGTTATGGTTGGCTTGGCGAATGTATCGAGATGGTTATCCCGATTTGATGATATATTGTTTAGAGAACTCTATAAAACATACCTTTTCTCCTCTAACCGAAACAATTTCTCAATGGCTTGATGGGTTTCAAAATATTGCGTCAGACTATGGGGAAAAAATAGATATCTATGCTTTAATTAAGTCTCAGGAATGGCAAACTGTTATCCATAAAATTATGAATCCAAAACTTACTCCCCGACCTAAATCTACCTTAACTCCTGCCTCGAATAAACCCCATATTCTATTAATAAATACCGATGATCCTGGTATTGGCGGGTTAGCCCAATACGATCATTTAATTCTTTGTGAATTAGCTAAATTAGGCTATCAGGTAACGGCCGTTAGACCCCAACATCATAACCCCTTAGTTGAGGAAGAAAAAGAGTTAGGAATTCAGCAATATTGGTTAGACTATAGTACCAGTAAAGATTTACCGCGAATTCTCAGAAATACCCAAGATGCAGAAACCCTTTATGATGAAATTAAACCCGATTTTATTATTTTTAGTGATGGCTGGCCTTACTCCCATTTTGCCGCTAAACAAACTGCAATTCAACGGAATATTCCCTATATGATCGCCTTGGGATTAGCGATGCCAGAACATATTAATTTTACCATGGGAGATGGTGTTCCCTACGCCAAAGGAGTATTATATCAATATGGTTCTTCGCGTACCTTTAATACCGCAGCTTACGAACATATTCAGATTTTACAAGACCAATTTGGCTTACCGAAAAATAAAGGAAATGTAGTATATTATGGGCGCTCAGAAAAATATTTTACCTCGCCTAATTTATCTACTCGTCAACGGTTACGGCAAGAAATTGGTATTCCTGAAGATGGAATTATGTGCTTAACAACGGCAAGATTAGCACCGATTAAAGGACATCGGTTTCAGTTAGAAGCGATCGCTAAATTAAAACACACTTCTATCTGGGAAAAATTATACTTTGTTTGGGCAGGAACAGGACAGGGAAGTGATCATGATTTAGAACATGAATTAAAGCAAAAAGTTGAGGATTTAAGAGTTAGCGATCGCGTCATATTCTTAGGGCAAATATGGAATATTCCCGACTGGTTAGATGCCTGTGATATCTTTATATTAACCTCCCTAGCAGAAGCCGCCCCCTCCTTTGCTATTATGGAAGCCATGGCAAAAGGATTACCCATTATCGCCTCGGCTGCGGGTGGTATTCCCGAAGGATTAGGAGATACGGGAAAACTGTTAAGTGATCCTAATATTGATCCCGAAAAAACGGTTAATGAACTTGTTCAAAGTCTTCAAGAATTAGCAATTAATCCTCTATTATTATCTAAAATGGGTGTAGCATCTAAACAACGAGCAGAAGAACTCTTTAAAGAAGACCGGATGTTAAAACAAACCCTAGAAATTATAGAAATTGCTTTAACTTCCCCCCAGGAAGATGACTTGATCAATTTACCCTTAACTAAAACAGAAGTAAAACAGCTTAATCATCGCCTCAAATATGCTTCATTACTTTGGAATGCTTGGTATTATTATACCCAAGGTAATCTATCTCAAATGGTTAATTTTCTTGAACAATCTTTAAAATACTCCCCCTTTGAATTTGCCACCGAATCTGTGTTAGAATGGGTGAATGATTTTGTGCGATTATCCAATTATAAAAACCATCCTTTGGATGCTTCTACTTTAAGTCAATCCCCAGAATGGAAATATGCAATGGAACGAATTTTAGGGATTGTTAGTCGTTATCCGTAGGGGCGGGTTCGAGTTAACCTTTAATACCCAAAAATAATCTCCCAAAACCCGCCCCGAACCCATATAATAGTTTTGATCAGGCATTGTAAATTATTTATGAAAACAGCATTAATTTGTGGGGTATCGGGACAGGATGCGGCCTATTTAGCCGACCTATTGTTAAAACAAGGTTATTCCGTTTATGGCACATCACGGGATGCTCAAATGTCTTCCTTTAGCAATTTATCCCGCTTGGGAATTCGAGAAAAAATCAAATTAGAATCTATGAGTCTAACGGACTTTAGAAGTGTATTGCAAATCTTGACTAAAGTTAAACCCGATGAAGTCTATAATTTAGCAGGTCAAAGTTCAGTAGGATTATCCTTTGAACAACCTGTAGAAACCTTAGAAAGCATGGCAATTGGCACATTAAATTTATTAGAAGCGATTCGATTTACAGGCGCTAAAATTAAACTTTATAATGCTAGTTCCAGTGAATGTTTTGGCGATACAAAAGGACTTCCTGCCGATGAAAATACTCCATTCCGTCCCCGCAGTCCCTACGCTGTAGCCAAAGCAACGGCTTTTTGGGAAGTCGCCAACTATCGAGAAGCCTATGGTTTATTTGCCTGTTCTGGGATTTTATTTAACCATGAATCTCCCCTGCGTCCCGAACGATTTGTCACCCAAAAAATTGTTAAAGCCGCGATTGATATTGCAGCCGGAAAACAGGATAAACTTTATTTAGGGGATATTTCAATTCAACGAGATTGGGGTTGGGCTCCAGAGTATGTAGAAGCCATGTATTTAATGTTGCAGCAGCAAGAGCCAGATGATTATGTGATCGCAACAGGAGAAACTTATGCCTTAGAATCATTTATAGAAACAGCTTTTTCCTGTGTGGGATTAGATTGGAAAACCTGTGTTAAATCTGATAGTAATTTATTACGACCTACGGATATTGCAGTAGGTCGAGGAAATCCGGGTAAAGCAGAACAAAAGTTAGGATGGAAAGCAAAATATAAAATGCCCGATGTTGTAAGAATGATGATCGAAGCAAAACTCGTAGTAAGCCCTTCAGGGCTTTAATATCAAAATGAATTTACAATCATCACAGGGTTTTGGTTGGGTTGGTAAACCCCATTGGATAGAATTATAGATCAATACCGCTTGCTGACGAAATGGAGGGGGAAATAGCTGATAATGCCGAATAGGTTTGAGATAAAATACTAGATATTGCTTCAGCAATAAATTTTTCTCCGTTATAAATATGATAATTTAAGTCAAATCAATATTGGTAAAATCTTTAAAAACAAAAAAACCTAGAAATTACGAATTACGAATTACGAATTACGAATTACGAATGGGTAATAGAAGGAGTTTACATCCCCTGCTCCTCCTACCCCCTGCTCCCCTGGCTTTCCCCTATCTCAATTTAGCAGGAATAGCATAAGGGCCTTTTTTCAAGGCTGTAGCCAAGGCATTATTATTCAACCTTAGGGCTTCATAAAAGAAAAATATTTCTCCTTGAACTCCTTTAAACCGATTATAGTCAATTGACTTCAATAAATCATCCGCCGTAATGCAATAGGAACCGATTTTTGCTAAAATCCCTGGAGAAAGTTTGGGTAACTGCCAATCCCTAAACTGCACATCAACTAATTGATCAACTAACCCTTTATAACTCCAAAAATTGCGCCGATATAACTGAGGGTGAATCCAATCAACTAAATCTTGATCAATCCAAGCAATATAATCCTGTAAATATTCATCTAAACCCCATTTATAAAGACTAGGAGCCATGGAAATCAACAAATTTGGTTTAATTGCCTTAACTTCTCGACGTAAACGAATTAAAAAATTTGTTAGGATATTCGCCCGCCATTGTACCCATTGGGGGTCTTTATGATAGCTCGGAGGTTGACGCCCAAATTCTTGCCGATAAAGAGCAATTGTTTTCGGATCATACCCTCCTTCCGAGGGCATTGCAGGCATCCGGTCATCCCCTTGCACCCCATCAATATCGTATTTTCTCACCACTTCTAAGACTAAACTTAGAACAAAATTTTGTACTTCTGGGTCAAAAGCATTCATCCACTCAAACCCATTTTTAACAACTAATCCCCCCGTAGAATTAATCCCCGACCAGCCAGGTTTTTGAGATAAAATTCGGCCCCCATTTTGTTGATAGGAACTCGCAAACCCAAATTCAAACCAGGGAATTACTTCTAACCCCACCCGATGACCTTCCTCAATCACTTCCTGTAACGGGTCACGCCCCTTAGAATAGAAATCGATTTCGATCCCGAAGGTTTGGGCCATCACCTGAGAGCGATACAAAGTAACGCCCTTATTCCAAACCACCGGAAACACCACATTAAAACCTGTCTCCACCAAGAATTCCATCGCTTCAGCAATGGTCTGTCGAGAAAACATGACTCGACTATCCGTATTCGTTAACCAGACACCGCGAATTTCCATAAAACCTCCTGAAAGCGATCACACTTTAATCTTAGTATGGAGGCTTTCCCTGTTTAGTGATTCAGTCCTTAACACTTTTAGCTTGACTCAGATCCAACCTAACTTGAAAAACCCACCTTGCCGAGTTGAGCCTCCAGCGATTATGATTAGTTTAAGAAACAATTTTGATCAATCGAGGTAAAAAGATCAGTTAACCTTTGATCCTAGCCCGTAGAAAACCCCTAACCCTTGAGGTCAGGCAATTTTGCCTGACCTGTCACCGGATTAGGAAGAAAGGGTTTAGGATTAAAACATCCTATGAATATCCCAAATCAACAGCGATGGAGGAGTTTCTTCCGGGTTAGACTTTTAGCCCGTCGTTTTCATCTGAAACCGACATTCGACCCAAGCTCGGTTAGTTTACCCGTTTTTGGGTTATCCCAAATCAAGGGTTATCCAGTCCTATCTAAGACTTCTGAGCACTTTCGTTCTTGTATTATTTTATATATGCTGCGGGATATTCCACTTCAGCCGCACTATGATTTTCAGCAATTCTGTTTAGCAATAATCTGGCGATTAATCGCCCAATACACCTATATTGCGGGTGATACCAGTTAAGCCCGATTCACTTTGGGGTTAGCCATTCACCTGAATGTAGTTAAGTAGCAACGTCCGATACAGTTAGATTCCCACAAAGAATTTAGACTGAATCTGGTCTAGGTTGATTTATCTATGATCACAGACTAATAAGCATTATTTGGCATTTTTTCCCTTGCCATGAACTGTGTTAAAGCAATTCATGGTCATTTTCCACTATTTACACATTAAATAAAACCGTTCATTTTTTATGAAGGCTAATGAAAGCATCGATGTCGATAAGTTATTAACTCGATATGCTACAGGAGAGAGAAATTTTAGTGGCATCCATCTGATGGTAGCCTGCTTGAAACAGGAAAATTTGAATCGAATTAATCTTAGTAATGCCAACTTACAAGGAACTAATTTATCTCGCGCCCGCCTAATTGGAGCGAATTTCAATGGGGCTGATTTGAGTCAAGTTAACCTCACCATGGCCGTTCTAGTTGAAGCCAATCTCAGTGGAGCCAGTCTGACCAATAGTATTTTACGCAATGCTGACCTGAGTGGAGTTATGCTCAGTGGTGCGATTTTGTCCGAAACAGACTTAACTGGGGCAAACCTCACCGGAGCCAGTTTAATTTCAGCCTGTCTCCTAAATGGTTGCAAACTCACCGATACAATTTTAGTCGGGGCAACCCTCAGCCGAGCAATTTTAAGCGGCGCTAATTTAAGTGGTGCTAACTTAACTCGAACCATTTTAACTGAAGTTGATCTCAGTGGAGCTAATTTAAGCCATGCTAAATTAGTCCGATCTTACCTAAACCAAGGTAATCTGAGTGGGGCTAATCTGAGTCATGCCGATCTGAGCGAGGCTAGTCTGCGGGAGGCTAATTTGGGTGTGGCTAACCTCTCAGTTGCTAACTTACAAGGGGCGGATTTAAGTGGCAGTAACTTAAACGGAGCCAACTTAAAAGGAGCTTGCCTCCAAGACACAAATCTTAAAGATACCTATTTAAACGGTTTAAACTTACAGAATGCTGATTTAAGACGCAGCGATTTGACTAAGGCTAATTTGCGCGGGGCTAACCTCAGTGGCGCCAACTTAGAAGGTGCGACGCTCTTAGGAGCCGATTTGCGCGGGGCGAACTTGAGCCATGCTAATCTCACCGGAGCCGGACTGCTTTTGACTTCCCTCAAAGGAGCAAATTTAACCGGAGCTAATCTCTGTGCGACTAACTTAATCGGTGCGAGTCTCAATATTGATCACCTAAACAAAGTCAGCCTGGAAGGAGCGATTATGCCTAACGGCGCCAGCTATTCATAGAAGTTCGGAGCAGTTTCGTTCAAACCCTTGCACAATTTCTGAAAATGTGTGGTAGGATTGAAAGGTTTGATACACTTTAGGGTGGAGGTAAAACCCGAAGAATGAAACAATTGGGAACCCATCTGGTCGTTGACGCTTGGCAGTGTCCTGCAGAACTTCTGAACGATCCCGAACGCATCCGTCGCGCGATGCTTGATGCAATTTCTGCTGGGGGGGCTACCCTCATCGACTTATGTGTACACCAGTTTAGTCCTCACGGAGTAACTGCAACAGCCACTTTGGCTGAGTCTCACATTGCTATTCACACTTGGCCAGAATTAGGCTATTTCGCTGCTGACTTATTCTTTTGTGGAGCAGGCAATCCTCAGCGAGCCATTAAGTTTCTAGAAACCGCGCTTCAAGCCAAACAGGTAAGATCGAGAGAATTCAAACGCGGTTATGAACCAGACGAGACTGAGATCCCAGATTCAATCAGCGAAGAATCTTTAGCAACTTTAGTTGAAACTGGAACTCGCGGTTAGAACCCGTTCATCGGTTATCCGAGTCAAGTCAAATCGAAACAAAGGATTGTGTTTCTCATCCTTTCGTTGGTATTGATAATTTCCTAAAATTCAATAGTGAAACTATTCATACCAACACCGAGCTAACACAATCAATGTCCCTTCTGGAAACTACATTACAGCCACTCGATAAGCTGATTAATTCTTAGAAAGTTGCATTAATATCTACAACTTCAGAAACAGTATTGGCGGAGGGTTTTCCTTCCGCTTACTTATTACCTATTACCTATTACCTCTCATACTAGCGCTGTTGGTTCAACAGAGGACGAACAATCCAATAACCAGCACCAAAGGCGACTACTACAATCAAAACAATTGATATAATTAACCAAAACCCGCTCAATTCAGAACGCTGAGATTTAGACATCGGGCGTAACCGGGCCTCTGTTGGTTCTGTAAATAAAGGTTGTGCTATTTCTGGAATTAATGGGGGTTTGGGAGACTCAGAAAACGGAAAACTGGGTTCATTTCCCCTCGGTTCAAGTTTAATTGAGGGGGAAATTTCCATCATGGGGGAAGTCGTGGAAGTTGCTCCGATATGGGTCGGAATTTCAACGCTAAAAGAACTTGCTCCTGGGGATGAAAATTGAGATTTTTTGCCCTGACTGATGCTTTGGGCTTTATTAATAGCCTGGTGCAACCCAATGGCAGATTGTACAACGTTTTCTAATTCTTGCCTAAGTTGTTGATTTTGCTGGGTTAGCTGTTGATTTTGGGTTTTGAGCGTTTGGAGTTGAGATTGAACGGTTTGCAACTCCGCCGTAACTTCCCGATAGATAGAAATGGGAATTGATGGAGAGTAGTTATTCGATGCCACTGACGGATTAGGACTAGAGGCGTCAGCATTTTGCATAGGACGACTTGTAATTGAGGGTGAACATTTTATTAGAAACTTATTATGTTTTACAATACCTGTGATTAGAACTATTTGAACGAATTTTTTCCAGCAATTGCAGAAAAATTCACCCTGCCATCACTACACTTTAAAGAGTTACTGTTGAATCCTAACTATGAGCCACTCTTACTCCGAACCCACAGAATCTGCCACCGCCAGTCCAGAAGCATCAAAATATGGTGAACGGGAAATCGAGGAAGGACAATTGATTACCTTTCCTAATCCTAGAATTGGTCGTCGCTATTTCGTTGAGATTATCTTACCCGAATTTACCTGTAAATGTCCTTTTTCTGGATATCCCGATTTTGCCAAGATTTATTTAACATATCTTCCCAATGAGCGGGTGGTGGAATTAAAATCGATCAAACTGTACATTAATAGTTACCGCGATCGCTATATTTCCCACGAAGAATCGATAAACCAGATTTTAGATGATTTTGTTGCCGCCGTCGATCCCTTAGAAGTCAGCATTAGAGGGGATTTTAACCCCAGGGGGAATGTGCATACGGTTGTTGAAGTCGAACACGAGAAGCTAAACCCCAAACTCTAAAACTCAGGACTTGTGAGAATATCAACTCCTATGATAAAATTATAGGCTGTGTCGAATTTAGGCGAATCCATGCCCAAACTCAAAACTCGGAAATCCGCAGCCAGACGATTTAAAGTTACTGGTAGCGGAAAAATTGTGCGTCGTAAGGCTTACAAAAGCCATTTGTTACAGCATAAAAGCTCCGCTCGCAAACGGAATCTGTCTAAGATGGCGCTGGTGAGTGAGACTCAAACAGATAACGTGCGTTTGATGCTGCCCTATTTGTAAGCCTCTAAACGAATTTTATTAAAGGAAACAAACGTAAATGACCAGAGTTAAGCGCGGTAATGTTGCTCGCAAACGCCGCAAAAAAATACTGAAACTTGCCAAAGGATTTCGGGGTTGTCAGTCTACTAACTTCCGCACCGCGAATCAGAGAGTCATGCAGGCGTTGAAAAATGCCTATCGCGATCGCCGTAACCGTAAACGTGATTTTAGACGGTTATGGATTACTCGGATTAATGCCGCGGCTCGGATTAACGGAATTAGCTATAGTCAGTTAGTTGGCAATATGAAAAAAGCCAATATCTTACTAAATCGTAAAATGTTAGCCCAACTTGCTGTTTTAGATCCTCAAACCTTTGGGAAAGTCGTTGATCTTGCCAAGAGTGCAAACAAGTAGTTTTAACCACTTAAAACCGCCTGTTCAACTGAATAGACAAAATTGCCCATTGTTAGCTAAGGTGAAGGATAGATTTAATTCGATCCTTCACCTTTGTGTTGAAAAAACTCTCCTTTTAAAATTATGGATAAGAACCTTCCCATCGCCTATTTATTACTGTTAGTGGGGTTACTGGCAGCCGCCATTGTCTTTGTGATTCGTCAAATTATTAAAACCCGTCGGATAGAAAGCACCCTTTTTGATCTACAAACTAAATTATCAAAAGAACAGGGAAACGCACAGGAATACTATGAATTAGGAAGTATTTATAATGATAAAAAACTCTATTCCCAAGCCGTTACCGTATTACAAAAAGCCTTAAAAGCCGGGGAAGATGAAGCTCCTGAAAACCTAGCCATGATTTATAATGCCTTGGGATATGCCCATCTAGCTAAAGAACAATACGATATTGCCATTCGTCAATATAAAGAAGCCTTAAAGTTAAGTCCCATTTACCCCTCCGCTTCTAATAATTTGGGTTATGCCTACGAAAAGAAAAAGCTAACAGCCCAGGCTTTAGAGGCCTATGAAGAAACATTAAAAAATGATCCCGATAATCAAACCGCAAAATATCGGGCCCAATCCCTACGCAAACGAGTTGGAATTCCTTCAGAATCCGCTAATTGACACTCCCACGGGTGAACCGCGTGGGATTCTCCTGTCTAGCCCCGATTGCTCGGTATTCATGGAGTTGCCCCCTACTGTTTCCAGAATTGCTTCACAGCAATATTAGAGGAGAGTACGAGACTCTGAGAAATGCCAAGTACCTCGTCCCAATTGACGGCTACGACTATTACAGTCTTTGGCTCTGCCAAGATTTTTCGGAGCTTTCTGTAGTCAACAGGGATAATCACAGTGGTTGCCTTTTTCTCGCCATTGACAACCTGTTTTTAAGGAGGTCAGAACATCTGACCAGATAAGCGAGGAACATCCTTGCTATACTCTGATAATAGAGTCTTAAATAGAGTATGTCAAGGGAAAAGAAAATTCAGTTTAATGTTAACGAGAAAGAATATGAACGTCTCAAAAGTCATGCTGAATCAGAAGGATTATCAATGGCTGAAGTTCTTAGGGATTACATTAAAACCCTCACACCCCCTAAAGGGGGTCGCACTACATCCCACGACTGAAGTGCGTGGGCTTTGTGCGAGGTTGTTGTAAGGGGAAGTAGGGGAATTAGGAGGAGCCGGGGAGCAACAGTGCCTGGGGTGTTAGAACACCAGACGGATGTTGGAACCCAGACGGTGAAGTCTTTTCCCCCTGTTCCCTAGCCCCCCGTGCACGCAGGGTTTGGGGGGGCTGTTCCCTAGCCCCCCCGTGCACGCAGGGTTTGGGGGGGCTGTTCCGGTGTTCCCTGCTATATTTGTCAAGATTTAATGCAAAGGATTAAGAGAATTGTACCTGTTGTGACATCTTGTATATTTTTGCTTGCAATTTGAGAAAACTCGGTTATTCTTGAAATTTGAAGAAAGTATTAAGTCTTCTCCTAAATGGCGAAGGCACTTTCTAAATCACTCAGAAAAACACTGTTATTTTCTGTATAGAAACTAACAAAACTGCATCCATCGGAGATTTTATGACTCCTACAATGCTTCGTCAACTTTGGTCACTGGTAGAAACTACTCAAGCATCCACTTTGGTTGATCTTGATGATGCGAGTCTTGTCCAGTGTTTAGTCAAACAGTTGAAAAAACAAGCTGGCATTAACGCTAAAGAAGCCGATCTCTTAAAGGATTATATCTGCTCTCGGATTGCTTTAATTCGAGATATGGCAGAAGCCCGCCTATCTGGAGATGCTTCGGCTTAACCTCCATATTCCAATAGTTTCAAATTCTGTGAAAGTATAACTATGGGGGCATCTTTCTTAAAGGGTTGTATGGAAAATTATCAGATTAAGTTGACACTCCACTGTCTAAAAGTGATTAGACTCATTTCTTTGGTAAGATGAAAGCGTTTGAGGTCGCTCCTTGAGGGTGAATCACCTCAATACGGTTATGGTTTGTCAACTTGTCTAACTCATACACCTACAATATAAAACTATGAACAAATTTGGTTCTTTACTGGTAGCAACCCTATTGTTAGTTGCATCCCTAACAGCCTGTGAATCATCGAATCCTACGAACACTGCTACAATTTCCTCTGGGGGAGACTCAACGGCTGCTAAAGGAGGAACAGGCCAAAGTCGTCTTGATATTGTCAAGCAAAGGGGAAAACTCATCTGTGGAGTTGATGGCAAAATTCCCGGATTCAGCTTTGTGAATGAAACTGGCCAATATTCGGGTCTGGATGTGGATATCTGTAAAGCCGTGGCCGCCGCCGTTTTTGGTGATCCGAATGCGGTTGAATATCGCAATTTGGATTCTACAGAACGATTTGAAGCCTTAAAATCGGGGGAAGTCGATATACTTTCTCGAAATACCACCTGGACAATTAGCCGTGATACCTCCGTTGGCTTAGAATTCGCCCCGACTACATTCTACGACGGTCAGGGGATGATGGTTGCTAAAGATAGTGGGATTACTAAATTGGAAGATTTAGCAGGTAAAGCTATTTGTGTTGAGGCGGGAACAACTACCGAACTGAACCTAACTGATGCCCTGCGTCAAAGAAATATCAAGGCTGAAACCGTTACCTTTCAGCAAGCTGACCCGGCTTATGCTGCTTATGTAGAAGGTCGATGTCAAGGGATGACCTCCGATAAGTCCCAATTGGTTGCCCGTCGCAGTACCCTCCCTAATCCCGACGATCATGTTCTTTTGGATGTTACGATGTCTAAAGAACCCCTGGGCCCGGTAACAGTTAATAATGATTCCGCTTGGTTTGATGTGGTGAAATGGACAACTTATGCTTTAATTGAGGCGGAAGAATTAGGAATTAATCAAGGGAATGTGGATCAACTCAAAACCAGTGATAACCCTAATATTAAAAGATTTTTAGGAACAGAAGGCGACCTCGGTAAAGGTGCTGGATTAAGTAATGATTTTGCGGCTAATGCGGTTAAAGCTGTTGGCAATTATGGTGAAGTTTACGAACGCAATTTAGGTCAAGGTTCACAATTTAAACTGCCCCGGGGACAAAATGCCCTATGGACAAATGGGGGTTTGATGTATTCTCCTCCTTTACGCTAAAGTCAGTTAATAGCCATGTAGCGACGTACAATGGTACGTCTCTACACTAATAATATTGATACTTGATAAATAATATATGAGCAATAGAGATCAGAAAATTCCTCTTTGGCGAGATGACCGATTTTGGCGAATTGCTTTGCAGGTTTTAGTGATTGTGATTGTGGTTAGTGTATTTGCTCTTTTGGGTGGAAACCTAACTCGAAATCTCAGACAAACCGGAAGTGGTTTTGGCTTTAGTTTCTTAGGAACATCGGCGGGATTTAATATTCTCGATAGTTTAATTCCCTATACTCCCACAGATCCTTATATTCGGGTTTTATTCGCCGGATTATTAAATTCTCTGCGGGTAATGTTTTTTGGAATTATTCTCACAACTTTATTGGGAATTACTGTTGGTATTGCCCGTTTTTCTGATAATTGGCTTTTGCGTAAATTAGCGTTTATTTATGTAGAAATTGTTAGAAATACTCCCCTATTATTACAACTGGTTTTTTGGTATGGGGTTTTTGTGCAACTTCCGCCTATCAAGGAAAGTTTTGTGTTTTTAAATTCGATTTTCTTTTCTAAACAAGGAATTTTTATGCCTTGGCCGTCAGGAATACAAGGAATAATTGGATTTGTGGTATTATTGATTTGTGCGATCGCAGCTTTAATTATATCAAAAAAACGCATCAAAGTCATGATCGAAAGGGGAGAATCGGGACAA
Organism: Planktothrix agardhii NIES-204; assembly: GCA_003609755.1. Classification (NCBI taxonomy): domain Bacteria; kingdom Bacillati; phylum Cyanobacteriota; class Cyanophyceae; order Oscillatoriales; family Microcoleaceae; genus Planktothrix; species Planktothrix agardhii. Next base: position 3,984,766 of record AP017991.1, read on the forward strand.
ATTCAATTAATCAGTTTGGGAATCATTGGTATCATAGCTTTATTAATATTAACTATCGGATTAAATTGGCAAACTCCAATATTTAATCCCACAACCAATAATATAGAAGGAGGATTACGACTTACCATTGAATTTACAACCCTTTTAGTCGGTTTAGTAGTTTATACGGCGGCTTATATTGCTGAAATTGTGCGGGCGGGGATTCAATCTGTTTCCAAAGGTCAATGGGAAGCGGCTCGCTCCTTGGGTTTACAATCCGGTTTAGTCATGCAGTTAGTGGTATTTCCCCAAGCCCTGCGGGTGATTATTCCGCCCTTAAATAGTCAATATTTAAACTTAGTAAAAAACTCCAGTTTAGCGATCGCCGTTGCTTATGCGGATATCTATAATGTTGCCACAACTACTTTTAATCAAACCGGAAAAGCGATTGAAGTCATGTTAATTATTATGGGAACTTACCTGACAATTAATTTATTAATTTCTTTAGCAATGAACCAATTAAACCGTAGTGTTCAGTTGCAAGAAAGATAAATTAATGGTCAAGAAAATCATCTTCAATCTTTTTCCGAATACAACACTGATTCATAATAGTTTTGATATGATCAACAACAATATTAGTCTGTTCTAGCATAGCTAAATGCCCACAATTGTCAATTTCAATCACATTATTATCCCCCTGACGAAATAGCCAATGAAAACTGGCTAAATGGCGAACATATTGAGGCTCCATAATTAAATCTTGGCATCCCGCCAAAAAATAAACAGGTTGGCTAAGTTGGGAAACCACCTGGGGTAAACGATGAACTTCTGATTCAGTAGTGGAATCTAATAACGCCCCTAATGCGGCTTCGGGATGGGCGATGACAAAATCAATTAACCTTTGGCGTCCCCAGCGTTGGGTGATGGGACAAGCCACTTGAGCACGGGTAAAGATTAAATCCAACAGAGGTAAATAACACAACCATCGGGGGCGGAATTTAACAATTTTTTCTCCCACGGAACGAAATTTATCAAATTCTTCTTTCAGGTAAATTCCTCCCCCAGCATTAATACAAATAACGCCTTTCACCTGTTTCGAGAGTTTATCTGCTGCTAAAAGCGCAATCGTCCCCCCCAGGGAATGACCCACTAACCAGGCATTTTTGATATTCAGGGTTTGTAATAGAATCCCTAAATCTTCGGCGTAGGAAATGGGGGTATAAATAGCGTGTGATGGGTTTCCCGCCAACAATTGAGAATTACCAAATCCCCGTAAATCGTAGGATAAACATTGATATTCGGGGGCTAACAGGTCGATTACGGGTTGCCAATAGTGACGACTCAGTAGCCACCCATGAATAAACACAAGTACATCACCCGATGAGGTTGGTGATGTCAATTCGTAACTATGTTTTACGCCATGGATATCGATAGTAGCCATAATCCTATCGTATCTTGAAATGTACTTTTTTCGTTAATCTACTATCCTCTCCGTTAAACCTATCCAAAACTATCTATCCATTTCTGTCACTCTCCGAGTGTTAAGATAACCGGATCAAGTTTGAGTCCCATTTTAACAATAATCCCACGCCAAAAAAATTAGTGTAGCGTGGGAAAAGTTATAAAAAATTGCAATAGCAAAAAAACGTCAAACCAAAACCGGAATAATCTCAGATTCTTCGTTGAAAATGAAAATAAGGACAATTCGACTCAGGGCTTAAGCCACTTCGTCAGAAACCCCTGAAACCAACTCTTTGAAGGCCTTACCTGCCGAGAACACCGGAACAGTGGTCGCCGGAATGGTCATGGGTGCACCCGTACTGGGGTTACGACCCTCACGGGCTTTACGTTCTCTGGCCTCAAATGACCCAAAACCCACCAAAGTCACCTTTTCCCCATCCGCCACCGCTTCCATGATGGACTCACAAATGGCTGAAACAATCAAATCCGCTTGTTTTTTAGTAACACCAGCTTTAATGGCTGTGGCTTGAACCAGTTGTTCTTTATTCATCTGATATGAACCTCATAAATTATGTGAGCAAGTCTGCAAATGCAGAAACGGCTGAACCATCCGTCTTTAACATTCTGATGCCTTCTGACAAAACACCAATTTACCACTTTTGTAGAGATTAGCATTGATTTGAGGGAGTTTTGACACTCTTACGAATAGAATTTGAGAGATTCAAAGCTTAAGTAGAAGGACGGGGCTTGATAGCCTATTTTTGGGTGACAATAGAATAATAAACCCTAGACTTGAAAAGATAAAATATGACGGCTGAAGAACTTTTAATGGCTTATGCCTCTGGAAAGCGGGATTTTCGGGATACAGACCTATTTCGGGCTGATTTTAATAATGCTGACTTGAGTGGGGCCAGTCTATTTCGATGTCACCTGTTTCGGGCTAACCTATTTCGGGCTAACTTGATTGGGGTGAATTTATACAATGCCGATCTCGTTGGTGCTAATCTCTACTGTGCTAATTTAAGTGGATCTAACCTCAGTGGGGCTAACCTGACCCGAGCGGATTTAACCGGGGCTGACCTGAGTGGAACGGACTTGAGTGGGGCGGACTTGAGTGGGGCAACTTTATCCTTGGCAAATTTGAGTTATGCTGATCTGAGTCGAGCCACTTTATTAAAAGTCGATTTGGTGGAAGCGAATTTGAATCATGGGAACCTCAAAGGAGCTAATTTGAAAGATGCTAATTTCAAGGATTCAACGGTTCAGGACGCTAATTTGACGGGTGCAATTAATATAAGTTTAGATTTACTCAGTTACCTGCAACAGCAAGGAGCAATTTTATCTAAATCGGAGCTTTCGGTGACTCAGTGCTAGACCCTTGAACGTGCGGACTTGGCCTCCGCACCCAGCCCCTCAAAATTGTGGCAATATTCGGTGTGGCTTTTTAATCCCCCAATGCTCTCTATCCAGTGATTTTGACCTTGGAACCAACTCCCCATTTAGTCTTACATACCGAAGGTGGTAATCGCTATTTACCACTAATGGGTAAAAATTACTGGACATTTGGTCGCAGTGAGGACAATACTTTTAAAGTGTATAATATTAAATTAGAACTATTTTACCTGATTAATTATGAAACTTGTCACCGACATCAAAATTCCCTTCCCTCGTCCCCTGGTTTTTAGTACCTACAGAGACAATTTAATGGATGTGGTCAACTCATTACCCAATAAAAATGATGTTAAATTAGTCTCTCATCGAGTAGAAGCCGATACGGTTTATACTGTTTATGATTGGCAATCGGATGAAGATATGCCCGCACTGATTGAGAATATATTAAAACAGGATAAACTCCGTTGGACAGAATACGACACTTGGAATAATCAAGACTTTACCTTGGATTGGAAAATTAAAACCCAAGCCTTTACAGAAGCATTCCAATGTTCAGGGAAAAACACCTTTTTAGAAGATAAAAACCACACCCTAATTCAAACCAGAGGCGAAATTCAATTAGACCCGAATAAAATAGATGGAGTTCCCGATTTTCTCAAAACTCAATTAGCCAGTTTATTTGAACAAATTCTAGGAAGTAAACTCGAACCCAATTTAATAGATATGGGGAAAGGAGTACAAAAATACTTAGAAAAACACAAATGATAGGTCTAGGGTGGGTGAGTTTCTAGTAGTTTTTTGATCAGGATAACAGAATCACCCACTTTAGAAAAACAAAAATCAACCATAATGTGTCCACCTTCGGAGCACTTTCTAGTTCTTAGAATGCTTGGAGAATTGCAAGTTGTTAAGGGCGATCGCAGATACACAGATTACTCTATATCAAAAGCATTACCAGAAGGTAGACAAAATCAAGAAGCAAACTTTCCAATTTTTAATCAAGGTAAATGGGGGATTCTGGAATTATTATCACAACCTAATATAGCAAAAGTTGAAGGGCGCGATCGCCTTTTTGAAACTCAGGGTATCTGTATTATCCACTATTATGACTGTAATCGGTGCAATCAAGAACCCGATGAGATTGTGCAGGAGTTTATAGATATTTTGAGTTAGGGATAGACCTAAAAATAGCCCAAATTGGGGAGAGTTTTACAACATTAATGATTAAGTAGAGACGTTGGATGCAACGTCTCTACGCATGGTTTAGGGAACTTATGTAGCACCGATTTCAAGATTTCATATCAGAATGAATCTTGACAGTTTCCCCCGATAAACTCGACTGTCGCGCCGCCTCAGCAACTTTCAGGGTATATAAACTCGCTTCTGGAGTAACATAAAGCGGCTTTCCTTCATAGAGGTAATCTAAAACCATCTGGGTATCTTTAACAAATAATCCCCGACGAGAAGCTACCTCAATATTTTGAATAGTATCGTTTTGAATTAGTTGACCCTTTTCGGGAGTAAATATTAACGTTCCTTGTTCACCATAGAGGGTAAAAGTATTATCAGACTGCCAAAAAACTTCCCCTTTTCCATAAACAGACTCTCCGAGGATACCATTACTAAAAGTTAACCGAGCATTACATAAACAGGCTTTATAAAGATCCGGTTCAATATTCCAATATTGGGCTTGACAATTGACACTAGCTACCGTCCCAAATAAATCAGTAAATCTATGCAAACGGGACAAAGCCCCAGTCATGGGAAAACCAAATAAAGACGGCTGATATGTCCATTTAGGGGGGGTCGGATGTTGGGGGTTAATCGTGACATAACGGACATAGAAGACTTGACCAATAGCCTCCAGGGACGCTTTAATGGCATTGTGCAGTCCTCCCAAAAGTTCAAGATGTTCAACATGGAGAAGTTTATTTTTCTCTCGCGCCAGAGTAATTAAAGATTCTGCGTCATCGGGATCTAAACTCAGGGGATATTCAACAACAACGTGCTTACCATGTTCTAAAGCATAACGGGCAATTTTGCCATGATCTCGATTAACCGTAGAAATGATCACCAGATCAATATCTGGCCGTTCGACTAAATCAACCCAGGATGCAGATACCGTGACATCAAATTCTTGACTAAAGGCAATGGTGGAGGCCGGGGTATTACCTGTAACGGCCACAAGCTGCGATCGCGGATCAGCAATTAAAGCCGCCGCCCGCATTTTTGCCACATATCCAGTACCAACGATGCCCACTTGCAGGGGATGGGAAGCCTTAGCAACAGAAAAAAATAAAGATTGAGTCATGATAACAGAGTTAGGGACAAGGGAACTAGATATAAGTAATCAAGATGTAATTAGAAAAATTTATAATAAATCCCATTCTAAATCTAGGTTGACAAGGTTTTACAACTTCCGCTTTTTCTCCTAATATCGAGAGGTGAAAAAAATCTGTGATGCAAGCAAAAGCCCATTAATGCTTTTGGTTTGTATAAGGGATTTTTATATTTTTATCGAAATTAACGAGAGGAACACTACATGGCTACTTATAAAGTCACATTGAAAAATCCCGACGATGGCAGCGAGAAAACCATTGAAGTCGCTGATGATGTCTATATTTTGGATGCGGCGGTAGACGACGAAGGTATGGATCTGCCCTATTCCTGCCGTGCAGGTTCTTGCTCATCCTGTGCCGCCAAAATTATTTCCGGTACAGTCAACCAAGAGGATCAGAATTTCTTAGAGGATGAGCAACTCGAAGCAGGATACGTTTTGACGTGCGCGGCTTACCCCACTTCTGATCTTGTGATCCTGACTCACCAAGAAGAAGAAATGACAGCCTAGTCATTGGCGTGTCTGTTCAAAGTTCAACGGTGATGGGTATTATCGGCGTTAGTCTTTGAATTCATAAAGGATTGACGGGCTGAAGTTGGGTTTTTAGAAATTAAGAGTTTAGTTACTTCAATACCCTGACTTCACCTGTTAATCTGACCCCCAACCCGCCTTAAAATTTACAAAGTTGGCTTTTTTTCGTACTGTCTAAAGAGAAAAAAATTCCACGATGTCAACAAATCCTAATCAAGATTTTGCTTGCTGTCGGGGATTTTTAGAGTTTTTATCAAAATTCGTGAGAGGATCACTACATGGCTACTTACAAAGTCACACTGATAAGTAAAGAAGGCGACGAAAATACGATTGAAGTCCCTGATGATGAGTTCATTTTAGATATAGCAGAAGAATCCGGACTAGAACTACCATCTTCTTGTCGTGCTGGTGCTTGTTCTACCTGTGCAGGTAAAATAGTATCCGGTACGGTTAACCAATCGGCTCAGGCTTTCTTAAATGATAACCAAATTAAAGAAGGATATGTCTTAACCTGTGTAGCTTACCCCACTTCCGATTGTGTAATTGAGACGGATAAAGAGGAAGATTTATATTAATTTGTTCTGGATTTAAAGTTCAACCTTATTGATTCCATCGCCACTAAATCTTTGGGTGGTTAGTGGTGGTGATTTTTTTAGAGTTTTTATCAAAAATGGGAGTAAGAAGACCCGCACTAACGCTTCGCTGATTGTGTCGGGAGGATGTCAACTTTTATTCCTGACCTGGAATCTATAGCCATGATCAGGCGTTGCTCTTATGTCAGGTGACTGAGGATGAATGGGTGGCTTGGGTTCCCGACCACGGTGAGATGGTATTATATCGCCATCAATTCTTTCGCTCTTAACCCTTGAGATGGGATACAGTAACAAAAAGAACGTCAAAATTATCCCATACGAGCGTTATGACCGTTTTGGAATCTCCTGGTAAGTCTTCAATTCAATATTCTGAACGCACCTTAAAACGGGCTGAACGGGCGATCCGGTGTTCTCCCTTTCAACTGCTACTGTTCACCACGATCCGGTTTAACAGTGTCAGTCTGACTGGAATTGCCGGGGAGTCTGGAGTCAATTCTACCTATACCCGCATCGCCCTAACCGAACTAGCCGCAGAAAATACCCTATTATGGCTGATTCAGGTGGGGGTGCTGCGTCGAGAAGTTGATGGTCAGGGGATTACAGATAGTTTTCGCCTCACTCCCCTGGGTCGGCAATTAATCGACCAATGGGAAAGTGAAAATCAAGGCATCCCCCAGCCTTCTTTGTGCGATCGCTCTATCAACACTCTCAATCGTTGGTTGCGATTTGCCTTTTGAAAAAACAAAAACAGGGGTATGCTTTAAAACAGCACCCTAAAGCCAGATAGAATTAAATCCTATCTGACTTGTGGGGTCAGAAAAATTAGACCCCCCTAAGTGGATTAAAATTTAGGATTGATGGATCAAATGGCAGGAAGAAAGCCCGTGATTAGTAAAATGAAACAAATGCTAGGACTAACGACGCTAATCAGTATGGCTTTGGTATCTTCAACAGTGGCGGAACAACCTTTATATATTGCCTATCCGCCACCAGATCACAAAACAACATCTGATCGTATTTTTTTGATTGGAACAGCAACACCCGATGGAGAAGTCTCAATTAATGGTCAAGTAATTCCCCGAAGCCAAGCTGGTCACTTTGCACCCACATTTCCATTGCAACTTGGGGAAAACAATTTTATTCTACGCTACAAAGATCAAAAAATCAAACTTAATATTACTCGAATTGCGACGGAAGCAAATTCTTTAGATCCGGTCAGCTTTTTCAATGATTCATTGACTCCCTCCGAGAATCTGGCCATCCTTCCGGGGGAGTTAATTTGTTTTAGTGCGATCGCCCCGGAAAAATCAACGGTTTCTGTTGAATTAGCCGGACAAATTCTATCTTTATCTCCCCAGTCTCAGAGATTAGAATTACCCGATAACAAAGCGGTTTTAACCGGAACTAATCAACCCATAAAATCTGATACCTTAAAATATCAAGGATGTGGAAAAATTGCTGAGAATTTGTCATTTTCTGCTTCCCAAAACTCCTTGGATTTAGGTCAACCGAAATATCAATTAACCCTGAATAATCAAACCATTACCCAACTGGCAACGGGAAAAATTTCTGTTCTCTCTCCGATTCAATTTGAAGTAGCTGAAGTCATTGTAGATGAAGGGGTAGCCCGCACTGGCCCCAGTAGCGATCATTCCCGTTTAACTCCTTTACCCAAGGGAACCCGTGCCACGATTATCGGACGACAAGGAGATTATTTACGTCTTGATTATGGGGGGTGGATTAAAGCCAGTGAAACCCGGATCACCAGCGAGTCAGTTCCCCCTAATTCCGTAATTAGAAGTGCTAGTTCTCGTCAAGTTGGCGATTGGTTAGAGGTTTTTTTTCCCCTACAAGTACCAGTACCAATCACTGTTAAACAAGAGGATCAGAGTTTAACTTTAACCCTGCATAACACAACAGCAAAAACCGATACGATTCGGTTTAATGATAATCCCTTAATTTCGCGTATGGATTGGCAACCGATTTTATCTCCCCTCGGAGAATCACAAAATGCGGTGCAATATACATTTCATTTTAAAACCAAACAACAATGGGGTTATAAACTCCGTTATGAGGGTACAACTTTAGTTTTATCTCTGAAAAATCCCCCCCAACTCCAATCGAATTTACCCTTATCGGGGTTAAAAATTTTAATTGATCCCGGTCATGGTAGCCCCAATGATTTAGGGTCAAAAGGGCCGACGGGATATCCTGAAAAAGATGTTAATTTAGTGGTTTCTAAACTATTAGAAGCCGAACTAATTAAACGCGGTGCATCGGTATTTATGACCCGCAACGGTGATGAAGATTTGTACCCTCAAGATCGGGTGAAAATGATTAATCAACAGGAACCAGATCTATCAATTTCTATTCATTATAACGCCTTACCTGATAATGGAAATGCCATCGAAACAAAAGGGCTTAGTACCTTTTGGTATAACCCTCAAGCCCACGATTTAGCCGTATTTTTACATGAATATTTAGTTAACAAACTTGACCGTCCTTCCTATGGCGTATTTTGGAATAATTTAGCCTTAACTCGTCCGACCGTTGCCCCATCTTTGTTATTAGAATTAGGATTTATGATTAATCCCGAAGAATTTGAATGGATTGTTAACCCCCAAGAACAACAAAAACTAGCAATAACCTTAGCGGATGGTATATTAGAATGGGTCATAAAAACTCAATAGCAAGGAATACAAAATAGGAAAGTGGCGTTGCTGAATTAGGGTATGATTAATCTGCGACAGCTACGCCATCGCAGATTAAGATATTGATTATTTATGATAATTAACGAGAAGATTTACACCGATCACAATGACCACAGCGTTTAAACTGATTATCTAGGTTGAACCCAAAAGATTGTAATAAAAATTTCCATCGACAATCACGGGTTTTTAAGTATTGATTCATTTGTTGAATGGCTTTACTATTTTGATCTTGATTCAATTTTGCAGGTTTAGATAGAATTTCATAATCAAAGGGATTATGCCAGATTAATCGTCCTTGGGCGTGTAAAATAGAAAGGGCGATCGCACTATTTTTAAATTGTTCAGATAGAGTTTCTATGTTTCCCGTTGCTGGAAGTTTTTTAATTAATTGATTTGCTGATTGATATTGTTTTTCTAGGTTTTCGATTAAATATTTTTGTCGTTGTTTATCTTCAGGATAGAAAAACCCCGTAAGTTCGCTAATAATAGTTAAGGCGATCGCAGGTTTCCCATCTCTCCCCGCCCGTCCCACTTCTTGAATATATTCAGACAATAAAAAAGGGGCTTGAAAATGGCATACCCATCTCACGTTACTCTTATTAATTCCCATACCAAAGGCACTACTACAAACTACAAATTTAATCTTTTCCTGTAACCAATCTTTTTCGATCTTTCGACGTTCTTCTGAACTCAACCCCGCATGATAAGCAACAGTTGAATAGTTTTCGGTTTGTAACCATTGGGCTAATTGTTCACAGTCTTTACGAGTCCTAGCATAAATCAAACCTGTCTGATTTTTTCGCGATTGAATAAATTGGATTAACTGTTGTTGTCGTCCTTTGGGAGTGCAAACTGTTTTAATATTTAATTCTAAATTAGATCGATAGGGACTCAATAGAAATTGCTGAGGTTTTTGCAGTTGTAAAACCTGTTTAATTGTGTCTTGAGCATCGGGATTGGCGGTTGCGGTAAAGGCTGCGATCGCTATTTTTGTTCCTTTTGGTTTAAGTTTTAATAATGTCGAACGAATAGCCCCTAAACGTCGATAAGCTGGGCGAAAAGTATCCCCCCATTGTACTAAACAATGAGCTTCATCTAAGATTAAACCATTGATTTGAACATGGGGTTGAGAAATCACACTCCAGACGGGAGAACTTAATAGAGTTTCGGGGGAAAGATAGAGAAGTCTTAATTGATTTTGTTGAACCAAACTTAAAGTTTTTCGTCGTTGTTGGGGCATTAATTGACTATGAATTAAGGCGGCGGGAAGTTGCAATTCTTGAAGTTCTTGCACCTGATTTTCCATTAATGCCACTAAAGGAGATATAATTAAAGTTAATCCAGTTTGTAATAGTGCTGGAAGTTGAAAACAGATGGATTTTCCGCCTCCGGTTGGCATGACAATTAAAGCATCTTTTTTATCTAATAAGCTCTTAATAATTTCCCCTTGGGGCGGTCGAAAATCATCATAACCCCAAATTTTCTTAAAAGAGGCTTTAACCTGTTGCCAGTCTGTAGATGCTTCCATAACACATTTCCAAATTTGACTTAAGTTCGTTGTTGCGCTTCAGCGCAAGGAGGAGCTAAATATAAGAAACCCCGTTGTTGCGCTTCAGCGCAAGGAGGGGCTAAAGCCCAACAACGTTTTATATGTCTAGTTATTTTAAGAGGATAAAACATGAGTTGTGTTAGAAAAACCCTATCGTTATCAAAAATTAATCTATCTTATTTAGAATGGGATTGTGGGATTAATAATTCCTCAGACACCAATATTTTATTATTACATGGGTTAGCAGATCAGGGGTTAGTCTGGAAACAATTAGGGGAAAAATTAAGCGATCGCTATCATATTATAGCACCGGATATGCGCGGACACGGAGAAAGTAGTAAACCCAATCACGGATATACTTTTACCGAAGTTATTGAAGATTTAGAAGCCTTAATGGAGCATCTAAACTGGTCAAAAGCCCATATTTTAGGGCATTCTTGGACGGGGAAAATGGCAGCAATTTGGGCTAAACAAAATCCCGAAAGGTTTAATAGTCTGATCTTAGTTGATCCGATTTTTATTATGAAACTTCCTGGTTTGTTTAAATTAACTTTACCAATTCTATATCGTCAGTTAGATTGCTTAAAATTAATTGGGCCATTTACGAGTTTTGAACAGGCGGAAGATCTGGCTAAACAATTAGCTCAATTTTCGGGATGGAGTGATTTACAACAGGAATTATTTATATCGGGAATGGAACAAAAAACCGATGGAAGTTGGGGAAGTAAATTTGGAATTGCTGCTAGAAATGAAATTTTTGAACAGGTGATGGAAGTTCCTGGTTTAACCGAAAATATTGATATTCCTACGTTATTAATTCAACCGGAAAAAGGCGTAAATCGCATGGACTGGCAATTAAAACCTTATAAACAGTATTTAACTCAGTTAGAAATTCAGCGTGTAGCGGGAAATCATTGGTCATTTTTAGTCGAAGCTGAAGGTTTTAATCAAACAGTTGAAAGGTTTTTAAATAGTCGAATTGTGGCAAACTAATTATAGTAAAAATAGAGGTAAAATTATGGATTTAGAAATTATTGCCCATCGAGGTTTTTCGGTGATGGCGCCTGAAAATACCCTAGTGGCGTTTAATGCTGCGTTGCAACAGGGGGCAAATTCCCTAGAATTTGATTTACAAATTTCTGCGGATGGAATTCCGGTTATTTTTCATGATCAAGAGTTAAACCGAATTACGGGAATATCGGGTAAAGTTTCTGAAAAAACTGTTGCAGAATTAAAAGAATTAGATGCGGGAGGGTGGTTTGCGGAAAGATTTGCCGGGGAAAGTATTCCGACATTGGAAGATGCGATCGCTACCTTTCAAGCGGTTAAAGATTTTTTATATTTTGATGTTAAACCCGATCATCAATGGTCAGAATTAGAAATCAAAAATTTAGGAGATTTTTTAATTAATAATAACTTGATTAAGAAGTCGATTATGACTTCATTTAATCAAGGATTTTTAGACCAAATTCGTGGTTATTGTCCAGAAATCACCTTGGGATATTTTTTAATTGATTTTAAGCAATTTGAACAACAATTACAAACAGCTATTAATCAAGGAAATGCTATTTTAACCATAGATTATCCTGTGGTTTTAGAGCATCCTGAAATAATTACCCAGAGTCGAAATCAGGGGGTAGATATTGTGGTTTGGACGGTGGATGATTTAGAGGATTTTAAAAAGTTAGTTAATCTGGGAGTAAAACGGATTATTACAAATTCATTAATTGGTAACATTCAAGTTAATTAAAGTTGACTTTAAATTCCAGTTACTACTTCCCAAAAATAGGTTTTAAAAGTTGTTAAATCAACAGTAATTTGCATTTCCTGTCCCCAAGTATAAACATTAAAATGAATCAAATTACTGTTTTGATTAATCTGTATTTCACCTAATAAAGCTACCCAATGATTCGGATAGGGAAAAACGGGCGGTTGATTTAGGAGTAAACCGGAATCATTAATTAAGGCGAAGGCAACACCACCGGATTTAATCATCTGATTTGCGGTTTCAATTGCTTCTAAATCCCCAAATAAGTAAGCATTTCTATAATTAACGGTTTGATAGCCTAAAATTTCTTTAATCCATCCTGCCATCTCCCAAGGTTTAGTCATTCCGGCTAAGTTTCTTAACAGTTGAGGTGCATTAGGATCTACAGAAAAAATAATATTTTCCGACTCTCTGAGGGTGGATAATACCATCCAGTCTATTTGAGAAATTTCTAAATTTAAAGGACTTTCTGATAACCATTGAGGCGGAGAAATCCAGCGATTATTTTGGGTATGAAATCCTCCAATTTGGAACAAATTACGGCAGATTTGAATATAGGCAAGGGGATTTTTTCTAATTAGTTCAAAAACAATTGCTGCTGGGCCGCAAAATGGTTGAGTGCCTTGATTAATATTAAAAGGATTAACCAGATGTGATCGCAATTCTGCAATAATTTGTTGTTGATCTAATCCCGTCCAAACCCCCGATATTTTTGAATTTTCAAACTCAGTAATTGCTATTTCTGCTTGTCTTAAAATGTCAGAATTTGCTGTCATATTCTATGATTTAGAGAAGATTGCTCCTTTAATTTATTCTGAAAGTTGGTTTCCATTTCTAATTCTTTATTCAAGAAATAGTTTAGAAATGTCCGAATTACAGCAATAGCAGCTAACTGACCTAAAGCAATAAAAGAGGGTGTAACGGTTGTGAACAGAATATCCGCACCTAATTGAAATTCCAAGGCTAAAGCTAACCAACTGCCAAAATTAAGCCGTAATTCTATAAACGGAAAAATTTGCCGACGACGGAAACTTGCCAGGGCAATTTTTAAGGTACTAATTAATCCCAATAATATACAAAAAGCCGAAATTGCTTCTAAGCAAAATCCTAGAAGATGAACAAAGGAAGATAAACTATGTTTTAAGGTTTCTAAACCGATCATAAATCCAATAATTAAGGATTAACTAAGTGCCTCAGATAAATAATCGGCGGCGGCTTCAACCACGGCGATCGCATTTTCATACATCATCCGAGTCGGGCCTAAAATTCCCACACTTCCGACCGGAATATTATCCCGTCGATAGGGTGCAGAAACCAAGGTACAGCCTTGAATCGGTTCTAAAGGATTTTCCGACCCAATGCGAACCGTAACCCGTTGTTCTTGTTTAGGATTAGGAAAAATTAACGGCCATAATTGTTCCTGTTCTTCTTCCAATAAGTGCATCAAAGTTTTCACCTGTTGCAATTGAGAAAATTCAGGTAAATGTAGAACCTCAGCAATACCACTAATTAGAATGCGGGTATATTCTGGAGTTTGGCTGCGAAAACTTAAATCCGTTAATAACTTCCTTAAAAAGTCAGAATAGCACTGAAATTCTCGATCCAATTCACTCCAATCTAAAATCGAAAGTTCAGAAATAGATTTACCTCTGAGTTGAGCATTTAAAAAATTAGAAAGTAGTTGTAATTCCTGTTCCAAAACCTCTTGATCTTCGGGTAAAAGATTAACTCCCATAGCCTGAGAATCCGAGGGAGAATTGGCTGGAGATAAATCAATTAAACTGGACTGAGTTTGATAGGAGTCTGTCACCACAACTAACATAATTTTCCCAGGTTCTATAGAAACCAAATGCAAATGTCGTAACCGGGTAGTGACGGTTTTCGGGAGTGTAACTAAGGTAATATAACCACTCAAAGTTGATAAAATTTGTGACGCCCCCCGCAAAACCGCTTCTAAACTACAGTTTTTTAAATTGAGTTGTTCGCGTAACAATTGCAGCGCCTCATCCGCAAAAGTTTCTGAGGGGGTAATCAGTTTATCAACATAAATCCGATACCCTGAGTCGGAGGGGATACGTCCGGCGGAGGTATGGGGCTGATACAGGAGTCCAGCCCGTTCCAAGACCCCCATGCCATTACGAATAGTGGCGGGACTGACTTTGAGGTTGTATTCTTCCACCAAAGCCTTAGAGCCCACGGGTTCGGCCGTCGCAATATAGTGACGAATCGTTGCCCAGAGAATATGATGATGTCGCTCTGTCAAATGAACTTGTGTAAACATTGAATTTTTCTATACAGATTTGACTGATGGAAGTACGGTATGGAATCAGGCAACTCCGAGATTTCCAGAATTTCGTGACTCACAAGATTTTTAGCAGAGTTTTGATATCCAAGATAGCAGATATTTGAATTAAACTGGGAAATTTAATCCAATAATATTATGAATTATGATCTAAGGAAATTTATTGTAATGGCGACCATGCCTTTTCAGCTTGTTCAGCAACATAGGCAGCAACGGTGGTAATTTCTCTAGCCGTTAATCGACTTTTAAAATTAGGCATGGCATTTTTACCATTGGTAACTTGATTAATAATTGCAGCCAGAGGATTTTCTTCATATCCTTTTAAGTATTTAGTTAACGCTTTTTTTTTTAGAGTTTTATTAGCAACTATAACGTTATTTCCGTTAATATGGCAAGCTGCACAGGAGTTAGAAAAAATGGTAGACCCACTTAAAACTCCTTCTGCTAATGCGGGTTCGCGCAAAAGGAATGTTAATAATAGAAAACTTAAAATAAGGACTGATAATAGCTTTTTCAATGGAGTCTCCTTGAATCAAAAATAGTGAATAAGAAGATTTTACTCTTTAAGTTGTGCAAATAGACAACCATTCCCCTTAACGAGTTGCCTTTCAGTATCCTAGAGGGTTAAACACACGGATTCTGGCCATTCTCGACACCAGGATTTCATTTCTGTGACGACGGGGAGATGAATACGATTCCAACTAAAAAAACCAGGATTAATTTCTGCATAGGAACCTTGATGAAACTGGACTTCTCCAGGGGATAAACCACTTTCTACAAATTTAAAGGTTAATTGAGAGGGGTTAAGTTGCTTTTTGATTTGGTTTCTAAACCAGTTTCTATGGATAATTCCGGTATAGGTACTGCGAAAACTACCCGCAAATTGCTGACAATTCCATATCACTAAATTACAAATTAATCCCAGGGTTTGTTCATCGGTAAAAGGTAAATTTTTAAATTCTTTTTGAAAGTTTGCAATAATAAAGTGATCAATAAAAATAGCATTTTTATAGTATTTTAAAATTGGGTTAAAAAAATCCATATTCTCTGATTCATCGGTACAAATTAATAAAAGTTCTTCCGGTGGAAAAATTTCTTTTAGGGTTTTTAAGATTAAATAGGGATGGTCGGCTTCTCGATGGGGAATCCAGTTGCGATAGTCTGTCAGACGAATATGAATCCCATTATATTGTCCGAGGGTTTGAGAGATTTTATCGGCTAAATTCTGATAAATGGGTTTAAATTTAATCGCTTCCATCAGGGAATAGAACGTCGGGGAAGGCAGATAAAAAAAGCGAGAATAATAGGCCAAATTACAGGCACTAAATTCTAAAATATCCTGTTCAACGTCCTGTACAATGATTCGATTTTCGGCAAAATCCGATAAAACCTTGGGGTCAATTATAATATTATTCGGAACAAAAACCGCATTAACTAATCTAACCTGACTTTGATAATGACTGAGATTTTTTCCTTGGGTTTCTGCTAAAAATTCCGAATAATTTAAAATAGGAATAGGAAGTTTGTCAACTAAATCTAAAATCGTTGGTAGTTGGTCAATATTAATAATATGTTTCCGACTTTCAGGAACCGATAAAAAATAGCCACCCCGCACAGGTAAAATGTTTTTATCCTCTCCCACGGAACCATAAAAGACTAACTTTCGTTGGGTTAAATAGGCTAATCCTACGGCTATTTCTAACCCCATTAAGTTATTATTTAAGCCGGATTCATAATCTTTGTATAACAGATAGCGTGAGGTCATGAAATTGAAAATTAAGAAACTTTAGCTGAAGAAAAATTTAATAGTTTTCCTTGGGCAGACTCCAAAATTACATCCCGGATAAAAGCACTTGCTTCAAGGATTTCTAGTCCAATTAATTCCCCATCTTCATTCAGTTCAGCCGTCATATTAGGGCTAATCTCAATACTTCCAGTTTCCGATTCATCTGAAAATTTCAAATGCAGAATATCTTCTTGTTCAAAATAAGTCATTTTTGTAGGATTCATAGATTACAAATCTCCCAGTTTTTAAACGAAATCGCACTTGTTGCCGAGTGGTTACATGAATCGTCACAGGCATGATTAAATCTGGATTTTCTTCATAAGGAATCAAAACCAAGTCATTGTTGTGTTTACCCACTACCACCAAACGGCTTGTAGCACTATCATAATACTTTTCTGCTGAAAATCTTAAAATTTCTTCAATTTGTTCAAGATCAAAACCTCTCAGTGTAGCTCGATACTGAATATAATCTGACCAGACAATTTTAACCATGAACTGATGCCCAAATCTATAGGTTTCATTCTTTTTCTTTCTGCTTCCTATTTTCTATTCCCTTCTATAAATCCGAAATTTAATATTAATCAAGGTTTCGGTAGGGTCTGTGTGGGGTGGGTTCAGACCCACCTTTTTCGGTTAAATTTTACAAATCCAATTATATGGATCGGGTGCTTTACCAGTTTTAATGGCTTCCAATTGTTCTAAAATAGATGGGGCATATTTGCGTTCAGAAATCGGAGGTAAAACTAAATCCCGTCCTTGATATCCAATTTTAGAAACCTGGGCAATAGTAGCCGCCGTTCCCATACCAAAAGCCTCTTGTAAAATCCCTTGGTCATGGGCTGCTGCCACTTCTTCGATAGAAATTAACCGTTCTTCCACTTCTACCCCTTGATCTCGGAATAACTTTAACACACTATCACGGGTAATTCCTTCTAAAATGGTTCCGGTTAATTGAGGTGTTACCACCACATTATTAATCACAAATGCTAAATTCATGGTTCCGCATTCTTCCACATATTTTTTGTGGACACCATCGAGCCAAATCACATTATCATAACCCAAGGCTTTAGCTTCTTTATCAGCTAATAAACTGGCGGCATAATTTCCAGCACATTTCGCCGCCCCGGTTCCCCCTTCACAGGCTCTAATATATTTATCCGTGACGATTAATTTAACTGGTTCAGAATAATAGGCTCCTACGGGACAACTCATAATAATAAAAGTATAGTGAGTTGAAGGTTTTAAACCAATAAATTCATCGTTGGCAAAATACAAAGGCCGAATATATAAACTTCCCTCGGATTCAGGAATCCAACCGGAATCTAAACGAATTAATTCCGTTAATCCTTCCATAAAAACTGATTCAGGAATCGGGGGCATACAAAGTCGATGAGCCGATTGATTAATCCGTCTAAAGTTAGCATCGGGTCTAAAGATTAAAGTTTCGACCGTGGCACTTTTATAAGCTTTCATCCCTTCAAAAACAGCCTGACCATAGTGCAGAACTGCCATGGCTGGAGCCATAGTTAAATTACCATAAGGGATAATTTTAAGGTCTTGCCAAGTCCCGTTATTGTAGGTAGCAATAAAAATATGGTCACTGAAGATTCGACCAAAGGGAATATTGTGTAAAGTTTCAGAAGAAAGACGGGAATCCTCTGTTTTTTGAATCAGAATTTTTTCAGTTAGTGTTTCCATTATGGCTTAGGTGGTCAGGGTTTTATGGTTTTTCATCAGAATAACATGAATAACTGATAACTGATAATCGGGATACTTGATAACTGATTAATAGAACTTCCTCCCATTTTTATAATGAGGATAAAAACAGGAGAAATTTAGGCAGACCTAGATTAATTTTGATCGTTTTTGGCAATTATCCAAACGGCGTGAATAATCCCAGGAATAAATCCCAGTAGGGTTAGGAGAATATTCAGCCAAAAAGCCCCCCCAAAACCAACGGTCAAAAAAACGCCCAAGGGCGGCAAAAACACAGCGGCAATTAAACGAATAATGTTCATATCACTGGATTACAACTTCTCTATCTATTTTAGCAATTTTTTCAATTAGAATAGGGAAACCTCTGTCATATCTTAAATTTTATGTCCATGTTGTTCGATATTTTTCCCTTCCAATTCCATTTTGACCCCAAATTGATTGCCGGGGCAACCCTCTGGTCTTTAGCATTATATTGGGGATTTTCTCCCGTGGGTGAATGGGTCACCCATCAATTAAACCGTTGGTTTAATTATGCAGAAAGAATGTTATATACCTCGGAAGCTGAATATGAACGGACTCGCAAAAATCGAGAATCTCAAAATGCTTTTTATGCGTCTTTGTTTAGTATTGTTCCTTTTTTAATTATGGGATTTTTATGTAATTGGGGTATTGAGATAGGGTTAGATAAAAGTTGGTCAATTAGTGTGGGAATCATTGCTTGTATGAGTGGGGGAATTTATGAATTAGGGCGACAAGATGGCAAAAAAGGCATTAATTCTTAGTCATGAATTTCACCATTAGGCATCATTGCACCATGCAAAATTGCTCCGGCGGTATTAGCACTACTAATTTCTACGCGAGTTAAATAGGTATAACTTAAATTCGCATTTCTTAAATTAGTTCGAGCAACGGAAGCATCGGTTAAATCCGCTTGAGTGAAATTGGCTCCATTCATATTAGTTCGGGTTAAATCGACACGAACTAAATTGGCTCGACTCAAATTGGCATTACTTAAATTAGCATTACTCAGTTGAGCGTCGGGGAGAATGGCATCACACAATTCTACCCCGGGTAATTGAGCATCAATTAAAATCGCCCGTTCTAATTTAACTTTTTTTAAATTCGCTCCAATTAAGTTAGCTTCGGTGAGATTTGCTTCGGTTAAAAATGCAGATTGTAAGTTGGCTTGACTTAAGTTCGCTTGACTTAAAATTGCTCCTTTTAAGACGGTTTCTGTTAAATTAGCTCCGCTTAAATTCGCCCGAGTTAAATCAGCCCCGGTCAAATTTACCCCTTGTAAATCGGTTCCTCGTAAATCAGCCCCGCGCAAATTCACGCTTTCATAAATTCTGGGTTCATAGCGCAGATTAGCCCCCCGTAAACAGGCTCCTCTCAGGTCAGCCCCTTGTAAATTTGCCCCTCTTAAATCCGCTTGAATCAGGTTCGCATCTAATAAGGTTGCTAAGGCTAAATTGGCTTTCCGAAAATCTGCTCCTTGTAAATTTGTGCCATGAAATTCGGCATCATTCAGGTTAGCACTACTTAAATTGGCTTTATTTAAAATAGCGCCATTAAACCTAACTCCCCTCAGATTAGCCCGGGAAAAATTAGCCCCATTCAAATAGGCTAAAACAAAGTTAGAGTCTTGCAAATCTGCACCACTTAAATTAGCACCAATTAAGTCCGCACGACTTAGTTCAGCACTCCTTAAATTAAGCCCTTTAAAATTTTTTTGTCCGGCTCGATACTGTTCGAGTAGTGTTTCCTCATCCATGATTAATTATCTTTGAGTTCCCGTATAGGTAAATTCTTGAACCCAAGCCATTGACTTACTACCAGGAGTTCGAGCGTAAACTTTAACCTTCTGAATCAATTGAATGTTCAAATCCAGCAATTTTTGACGGATAAATTGACTCATAGAGGCTTGATTTGGCACTTGATCTGACTCTAGTATAATGTGCAGACAGCCCTCTTTTGACTTGGTGAGAGTGTTAATTCCTTTCGGTTTCAGGGATTGACTAATCACCGTTGCGATCGCTTTTGCATGACCCTGCTTGGCCAGTTCTAACAATTGGCCATGGGTTAGTCGAGGTTCCAGGTGTTCTGGGTCTTCCTCCTCAACGGCTATTGTGGTCTTATGCTGGGATAATCGTTGCTGTTCTTCCACTTCCGATTGATGAATGACCCCCGCTAAATCTCCGACTTTAGCTTGCAGGACATGAATAAACCGTCTTAAAGATTTATATTTAATCTCTAATTGAATTTCAGGAGGATGATTTTTTAATTGTTGATTGAGGGCAAGTTCTAAATGTTTCAAAATAGTGGTTAATGGCACCAAGGTATCTGCTACACTGTTTCCAACAATCTGTTCAACTTCTTGCTCCAGAATGAGCTTTTTTCTGAGATCATCACTCATTTCTCCTGAGTCTGTGGGCGGGATATCAATATTACTAAAGGCGGTGGCGGAAGTAAAATCAGAAAAACTACTCTCGCTAATTGTCGTAAAATGTTGAGTTTTTGGTAAACCTAATCCCAAGTTCGGAGGATTAGGGGATAATAAATGCACGGTTTCACTTTCATTAATATCAATGGCATTATCAGTTAAAAAATGCTGCTGCAAAATTGAAGAACGGGGGGGGGTTGTATTCCCAGGAGAATGATTCAACCCCGAATCTGAACGGGATTTAGCTTTAGTTTCATAATAGGGGTTCAGGGCATCTAAAATCACCGTTACTGCTTGAATATTTTCGTCCGTATCTTCTAAATATTCTGCCATCTTATAAAGATGGGATTTTAGTCGATCTACGTTAGGAAAGGTTTGTAATAGTTCGTGAAGTAAATCATCGAGACTCTGATTTTTTAGTTGTGACCAATCTTCTTCTCGATAGTTAAATTCCCGTTCTAAACTCGAAAAAATTACCAGTTTTGCCCGTAAAGGATTGGTGTGTTGCATGATTTTAAATCGCACATCAAATAAATTCGATATGTTGCGAATCTGATGGGCGGGAACACCTTGACTAAAATAGGCTGAAGATAGAGAATTTAACTCCTCTGGACTAATTTTTATAGTTTCTGAAGCAGTAATTGATAGTTGATTTAGTTCGGGAATTTCTTCGACATCAGACTGAATATAAAATTGACTAATCTGAGCTTCAATCCTCTCTAAAACCAGATTATATTCATTTTTTTTATTCAGACGAGATAGAATATTATTCAGAATAATTTTAAGCGGTTCAAATTGGGGATGTTTTTGATAAATATTTTGGAGTAAAACATTCAAATTAATACTATCTAGGACATGGGAATCATTCTCCCATTTTCCACTATAGGCACATAACAGAACTTTCTTAATCCGAGTGATATTCGGATCAGTTTCTAAATTTTGAGCAATCTCATTTAGACGGGATGGGGTCGGCATTTGGGTCTCCAATACAGAAAGTCAACACTATGAGAAGTGACTTAGGGGTATTCAGCACGAGGGTCTTGAAAATAACGGATTACATCCGGTTACAGGAATATTCAAAACAAAACACAAAATCCCTGATGATCCGCTCAAACACATTTTAATTCTAAAAACCAAAATTTATATTTTTGACTGACCATTTTTGATTCTCCCATCTTAGAATACAATTTTAATCGTTAGCACCCTAATATACTATTTTACGCTATTTTTTATCGGAATAGCTGTAGGATTTTTTGCTACTCCCCTACCCCCCGTGGGGGATAGGGGGGAGGGAACAGGGTGGAGGATGTGTAATTAATTTTGTTTAGGTACTTATTGACCATTATGCTTTTTTGTCAAAAAATCTGTTCAATCTAGCCAACTACCATTATCGTCCATCAGCAATAAAGCCGGAGGCAGAAAAATCCAAGCCATGATAGCATCTTGATCCAAAAGCTGTTTCTGAGAACCCGGTGAAGAAGCCATAACCTGAATAAATTTTGATAAAGTTTCTTAAAAATATTTTACAATAGTTTGGTTAATTTATATTTAGGTAAAAGTTTGAATGGATAAGAAAATGACCAAAATTGACCCCACCTCCTGTTTAATTTCTCCCGCGATTCCCTCGCCTTTATTTGTAGAGGGATCTCCGGTAAAAATTGGAGTTTTAGCATCTGGAAGTGGCACGAACTTTGAGGCGATCGCACAAGCCATAAAAGATCAACAACTCAATGCCAAAATTCAGGTTTTAATTTATAATAACCCCGATGCTAAAGTCATAGAACGGGCGGAAAGGTTCGGAGTCAAAACCATTCTTTTAAACCATCGTAATTATAAAAAACGGGAAGATTTAGATCAAGAAATTGTTCAAACTTTAAAAGAACATGATGTGGATTGGATTGTTTTTGCTGGATGGATGCGAATTGTTACGCAAGTTTTAGTGGATGCTTTCCCCCATAAAATCATTAATTTACATCCGAGTTTATTACCGAGTTTTCCGGGGATTAGAGGAGTAGAACAGGCATTAGAAGCTCAAGTAAAAATTACAGGCTGTAGTGTTCATTTAGTCGAGTTAGAAGTCGATAGGGGCCCAATTTTGATGCAAGCCGCGGTTCCGATTTTACCTGATGATACTCCCGAAACTTTACACGCTCGAATTCAAATTCAAGAGCATAAAATTTTGATTGGGGCGATTTCTTTGGTGAGTCAGTGGCAAAATGCGATAAATTAAAATACAGTGCCATCACTCTCTAATTTTAGGGGAGGAGAACCATCAAAACGTTGTTGTTTAGCAATTTCTCGTCCAGCATTCCAGGTACCTCCTTGTAAGACTTTAACTAGGGGAAATTCCTGGGAGGTAAGATTTAATTTTTGGCGAAGGATTTCCGCAATTTTATCGAGTATAATAATCGTGAGCGATCGCCATTCTATAATTATATTAGAATCGGGTTTGTGTAGTTTTTCTGATAAATTATTATCTTTTAATTCCAATAATCCCAAATCTAAAATTAATCCCCCGTTGCGATATTCTGCTAATCCAGTTAATTGATCTAAATCAATAATTTCTAATCCTAAATCCTGTAAAGGTTCAAGTAAGGAATAGGTTAACCATTGGGATAATTTATGGAAAGGAACAAAGGGATATTCTGAGTCTAGGGTTTCTAACCCTGAATAATACCAAACATCTCCTAAATTGACTTGATTTAAAGTTAATCGTCCCGGCCAAATTTCTCCTAATCCTTCTAAAATAGCGTTTAAAACAATCACAGCACTGAGTTGATTGTTTTGGGTTTGGGTTAAAAAATAATTCGCTAATTTCCCAGGTCGAGGATGAATTTCTCCAAATAAATGAGGATAATTAGATAGGGTTTCACCGAGTTTTTTTAAGAGTTCTAATCTACCTTTTACTCCGGTTAAATAATTATTTTCATTAACTTGAAATCCGGTGATTAATTGGGATTCCGTCAAATTCATTAATCCCTGGGCGTCGGCTTGAAATGGATATTCAATATTACTAGAAAATAAACCCTGACCAAACATTTCATAACTGGCAATTGCTAACCCCTCAGAACGTCGCCAAATTAACCCGGTTTCTGATTCTTGATAATGCCATTTTTCCCCGGCTCCGGCATCCAGTAACACACTAATAATGGCTAAATCGAGTTTAGCTTGGGTTTGTTCTAACTGGGATAAACCATTTAATTGTTTTTGTAAATTTTCAATTCTAGGAATATTACCGACTTCAAAATGTCGCCAGCGAGAATGGAAAGGGACATTCAGATCGGGATAGTTTTGAGTAATATTATCTAAAACAAAATTAGCCACTAATTCTAACTTTTCTGGATGATAAATAAAATGTTGTAGTTGATTGGATAGGGCTAAATCAAAGATAAAATTACAACGTTCTCGAATTGCTTGAGGAGAACAAAAATAGGCGATCGCATTTGAATAATTTTCTCGATTCTGCATTTTAATATTAAGGGAACAGGGAACAGGGAATAGAAAAAAGTTATTGGCTACCTGATCAAGTATTTGTAGCAAACATTAGAGGATGAAATATAACTATCCCCAATTCGTAATTCGTAATTGGTAATTCGTAACACGCACCATTTTATTAACAATTTAACTTGGGATTTTGCGCTGAAGCGCAACAACGGGTTAATAATCTCGACCTTTAATACCGAGTAAACCTTCTGGGTCTAAAACTGCCCCTTCCGTATAATACCCGGCTGCTTTTTTCGCTTCAATTTCCACTTGAGCATCTGCCGGAATTAAATCATCAGGAATCGCAATTCGTCTAACTACTTCAATCCCAGAATTAACAATCGCATCATATTTCATATTACTCATGGAAACTAACCGATCAATTCGAGTAATTCCTAACCAATGTAACACATCCGGCATTAATTCTTGAAACCGCATATCTTGTACCCCAGCCACACATTCTGTCCGTTCAAAATAGGCATCAGCGCGATCGCCTCCAGTTTGACGTTTCCGGGCATTATAAACTAAAAACTTCGTGACTTCTCCTAAAGCTCGTCCCTCTTTTCTATAGTATATAATTACTCCTGCGCCGCCTTCCTGGGCTGTTTTAATACATTCTTCAATCCCATGCACTAAATAGGGGCGACAGGTACAAATATCTGAGCCAAAAACATCAGATCCATTACACTCATCATGAACTCTAACTGCAACCGGAAGATCGGCATCGGTAATCGCTGCAATATCCCCCATAATATAAACCGTAACTCCCCCAATCGGAGGTAAAAACACTTGTAAATCAGGACGAGTAATTAACTCAGGAAACATTCCTCCGGTCTGTTCAAATAATGCTTGACGTAAATCACTTTCTGTCACCTTTAAATGATCGGCAATTCCGGGTAAATACCAAACGGGTTCAATTGCGGCTTTTGTTACTACTAAATCACCATTTTTCTTCATAATTTTGCCATCAATTTCTAACCGTCCTTTCGTGGCTGCATCATATAATTCTGGCATATTAATATGGGCTTTTGTAATCGCAATGGTGGGGCGAATATCATAGCCTTTTTCCAAATATTCAGTAAATGCTTCCCCAATAATCGCGCCAAAGGGATCGAGGGCGACAATTTTATCGGGATCTGACCAACTGGGGTAAGGGCCAATTTTTACGAAGGGGGAGGTATTGGTTAAGTCGGCGCGGTGGTCGGTTTTCAGATTCCCCTGGACAACGGCTAAGGCGCGATAGATAGCATAGGAACCCGAATGGGTGCCAATGACGTTACGATGGCTAAGATCGGTCAGGGTTCCAATCAGGGGGCCACGTTTGCCGGGATCGGCATTTCCCCAATGGACGGGGATGGGTTTGGTGCCGTAGGAGGTGGGGTGAGAGGTCAGAACAATATGCCTCAGTTTTGGATCTTGCTTTTGGCCAGCCATTGTTGTGTCCCATGCGATTCGGATATCCCTATTATGGGCATATTAGGGGTATTTTCTTATTCAACAAGATCCCTGGACGGCATTTTTTATTTCAGAGATTTGTAAGTTTTTACCAATAAAAACTAACTGGGTTTGACGGGACTCGGTGGGTTTCCAGAGACGATCATAAAAGGTTTCAATTCGATCACCAACTCCCTGTAATACTAACCGCATTGGTTTATTTGGAACTGAAACAAACCCTTTAATTCGGTAAATTTCCTGTTGTTTCACCATGGTTTTTAACCGTTGAATTAAATCTTCTGGTTCAAAATCTTGGGTTAAAATCACCGGAACTGAATTAATATTATCATCATGGTCGTGTTCTTCTTCGGCGTCATGATGACTGGGACGGGCTTCTAAATTATCTTCAACCGCCGCATTAAACCCTAAAATTACATCGGGATGAATATTTCCCTGTTGACAAGGAACAATTTTAACTCCTGCTCGCAATTCCTGTTTTAACCAGGTTTCAACTTTATGTTGATGATCTCGATCAACATGATCGGTTTTGGTTAATAAAACTAAATCCGCACAGGCTAATTGATCTTCAAATAATTCTTCAATTGGGGTTTCATGATCTAAATTCGGATCGGCTTGACGTTGGGCTTCTACGGCCTGAATATCCCCAACTAAAGTACCATTAGCCAAGGCTTCACAGTCTACTACAGTTATCACACCATCTACCGTTGCCCCCGTGCGAATTTCCGGCCAGCGAAAGGCTTGAATTAGGGGTTTAGGTAATGCTAACCCAGAGGTTTCAATCACAATATGATCGATTTTATCCCGTCGTTTGAGTAGGGCTTGCATGGCGGGGAAAAATTCTTCCTGCACCGTACAACATAAACAACCATTAGTCAGTTCTACGAGGTTCACTTCTTCGGTTTCATCGTCACAAACTTGACAGGATCGAATTAATTCACCATCAATTCCAACTTCTCCAAATTCATTGACTAAAACGGCAATCCTTCGCCCATGATTATTTTGTAATAAATGACGAATTGTGGTGGTTTTTCCACTTCCTAAAAATCCAGTAATCACTGTAACGGGAATTTTGGCAGACATAATATTTATAAGAGGGAGTAGGAAATTACGAATTACGAATGGGGGGAAGACTTGACCGTGAGCTTTGTTGGATCAATCTTTATTCGGGTTGTTATAATTCAAAGTTTCAAGGATAAAAGTAGAGATATTTTATTAATATCTCTACTTAATTCTAATTAGGATCAACTAGCTAATAATGGCGGAAGATAAAGCTACTACACCAACAGCTAAAACGGCAAAACCCGAATATTTGATTAGGGAAAATTGGCTATTTTCTAAGGTTTCTTTAAAGGATTGAGTTAGTTTCATTGTGGCTCCAGCAATCATTAATTGAATGGCTGTAAACCCAACTAAATAGGAGATTAAGGGGGTCATTTCGGCTCCCATAATTGATTCTCCGTAGGCATAACCGTGAAACAAACCCGCTACACTAGCTAAACTAATTAATACTGCTAGGGGTAACTGTTTTTTGAGAACTAATAAAATCCCAATTGTCATCACAGAAAGGGCGATCGCAATTTCAGGAATGGGTAAATTTAAACTCATTAAATGAATTCCGGTTCCCAACATTGCGGTTAATAGAAAAGCCATAATTATCCAACTACCGCCCACAATTCCGGCTGCAATTAAACCAACGGCAATCACAAAAGCTAAATGATCAATTCCAATAATTGGGTGAGCAAGTCCGGCTAGAAATCCTTGAAACAAGTTTTCCGGGCTTTTCCCTCCAAAGGCATGATGAGCCTCTGCGGGTTGCGCCATTAGGATTAATAATAAACTCACCCCTAAAACCAAGATGCGAGTGCTATTTTGTAGCGAAAAATTTTGAAAAGACTTTAACATTTTAAACACCATCTGTACCGCGCAGATGTGCGAAAGAACAATCTGATTTCGGTGGGTGTTCTGACTTAGAGATTAATATTCTCATCACAGTTGCGGGACAGTGTTGGATTTGCGCCAAACTTTCCCCTTGCTTCTAGCGACTGTTCCCCGCTAGAACCGATTCAGATCTTTCATTGTATCATAATTTCTCCCAATATTCAATCGGGAGAAATACTTAAATTATTACCATTTTTTATAGGAAAGGAATTTTCCAGACATCGTAATTTTAACGCGATCGCCATTGGGGTCTTCGATTTTATCCACATCTAAGGTAAAATCAATCGCACTCATAATTCCGTCGCCAAATTTTTCATGAATTACGCTTTTAAGAGGCATTCCATAGACCTGCATAATTTCATAAAATCTATAGATTAAGGGATCGGTTGGAATCATGGGATCAAGTGATCCTTTGACGGGATAATCGGTTAAGAGTTCAATATATTCTGTGCTTAAACCTAGGGCTTCAACTAATTTTTTGGCTTCCTCATAGGAAGCACTCGCTTGTCGATAAATAACCGCAGCAATCCAAACTTCATCGCGCCCCAGCAGTTGCTCTAAATCTGAAAAGGTGACTCCTTTAGATTTTTTAGCCGATAATAACTTTTCTGTAATTTCTGAAATAGCCATTGAAAGTTCCTCCTAGAATTTATTGGTTGATAACTTGTCTCAAATTATAAAATATTTTGCTGATCATGCAACGGAAGTATTTGATTTTTAGGCCGGGGCGATCGCCATTAGGATTGGGAATTTTTAGGGAGAGGTTTAGGGGGAATAGGTAAACTCCGGGGATGATTGGTTTGTAATTGTTTAACAACGGATAATAACCGTCTTAAATGAGGTTTAATTACCTCTTGATGTTCTTGGGTAAGTTCATCTAATCGGGTTTGAATCTTGGATAGATGAAGATCAGAAGCAGAGTCTCCAGATTTTTCCTGTTGTAATTGATCAATCACAACTTGAATTTCTAAAAATCGCCCTTGAAAATCCGCTTGTAAAGACTCTAAATGAGCCGTTTCAGTTGAGGAAAATGTTTGTAATTCTTGCCGAAATTCCGCTCTAATTTCTGCCAATGCTAGGGAAATATGTTCGGTGCTTGAAGTTACTGCTTGTCCTAAAGCTGCTACTTGTTTACTCCGATAGGCGGAGTCCAAGGCTTCAGTAGTAGGAAAAGCCTCTAATTTTTGCTGGAGGGATTGAATTTCTTCTAAAAGTTGTTTCCTCAACCCCATAACTACTTTAACCGTATTTTTTTCTAACTTTTCAACGGAGTCTTGAGCTTGAACAATTTCAATTTGATTTTGATGGGTTTGTTGTTCTAAACGATAACGGTTGGCAACATTCAGCGATAGGGCTAAGGTTAGGGGGGCAACTCCATAAAACGCTTGACCCGAAAGGGCCACTACTCCCGAACCGACAGCCGAACTGATCAGAGAAACATACTCTGCTAACTCTAACCAATGCCGTTGTTTCAGGGAAGAAAAAACCGTTTTAGGAAGAATAGAGTTAGACATCGGCATAGGACTAGAAGTTATAGCATGGGGTCGATTGGGATGGGCAGAGGACGCTGGTGGAAACATAATAATCTATTCTACTAGGGATATTGGGACACAGTGGTTAACTCCAGAATACAAAAAATTATGGCTATCCGCACTAGGAATTAAAAATTTGATGATCGGTTCGGCGAGTCCTTAACTGTTAAGATGTTTTGGGAGTACAAAATTATCTTAATTTCTGGTTTGATATTGGAGTTGTCTGGATTTTAACACCCTTAATGCTTAGATTCAATATGAAACCAAATCAAAATCCCAAATTCGATCAATTGAGATCAATTTTTAGTATTACTGCTTTTGTGATTTTAGTCCTGGGAGTTGGGTTTTTGAGTCTGAATTTTATTTTGGCTTTATTTCATAAATTCTCATCAACAATTTAACCTGTTTTTAGTGCATAAATTTTCTAATTTGATAGGTTCGACTTTCTAAAATAGGCATTTTTAATCCTCCCATTTTTTCGTCAAATTCTTGAATTGTTTTTTCAGGAAAGCTGGCAAGTTTTTCCTGGGATTCCCAACGAATCACCATGACAATTTCCTGATTTTCCCCATCTAGCCAAACTTCTTTTCCGAGAAACCCAGGAAATTTTTTTAGTCCGGCTGTCCAAACTTCTTCATCTTTTTGAATAAATAGCTCCCATTGTTCTGTGGGAACTTTGAATTTCAACCACTCAATAACCATGATTTTTATTAAGATTAATTAAACCACAAAGACACAAAGAAGTTTTAAAAACGCTCTGCATTGCTATATAGCAACCGCCAAGGCAGTTAGGACACCAGACGGATCTTGGAACCCAGACAGTGAAGTATTTCCCCCCTGTTCCCTACCCCCCCAAACCCCCCGTGCACAGGGGGTTTGGGGGGCTGTTCCCTGCTATATTTTGCAGAAGTAGAGAACCAGAAACAATCTCTAATTCCCTACGCCCGATTCCTTTTAACCTTTAAAATATTGTCCCCCTAAACGCATGGCATCAGCAATATCCACATCTCCATCTCCATCCGCATCAAAAAAACTATTTAAAACCGAATTAGAAGCTGATGCAGATTGTTGTTGATTGGTTCCTGTTTTCAGCAGGTTTAATACTAAAGGAACCACCATGGGTAAAACCGATTGAATGGTTTGGGCACTAACCCCCGTATGTTGGGAAACGGTTTGAATCAATTGCTGTTGCTGAGTCGAAGAAAATAACATTTCTACCGCCTGGGGGTTAGAAGTGATTCCAGCAAATTGATTGACTAGATTTTGTACCCCATCATTTCCGATTTCGGTTTGTTTTTCTTGCAAAGAAGACCGCACGGAACTCCCCACCATTGACATCACCATTTGACTGGTTTCAGGGGCAATCCCTAATTGATTACCAAGCTGTTGAGCGGTATTCAGAATCCCTCTGATTTGGTCGGTGTTTCCTACTGTATTGGGATCATTCAAAGCTGTTAAAATTTGATCAAATAGTCCCATATTGTTAATGAACCTTTTATGCAGATGAACTACACTCTAGTTTATCCTATAGCAATCCTATTTGAGTTGTGTTTAAAATCCCTGATCAAAAGGGAACACCGGAACAGCCCCCCAAACCCCCCGTGCACGGGGAGCTAGGGGGTAATACTTCTGGCCGTTTCATATCAGTATTGAAATGTTACAACCTATTTAGGATTGCTATATATCTGATCCATTGGCTTAATTAAGTCGATAAAAAGGTGAAGAAACCTTAATTGAATAGGGATAATTTGTTATTATTACTAATAAATTATCAGAAAAAATAATCCAAGATAATTCAATATAGAGATGAGATGATAGAACTGCTTAGTTTATTGTGAATTATACATTGACTCTACTGATATTTAGCATCAGAGTGGGGTGATACTGTCCGTAGGGGTTGGATTATCTACAGGTTGTGCTTGGGGATCATGGTTGAACACCCCTAACCCATAGAGCAATGCCCCTAGAATCCCTAATAAGACGGCAATACCCAGGGATAGGAACCAAATCTTATTCACCCCTGACGGAGCCGGTCTAGGGCGACCAATTACTGTTTCCATAGATGAATCTTCGGCATCACTGGTATCGGAAGAATCATCCCCTAAATCTTCGGTTAAAGGAACCACAGGAGCGATACAAACCTCTTTCTGGGCATCGGGATCATCCTTGGGAACTACCGTAATTAATAACAAGGCAATGGTGACGTTATCATGGCCATTTTGAGTATTGGCAATTTCAATTAGACGATCCCGAACCATTACTAAATCCACTTCTTGACGCAAAACGGGTAAAATTTCCGCTTCCCAATATTGTTCCACCCGATCGCGATCGCTTAATCCATCAGAACATAATAAAAACACACAATCTTCATCCAGGGGAAACCGTTGTACCGTCGGATGCAGCGTCACCGATGACGTAATCCCCAGAGCTTGAATTAAAGCCCCAGAAGCCCCCTGTTGCAGAGCATCGCGATAGAGGGCGCAACCCAAACGCACCTGGCGAGAAGCCACATCATCATCCACCGTCACTTGATGACAACCACTGGAACTAATCCAATAAACCCGACTATCCCCTAAATGGGTTAAATAAACTTCATGAATATGGGCTAAAGCCATCACCAAGGTGGTTCCCATCCGTTCCCTACCTTGACGGTTTTCATCATCGTTGCGTTGACAAATCACGTCATTGGCGATGCAGATTGCCCGTTTTAATTTAGGCGTTAAGGATAATGGATCCCAATTGGCTTGATGCAGAGGCATTTTTTCCACCTCCTGACGCAGAACATCAATCGCTATCGAAGATGCTACTTCTCCGCCATCCTGCCCCCCAATTCCATCACAAACAATAGCCAAAGCGGGTTCGCTGGGAGGAACTTCGATCGGTTGATCACCATTGGGATAGCAGGCATCCTCATTATGGGAACGAGTGGGGCCAGCATCGGTTCCAGCAGCAATCTCAATCTGACGATGATAACCCCGTCCACAAATAGAAAGGGCTTGATCCAATTGTTGGATCAGTTGGGTGGAGGTGCGTAATTCCCCTGATATCATTTGATGGGTCAGTTGTCGGAGGAATTTTTGGATTTGAGGCTGTGCGGTCGGAACCCACTGTTGCCAAAAATTACCCAACTGTTTGAGGGTGGCATTATGGATATCTGGGTCTAACTGCAATAACCGAACTAATCTTCCCTGAACCATGAGCAAATGGGAATTAAGCAAACTGGAAGCGACATTTTGACGGCAAAAGGGTTGCCAAATTTGAGCGATTTGCCATAACCAATTCAGTTGGCGCATTGCCGTTGCATCGGGCCACAGAGCCGCCAGTGTGGGCATTAGGGTTTCCCCATGGTCTGCAATCGGCCCTTTTTCTAAAAGGATGATCGGTTTATTAATTCCTCCCTTAGCTGGGGAGATAATTCCATAGACCTGCGGAATGTGCAACCGATAGGCAAATAATTTTAGATAGGGAGAAATCTGATCAGAAATCTCACTGGGTATTTCCGGCAACAGTTCTGGTCGCGTATCTACTACAATTCGATTGGTTTTGACCAGGTAGCGATCTGCGATCATCGTTCCCGAAGGCTGATCTTCGATCCCCTCGCCTACCGTCCACAGATATTGTTTTGCCACAGGATTTTGCATTTGGGTTCCTCACGCCTGGCGTTGCCACTCAAAAGTGATCTTCTAAAATTAGGATGGTTTATCGTTGTTATCTACCCCATGGGTTGGGGGCGATAACACCAGAACCACAATAGATGTCCAGTCCTGTCCAATTTTGATAACTCACCCTAAAAATTAGCACCAATTGGCAATCAAGATCAGGTAATCTGAACTATTGTAGCCTTTGAACATCACCATCTGCTTGACCATTTGTTGTTAATTTTTCTTGGCTCTGGGCAAGGATGCTTACAGCATGAGTGATTCTCCCCCTAACCCCTCCGATGACCCTAATTTATTACCTTATTTGGAAATTAATGAACGCTTGACTCAACTCAAAAAGTCTCACGGTCACTATTACCAGATGATTAATTTAGAGGTTTGGGCTTTAATTGAAACCATGGATCAGTTTTTTCCAGGTTCTTGGAATCGATTTATGAATAACCGTCAACTTTCCATGAAACAATTCTTACGGCGTCAGCGATCGCAAAAACAATCCCCAGCACCCGATGAGTAGGCTGATTTGAGGGTGATCATAAGGTTTAGGGTATATACAAACTCACCATCAAGAGTCTGTATATGGTGAGTACAGACTCTTAATGGTCATAATTTTACTAATTGCCGACTCGGGGTAATCCCATACTATAGTTTACCGCCCGACAGTCGAGGTTATAGCTAATTTCACCTTTTTGGATCAGCGATCGCACTAAATGCTCTAAATCTGATCCAATTCGACGTAAATTATATTCGGTGAGGTCTTCGCCACTGAAAGCCTCGACTAACTCATCAAATTTACGATAGACTTTTTGCACAGCCTGATCATTCCAGTTAAATTCGTTATCGGGATCAATATCCAAGGTCAATACTTGTTCATTGTCCACTAACTCCTCATCTTTAATTTCCGCCGTATAAATATGAATATGGCGAGTTGTTGATTTCAGCAGCATAAGCGGTTTAACTGAATAGATTTTATCTGGATTGTTTTTTATTTTGCCATTACTTTAGGAAATAATGACTAATTTTTGGGATCAAATTTTTGACTTTGCACTTACCACGGCTACCGACGTTGGACAACAGTTAATCCTCGATTTTGGCACAGTCCAAGCCTCGGAAAAAGCCGATGGTAGTTTAGTTACCCAGTCTGATCAGTGGGCTGATCAGGAAATTCGCACGCGCATTGCTGATACTTTTCCTGATCATGGGGTGATTAGTGAAGAAGCTGAACATATTTTTCCCAATACGGACTGGTGTTGGGTGATTGATCCTTTAGATGGTACAACTAATTTTGCCAGAGGTATTCCAATTTGGGGGATTTCTCTAGGATTACTTTATCAAGGTACTCCGGTTTTTGGTTTGATTCATTTACCGCCTCTACATCAAACTTTTCATGGGTTTTGGTATGGTGCATCGGGATTAACTGGCCCAGAAGGAGCTTTTTTAAATGGTAAACCCATTCATGCTAGTTCTGATACCTTGAGTTCTAATCACTTTTTTAACCTCTGTTCTCGAAGTATTGCGATCGCGCCCCAAATTCCTTGTAAAATTCGGATGTTAGGCATGGCGGCTTATAATTTCCTCACGGTTGCCTTCGGTGCAACATTAGGGGGAGTGGAAGCGACTCCTAAAATTTGGGATATCGCCGGAAGTTGGGTCATTGTTAAATCGGCGGGTGCGGTTTGGTGTCCTCTGTCTCCCGAACCCTTTCCCTTAGAAGTGAGTCGAGATTATGGTACTCAATCCTATCCTACATTAGTTGTCAGTCAGGCTGAATTATTATCGGTATTTCAACCCTTAGCCCAATATTTATAGGAGTTTCAGTCGGATAATCTATATCCGCTTAAACTAGCGGAGCTTTACATTATCTTTATAAACAAGCTGGGAAAATTAAAGATTTGGTAAAACTTCTCTGGTAGCTATTGTGCTTTTTTAGGGGGGAGTTAATAATGGGGTCAGTTACAAAAACTTAGTGAAACTTCTCGAACAAGACTTTAACTTGATCAAGAGATGTCTAATAACTAAGGAGTTAGATCAGTGGAACAAGCTAACGTCAGCTGTTATTCATTTATACGTTTCTTGACTATTAGGCATGGCGGCTTATAATTTCCTCACGGTCGCCTAATGTAATCCTTAGTGCTATAACTGGACTCTTCAGAAATCCCCTTGTCTTCAGAATGGGGAAGCCTAACCTTCCCTTTTCAACTTTTTGTTACGATCCCTTCCCAAAATGCCCAAATTAGTTGACATTAGTTAACGATTATCTCAATTTATGAAGGAGCTATTCAACAATGGCATTAACAGATACTCAGGTGTACATTGCCCTGGTTGTTGCCTTGATCCCCGGAATTTTGGCCTTCCGTTTGGCGACCGAACTGTATAAATAGAAACTTTCAAACTTATTAGTGAAAATTCACTGATAACGGGTCAATTTATAAATCTGTCTCGACAAAAACAACCCAAATAGCAGACAATTAACCCCAAATGGGATAGAGTATTGTGTGTTAACTCGGTAACGGTGTCGGGACAGTTTTTTTTGGAATCCGCATCGGATGTTAATTCTTAACCCGTTTTGGGGAAAGCTAGAACCCTCTCCTGCTGTTGGTGTTCCGTTGGTTGTGACGTTAGTAAAAAGATCATGTCTGCGATTCGACCTGTTCCCCAAATTATTCCATCTATTTCCCCTTCTCGCCGTCCCCGTGCGCGTCGAGCCGCCAAACGACGAACAATTCATAACCCGGGTCTACTTACGATTGAAACGACCGTCAAGTTAGGTGTTAATCTAATTTTATCTGCTTTTGCCCTCTCTGCATTAATTCAGATTTTGCCCCAACATCGTTCGGCTTCAGAAAAACTTCAGGATATTCGGGCTGAGGTGAAAATGACAGAAGAAAGAGTAATCAAAGAAAGGGAAGAATTTACTCGCTATTTTGATCCCCAGCAAACTAAAAGTATTATGCAGGAACAGGGGAATCTGATTGATCCCACTCAAAAGCCGATTATTTTCTTAGAAAAACGTCCAAGCACCATCGCAGAATCAACGGAGGAACCAACAACCACTTACGCAGGTTTAGAATAGAACCTAGAAAAACTTTGTGCGGTGAAAATAGGGAGAATCAGATTTATGGAACGTTCAAAAATTGTTGCGTATATTACGGGTGGGATTTCAATTATTTTAGCGTTGGCTTATTTATTACTTGTCTCTGTATTAGATTTCCGAGGTGAAATGTTACCCGCACCCGTAAGTCAAATTCCATCGACTGTATTAGTTGAAAATATAGTAGGGAATCTAAGTGTCCACTTCCAATCTGTTATAGCAACCGCCAAGGCAGTTAGGACACCAGACGGACATTAGAACCCAGACGGTGAAGTATTTCCCCCCTGTTCCCTGCGCGGCCTGTTCCGGCGTTCCCTCCCCCCCTAGCCCTGCGTGCACGGGGGGTTTGGGGTGGCTGTTCCGGTGTTCCCGATTCCCGGTTCCCTGTTCCCTTATTTGTCCCACTTTAACTTAGTTTAATTTTAAAGCACTCACAGGGACATCATCCCAAGATTCAACGCTTCTTAGCACAGCAACCCAACCTTCTTGTTTTTGGGTTTCGGTTAGGTCTTTTTGAAAGGATTCATGACAGTCCTGAGCTTGCTTTTCATCGGAACAAGCAATACAAGAGTAAACAATTCCCATCGGATCAAGTTGTTCATTTACCCAAATTATCATTGTAAATCTTCTTCTCACCCCATATTAGTAAATTGCTTTCATTTTATATTAAATTGGGAAGAATTTGCCTATTTATTTTTTCCATATTGTGTTAAGGATTCTCCCGTTAAACGACAAATCCGCCAGTCGGGTAAAATTTTAGCTCCTATTTTTTGATAAAAATTAATAGCGGGTTGATTCCATTCTAAAACCGACCATTCTAAACGCCCATAGCCTCTGGATACTGCTAATTCTGCTAGATAGGTAATTAAGGCTTTCCCAATACCTTGACGACGATATTCAGCAAGTACAAATAAATCTTCTAAATACATTCCAGGTTGGGTTAAAAAGGTAGAATAATTATTGAAAAATAGAGCGAAACCCACGGTTTTCCCTTGAATTTCAGCTAAGATAGCTTCCGCATAACAAGGAGAACCAAATAAATGTTGTTTTAATGTTTCCGCATTTCCTGTTACTTCATGGGATAATTTTTCATATTCGGCTAAGGCTTGAATTAACTCAAATAAAACAGAAATATCCTCAATAGTTGCGGGTCGTAAAGTTGCGGATTTAGACATATAAATATTGAAGGTTTGACAATGACAAGAGAACGATTCTCTTGCTCATTATTGTACCACAATTTTAATCAATAATCAATTGATTATCTTATCCAACCTTTTAAGCGTTCAGCAACATTAGGACGGCGTAATTTTCGCATGGCTCGGGCTTGAATTTGTCGAACTCGTTCCCGGGATAAATTATAGACTGCACTGACTTCTTCTAAGGTGTAAGGAACGCCTGTAACTAATCCAAAACGCAGGGCTAAAACATCTTTTTCCCGTTCAGTTAAAACTGTTCCTAAAACCTCTAATAAATCCTGTCGCATCATCATTTCATTCATTTGAGCTTCAGGGGTTTGGGTTTCTTGATCTTCTAAAATATCCATTAATTCCGAGGTTTCTTCAGAACCAATTCGATGATTTAAAGATAGGGATTTACGGTGAACTTGTTCGAGTAAAATCACTTGTTCGGGGGTAATTCCCATCGCCTCCGCTAGTTCTGCTTGGGTGGGTTTTCGACGGAGCGATTGCTTTAAATCTCGATAGGTTAACTTCATTTTATTCAACTGTTCAACAATATGAACAGGTAAGCGAATTGTTCTCCCTTGATTAGCAATTGTGCGGGTAATTCCTTGACGAATCCACCAATAGGCGTAGGTCGAGAATTTATAGCCTTTATCGGGATCAAATTTTTCGGTGGCACGGTTGAGTCCCAAGGCTCCTTCTTGAATTAAATCTAATAATGGAACTCCTCGATTAATATAACGTTTAGCAATAGATACGACTAACCGTAAATTAGAACTAATCATCCGGTTTTTTGCAGCATTTCCTGATTGTAAACGATGTTTTAGTTCTGTTTCAGTTACTCCCACTAAAGTTGCGAGTTCTGGGGGAGTAGGTAAACGTCCTAATTCCAGGGTAAGTTGAGTTTGTTGGGCTTCGATTTTAACTAAACTTTGAATATGACGAGCGAGTTCGATTTCTTCATCGGGTTTGAGTAAAGGATAACGCGCCATCCGTTTAAACAGTGCGGCGATGGCGTCATCTCCAGATGCAGTCGCTTCTATAATCGGGAAAAATGTGGCATTCTGTGGATTCATTGTATCCTCCAGGTTAAGATTCGCCATGACAGAATGGTTTTGACGATCTAGAATTCGAGCAGTCTACTTTTAGTTGTCCCCATCCTTCAAATCTTGAGTCCGATTTAAAGATCAGGAAATACTATCCATCACTACTTGATGCTGGTTCTATTATAGAAGACTTGTTGAAAAGACAGGGAAATCCTTGGTATGGTTATAATTTACTCATTCATATTTCTTAATGTTGCTACCGCAGAAGGGGAAATTCGACTGAGGTAACGGAAAATCCAATATTTCATAATGGTATCCAAAATCACGGGAAAAGTGGCAATGAACAAAAAGATAAAGCTACGATTCGGCGCAATTCCAAGGTGATTAGAAAATCCTTCTAATAGAACTTCCCAACCATGGGGAGAGTGAAAACCGACAAAGATATCCGTGAGTAAAATAATAATAAATGCCTTAGCACTATCACTCAAATCATACATGACCGTATCCAGCAAGGATTTTAAGGCGGCTAACCCTTGGCGATTGAAAGCAATGACTAAAGCAAAGGCAATTAATCCCACGAAATCCGCAAAAATATTACTAATCGCTTCACTGCTTCTGTGATTAAAGTCTTGGGCAATTTCCTCGGCTTTTTCCGCCATTTTCTTTTCAACTTCTTCGGCTTCAATAGCGGGAGTTTTGTAAAGTAAACTGCTCATTTGCAGTTCTTCTTGATATGATTTTAACTCATGAAGGGCTTCTTCTTTCATTTCTGGGTTAAGAAATAAAGTAACTTCATGGGTTTGTCGATAGTGTTCTACTAGGGGAATAAAGGCAAAATTTTTAGATAGTTGTTGTGATAAAAGGGGAATTAAAATAAGCAGCAATAGGAAATTAATCGCTAATTTTGTTTTTTTTCGGGATGCTCGGTAACTATTCATTAACCGTTCTTCGGAACTATCATCTAATTCCGTTTGGATCTTTTGAAACGTGCGTCCAATCGAACGGGGTAAAGTCCCACTTTTTTTTCCTTTAAACATTTCTCCAGAGGCTTGAACTTCTACAAAATCCAGAGGGGATAAACCCGATGGGTCATTAGATTTTCCGTTGTTTAGTTTGTTTTCAGATGTAAACCGAGAGTCATCAGATGATAAGGGGAAACCGGGAGAATCATATTGATATTTATCAACAACTTCATCAATAAATCTTAATTTATCAATAAATTCTATGTTTCCCGAATTGTCTAAACTCCGGGTTAGTTTGAATTCATTTAGTTTGAATTTAATCGTGTTCAAATGCCGCTCAACATCCTTAATAAAGCACTCTAAAACACTGGGACTATATTGGGGTGCGTCTTCGGAAACTTTTCGACCCCCAAAACGCTGATCTTCTATGGTTTTTATCGCTAAAGCAGCTTGATAGGCTTGTTCTAACGCCCGTTCTGGGGTTTTATGAAACCATTGATTACTGGATTTAAACACATTCGAGAATCGAGTGCCTAAACTACCTTTTTGAACTTTGATAATAGAATTACTCATCTGGATGGTGTTGGCTAGAACAGAATGATAACAGGACTTTAACTTGGATTTATTATCGCCAAGAGGTCAGGGACGGGAAAGGGTTCTTGTTCAAGAGGAACAAACTGATTTTGTTTAACATCATACGCTAAAATTCGTCCCGTTTCAATTTCATAAACCCAAGCATGAAGGTGGAGTTTTCCAGCGTGTAACCTAGACCTAACAACTGGATAGGTTTCTAGGTTGGCAATTTGATTTAAAACATTAGTTTGGGTGGCAATACTTAACAATTCTTCTCCCGAATATTCTGAATAATTCTCTCCAATGATCCGACGAATTGATTCTCCATAAACTTTTAACCAATCATAGACTAATGGCATTTGATCATACAAATTTTGGAGTTGAAGCAATCCTTTAATACTACCACACAGGGAATGTCCACAGATGATAATTTCTTTCGACTTTTTTGAGTAAAGGTGTGATGAACTCAACCAGGACATCAAGTTGTTTTTCATTGATACAAACGGTCATGATATAGCTGCTCGTAAAATTGCAGTCTAAATCAGAACAGTAAATACCCCGATCCCCTTTACCAGAGGTATCTTTAATCACGGTATATCCAAAGACTTTGACCTGATCTAAAATATCCAGGGCATCCTGAACATGAAATGTATCAATGATGATTTCTACTTTTCTGATATCTTGCATACTAAATTAACAATTCTAGTAGTGAATCCAAGTCCTAGGGGAATTATTAAGATTTTTTACAATTGACAATGATCGTCACCTTTACTTATTTAATGATTAGGTGTTGTCAACAGTTAAACATCCAGACTCATTGAGTTGAAAACTTTCCTCAATCTAAGGAGCATCCAGTTTTATGACAAGCAGCGCAACAGCATCACTGCTGTATTTTAACGGTACAGACGATAAGATTGATGTTGGCTACAACAATGAATTAAATCCCCAAACTTTTACAATTGAAGCTTGGGCATATTCCCGCACCTCAAATACAGGAATTGAACGCTCTGTATTAACTTCCCGTCCCGATAGTTATCGGTGGGGGTATATGTTTTATCAATCTTGCTATCAAGATAATTGGGAATTATGGCTGTTACCTCCAAATGGTGATTATCAAAAAATTCGCGGGCCAAAAGTTCAAGCCAATGTCTGGACTCATTTAGCCGCCACTTATGACCCAGGGCTGTGGGTTTATTATTAGAAAATCTATCTTTCTTGGGAGTGACAAAAACCCTAAATATTCTCCATGAAATTGAAGTTATGGCACAACAATCCGTTGAAGGACAGGCAATGGAATTAGATTGGGTAGCCGATAATGCCGCCTATTTAACGGATCAAGATTATTTTACCATGTGCGTTAAAAAAACCTGTTGGTATTCGTTCATGACCCCTTGTCGAATTGGGTTGATTATTGGAAATCCTAATGCTAACGCTAGTGAATTAATCAAACCTTTAGCCGAGTTAACTCGATTTGGAATGCTACTAGGAATTGCCTTTCAAATTCAAGATGATCTCTTAAATCTAGTGGGAGAAATCGAAACCTATGGCAAAGAAATTGGAGGAGATATTTATGAGGGAAAACGCACGGTAATGTTAAATCATGTTATTACCCATAGCAAACCCCAAGAAGCAGAAAAAATTCTCAATATTTTAGCAATTGATAGAGAAAAGAAAACTCCCGATCAAATTGAGTTTATTTTGCAATTGATGCGAAATTATGGCAGTATAGAACATGGTTGGGATTTAGCTCGTTCCTATGCGAATCAATCCGCAGAACTGTTCGAATCTCTGGATTTCCTTCAAGCTGAAACTCCCGTCCATCCAGAGGAAAAATTAATTTCAGAATATCATGATCGACGATTCTTAGAAGAATTGATAAATTATGTAATTTATCGCAATTTATAATCAATAAAAATAGGATAAAATCATGAATTTAGAATTAAAACAAACTGACAATTTCCCGATATTAATTCAGGGTAAACTCGGATTAAATGTGATCCTGAATTTATCCTGTTGTAATCATCAGTCGGAAACCTTACTCATTCGTCCGATTTTAGAAGATGGGTTCACCGATCAACAACAGGTCGTATCTTGTCATTATCAAGTTAATCCAGCCTATCTTTATTTATTATCAGGAAA
Organism: Planktothrix agardhii NIES-204; assembly: GCA_003609755.1. Lineage (NCBI taxonomy): Bacteria > Bacillati > Cyanobacteriota > Cyanophyceae > Oscillatoriales > Microcoleaceae > Planktothrix > Planktothrix agardhii. The sequence goes on from AP017991.1 coordinate 4,026,391, forward strand.
AACGGCAAATCTGACTTTAACCTTCCAAATTCCCGAAACTATTCCTGATCATCCGGTGAAAATCGGGTTAAGATTTCCAGGGATAGAAGCAGAAGCGATTCCCATTCTCATCACTCCTGTATCTCCTCAACCTGATTCTGAAACGAACTCAATTCAGATTTATCTTCAAGTCACCTTTCCTTTTTCTAACCAGAATATTCAATCCCCAACTCATTTTTCTAGTCAAAAAACAGGCGCAATTTGGGGATTAATTTCAGGGTTAAACGATTTAGATACAATTCCCTCTCGTTGGTTTATTGCTGAAATTATTACGCTTTTAGCGATAATTGGAAATGATTATTCTCAGACTAAATTTGGAAATAAAATACTTCATAAACTTAAAAAAACAGATTTTTTCAAAGTAGGTATAAAGGCATTTAATTCAGCTAATATTTCTCACTGGCTGATCACAAGTTTATCTACGATTCAAACTTATTTAGGTAAAAAATTAGGATTAGAAGTTTGGGAACAGTGGTTATATAGTTTGGAAAAAACTGATTTAGAAACGGAAAAAAAATCAGAAACTATTTTAATTTCTCCCCTGATATCTTCTGATGGGGTTTCTCAACAGAATATCCCAACAGAAGACTGGTTTTGTTATATTATTTTGGGTTTAAAACAGATTTCTCCCACTTTTTCTAATCAATTAGAAACTCTAATTTTTCCAGCTTCAGCACAGCTTAACAATTCTTCTTTTGGGTCGAGGTTATTCAAGTTTATTCCCCCTAAAACTAACCCAGAAAACCAAGCTATTACCCTCGAAAAAATTATCATTTTAACCACAGGAATATCTAATTTTGATACCTTACCTGCTCGCTGGTTTATTGTAGAAGTGCTTTTGATTTTAGCCGATCATGGAAATCAGTATTCAACCCAAAAACAGGGGATAGAATTATGTTCTAAACTACAACGGACTCGATTTTTTAAAAATGGGGTTATTGCTTTAGCTTCCGCACAATTTCCCCGGTGGTTAATTGTCAGCCATCAAGCAGCATCAGCCTTTCATACCGATACAGGAGAAAGCTTAGAAACCCAAGGATTACTCTATTTTTGGGAAAAATGGTTATGGAGTTTAAATTCTCAGCCCTTGCCAAATATTTTAAATTATCATACCCTAACGGAAAACCTAATTCAAAAAAATGGGATGAATGCTGAAAAATGGTTCGTTGATATTATTTTAGGACTGACTTTAATTTCGCCTAGAATAGCAGCATTTGTCCATTCCATGGCCGAGACAGCACCAGCAATTTCCCTCGAATCCGCAAGTGTTAAAACTCCATTAGAAAATATTCTCAATTCTAATCTATCTTTACAACGATGACTTTAGATCTTTCACTGATTAACCAGATTGAATCTTTACGGATTCCTTTAGATGATCCTGAATCTCCTTTAGATTGGAAAGATTGGTATCATTATATTCTGATTCATCCTAAAACCGGGATGCGAATTTTAGTGAATATTACTCTCATGGGTAGACCCCAACGGGGAGAAATTCAAGTCAGTTTGATTATTAATAGTCCCAATTATTTATTACCCCTATCCCTACAAACACCGGATTTAATTGCGACCTTTGCTGCGGCTGTTTCTATTCCTTGGAAATCTAATCAGGTCTGTTCTCAACCCTTAGAAATTCAAGTCAAAGGGGTACATTTACAAATTAATGGTGAACAATCTAAAATCCGAGTTTTTGACGAGCCATCGCAACTTTCTATTGATTTTAAAACTCAAGCCAAGGCTACTCCTTTATTAGTTACAGAAGATGCTCAATTTGGCAGTGGTTTTATCGGCTGGGGATTAATTCCTGGGTTAGAAGTTGTAGGAGAATTAGACGTTGGTGAAACCAAATTTAACTTAAATTCCGATTGGTTTTGTTATCACGATCGCAATTTTGGCCGATTCCGATGGGGAGAGGATATTGGTTGGGAATGGTTTGTGATTTTTGCTCAAACTGAAACTAAAATTCCCCTCACCCTAATCTTAGACTGGAGAACCAATAAAACCCATAGTCAAGGCGGTTTACCTTATATTTTTATCTATCAAAATCATCAGTTAAGGAAAATCTTTTTAGGGGAAACCTTACGCCTTAATTGGAATTGGTCTACAGTTTCCTATCAACCCTTACGTTTACCCGGAATCATGGCTTCTTTATTTAGCGATCGCTCCCTAAAAATGCCCCAAAGCTTGCAAATTGAAGCCCAAGATGAACAGGATCATTTGTTGTTAAATCTCAACTTTGATGCTACCCTAGAACTGATTGTCCCCGATAATCAATCCCGTCAATATACTTTTATTGAAGAACTCTCTGGAACTGTTGAAATGCACCTAAACCTTAACGAAACCCAATTAACAGCCGAAGGATTTGTTTATGCAGAATATGTGCAGTAAACAGGTTTCAGGTTTCGGCTTTCGGCTTTCGGCTTTCGGCTTTCGGCTTTCGGGTTCTAGCTAATATTCCATCCTTTAATATTTGCTACAAATACTTGATCGGGTGGGTAATAACTTTTTTCTATTCCCTATTCCCTATTCCCTCCTGTTCCCAGATCCGGCGTTCCCTGTTCCCTTGCGCGTAGCACTATAACAATAATATCGTTGATTTCCCAAATCTATTCCCCTGACACCCGACATCTATTAACGGGAATTCAAATAGGTTTCTAGGACATCAATGGCTTTGCAGTTTCCCTGTTCAGCTTGAATATAATTGCTGACTTCAGCAACACGGGTAGCATAATTTGGATCACCTAATAACACTTTAAGTTCTGCTAAAACCCTAGACGCTTGATAAAGATTGCGGTCTAATATTCGTCCAACTCCCATTTTTACCACTCGCGCCGCATTCTCCGGTTGATCATAATTAAAAGGAACAATCAACATCGGATGCCCTGCGCGTAAGGCTTCTGCCGTTGTTCCCATCCCCCCATGATGGACAATTGCGGCCGCATGGGGAAAAATAGCAGCATGGGGCGCGTAGTCAACAGCAATGATTCCTTCGGGTAAACCCAAAGCGTTCAATTGGTGTGCCGCCTTTCCCATCATCAAAATTGCCCGATATCCTAACTCTTGGGCGGCTATCATCCCCTCCTGATAAAAGTTGCCAGGAGCTAAAACAGCCGTTGACCCCAAGGTAAATACAATCGCAGGTGGCCCATCATCCAAAAAGGCCTGAAGTTCTGGGGATAACCCCGGCCCAGAATTGGGACGGTAAAAGGGAAAACCCGTAATCTGGGTTTGTGGGGGCCAATCTGGTTGGGCCGTGGCGAAGGTTGGGGAAAATAAACCTAATACCAGCGGCGCAAATTGTCCTTCAAACAAAGGATCAAGCCCGCCTTCTAACCCTAATTCTGCCTGTAATTGTTCCAAAGGAGCACTCCTAAGTCGAGCATTCGAGCGCAATAGACGCATGAGTGAATCTCTAGCCACCACAGCCATTGCCTGTTGATGGCGAGATTGAGTGCTTTTTTCCTGGGCGGTATCATAGACTGAGATCAAAGCACTGGGAGATAAAATCGTAGAAACCCAGGGAATTGCTATTTTTTCAGCGACTAAAGATGCCACTAAAATTAAAGGATGGGTTAAGAGTAAATCTGCTCCTTGGCAGGCCTTAATTAAGTCACAATAACTGGTGCGTAAATAGGGCATTAATAAATAATTGATAATGTATTCTACGCCCCTTTGGGAGTCCATCATCATTGAAATAAATTCTGCCTCATTGGGATCTTGGGGTAAACCATTGGGTCTGAGGGGATGAAATTCTATTCCTGCTGTTTCTAGGGTTTGTTGATATTGTTCACAGCTGGCAATACTGGGAGAATATCCTCGACTTTGCAATTCCTGAGCCAACGCCATATAGGGATATAAATCCCCTAAAGATCCAAAGGTTGCTAAAACAATTCTCTTTCCAGAGCCGTTTGAAGTTTGATCTTTTAATCTACTGTCCATGGGATTGAATTTACAAATACCTGATTCCACATTATTAAATGTATCATGAGCTAATAAAATATTTTGCCTTGAATTAAGTTCTAAAACATAGTGACTTTTTTTAAGGTTGTTGCTCTTTTGGCAATTCTGATCAAATTCCTAGGGGAATTATCACGATTAACTGTGATTCGAGAAATTCGATATTTATTGGTATAGCGATTAATTCGTGTCATATTTCCATCATAGATATATCCGGTTAAATAATAGGGAGGTAAGGATTTTTCCACTCTCCGGTTAACTTTTCCAAAGGGATAAGCAAAATGAGCAGCCACCCATTTATTTTTATCTAAATCTTCCATACAGGTTCTTAGATCGAGTTTAGCTTGTTCGAGTTCAAATTTTAAATCTTTCCCTTTGATTAAGGTTAATTGTTTATGGGTTTGACCATGGGATTGAATATCATAATATCCGCGTTTATAGCCATCCCGTAGTTCTGCACAACTCACATGGGGTAAAAAATCCTTTAACCTCACTCCCATTAAGCCTGGATTTACAAACCAGACAATTTTGATTTTTTTGTTGTATTCTTTTTCTAAGTCTTTTAAAATCGGTAAAACATTCTCGTGAACACCATAATAACCATCGTCAAAGCTAATCATTATAGGTTTTTGCCCGATTTTTTCTGAAGGAATGGGCTGGGATTTTTCAATAAAATAGATAAATAAATCTTGAGTTGTTAAAAACCAATAGTTATTTTTAGCTAAATAATTAAGAAAAGTATAGAAATCTTTTTTTAAATAATCATTCTCAAATTGGGTTCTTCTTTCAGGACTTTGATCAATATTAGATTCGTCAATAATATCATGTAATCCAAAAATGGGGATTCTGATACTGGCGGTTCTGTAGGTAGCTCCCAGGGCGGGAATACTTAACAAAATCACACAAAGTAAGCCAATTAGGAAACTAAGCAAAATCCGATTTTTTTTTGCCATTTTTGTTGTATAATACAGAGAGTAAAACCACAAAGACACAAAGACACGAACAAAGATAAAGAGAATAATTTTAATTTTAACTGAATCCGATTTCTGTCCCCTTTCCGGCATGAACCAGGGCTAATTTTTCATAGCGTTTGGCGTGTTCAATTAAATCTGACGCAGCTTCTGGGGACACATCCCGCAGACGTTTAGCAGGAACACCCACAACTAGGGAAAACGGTGGCACATCTTTGGTGACCACCGAACCAGCCCCAATTATACTTCCGGTTCCCACCCGTACCCCATCTAATATAACGGCTCCAATCCCAATTAAACTGCCCCGTTCGATATGGGCCGAATGAATCACCGCCCGATGACCCACCGTAACATAATCTTCTAAAAGGGTAACTTTCCCCGGATCTCCGTGCACAATTGCACCATCCTGTATATTAGTTTTGGCTCCAATCACAATTCGTTCCACATCCCCCCGAACCACCGCCCCATACCAAATACTCGCCCCCGCCCCAATTTCTACAAACCCCATAACAACTGCATTGGGGGCAACAAAAGCAGCCTGGGAAATATCAACATCGGGCCAGTAAGGTTGATCATTTTGTAGAGATGGATAAGACATCGGTGTTAAATTCCCTCAAAAACGAACAAACCAGAATTAACAAGAAAGGTTAAAATTCCTATAGCTATAATATAAGCCTTGGTCTAACACCATTTAATAATGAATTCTGCCTTGCAGTACCCAATTTTTGGCCCGGAAATTAATTGTCCCCATTGCCGTCAGCCTATTCCCGCCCTGACGCTAACGGATACCTATTTGTGTTCCCGTCATGGGGCTTTTGAGTCTGACCCGAATACGGGGGAGTTGGTTCACCTGCAATCTGGCCGTCATTGGCGACGATGGCAAGACGAATGGTATCGACAACATACCCATCCCGACGGGATTCGGTTTGAAATCCATGAAGCCCTAGACCGACTCTACACCCAGGGCTATCGGGCAACCCGTGTAATTATTGCTAAACGCTATCACGATTTAATTAGTAGCTATTTAGAAGGGAACACTCCCTGGTGCAATCCGACAGAGGGAAACGAACCAAAATTGTATGGTTTACCTGTGGAATTTAGTCCCGATATTGGGGATGAACCCCGTTGGGATGTGATTAATTTTGATTTGGAAAAAGAACAGGGCGCTCCTGTACGTTATCCCTATTTTCGATTATTTGAGTAGGGGGAAATTTTATGCACCATGTCTCAATTCGTACCGCTAATATTCATCGCGCGATCGCATTTTATGAAATCCTAGGATTTACGGTTTGTGAACGTTTTACAACTGGATATACTTTAGCCTGTTGGATGGAAGGTTTAAATGGCAGGATTGAATTAATTGAAATTCCCCAACCCCAACCCGCCCCCGATGCTTTTGGCGATGAACATTATGTCGGTTACTATCATATTTCTTTTGATTTAACGAATCAGGTTTCTGATCTAGTTAGTTGGTTAAATCATCTCAAATATCAGTTTGATCAAGCTATTATAGAAAGGCCTAATTTATTGCAACCCTTAAATATTTTATTAGAACCGATGCAACAAATGATCGGAGATCAAGTTTATGAAGTCATGTTTATTGCCGATTCAGATGGTTTACCCTTGGAATTTATTCGGATTTTGTAGGAATTACGAATTACGAATGGGTAATGGGTAATGGGTAATGGGTAATGGGTAATGGGTAATGGGTAATGGGTAATGGGTAATTTAAGTTTAAACCTAGTTTCCCTTGTGCAAACAAGTCAGCTTAACGGTATATTAATATTTCGTTGATTTAGTTTAAGGAGATTAAAATGCAATCCAAAACCATTCAGTTATTTCTCGCCGTTGGTTTAGCCACAACTTTAGGAGCCTGTGGTGGAGGCAATCAAGAAGAAGGTGTCAAACCCGGAGAAACCCCAGTGACTGCACCCGCACCCCAAGTGCCAGCTAATTCCGCTCCAGCAACGGCACCTCAAGCCCCGGCAACTTTCGCGCCATCACCATCTTCAGACAATAACGAAGATGATAAAAATGATAATGACAAAGATGATAATAACAAAGATGACGATGGCGGAGAAGGCGGAGAAGGTTAATTAAAGCTAGGCCAGAGATATTTTAGAGACTATTTTATCTCTGCCTTTAAGATTAATTCCCCGGAGGAAATTTTCCCTCCCTAACTTCGGTACAAAACTCCTGCACAGCCTGGGTAATAGTTTGTTGTAAATTAGTGTAGGTTTTAGCAAAGGGGGGTTGCCGCGCAGATAACCCTAAAATATCAGAAGTCACTAAAACCTGGCCATCGCAACCGCCCCCCGCCCCGATACCAATGGTTGGAATTCCTAATTTTTGGGTGATATTTTGGGCCAAATCCGAGGGAATATGTTCTAAGACAATACTGAAGGCTCCAGCTTGCTCTAAAGCGATCGCCTCTGCAATAATTCGTGCAGCCTGATCCGATGTTTTTCCCTGTTTGCGATATCCACCAAATTGATGCACCGACTGTGGGGTTAATCCAACATGACCCATCACCGGAATTCCAACTTGGACTAACTGACTAACGGTTTCTGCCATCGCCGGATATCCGCCCTCAAGTTTTACCCCTTGAGCGCCCGTTTCTTTAAGAATTCGTCCAGCCGAATGAATCGCCTGTTGGGGACTTTCTTGATAGGTTAAAAAAGGTAAATCAACCACCAATAAGGCTTGTTTTACCCCCCGTCGCACCGCCTTAGCATGATGAATAATTTCATCTAAAGTCAGGGGTAAAGTGGTATCGTAGCCTAACCCAACCATCGCCAGAGAATCCCCGACTAAAACAATATCAATTCCGGCTTGATCAATCAATTGAGCGATCGCATATTCATAAGCTGTTAATACCGTAATCCTTCGGCTCTGTTGTTTCCATTGACTTAATTGTTGCGTTGTAACTGACATTTACCAATTTTAGATAATTTAATCAACTGATTGAATAGTATGCAATTTGAGTTTAGAATAAAAGCAGAGTTGATCGGCTTCAATTTAACTCCCTACAATTCCCTATACCTTCCACCGGATAACACCCAGACTTTCTCAGTAATCGGCTCTTGGAGGGAGAAGTTTTGCCCATAACCATAGCCGTCAAAAAAATCTATAGGGAGAATTTTTATGAAAATTTTATTAGTGGAAGATGACCCACTCACCCGCACCACCTTATCGGAAATTTTACTCGCTCATCAATACACCGTAAATACTGCCACCGATGGACTAACAACCTTGGAAATGGCTGGATCCTTTCTCTATGACTTAATTCTATTAGATATTGGCATTCCTAAGCTAGATGGAATCAGTGTTTGTAAACAGTTACGCAGCAAAGGATATCAAAATCCGATTCTACTCTTAACAGCCAGGGATAGCAGTACCGACAGGGTGATGGGATTAGATGCAGGAGCCGATGATTACGTCGTTAAACCCTTTGATATTAACGAATTAATGGCAAGAGTCCGGGCTTTATTACGCCGAGGAAAATCCGTTTCTACGGCGGTAATGACCTGGGAAAATCTGAGTTTTGATCCGATTAATAACGAGGTAAAATCTGGAGACAGATTAATACATCTGACCTCAAAAGAATACTGTTTACTGGAATTATTTTTACTCAATCCTAAACGAATTTTTAGCCGGAGGGCAATTTTAGATCGCCTATGGGATTTTGCCGAATCTCCAGGGGAAGAAACCGTCAGTACCCATATTAAATGTTTACGACAAAAACTCAAAGCTGCTGGCAGTGCTGACCCGATTGAAACGGTACATGGTTTGGGCTATCGTTTACGATCGCCAGTTAGCCCATCCGCCTCCGATGCTACCGAGTCCCAAACCGCAACCAACTCTAGTAACTCTCGACAAGAAATCGCCCAGATTACCTCTAGGATTTGGGAAAATTTTAAGGACAAGGTGAAAGTCCAAATTGAGATTTTAGAACAAGTCGCCCCAGCCTTACTCCAAAGAAAGCTGACTCCCGAACTCCATCAACAAGCCAGAAACGAAGCCCATAAATTAGCGGGATCTCTAGGGATTTTTGGTCTGCGGGAAGGTTCACAAGTGGCCAGAGAACTGGAATGTTTACTGGAATTGCCCAAAATAGAGGTTAATCAAGCTCAGTTAATTTCGGATTTAGTCGTTAGCCTGAGTCTTGAAGCCAGTCGCGAAACCCTATTAACGCCCCTGTCTTCCGAACCTGTAGCCTATTCCCCCTTAATTTTAATTGTCGATGATGACTTAATGCTGGCGGAAAGAATTAGGATAGAAGCGATCGCCTGGGGATTAAGAATTGAAATGGCGACGGATCTCTCGGTTGCCCGTAAAATGATTGCTCAAAACCCTCCTAATATTATTCTACTGGATTTGACCTTTCCCAGTGTCTCTACCGAAGATGGTATCACCCTGCTCAAAGAACTCAGGCCTATGATTCCTCAGATTCCAGTTATTACTTTAACCGGAAGACAAAGTTTAAGCGATCGGGTCACTGTCGCCAGTTTGGGAGTTAAGAGGTTTTTACAAAAGCCTTTACCTGCTTATGAAATCCTGAAAGCGATCACCGAGGTCTTATCCCAGTCTCGGTCAGTCCAAGGGAATCGGGTTTTGATTGTGGATGATGATCCTACGCTTTTGATCTCTGTTTCTAGCTTGTTAGAAGCCAAGGGATTAAGTGTAACTACTCTACAAAACTCAGAACAATTTTGGGATGTGTTACTCGATTGTCGTCCCGATCTATTAATTTTGGATTGGGAAATATCGGGTTTCACTGGCTTAGATCTCTGTCAAGCGGTGCGAACTGATCAACGGTGGTGTCATCTCCCGATCATCTTTTTTTCTGTACATACGGAGGAAAGCTCTATTATGCAGGCCTTTGCTGTGGGCGCTTCAGATTACCTCAGCAAAACAACAGCCCCAGAAACCCTAATTACTCAAGTTTTACGTCGCCTGCAACCCGTTGAGTGAAATTTAGTGAAAATCAGGGATCAGAAATAGTTCACGCCTTTGAATTGTCACCCCAAACCTGATACATGATATGATCAAAGATCCTTGCTTCTAAATTCAGAAGCCCCGTTGTCCACAAGGAGAATAACAGCATGAAGCCTTTTGTTTACGAAACAACGTATATTTTGCGCCCCGACCTCAACGATGAGCAGGTGGGTCAGTCTATCAGCAAATACGAAACCCTCCTCAAAGACCAAGGCGGACATAATATCCAAATCCAAAATCGGGGTAAACGACGTCTAGCCTACGATATTGACAAGCATCGGGAAGGAGTTTATGTCCAGATGAATTATGAAGGCCCTGGAGCCCAAATCGCTGTTTTAGAAAAAGCCATGCGAATTAGCGATGAGGTTATTCGTTATCTAACGATTAAGGAAGAAGTAACGATAGAGCCGACCGAAGCCACGGAAGCAGAACCCGAATCTCAAGAAGTTGAATAAATTGGGCAAACAGGGGGAAGGATAGAAGCAAATTCTACTCTTGACCCCTGTTATTGTTGTACCCGGTTTTCTTAGCTATTGCCGATTGGGAACAACAGAGATATTTTAGAGACACATATACAAAATAAATTTATAGGAGCCGTTAGTCACCGTGAGCCAACTCAAAAGTCAAACGCCACAGGAGTTACAAGCTGAAGTTACTCGTTTGAACGAGGAGCTACAAATGCGGGAACAGTTGATTCAACAGTTATCTCAGGAACTATTCCGTTTGGTCAAAGGAGATGCTAACTTATTACCCAGTCCAGAGGTTTCTGAGCGTCATCAAGCTCAAATGGTAGCCTTGCGAGAACAACTTCAAGAGATGGAGCAGCAAGTTAAGTTTTATCAAGGACAAATAGCCGAACGAGATACGGAAGCCTATCAACTCAGACAGTCAGTTGAGGAGTTAACAGACCGTTCTCGAATGTTGGAACAGGTAGTTCAGGAGTTACCCGGAGTCTATCGTCAGAAGTTCTCAGAACGTCTGAATGAAGTCATGGAAAAAGTTGAATTACTCCAACGGGAAAATAAACAACTTAATGCAGAATTACAAAGTGTGAGCTATCGTTTAGCTCAGAAAAGTCGCCGTCCCAGTGGCTTAGATTTACCCAGTTTTCAGAATCGAGCTTCGGGCTCTGTTGAGATTCCAACTTTGGGTAATGCTTGATTATTGATAGCTTAAAAATTATCCCCTATTATAGCGGGGAACACCGGAACAGCCCCCCCAAACCCCCCGTGCACGCAGGGCTAGGGGGGGAGGGAACAGGGGGAAAATACTTAACTGTCTGGGTTCCAAGATCCGTCTTTATCCTAAATGCCTTGGCGGTTGCTATAAAATTTAAGGGGCTATTCTTGGTCAAGAATAGCCCCTTAATTGTTTTTCAGTCATATCAGTTGAAAGCATCAAAGTTGCACCCGAATTCACCTAATCTTAATTCAAGTATCAACCTCCGTTCTGATTTATTAAGATTGACGTTTGCTCAGTCGGCTACCACCGAGTAAAGTTAAACCAACCAAAGCTAAACCAGCAAGACTACCGGGTTCGGGAACAGAAACTCCGCCAGCGAGAGAAACACCATCATTCCCACATTCTAGGAACAGACTGGCCATATAGTCATAGTTGCCATCGGCGAGCCCTAAATCGGCTTTATTGAGGCTAAAACCAAGGGTTTGTGTTCCACTAGCACCTAAGAATCCAAAATCAAGTCCTTGACCCGTTAAGGCTTTGGCGGACAAATTTTGAATACCACCTAATTTGGTCGCACCGGAGTCAATCACATTCAGGATTGTTCCTTGACCGAAATAATTGTAAGCAGCAGCTTTTGTAGCAATGTCAGTACCTTGGGTGTTGGCTTTATCAAATCCAGAATCGTAATACTGTTTTAAGCTGCTATAGCCATGATTTACATTTGTAACGCTGGCTCCTTTGACGTTCCCATATAGCCCGGTTGTGGCAACTTGGGAGTCATTTGTTCCAGCAAAACGAACTCCTAATAAGCTTTTTTGATTACTAGCGGTTGTGAAGTTTTTGCCAGTGAAATTTAAGAATAAATCTCCCCAACCAATATTTCCATCGGCTGCTCCCCCGTAAGCCACACCCGTCAGAGGTGTTCCACCTGTGAGAGCAACAAAAATACTATCGCTGGTTTCTTTAATCGCAATTCCTTTAATATTAAAGGATTCACCGCCAGAGCCATCGTTAAAGGAATCAATTCCATAATTCCATCCATTATGTAATTGTCCAGCCATCGCCGGAAGACCGCTCACGGATATTAAGGAAAGACTGGCTAATGTCGTTCCGATTAATTTTTTCAGTGTTGAAGTTTTCATAAGTTTACTCCTGGGTGGTTCGGGTTTAGTCTTTTTCTTTTCGATAAATACACTATAGTGGATGGGTGTTAAAGATATGATGTTAAAAACGCCTTAATTTGTAAAGTATTTGTAAAAGGTTTAAAGCCTGATTTTATAAGTATTTTTACTTTTAGTAACCTACTTAAAATATATAAAACCAGCAAAAATTATGAATCTGGATGACGTTGCTATTTGGTTACAAAATGCTTTAAAACAGGATAATCAACCTAATTTGCGGTTAGTGCGACAATCTCCTAATTTTATTCGTTCTGTTGATCCGAATTATGCTGTTAATATTAATAATCAGGTGAGTTTTGCCGACGGTTATCCTTGTTTATTAACTAATACTGCTTCCTTAGTTGAATTAAACCGAAAACTGACAGAAATCTATCCAATATCATCACAAGAAGTTCCGATGAATAGATTTAGACCTAATCTTGTGATTGATACAGATCAACCTTTTATTGAAGATCAATGGAAAGTGATATTAATTGGAGAGGTTTATTTTGATTTAGTCAAACCCTGTAGCCGTTGTATAGCACTACGCATTACAGTTAGGACATTTCTAAATTCTGAAACCATTTCACAGCTTACTGTTCCGGTGTTCCCTCCCCCCCAAGCCCCCCGTGCACGGGGGGTTCGGGGGGCTGTTCCGGTGTTCCGGTGTTCCCTAGCACTATAGTGAATTTTTGTTACAAGTGCGAGTCAGAAATACTGAGACTAATCTGATAGAAATGGCTAATCCTAGGTAACTTAACGCCCTATTGAACTTGAAATTATGGAAAAAATTGGGTAAAATTTAATACTAAATATTGCGTTGGTGGGATGCTACCCAAATGACCTATAGCCTGAGAATTGCTGATTTACCCAGTGATGAGCGTCCACGGGAACGATTAATGGCCATTGGTTCCAGAAATTTAGCCACGGCTGAATTGATTGCAATTTTGTTGGGAACAGGTCAGGGAAAAGGAAAATTATCCGCCGTTGGTTTAGGACAATATATCTTAAATCAGTTGGGTCAACATCAACGAGATCCCCTAGCGGTATTGCGGGATATTGGGGTTCATGAATTGACTCAAATTCATGGTATTGGGCCAGCAAAAGCCACCACAATTCTAGCGGCCATTGAGTTGGGAAAACGGGTTTTTCAGTCCAAACCCCCCGATTTAGCAGTTATTGAGACCCCCCAAGCCGCCGCAGATGCCTTAAGCCATGATTTGATGTGGCAACCCCAAGAACGCTTTGCAGTGTTGCTATTAGACGTTAAACACCGTCTATTGGGAACTCAAGTAATTACGATTGGAAGTGCAACGGAAACCATCGCCCATCCTAGGGATATTTTCAGAGAAGTCTTAAAAAGCGGCGCAACCCGGGTGATTGTTTCCCATAACCACCCATCGGGGAATGTTGAACCCAGTGCGGCAGATATTACTTTAACTCGTCAATTGTTGCAAGGGGCACAACTTTTGTCTATCCCGATTTTAGATCATATTATTTTAGGAAATGGTAATTATTTAAGTTTAAGAACTACCACATCTTTATGGGAAGAATATCCCCAAGCGGAGTAAAAATTTACCCTTTTGTTGCTTTTTTTTAGGATTTAACGTGCTTAATTAACAACTGAGCGATCGCTTGTAATTGTTGTTTATTAAAGGTTTTTAATAGAACTTTAACTACCTCTTTCGGATCAGCCGGAATTGTGATTTCTTGAGTCGCGGGTTTAGCAGCAGCTTTTGCACCCGCCAAGGAAGATAAAGCCGCACTGGGGGCAATCGTACTGGCTTTTCCTGCTTGTAAGAGTTCGGCTCCTTGCTTTAACTCATTAATAATTGGGGTCGCTAAAACTTTAAAAGAATTTTTAGGATTTGCGATCGCACCATGGGCCGTTTTCACTAATGTTTGCCAAGGTTCAATTCCCACCCCAATTTTTGTTAATCGAGCGCATAAACCCGCCAATTGTTTACGAGTTTCCGGGGATTCAGCTTGTTTAAATCCCTGTAACATTGGTTTGAGAACCGTCATCACTTGATTAACGGCATTGGCAACCCCAGGTGTTGCTGTAGCTGTTGGTGTTGTCGCTTTTGGAGTTGCCACGGCTACCTTACCACTAATTAAATCCTTCAAGTGGTTTTCTAACTTGTCATACAGTGGAAGAGAAGCCCGGAGAATTTTTTCCCCTATTTCCTCTGAAAGTCCAGCCGGACTGGCTGCTCGATCAATTAAATTTTTCAATACCTCAAACCCTTTACTATAAAGGTTTTGAGTTGTGGCATCAATTTTTAAAGGCGTGTCTTTAACCAGCTTAAAACAATCTTCTAGGCGTTTAGACACCTTATTAATACTAGCCAGACTGGGCATATTCTCCATCAACATCGCTGCCGCCCCCTTAATGGAGTGAGCCGCCCGATAAATAGAAGCTACTTCTTCCCTGTCTGGATCGGCCATAATTGCGGGGAGCTTTGTTACCCCCATTTGCAGGGTTTCGAGACGCTCCTCCGCTTCTTCCATGAAGATAGCAAATATTTTTTGGTCTTGGTTTGTTGGCACAGCAGCCCTCCTAAACCCTTGAATCAGTAATCAGTAATCAGTAATCAGTTATCAGTGTAAGAGTTGATCTGTGATTGGTCAACCGGAATATCTGAAGGGGGGAGTTTTTCCAGATGAATGAGCGCTTCCATCACCGATTTTACAATGGGTGCAGCCACAATTCCTCCGACGCGACCTTCTAAGGGTTCATCCACCACTGCCACAACCACATAACGGGGATGGTCAACACTTAAAATTCCGACAAAACTGGTAATGAGGGCGTTAGGAGAATAGCCTCCATCAGCCGATGCTTTTTGAGCCGTCCCGGTTTTGCCAGCAACCCGATAATTTTCTATGGCGGCTTGGGTTCCAGTTCCTCCTTCTTTAACCACAGTTTCCATCATCTTTAAAACGGAATTAGCTGTTTCAGATGAAAACACTTGTTGGGGTTCACTCAGGGGTAATTTCCAATATAGTTGGCTTTTGCTGTTATATAACCCTTGAACAACGTGGGGAGTTACCAGTTTACCGCCATTAGCTAAAAGGCTATGGAGTTGGGCTAACTGAATGGGAGTAATGGAAAATCCTTGGCCAAAAGCTGTGGTTGCGGGTTCAATTGGGGCGGAAACAAATTGTTCTTTAGATTTTAGGGTACTGGTGGCGGCAAAGGGTAAATCAATGCCCATGGTTGTTCCTAACCCCAAACGTTTTAAGCCTTCATAAAATACCTCCGGCTCCATCCGTTGCATAATTCGCACCATGCCCACGTTACTGGAATATTTGACCACATCGCTGATATTAATTTCGCCTCGAGCGGAACCATCGTAATTTTGAATCGGCCAACCCCCAACTTGAATATGACCCTCATCATTAACAACAGTATCCGGTTGAATTGCTCCCGCTTCTAAGGCTAAAGCAATGTTAATGGGTTTGAAGGTTGAACCGGGTTCATAAAGATCCGTTAAAGCCCAATTTTTAAACCGTTCTAAGTCAAATTTATAGTATTGATTCGGATTATAGGTCGGTTCATTGGCCAGGGTTAGTACGGAGCCATCGGTGGCATCCATGACAATTACTGTTCCCCGTTTGGCTTTGTATTCTTTAAGGCTTTTCTGGAGGGCTTGATGGGCAACTCGTTGTAGGGAGGAGTCAATCGTTAGCCTTAATTCTAAATCATCAATGGGGATAAACCCTGTGGCGATTCGTTCAGGAACCCAAGCACCATTAGCAGCCCGTTGAAAGGACAAGGAGGGCATGGTACGTTCTAGTAAGTTTTCCTGACTATATTCAATTCCAGCTTGACCTTTACCTTCAAGATTGACATGACCCACAACATCTGAGGTGTTTTCCTGTTGCGGATAAAGTCGTTGACGACTTTCTAATAGTTCTAATCCATCTAATCCCAAATTTTGGATATGATTGGCGACTTGTTCGGAGATTGAATCTGCAACTTTAATTCCACTTGGAGATGTACCAAATAGGGTTAAAAGTTCGCTCTTGAGTGGGGTAGTTGAATCTTCTCGCAATAATACAGGGGCTAACTTTTCGGCAATTTCATTGGGAGTTTGTTTAAAGAGTTTAGGGTGAACATAAAGGGTATAAACTCGCTGATCTAAAGCCAGAATATCTCCTTTGTGATCGGTAATTGAACGTCTGGGAACAAACGGTAGGATTTTTTGTTGTTGTTGAGATAAAGCCTGTGCTTTTAGGAAGGAAGATTCTTGACCTATTTGTAAGCGGAATAAATTCAGGGACAGACCAACAATTCCCCCTAATATTAATAACCAAACTAATATTAAACGCCTGCGATCGGCTCTTACTGGGGCAGAGCGATCGCGCTTTCTAGGATAGGCTACAAAGGGAAGATCAACCGAGCTTTTCCTTAAAGGAGTAGAACCTGAATTCCGAGATGGGGAATTTTGACCTTTACCTCCCCAGACGGTTCTTTTTCGCCCACGCTGACCAGGAGAAGAACGCTGTCGTTGAAAACGAGAACCCGAAGAATAGTCTGAAGAAGCCATACTAACTTACTCAATACCAATCAATAACTGATTACTGTTAACTGTTAACTAATGACTGTTACAGACGCGCCAGGGCAGCGTCCCTACACTGATGACCATTTAATATCCTAAAGGTCTTTTTACTGTGGACACCGGAACAGGATCTAATTCGATCACAGTATTGGGTTCTGGAGAGGGGTGGGGACGGGGTTTCGCCGGTTCAACATAAATCATATCACCAGGTTGGGGAACCACAAGACCTGTGGTGGGCTCGTCGGCGGTGATTGCAATTTCATTTTTTAACATTTCTTGAGCCGTCCGTAGTTGTTGTTCCGTGGCTCGTAACTTTTCTAATCTGGGATATTCCTGTGTCCAACTCGACTCTCCATAAACCGTTAACCCATAAACTGTTAAAGTTGAACCAATAATCAAAGAGGTGATAACCGATGAAACCTTTTGTACCGCAATTATAGAACCAAGCCATAAAGGTTTGGGTTGAGGTTTAGGGAGAGCTTTAACAACAGTTGATCTCGGCAGGGAAGAAGGGGGATTAACCAAAGGTACAGCATTTGTCAAGGAGGCTTTAACCCGTTTTTTCCGAGCCTGATCAAAGGGAACAACCTTACTTTGTACCCAAGGAAGATCAACGGGACTAGAAGTTCTGCGTCTAGGAGAAGGTGTCGATTTGAACGCAACAGTCATACTAAATTTACCTATCTTGACTTGAGATCAACGGTGGAGGGAAAGGGAACGGCGAGGGGGATCGGAAAGTCGGCGTCGTTAGGAATCATCCTCAGCCAAAAAATCTAACCTTTAAATGATCAATCTAACTTAGTAACTATCTAATCACAAAAAAACCTAAAATATTGTTAAATTTCAGTTTTGTATATTAATTCAATCCATTTTAGTTTTTTATGCTCCTATTGCAGTTTAGTACGTCCCATTATTGTCGAAAAGCCCGTTTAGCATTGGGGTATAAAGGGATTTCTTATCAAGTGGAAAATCTCACCCCCGGACTTCATACCCTGAAACTCAAACCCCTAACGGGACTGACAACGGTTCCGGTTTTATTACCCCAAATAGAAGGTCAACCCCAGGCGATCGCCGACTCCACTGAAATTTTTAAGTATTTAGAGCATAATTATCCTGATCCCCCCTTATTTTTTGTTGATCCCCACCTACAAACCCAAGCCGCATTATTAGAAGATTGGTTAGATGAAAGTATTGGCACAGCCACTCGATTTGTTTATTATCAGTTTCGGTCTGGAGATGGGAAACAAATTGATCCGTCCCTATCGAGTTTATTGGTAATTCGGGTTGTGTGTTGGCAATATCAGATTAATACGGCTGCCGTTGAACTGGCTAAAACTCGCTTAAAAACGGCTTTTGAGGTGTTGGAAGTCTGGAAAGAACGGCCCTATTTAGTAGGCGATCGCATCAGTATTGCGGATATTGCTGCGGCGGCCTTGCTCAGTCCCCTGGCCTTAATTCCCGAATACCGCCAAAGTTACCCCTGGATATTTGACCGTACTACCGAAATTCACAATATTTGCGGTGAACTTTTACCGCCGGGATTAGGAGATTAGGGGAAGTGAGGAAGTCGGAAATGGGGAAAGTGCGAATATACGTTCAAAATCTAGTACCATTATCCCAAATCTAAACCTCGCGTCAGCGTAGGATTTTCCTGAAAATGCGGAGGGTAGGGGGGAGGTTTCCTCGCCCTAAAAATGTAAGTTGAAGCACCATTCCCATCCGTATTAGACCTGTTTTGTAATCGTAGAGCAGTAGAATCCATGACGACCATCGCAATTGATCAGATTGATAAGATTGTTTGGAACCATCACCAAGATCCCTTTGAAGTGTTGGGTTCCCATCAAATTGAACACGAGGGTAAAACGGTATGGGTAGTAAGAGCATACCTCCCTAATGCGGAGGCGGCATGGGTTCTGTTGCCCGAACAACGACAGGAATACCCCATGCAGTCCGTCCATAATCCCCATTTCTTTGAGTGCATCATTGAGACTCATGAACTCTCCAACTATCAACTGCGACTCAAAGAAGGGGAACATGAAAAGGTGGTTTATGACCCTTATGCTTTCCGTTCTGCCCAATTTACCGATGTAGATGTCCACCTGTTTGCAGAAGGAAACCACCACCGGATTTATGAAAAATTAGGTGCCCACCTAATGACTGTCAATGAGGTGGCTGGGGTGTATTTTGCCGTTTGGGCACCGAGTGCACGGAACGTTTCGATTATTGGTAACTTCAACAATTGGGATGGCCGCCAACACCAAATGCGGAAATTGGGCAATGGAGTTTGGGAAATGTTTGTCCCAGGACTCGGAGTGGGCGAACATTACAAATATGAAATTAAAAACTGGGAAGGACATATCTATGAGAAAACTGACCCCTACGGGTTTTATCAAGAAGTTCGCCCTAAAACCGCTTCCATTGTTGCCAATTTGGATGCCTACCAATGGCGCGATCAAGATTGGTTAGAAGAACGACGTCATAAAGATCCACTAAAATCCCCGATTTCAGTTTATGAATGCCATTTAGGGTCTTGGAACCGCGCTCCCTTTGATCAACCCCATGTTTTACCCGATGGCACTGTTGAACCTGCCGTACAAGCCTGTGAGCTTGATCCAGGGGGTCGTTTTTTAACCTATCGGGAACTCGCGGATCAGTTAATTCCCTACGTCAAGGAATTAGGCTTTACCCATATTGAATTATTGCCGATCGCGGAACATCCGTTTGATGGATCTTGGGGATATCAAGTCACCGGATATTATGCTCCCACCTCCCGGTTTGGCAGTCCCGAAGATTTCATGTATTTTGTCGATCAATGCCATTTGAATGGTATTGGGGTGCTTGTGGACTGGGTTCCGGGACATTTTCCTAAAGATGGACATGGTTTGCCTTTCTTTGATGGAACCCACCTCTATGAACACGCTGACCCCCGCAAAGGCGAACATAAAGAATGGGGAACCTTAGTCTTTAACTATGGTCGCAACGAAGTTCGTAACTTCCTGGTTGGTAACGCCCTATTTTGGTATGACAAGTATCATATTGATGGAATTCGGGTGGATGCGGTCGCCTCGATGCTGTATCTGAACTATTTACGTCCCGATGGTGAATGGGTCGCCAACGAATACGGCGGTAGCGAACATATTGAAGCGGCGGATTTCCTGCGTCAAACTAACCATGTTCTGTTTAGTTACTATCCGGGGACGTTATCCATTGCGGAAGAATCAACTTCCTGGCCGATGGTGTCCTGGCCTACTTACGTTGGTGGGTTAGGGTTTAACCTGAAATGGAATATGGGATGGATGCACGATATGTTGGATTATTTCAGCATGGACCCTTGGTTCCGTCAGTTCCATCAAAATAACGTTACCTTTAGTATTTGGTATCACCACAGCGAGAACTTTATGTTGGCGCTCTCCCACGATGAAGTGGTGCATTGTAAGAGCAATATTGCTAACAAAATGCCGGGGGATGATTGGCAGAAATTTGCTAATGTCCGGTGTTTGTTTACCTATATGTTTACTCACCCGGGTAAGAAAACTTTGTTCATGGGAATGGAGTTTGGTCAGCGTCAAGAGTGGAATGCTTGGGGGACTTTGGAATGGGAATTGATGCAATATCCCGCCCACCAAGGAATTAAACGGTTATTCCAATCTTTGAATGGACTGTATCGCAGTGAACCTGCATTGTATGAACAGGATTTTGCTGAAGCTGGGTTCCAGTGGATTGATTGTACGGATACTCGTCACAGTGTGGTGTCGTTTATTCGACGGGCAAAAGATCCAGAAGAATTTGTGGTGGTGGTCTGTAATTTTACGCCCCAACCCCATAGTCATTATCGCGTGGGTGTTCCTGAATTGGGATTCTATACCGAAATATTCAATAGTGATTCCGGTGAATTTGGCGGCAGTAATATGGGGAATTTAGGGGGTAAATGGACGGATGAATGGTGGTTCCATAATTATCCTCATTCCTTGGATTTATGTTTACCACCTTTGGGAGTTTTAGTGCTCAAATTAGACCGACCGAAAACGGAAGCCGCCCTCCAAGCTACTGCGGTGGAAGTTCCTGCTTTAGAGGCATAGTTAGCTTGAATTAAGTTGATGAAAAACAGCGATCGCTATTTTTTAAAAGTGGCGATCGCTTCAATTTTTTATATATGGGGAACAGGGAACAGGTAATAGGTAATAGGGATAAAGCATTTTTATAAAAATAAATTCTTAAATTATATCAATTTTAAATTAGGTTATATATCCAGGACTTACGCACCCAACCAAAGAAACCGGGTTTTTTTACGAAAATACTTTGTTGTCACCGACATATTATCTAAAACACCCGGTTTCTGGGTCAACCTGCGTAAGTCCTAATATCGTTATTTTAATTGAATTTCTATTATAATATAATCAGCTTATTTAAAATCTTACAATGTCAATTCATGCAACTTCAGGACGATGGCGATTAGGGTTAGGTTTAGCACTATTAACAGCATTTTTATGGGGGATTCTACCGTTAGCATTAGCGATTATTTTACAAGGTTTAGATGTTTATACCGTAACTTGGTATCGATTTTTCATTGCTTTTGTCCTGTTAGGCGGATATTTAACCATTCGTAAACAACTTCCTAATCCAGAAACAATCCGTTTAATTCCTTGGGGTCTATTAGGAATCGCCGCAATATTTTTAGCAGGTAACTATATCCTATTTGTGCAGGGTTTAGCCTTAACTTCTCCCACTAATGCTGAAGTTTTAATTCAAACATCTCCGGTTTTAATGGGATTAGGAGCATTAGTTATTTTTAAAGAACATTATACTCGCTTACAATGGTTAGGGTTAGGGGTATTAACCTTGGGATTTAGTTTGTTTTTTAATGAACAATTAAAAGTGCTAGTTACTGCTTCCAATCAATATTTATGGGGAAGTTTTTTACTAGGAGTTGGAGCTATATGCTGGGCAATTTATGCCTTAGCTCAAAAACAACTGTTACAATCCCTTTCCTCCTCTCAAGTTATGGCATTTATTTATGGAAGCTGCACAATTTTATATTTACCCGTAGCCACGCCCACCGCAATTTTTAGCCTCACTCCATTTCAGGTATTAATCCTACTATTTTGTGGAATTAATACCTTAATTGCTTATGGGTGTTTTGCCGAATCTTTAGAACATTGGGAAGCTTCAAGGGTCAGTGCTGTTTTAGCCTTAGCTCCGATTATTACTCTAATTTCTGTTGATAGTATTGCGGTATTATTTCCCCATTTAATTGAACCGGAAAATTTAACTATTTTTGCTGTGATAGGAGCGATTATTATAGTTACAGGTTCGATGATGATTGCATTAGGAAAAAAAACATAATAGGAAATTATTAAACCGGGTTGGGTGAATATTTCCCAAAAAACCCGGTTATTATTTCAGAATTAACCTTCTGATTTCTCGAAATTTAACGCGGCAGAATTCATACAATAGCGTTGTCCGGTGGGTTTAGGGCCATCATCAAAAACATGACCTAAATGGGCATCACAAGCCGCACAAAGAACTTCAGTTCGACGCATGAAGAAACTGACATCACTTTTGCAACTAATATTATCTTCTTTGATAGGTTGCGAAAAACTCGGCCATCCGGTTCCCGAATCAAATTTTGTTTCGGAAGTAAATAACTCCGTGCCACAACAAACGCATTTATAAATACCCTTTTCTTTATTATCATGGTATTTTCCTGTAAATGCGCGTTCCGTGCCTTTTTTGCGAGTTACAGAGAACTGTTCATCGGTTAATTGTTGTTTCCATTCGGCATCGGTTTTCTTGATTTTATCCATCATTAAGACCTCTAGTAAAGTAAGCTGTTCCGGTGTTCCAGTGTTCCTTATTCTCTCCCCCCCAACCCCCCCGTACACGGTGGGGGTTAGGGGCTGTTCCCTATTTAGCCCCCGTACACGGGGGGTTGGGGGGCTATTCCCTATTTAGCCCCCGTACACGGGGGGTTGGGGGCTGTTCCCTATTTAGCCCCCGTACACGGGGGGGTGGGGGCTGTTCCCTATTTAGCCCCCGTACACGGGGGGGTTGGGGGGCTATTCCCTATTTAGCCCCCGTACACGGGGGGTTGGGGGGGCTGCTCCCTACTATTTAGTTACGAGTTAACCATTTTTGTGCATTTAAACGCTGAACTACGCCAAACACTAATAAATCAAGATTGATTTTTCGTTCATCTCCTAAAAATGGCTCAATTGTAGAGGGTTTAATTCCATTTAAAGCACAGGTAAATAACTTTAAAGAACTAATATCTTCATTGGGAAAATAGACATTAAACTGTCGTTTTCCCTGTTGCCATTGACCAACTACTTGCCAACAATCTTGATTTTCTCCTAAGCTAGAAGGCAATTTTTCTTTGGCAAATTTGAGGTCTAAATTCTCAACACCTTGACTATTTAATGCTTTTTGTAAGGCGGGAATATAGTCCTGTTGGATAAACTCACCGAAAGGTTTATCTTCTAATGCCGGGGCTTTGGCTTTTTTCTGGGCTTCAGGTTTTTCGCCTGGTGTTTCTGGGGTGGCTTCAGGGTTGGGTTTTGTTTCTTCAGACATGGAGACTTCCTTACTTTAATTTCAACAACAATTTACCAGAATATTCAAGCTATTTTAACGGATGATTGATTGCTGTGCAGGGGAGGGAAAACCCTACCCCTGATTTTTTTCGTTAAATTTCGGCGGCGGCTCGTTCAATTAAACGACGGGCTAAGGTTTGAGTTCCGGTATGGGTATAATAGTTAGTAGTCATGTCCAAAAATGCGGCAACATAATCTAACTTATCATTGGTAATATCGACAAATCCTTGTAGATTTGTAACTACTTTTTCCGGGGTTAAATAGTGTTGAGAAACAAAATCTCCCATCCAACCCTTAACCGAATCAAAACTTCCTTGAATAAATTGTAATTTTCCTTCAGAATTATCCCCAGGAATGACATCATTAATCTTTTTAAAGCCTTCATTTTGTTCTAATTCTTTCGGGGTTAAGTTTCCAATTGTTGATAACGCCGAACTAATAAAATCTGGCCCCAAAGGAATTAAACCATCCAAACAAACTAACGCCGTCATCCGCATTAAAGATTCTCCGCCATAATCTCCTAATGCGGCTAAAAAGTCCCCAATACTATCACCTGGGATACCATTAATTAAACAAAATCCGACTAATTCTGTAACTAATTTCAGAGATAAATCAATCGCTTGGGCTTTATTTGGTTTGGGGGTTAATTGATTTAAGAAGCCTAAAAAGTTGACACTTTCTCCGATTTTATTGGCTAAAGCGGCTGCTCCTAAAGCTGTTCCAGTGCTATCAATAGTTTGATATAACCACAGTGCCCGTTGATAATCCTTTTTGTCATTATAGAGCCACAAAGCCCGTTCACTGACCTGTTGAATATAGGCGGGGTCATCTTCTCCGGTAATGGTTTTAACCGTATTTTCAAACCCAACTAAATTATTCCATTGACCCGGAATTACAAAATCTAACCCGCGTAAAACCATGACGGTAACGCCACCTGTCGGTAATTCATCAACTAATTGAGTGATAGGTTTACTCACAGTCATTCTCCTAGAATAGTACAGTTATTGTTGCTAGAAATGCTAACTAATATTATTTGATTCGGGATAACCCATTCAAATTGAATTTTCCCAGCCATTCTTCTCGGTCATTGGCGGTAAAAGATTCTGCCCGAGATTGGACTTTGACTTGATGGCGGTTTGCCACTAAAATAGCAGTAGTATTTTTACCTTGAGTAACGGCTGGATATCCACTAATAGTTTTACTACTTTGTTGATATTTTGTCGCCGCACTGGGATTATTCGCTAGGTCATTAATTGAAAGCATGGCTACATTTTTCCCACCTTGATTCAATTTGGCTTCGGCAAAACCTGTTTTTTCCTGAGCAAAAACAACCTGATAACCGTCTTGACTTTTGGGGAAAAATTTATTAAATTGGCTGCCAGAAACAGGTTTTTGGGCAACGGTTGTTTGGCCAGAATTATTAGTAGATTGATTCCCCGACGGAGGTGTAGAATCTTTGCCCCCGCAAGCCGATATTAATAACGACATTGCTAGGGTTAAGGCGATTAAAACTTTAGGTAATTGTTTAAAATTCATACTTTAGGCAAAAAAAAGGTAAAAATCGGCGATTATTCCCCTATAGTTGGGGAAAATAACCCTTATTTCCCCTAGTATAAGCTTTTTAGAGGAAAGGAGAAGCCAGAAGTTCTACAAGTTTGACTTCATAAAGGATTGAAGATATTTATACCATCGGGCGGCTAGAGAAATTTCAGTAAAGGGAATTTGGACAATTTTAGCAGTATCGGTGAATCTAAATTCTAACGCGATCGCTTTTCCTTTTTCTGGGGGAATATTCGGGTCAACGGCCTGATTTTCCACTAATAATCCCAAGGACTCCACCTGTTTGAGAGAAAAGGTTTCTAAATTAATCGGGCCTTTGCGGGTAGGTTTTCCCCAGGTTAGGTCGGTTTCCTTGAGGCCCAAGACCGCATAAATGTCATATTTAGCCTTATCAAAATCCGTTGCCCAGGCTTGATAGGCCTCCAATTTTTGGTATTCATTCCAACCCGACCAAGCTAAACCAATAAATATCGCCAGCAGGGGAAGCCATAATAAACCACGTTCCATAATAGTTTTTTCTGTGTGTTAATTTAGGATCTATGATCCTCTATTTTGAGGATGATAGATAGAATAGAAACAAGATTGTATGTTCTGACCCAAGAAACCCGGTTTCTCCGGTTTAGATGTTAACCTATTATCAACCTTAACCGTTGAAAAACGATGAAAAAATTTTTCCTATTCTGCTTATTTTTAATTGGTTTGGGCTGGGCAGTTTCTAACTTCTCCGGTCTTGCCAATCAAGGCAGTTATGACAGTATTGTACTTGATTTTAGAGAATCTTTAGGAAAACAAGAAATTGCCAATCAAGTTCGGATAATAGCCGAAAAATATCAAATTGTTCCCTATCTCAATAGTGAATTTTCCCAAGCGGATAATGTTTATGTTGTTAGAGGGGATGCTAAATTACTCAAATCCTTGAGAAAATCTTTGGGTAAACAAACAGAATTTATTGAACCCAATTATATCTATAGTGCTGACGAAATCCCAGGAGTAAATTCTCAAGCTGCGATTATTTATGATACGGCAAATGCAATTCCCAATGACCCTTTATATGGAAAACAATGGAACTTTCGCAGTATTAATTTAGAAAGAGCCTGGAGTGAAACCCAGGGAGAAGGAGTTACCGTTGCCATTATTGATAGCGGAGTTAGTCTAGTTCCCGATTTAGAACAGACCCAATTTGTGGAAGGCTATGATTTTGTAAATGATAAAATTGAAGCCTTTGATGATAACGGACATGGAACCCATGTTGCCGGAACTATTGCCCAATCAACTAATAATAATTATGGTGTAACAGGCATTGCTTATAAAGCCAAAATTATGCCCTTAAAAGTATTAAGTTCCGGGGGCGGAGGCACGATTTCTGATATTGCCGAAGCGATTAAATTTGCTGCTGACCATAACGCCGATGTGATTAACATGAGTTTAGGCGGTGGTGGCGAAAGTAACTTAATGCAAGAAGCCATTGATTATGCCTATTCTAAAGGAGTTGTAATTATTGGCGCGGCGGGAAATTCCGGGGAAAATTGCGCCGGATATCCTGCCCGTTATCCTAAAGTTTTAGGTGTGGCTGCGTTAGATGCGGCCGGAAATAAAACCCCCTATTCTAATTTTGGGGCTGGGGTTGATATTGCCGCCCCAGGAGGATTAATTGAAGGGGAAAATCAAGTCGGAGGTATCCTACAAAATACCATTGACCCGGCAACGGGTGAGGCGGTTTTTGCAGCTTTTCAAGGTACAAGTATGGCGGCGCCGCACGTTGCTGGGGTAGCTGCATTAATTAAAGCTAGTGGAGTTACCGAACCAAATCAAGTGATTAATATTCTCAAAGAATCTGCCCGCAAAGTTGCAGAAGACCCCCTAAATCATTTTGGGGCGGGTCATTTAGATGCAACAAATGCCGTGCAAATGGCATTAAAAGGACAAATTACTTTCCGAGATTTCTTTCGTTGGTTACGCGATAATGGCTATCTGAGTCCTCGATTTTGGGTTGATGGCGGGGCGGTAGCATTATTACCTAAATTAGCGATGGTTTTGGGTTCCTATTTATTAGCTTGGTTTCTGAGAAATTATTTTCCGTTTCAATGGGGTTGGTCTTTGGCTGGAGGATTAGTTGCTGGAAGTAGTGGTTTATTTTTTCTGCGGGGTTTCTATATCTTTGATTTACCCCAATGGCCGATGCGAATGATGGGTAGTTCTCTCCCCGAATTAGGGGGAGCAATTCAAGGAAGTTCTACCTTAAATCCCATTTTTGCTAGTGTATTAATTCCAGTAATTTTAATCCTATTATTCCTGGGACATCCCCAGTGGAAATGGGTAGCGATTGGAATAACAATTGGAACAGCAAGTTGTTTAGGAATTAGTGCAATAGTCTCTCCTACTGTTTGGGGATTAGGCACAGGTTTCGTCTCTCAATTGTTTTTAGTTACCAATGCTTTGTTATGTTTTGGGTTAGCTCGTTTAGCGATTAAAACTCAGGTGAACGCAATATGAGTATTACAGTAACAGGTACAATTGAACGCAAGGGATTTGGTTCTGGAACCTTGGCATTGGTCAGCGAGAGCAAAACCTATGAACTCCATAATCCTCCTCAAGATTTGCAAAAATCTGGGTTAAAAGTCACCATTACAGGTCAAATTCGAGAGGATATTATGACGATGGCAATGATTGGCCCTGTGTTAGAAATAGAATCTTTTGAAACGGCTTAATTATTGAGCCATAGCAGGGAAATCCTCCTGATTTTAATTGGGGAGTTAGTGACCTAATATTTGGGAGGATTTTCAAAGAAACTGAACATGGAAATTAGTAAGTACCTAAACAAAATTAATTACACATCCTCCACCCTATTCCCTCCCCCCCTAGCCCCCCGTGCACGGGGGGTTAGGGGGGCTGTTCCGGTGTTCCCTCTCTCAACTAGGTAATTTATTTTGTGCAACTACTTAATGAGATATATTGATTTATTTTGTGGAATTGGAGGATTTAGAATTGCAATTAATCAAGTATTAACTGCTAAAAATATTAATCCAAAATGTGTTTTTTCCTCGGATATTGACCCCGATGCTCAAAAAATATATCAGATGAATTTTGGGGAACAACCCGCCGGAGATATTACTCAAATTGAAGCCAAAGATATTCCAGAACATGATCTTTTATTGGCGGGGTTTCCCTGTCAACCCTTTAGTATTTGTGGACAACTTAAAGGGTTTGAAGATACCAGAGGAACATTATTTTTTGATATTGCTCGAATTTTAGCTAATAAAAAACCCAATTATTTTATCCTAGAAAATGTTAAACAATTAGTCGGACATAACCAAGGAAAGACTTTAAAATCTATTATTGAAGTTTTAGAAAAATTGGGTTATACTGTTGAATATAAAGTATTAAATGCTTTAAATTGTGGATTACCCCAAAAGCGAGAACGGATTTTTATTGTCGGTTATCGTCAATCTTTACCGTTTCGCTGGGATATTCAAAAAATACCGATGAAACCCTTAACAGAAATCTTAGAACCGCAGGTTTCAGACTTTTATTATGCTTCTGAGAAAATCCGTAATAGTCGTTTAATTAAATATCAAGGAAAAACCCATACTGAACCGACAATTTGGCATGAAAATAAAGCTGGTCATATTAGTGCTTATCCCTATTCCTGTGCCTTAAGAGCCGGAGCATCCTATAATTATTTATTAGTCAATGGAGAACGACGGTTAACGGAACGAGAAATGCTACGTTTGCAAGGGTTTCCCGACGAGTTTAAAATATTGGGTTCCTATTCGACTTTTCGCAGATTAATTGGCAATAGTGTGGCCGTTTCTTGTGTAGAAATTGTGATGAATTGCTTATTAAATACGATAGAAAATTTTGCTATAGATTTGAAGTGACCACAAAGGCACGAAGACACGAAGAAATCGGGTTTTTGTGTCACCTCTGGCCTAATGACAAGTTTCGCGCTAGGCTTTATGTTAATAAATTGCAACAATCGCTAATTTTGACGAGGAACCCTAAGTTGCATAGGGACGTCACCAACAGAATGCTTGAGTTAGGCCCTGTGTGCCGGATAACCTAAGTATTCTCACGGAAACTGGAAATAATTTCTGTCTAGGAAACAACTAAAACATGACTGCAACGACTGTCCGTATCAACTACGAAATTAAAGACCCCTCCCTTGCGCCGAAGGGAAAACAACGGATTGAATGGGCCGGCCGTGAAATGCCTGTTCTGCGCCTGATTCAAGAACGCTTTGCCCAAGAAAAACCCTTTGCAGGTCTGCGGTTAGCTGCCTGTTGTCACGTTACGACGGAAACGGCCCATTTAGCCATCGCCCTGAAATTGGGTGGCGCCGATGCGGTGTTAATTGCCAGTAACCCTCTATCTACCCAGGATGATGTTGCAGCGAGTTTAGTTGTTGACTACGGAATTCCGGTCTATGCGATTAAAGGGGAAGACGCCGAAACCTATATTCGCCACGTTCAAATTGCTTTAGATCATCGTCCTAATATTATTATTGATGATGGTAGCGATGTGGTGGCAACTTTAATTCAAGAACGTCAACACCAAATCCCCGACTTGATTGGGACAACGGAAGAAACCACCACCGGAATTGTGCGTTTGAAAGCGATGTTGAGAGATGGGGTTTTAACTTTCCCTGCCATGAATGTCAACGATGCCGATACTAAGCATTTCTTTGATAACCGTTATGGTACTGGTCAATCAACTTTAGATGGAATTATCCGCGCTACTAACGTCCTGTTAGCGGGTAAAAATATTGTGGTGGCTGGTTATGGTTGGTGCGGAAAAGGTACCGCACTGCGGGCACGGGGTTTAGGCGCCAATGTGATTGTCACCGAAATTGACCCAGTTCGCGCTATTGAAGCGGTGATGGATGGTTTCCGGGTGATGCCGATGGATGAAGCTGCATCGGTGGGAGATTTATTTATTACTGTGACTGGGAATAAGCACGTTATTCGCGGCGAACATTTTGACGTCATGAAAGATGGCGCCATGGTTTGTAATTCCGGTCACTTTGATATTGAAATTGACCTGAAAACCTTGGGAGAAAAAGCCACCGAAGTTAAAGAAGTTCGTAACTTTACCCAAGAATATAAACTCAAAAACGGTAAATCCGTTGTGGTCTTGGGAGAAGGTCGTTTAATTAACTTAGCCGCGGCCGAAGGACATCCTAGCGCGGTGATGGATATGAGTTTTGCTAACCAAGCCTTAGCTTGTGAACATTTAGTCAAAAACCAAGGTAAATTGGAACCGGGAATTCATTCTATTCCGGCGAATCTTGACAAAGAAATTGCTCGTTTGAAGTTAGACGCCATGGGGATTAAAGTTGATAGCTTGACCCCAGAACAAATCGAGTATGTTAACTCTTGGACATCGGGAACATAAATCAGTTTAGGACTTACGCCAAGAAACCGGGTTTCTACGAAAAATATGAATGTTTTTCGCGCTTATATCTAAGAAGAAATCCGGTTTCTGAGATAGATTTTTAAGCCACCCTTTAAACCGGGTTTCTGAACCTGAAGCCCGGTTTTTGAATGACTGAAAACTTAATTTAAGAAAAGATTATGGTTGAATGGATTACTAATACCATGAGTTCCTTGGGGTATCTAGGAATTGGTTTATTAATGTTTTTAGAAAATCTATTTCCGCCTATTCCTTCTGAGTTAATTATGCCCTTAGCTGGTTTTACGGTATCCAGAGGAGAAATGCAATTTTTTCCGGCGGTTTTAGCGGGAGTTGTCGGAACAATATTAGGGGCGTTTCCTTGGTATTATGCGGGTAAATTCTTTGGGGAAGAACGGTTAAGAGATTTAGCCGACAAATACGGAAAATGGATTACAGTGACCGGAAAAGATATTGATAAAGCCAATAATTGGTTTACTCGATATGGCGGAATGGCGGTTTTTTTATGTCGTTTAGTTCCCGGGGTGAGAACCTTAATTTCTTTACCTGCGGGTCTAAATCATATGCCGTTAACTCCTTTCATTATCTATTCTACCATTGGTACAACCCTTTGGGTGACTTTTTTAACCGGAGCCGGGTATTTGTTAGGAGACCATTATGATTTGGTTGAAGAATATATAAGCCCTATTTCTAAGATTGCGTTATTAAGTTTAGTCATTGGTTTTGGTCTTTGGGTACTGCGTAAAAATATGAGAAAAAGCGCCGAGTAATCAGTTATCAATTATCAATTATCAGTTATCAATT